>NZ_JBBCYH010000015.1:0-176940 GCF_037144955.1 Paenibacillus sp. USHLN196 | reverse complement strand
GTTCGATTCCCGTCTTCCGCTCCAATATTTGCGCCCTTAGCTCAGCTGGATAGAGCGTTTGACTACGAATCAAAAGGCCGGGAGTTCGAATCTCTCAGGGCGCGCCATTATAACTTCAAATTTGCCGGCGTGGCGGAATGGCAGACGCGCTCGACTCAAAATCGAGTGGGAAACCGTGGAGGTTCGAGTCCTCTCGCCGGTATATATAACGGGATGTAGCTCAGCTTGGTAGAGCACCTGGTTTGGGACCAGGGGGTCGCATGTTCAAATCGTGTCATCCCGATCTCGAAAAAGTACTATCTATAATTAGATAGTACTTTTTTTATGTTTACTTTATAAGTTACGATAAGTACAAGTCGGATACTATTACAATATGCACTTTAACATAACACATGGAGTTTCCCTCTTCACAGGACAAGTTAGTTCTGCATAAAGCCCCGTTTTTTAGGTCACAATAGGGTTAAAAAGTGATAGAAGGGGTTCATGTGAACACGTTTAACTTCAGAAAACAATTCAAGAGACGTTGGCGACGCTGGAAACGAACACTATGGATGACTACGGCTTTGCTTGCAGTAACGATACTGGCATACAGTGGCTTGCCTATCTCATCTACGATTGAGCGTTTGCTGACGACTGATTTTAGTGAAGCAACCACTGTGATGGGACCTGTTACGCAGGAAACAAGATCTGAACAGGAAATCCAAGTACTCATGGAGCAACTGAATTCTGATCCAGATCATTTAACGAGTGTAGTTTTGGAAACGCAGTACATCTGTGGAGTGGAAACAGAGCAGTTAGGCAAAATGGCTAGACCACAGTTGAAGATGCTGCTGGCTCAGCATCCGGAATGGGATGCCACCATTGGAACATCAGATGAGCTGCATTTGAAGCAACGTGTAGATGACCTATCACCGCTATGTAAAGAGCAGGCGTATATCAGCATAGATGCTGTAGGTAATCTTAATTTGTATGAGGGTAAGCCAGCAGAAGAGAAGGTCATTCGTACGTTCTTTCAGTTGGATGTTGGGACGTTGGAGAGTTCTTTGCCTGAAGGAGTACTGGAGCAATTGCAGCAGGGCATTCGGATTCAGGATAAAGACGAGTATGACAGTGTGATCTCTACGTTCAGTGACTATGCAGTAGATGAAGATCATCATTTAATCCGCAATGGCGGGTAAGGATTATAAGACAACACTCAACAAAATACGTGAAATATGATGAAGGACATCGAAGAGATGTCCTTTTTGTCGTTTGAACCGAAATACTTGGAAATTCGAAATAACATGTAAAAAATTCACGATTAAAGGCGAGTAATCAGTTAGACAAAGTTTTTCCTGCCGCAGGGTCTATCTTTTGTTATAATGAAATGAACGATACATATGTTCGCTTTTGTGAGGGAGAGATGGTTTTGCGTTTTTTGGGAATTGACCCGGGTATTGCGATTGTTGGTTTTGGTTTTGTGGATAAAATCGGCAGTAAGGTGGTACCCGTACAATATGGATGTATTCAGACGGAAGCTCATACCCCTGAAGAGGAGCGGTTGCTTCACGTTTATGAAGGTATGGTGCAATTAATTGATAAATACAAACCGGACGCAGTAGCGCTGGAGAAACTTTTTTTCAACCGGAACGTTACAACAGCGATGTCAGTCAGTCAGGCCAGAGGCGTCATGGTACTTGCTGCCGCACAGAAGGGTTTGCCTATTGCAGAGTATACGCCAATGCAGATCAAGCAGGCCGTTGTTGGGTACGGTAAAGCGGAGAAGAAGCAAGTACAGGAGATGGTCAAAATGTTTTTGCGTCTTCAGGTCGTTCCTAAACCAGATGACGTAGCGGATGCTTTGGCTGTAGCCGTGTGCCACGCGCACTCTTATACATTAAATTCCAAGTTGAATGAGGTATTGCGAAAATGATTGATTTTCTAAGAGGACAGTTCATTCATGTAGAGAATGATTATATTGTGCTGGATGTTCATGGTGTGGGGTATCGCGTATTCTGTCCGAATCCATTTGCATTTGCGAAGCAAGAAGGCGAAATTACCGTGTACACTCACCATCATGTGCGTGAGGATGCGATGTTGCTGTTTGGATTTGTTACACGGGATGAGCAGCGGTTGTTCCGTAAACTGATTGAAGTATCTGGTATTGGTCCAAAAGTGGCTCTGGGCATACTCGCTGGAGGTACACCAGAACATGTGGTTACGGCGATTTACCAGGAGAATCTTACGTTCTTGACCAAATTGCCAGGCATCGGCAAGAAGACTGCACAACGCATGATCCTGGATCTCAAGGATAAGCTGGATAGCTTTGGCGCCGCAGCGTATGCAACAGGTTTGTTCGCTCCTCCATCGGAAGAGTCGGGAAGTGGTTCTGCCTGGGATGAGGCACGTGAAGGTCTCAAGGCACTTGGGTATACTGACAGTGAGCTTGATAAAGTATGGCTCAAATTGAAAAAGGATGTTACTACAGCGGATTCCGTTGATGTGTTGATGAAAAAGGCGCTACAAATGCTGTTTACGGGATAATACAAATTGCATATTATAATATAGCTGTAGCCTGCAAAAAAAGGTAGGGATGAACATGGATGATCGGATTATTTCCGCGAACCTGATGATGGAGGACCAAAATGTTGAGTTGAGCCTTCGTCCCCGGTATCTGAATGAATATATCGGGCAGAATCAGGTGAAGGAAAATTTAAAGATATATATTGAAGCTGCCAAATTTCGTAATGAGGCATTGGATCACGTTTTGTTATATGGACCACCTGGACTTGGTAAAACAACACTTGCCAATATTATTGCCAACGAATTGGGCGTTAACTTACGTACTACATCAGGTCCAGCCATTGAACGCCCGGGTGATCTTGCAGCATTGTTAACCAATCTGCAGGAAGGCGATGTCTTGTTTATTGATGAGATTCATCGTCTGCATCGTACCGTTGAAGAAGTCATGTACCCGGCTATGGAAGATTCCGCATTGGATATTATGATTGGTAAAGGTCCAAGTGCACGTTCCGTTCGACTGGATCTGCCACCATTCACTCTGATTGGGGCTACAACCCGTGCTGGCTTGCTGTCTGCTCCACTTCGAGACCGATTTGGTGTTATCAGTCGCTTGGAATTCTACACGGTTGATGAGCTGGCTTATATCGTCTCACGCTCAACTGAAATTTTGGGTGTGGAGATCGTCGGCGATGCTGCAGAAGAGATAGCATTGCGCTCCCGTGGGACACCGAGGATCGCGAACCGTTTGTTAAAACGAGTACGCGACTTTGCACAGGTGCGTGGTGACGGGATTATTACACAGACACTGGCAGAAGAAGCGCTACAACGTCTCCAGATTGATCCGCGTGGCCTGGATGAGATTGACCATAAGATGCTCAAATCCATGATCAACAGCTTCCGGGGAGGCCCTGTAGGACTGGATACAATCGCCGCTACAATCGGGGAAGAAAGCCAGACCATCGAGGATGTCTACGAACCGTATCTGCTTCAGATTGGTATGATTCAGCGTACACCAAGAGGTAGGATCGTGACAGATCTTGCGTATCATCACTTGGGTCTGCCGGTTCCACCAAGAGACAGCAAATAATCGAGCCGGTTGAATATTCACCACAACCATTGAAATAATTACGTGTTAACCCGATATAAAGTGAAGGAAATGCATGGAGAGGAGTCTGATTGTGGGAAAAGCAATACGAACGAAGAAGTGGAGTCGTCGATTGAAGGTACTGGCGGCAGCTCTTTTGACAGTGGGTTGTCTGCAAGTGCCTGCTTATGCAGCAGGAAATGATGGACAGACGATCCGGGTAGCCATGTTTGCGAATCTGGGCAGTACGTATAAATCAACTACACCACTCATTACGCTTGAATCGACGGGACAATGGAGTATCCAATCAGAGAGTGGGGCAAATGTAAGCCTTCCGGCAGGGCAGGTACGTTTCAGTGCTGATGGATTCCGAGTGAAGGTGTTGGAAACATCGGACTTTAAGGCAGCATCTGCAGCAGCAAAGTTGTTGCAGGCAACCGCGGATAAACCGTTGCTGTTCACAACTACTCTGAATGGTAATACCATCTACCAGCTCTACACGGGTAACTACGCAACAGAGGCACTGGCTGGACAAGCTGTTACACGGGTACAGAAGGTAGCAGCAGCTCAACTGGCTGGTCAAAAGCCAGCTGTAACAGGAAGTAAACGCCTGTCTGCTGGAACCTATGGTTCGATTCAGGAAGCCGAGGCAGCACAAGCCAACCTTTTAGCAACAGGAGTTAGTGCTTATCCAGTCCTTCAATTGAATGGGGGAAGTCAAGCCTATGCGGTATGGGTTGGTGAAGCTTCAACGGATGCGGAATTATCTGTGTTGAAGAACAGTGTGGAAACCAAAGCTCCGGGGGTAAGCCTTACACCTGTCAACAATAGTGCAGGGCTAATTATCCGTCAGGATGCAGGATTAAGTATGGATACACTCAAAACAGCTCCGCATTACACGATTGCAGGTAGTGAATCCAAAGCATTGGTACAAGGAAACGGCAATGGGATCAAAGTAGTGGAACGTTCCCAGCGAACGTATCGTGGAGATATGGAAATCAGCATCGTGAGTGGTGACCTGGCGTTGGTCAATGTTGTACCACTGGAGCAGTACCTTTACTCTGTCGTAGGGGCAGAGGTGTATTCTTCTTGGCCTGCTGAGGCTTTGAAAGTTCAAGCCGTAGCTGCTCGATCTTACGCGCTTCAACAGGGGGAACGCTTTAAAATTGCCAATGTCGTGGATACGACACTTAGCCAAGCCTATAACGGGATTGGTTCGGAGA
Source organism: Paenibacillus sp. USHLN196 (assembly GCF_037144955.1). Lineage (NCBI taxonomy): Bacteria > Bacillati > Bacillota > Bacilli > Caryophanales > Paenibacillaceae > Paenibacillus > Paenibacillus sp. USHLN196. The sequence goes on along the minus strand of NZ_JBBCYH010000015.1, from coordinate 172,131 downwards.
ATGATAAAGTAACCAGCGCAGTGGATGCAACGGCTGGAGAAGTGGTCAAGAGCGGTGGTAAAATCGTCGAAGCGGTGTTCTCCTCCAATGCGGGCGGCCAGACAGCTCATCCTTCTGAGGTATGGAACGGCGGAGCAGGTGTGTTCACTAATGTGGTTAGCTCGGGAGATACTTCTGCCCAGACAGGATTACATACATGGTACCATGTGCTGCTCAATTCAGGCGTTAGCGGGTACATCCGTGAGGATAACATCAAAGAATTAACGACCAAGACCGATGCGGGACTGGCGAAAGTGACGGTAACGGCTCAGAATACCAATGTGCGTCCCATTCCGTTAATTCAATCCACTGTGGAACCTGTAGCCAAAATGAATCCAGGCAACGAAGCTGTTGTACTGGCAAAAGTGGCTCAATCCAACGATTATGCTTGGGTGAGAGGACCTTTCACGTCTGCCCAGTTGGTTAAATCCCTTCAGGGTAAAACGACAGCGTCTGTTCCTGCTTCAATCTCAACCTTGGAAGTAACCAAGCGTGGACCTTCCGGAAGAGCACTTGAAGTCACTGCCAACGGACAGGCTATGACGGTGAAATATGCCGATACATACCGCTCTGCGCTCGGTGGATTACCGAGCACATTATTTGATATTGCAGGGACCGGAAGTTATACTGTATTAGGCGCTGACGGCAAAACAGCCAGTAAAACCGGCTCAAAGGGTGCCTCTGTACTTTCTTCCTCAGGCACAGGAACATCATCCGGTAATGCACTTGTGGTTATGAGTGGTGATGGTCAAGCGAGAGCGGTAACGCAGGGTCAGACCTTCATGTTTATCGGTCAGGGCAATGGTCACGGATTGGGTTTGTCCCAATGGGGAGCCAAAGGCATGGCAGATGAAGGGTATGATTACCAGGCAATATTGAAACACTATTATCAAAATGCGACTATTGTTAAGGAATGAAACTAAAATGAATGTGAACTTATATGATTTTGAATTACCAGAGCAATTGATTGCACAGACGCCGTTGCTTGATCGCACGGCATCCCGGTTGCTTACCTTGAACAAAGATAGTGGTGAGATTAATCATCAAACGTTTCCTGATATAATCGACTTTCTGGAGTCTGGCGATACACTGATTCTGAATGATACACGTGTTCTCCCAGCCCGTCTGTTCGGTACAAAAGAAGATACCGGAGCCAAAGCTGAAGTGTTATTGCTTAAGAATGTCGAAGGCGACACATGGGAAGCTCTGGTTAAGCCGGGTAAAAAGCTGAAAGCTGGTTCCGTTATCGTATTCGGTGATGAACTAAAGGCAACCATAGATGAAGAGGGCGAGATGGGGGCCCGTAAACTTACGTTTACGTATAATGGAATCTTCCAGGAGATTCTGGACCGTCTGGGCGAGATGCCCTTGCCACCTTATATCAAAGAGACATTGGATGACCGCGAGCGGTATCAGACTGTATATGCCAAGCATGAAGGATCGGCGGCTGCACCTACAGCGGGATTGCACTTTACGGATGAATTGTTGGATCAGATTCGTGCCAAAGGTGTTAATGTGGCCTTCATTACGCTTCACGTAGGACTGGGAACGTTCAGACCGATGTCGGTCGACGTTGTAGAAGATCATGTCATGCATGAGGAGTATTACTCCTTGTCACAAGAAACAGCAGACCTGATTAACCAGACCAAAGAGAATGGACACCGCGTTTTTGCGGTTGGCACAACGAGTTGCCGTACTTTGGAAACGGTAGGGAGCAAATTTGAAGATGGAGTACTGCAAGCAAGCAGCGGATGGACGAGTATTTTCATCTATCCAGGCTACTCCTTTAAAGTAATCGATGGGATGCTTACGAATTTTCATCTTCCGAAATCCACGTTGGTTATGTTGGTTAGTGCACTTGCAGGCAGAGAACATATTATGCAGGCATATGAGGAAGCTATCCAAGAGCAATACCGTTTCTTCAGCTTCGGCGATGCCATGTTGATATATTAATATAACGATTAACTTTTAGAGGATGATTAAAACCAATGGCAGCAATTACGTATGAACATATCAAAACTTGTAAACAATCCGGTGCACGTCTAGGGCGTGTGCATACACCTCACGGTATTATTGAGACACCAACCTTTATGCCTGTAGGTACACAGGCAACCGTCAAAACAATGAGCCCTGAAGAGTTGAAAGAAATGGATGCTCAAATTATTTTGAGTAATACCTATCATTTGTTTCTGAGACCAGGACATGAAATCATTCGTGAAGCTGGCGGATTGCACAAATTCATGAACTGGGATCGTCCAATTCTGACGGACAGCGGCGGATTCCAAGTGTTTTCTCTTAGCGAGATGCGCAAAATTACGGAAGAAGGCGTTCACTTCCGTTCCCATCTGAATGGAGACAAGAAGTTCCTTTCTCCTGAAGTGGCGATGGAAATTCAGAATGCACTTGGCTCCGATATTATGATGGCTTTCGATGAATGCCCACCGTATCCGGCTGAATATGAATATGTAAAAAAATCACTCGAGAGAACGAGCCGTTGGGCAGAACGTTGTCTCGAAAGTCATGCTCGTCCGCATGACCAAGGTCTGTTTGCCATCGTACAGGGAGGCATGCATGAAGATCTTCGCCGTCAGAGCGCCGCAGATTTGACTTCCATGGATTTCCCGGGGTATGCTATTGGTGGACTGAGTGTTGGAGAACCGAAACATTTGATGTATGGTGTATTGGATTACACATTACCTTTGTTGCCGTCCAATAAACCACGTTATTTGATGGGGGTAGGTTCGCCTGATGCGTTGATTGAGGGATCAATTCGTGGAGTGGACATGTTCGATTGTGTTCTGCCTACTCGGATTGCCCGTAACGGAACAACGATGACCAGCCAGGGACGACTGGTAGTTCGCAATGCCAAGTTTGCAACTGATTTTGGGCCACTTGACCCTGAATGTAATTGCTATACTTGTCGCAACTATTCCAGAGCTTACCTGCGTCATCTGATCAAAGCAGATGAAACATTTGGCCTGCGTTTGACGACGATCCATAATCTTCATTTCTTGCAGAATTTGATGCGTAATGTACGTAAAGCCATTATGGAAGATCGTTTGCTTGATTTCCGGGATGAATTTTTCGATCAATATGGTCTTCATGACAATGACAAAGGTTTCTAATTGAGGTTTTAAGGGAACTGGCGTAACAAGCAATATCTGTATGCATAGTCGATAAGGGGGAGTTTGAATGTTTCAGGGAATGCCTTTAACAGGAACACCAGCAGGTGGCGGAATTGTATCTTTGATCGTACCTTTGGTACTCATGGTTGCAATTTTCTACTTCTTGATGATTCGTCCACAGAACAAAAAGCAAAAGCAACGGAATTCCATGCTGAGCCAATTGAAAAAAGGCGATAAAATTGTAACGATTGGTGGCCTTCACGGTACGATCGCTGAGATTACGGATGATGTGGTTGTATTGCGTGTAAACGATGTAACTAAGCTTACGTTTGACCGTAATGCAATCAGCACGGCTGTAGCTCGTGACACGGCTGTTGAATAGTTACTGTAACATAGAATAACGAGGGTGCGTTTGTGGCGTATTCCCTAGTAGAGAACCGGTCTCCCTGGAGATCGGTTCTCTTTTTGTTTTGATAAGGGAAGGTCGATGTACTTCACCAGTGAATTAGGAACGATGCGTGTTAACGCCGAACATGCCACCGAGAGCTGAAATGAAGAAGGCACTGAGTAGTTGTAAACTATCTTTCCAATTAAACGAAGCATCCAGCGCGAGAAATCCGATCAACAGCACAAGGAGTCCATATACGATTCCGGTAATGCCTCCGTAGTACCATCCTTTTTCACCAGAGCGTTTCCCTGCGACAAAACCACCAACCAATAACGACAAGCCATGAACAACATAGGTATAGAGCGAGAGGTCCTGTTCCCGCATTCCGCTCATCCAGAGAAACAAGGAGAGAATTAATGCCCCGATAAACATCCATACAAAAGCCTGACAGAGGCCTGACAGAATCGGATTGGACACTCGAAACGAAACCAAGCGGCGGATCAATTGCATGAAGCAACCCCCTTGTACAAGTTATAAGTTAATACAGTGTATGGTCAAGCCTTTGGACTTATGAACTGAATTTCCATTAAATGAACGGATTATTTCTGCATGAGCATGTAAGGTTCAGGCCAAAATAGGGATTGCACTACAGCTAACTGTATAAACTCAGTTTCGAAGGAGGACCCCTGTTGTGAACTTCCCAGATGTCGGATCACATATCTTTCGAACCATTCTCATGTACTTCCTTGTGTATTGTGCTATACGGGTTATGGGCAAACGCGAGATCGGTAAGCTATCCATGTTTGATCTGGTCGTGTCGATTATGCTCGCTGAGATGGCTGCCTTTGTCATTGAAGATATAGATAAACCTTTGTCTCATGGCATTGTACCTATGCTGACGGTTATCATTGTGCAAATCGGAATGGCCTTTGTCGGTTTGAAGAGCCGGAGACTCCGCTTGATGATTGATGGCAAACCTACCGTATTGATCTCCAAAGGCGTTCTTCATCGGGATGAGATGCGCAAACAGCGATATAACCTGGATGATCTGTTATTACAGCTCCGAGAACAAAATGTAGATAGTATTGGTGAGGTTGATTTCGCAATATTGGAGACCACAGGGAAGCTGACCGTTTTTCCAAAAGATCAGAATGCTTCTAATGACAGTAGCTCTTCGGACTCTGACTCACAAGGGTCTTCTTCCAGTAAATCCAAAGCAGGGAAAAATAAAATCGACGGACTTCCAAATATCAAATATGAAGGTCTGCCATTGCCTCTGATTATGGACGGTAAAGTCCAGGATCAGAATCTGGAACTCATCCAGAAAACGAGATTTTGGCTAAAAAATCAGATCCAGCATAATGGAATTCTGGATTTCAAGGATGTATTTATATGCTCCATCGACCACAATGGCAAAGTGTATGTAAGTCCAAAAGATGATAAAAAATGAATATCATTTGCCTGACCGACGTTTGAACCATGAACCTATAAAAGGAGCACGGGTCAAATCATGAAAGTCAATCATTTTGGTCCAGCCCATAACGATAAAATAAACGATAAGCCCGACGAAAGGCGCGAGAAGCATTCGGACCCAAAAAGGCAATATCATGACCGTCTCTTCGTATACCAGCAGGGTCGCTGCTCCCATGATAAACATTCCGGCCCCCGTTTTGACCCAATCCATGATCTTGAAGCGGAACTGTAGCAGTTTACGTACGCTTTGGGCATGTAATAGGGTAACCACAGTAGAATTCACACAGATAGCGATAATCGCACCGAAGATGCCATACTCGGGCTGGGAAGCGAGCGTTAAAATCAAGGTGATTTTGATAACAGCACCGATAAATGTATTCAGCAGTGCTTTACCTGGACGGTCAAGGGCTTGCAACGCAGCTTGAAGAGGAGCTTGAATATAAATGAACAAAGCAAAAGGAGCCATTAGCTTCAGCATGCTTCCGATCGATGCATCATTATACAGAACAAGACACATCGGTTCGGCAAGCACATACATAAACACAGAAAACGGAGCACCTGTCACGAGTGCCAAGCGTAACGCCTGATGCATTCTTTTGTGTATCAGTGCGCGATCACCCTGAGCAGAAGCTTCGGACAGTGAAGGTACAAGTGATGTCGCAAGGGATGAGGTTAATGCGCCTGGCAGCAGTAGCAAAGGGATAATCATACCTTGTAGTGCACCATACTGTGCTGTGGCAAGTCCTTTGGATATGCCTGCCAGAGCAAGACTCTGGGCAGTAACAATGGTTTCAGCCAGGTAGGAGAGGGAGCCGACCAATCGACCTGCCGTAACGGGAACAGAAATCGCAAGTAAACGCCGAATTAATCCGGTCTGCGTAGTATCTGTATTTTTCATAACTGGGTTTCCTGCGGTTATAGGCTTGCTTGAAAGATTGGACATGTTCTGATGTTTGGCTAGCGGTAACTCTTTCTTCTGTCTGCTGTACTTCCACAATAAGACAAGCATACCGCCGAATTCTCCGACGAGTGCGCCCAGCATGGCACCAGCAGCAGCCTGGGCAATACCGTGGGGGAGGAGAAGCCAGGCAAACCAGATGACACAGATGATGCGAATGATGGTTTCAACAATGGATGAAATGGCAGTAGGCATCATGTTTTGCTTGCCTTGGAAGTAGCCTCTGTACACGGCAGATACGGCGATAATGGCAATCATGGGGCTCATACTAACGAACGTATGGTACACCCGCTCATCGGTGAGCACGTACTTGGTTACCCATGGGGCAAATATAATGCACAAAAACATGAATACTACGCCAAGCGTCAGGGTGAAGCTTAAGCTTATTTGCAGGATGCGCTGGGGGGAATAACGATTGGCACCGGTGTCAGCTTCAGCTACGAGCTTGGCTACGGCGAGCGGAATACCACCCGTAATTAATGTCACCAGTACGATAAAAAAGGGATAGCTCAATTGGTAGATGCCAACACCCTCTGCACCGATGATTCGTGGCAGCGCAATGCGCGGGATGAAACCAAGTATTCGATTAATTATGCCTGCCGCGAGCAGGATCATGGCCCCCTGGATAAATGTCTGTTTCTTCAAGACTACCCCTCTTTCCCGGTTGAAAGTACAGGTTATCATCATAAACGGGACAAAGCCGTTGTTCTTCATCCTATGCCAGTCCTTTATCTTCTCATGACAACTTGGACACGATTAACAAAAAGAACCATAACCAGCAAGAAGGAATATGATCGGGCGAAGTCGAATGATGTAATATTGATGCCGCATTAAGGCTTTGATGTACGAAGGGAGGCTCCCCGTTGGAAGAAATGAATGATGTGGAGTTGGAACAGTCAATAGAGATGCTCTGCCGTAGCAAGGCAGAGGAATTAAGGCTTGTCGGTTACGAATATGTCACCAGCAAAGATGTCTGGAATTGCGTCAGTCATAAATATGAAAAACAGGGCATTCCACCGCTTCACCAGCTGGTGAACGACATTTTGTCACTGAAAGCAACAAGCTTTATGAACTTTATGACCGTGTCTGCATACCGGGGGTCCTCTTTCTAGACGAAAGGGATCTTTTTTGTTGAAAATTGACTGCTTTTTACGGCATCGCTATAATAGGAATATTGAGAACGAAAGGGGATCTAGGAACGGCATGAAAAGAATTATCAGTTTCATTCTGGTCGTGCTTGTCACCACAGGGGTAATGGTGGGAACAAGCCCGGAGCTGCTCAAAAATATACGCTTGGGCCTTGATTTAAAGGGAGGCTACGAGATCTTATATGAAGCAGAGCCGCTCGATGAGGGACAACAAGTCACCAAAGCATCACTGGTGCAAACAGCCAAGAGTCTTGAAAGCCGCGCCAATGCGCTCGGAACAAGCGAACCGGAGGTAACCACTGAAGGAAGCAACCGGATTCGTTTGAAGTTGGCAGGGGTTACGGACGAGGCTGAAGTTAGAGCCAAAATGAAAGAACCAGCCGTTTTGACCTTCCGTAGTAAAGCTGAGAATGACAAGGAAGGCGAATACACGAAAATTGAGCTTCGCGGAAATGAATTTGTTGAGAATGCAGCCAAAGTTGTGTTCACTCAATTGAATGAGCCTATGATTGACATTCAAGTGAAAGACAAAGCCAAATTTTCCGAGATTACCAAACGTTTGATCGGACAACCTCTCGCTATTTATTTGGACGATGAGTTGCTCTCTGCTCCAACCGTTAGACAACAGTTGACAGATGGTTCCGCTCAGATTTCGGGTGCCTACACACGTGATGAGGCAAACCAGCTTCGTGACACCATTAACCTGGGTGCATTGCCACTGAAACTTACAGAGAAGTATTCACAAAGTGTTGGTGCAACACTCGGTAAGCTTTCTCTGGATCAGACTATTAAAGCGGGATTAATTGGTTCCGTTATTATTCTAGTGTTCATGATTGGGCTTTATCGTATTCCTGGTATTATTGCGAGTTTCGCCTTGATCGCACATACATGGCTAGTACTTGCGATCTTCTATATGGGAGAGTTCGTACTTACCCTTCCAGGGATTGCAGCATTTATCTTGGGTATAGGAATGGCCGTAGATGCCAATATCATCACCTACGAACGAATTAAGGAAGAGATGCGTAGCGGCAAGTCGATCTTGTCTTCGGTTAAAGCGGGTGGTAAACATTCCTTCCGTACGATCATTGATTCTAATGTCACTACCATTATTGCTGCTTCGGTTATGTTCTTCTTGGGAACAGGTGCGGTTAAAGGGTTTGCACTTGTGCTGATCTTTGACATTGTCACCAGTATTATCACGAATATTTTCTTCTCCCGCTTCCTGTTGACCCTGCTTGTACGGGGTAACGTGTTGAAGAAGCCTAAGTACTTCGGAGTGAAGGAGAGTGAAATTCGTGCGCTTTAATTGGAATTTTGATTATGTTAAAGGCAGTAAGATTGCCTATACGTTTTCCATCATCTTGACAATTGCGGGTATTATTAGTCTCTTGTCTCTGGGATTGAATTATGCGGTTGATTTCCGCGCAGGCTCCAATGTAGATATCAGTGTATCCAAGTCGATTACTGCTGAGCAGATTAATCCGATTGTCAAGGATATCGGTGTGAACGAGGGTGACGTTACGATTACTCCGGGTTCAGACAGAGTGAATGTCCGCTTTTCCAAAGAACTGGATGAGAATCAAGAAAGTAAGTTCAAGCAAGAGTTCACCAAATTGGATGCAACGGCTTCATATGAAGTAAATACCGTTGATCCGGAGATGGCCAAAGAATTGGAACGCAACGCCATTTACGCGGTACTTATTGCGAGTATCGGGATCATGATCTATGTAGCGATTCGATTTGAATGGCGCTTCGCTTTAGCCGCGGTCGTTTCCATATTCCATGATGCTTTTGTCGTCATAAGTGTATTCTCTCTCTTCCGTCTCGAAGTGAATTTGACCTTTATTACTGCTGTACTTACTATTGTCGGATTCTCCATCAATGATACGATTGTTATCTTTGACCGGATTCGTGAGAATTTGCGATTCGCCAAAAAGACATCCAAAGCTGACTTGCGTGAGGTAGTCAATCGTAGTTTGTCACAAACAATGACCCGTTCACTGAATACAACGTTTACGGTGTTTGCTGCATCACTTTGTTTGTTTATTTTTGGTGGAGAGTCCATTCGCATGTTCTCGCTTGCGATGGTCATCGGGACATTTTTCGGCGCATATTCTTCCATCTTTATTGCAGCACCATTATGGTTCACGCTCAAAGGTAAACAAGTTAACAAGCCAAAAACAGTGGCTAAAGAATCTAACTAAACATCGTAATGTGAAGCCGCGTCTGCCAGGCGCGGTTTTGCAACTTTATGTACAGAATTAAGGGGGAATATTCATGACCAGAGAACATATCCCATCTGCTCAAGCTGCCACATGGAGCGGTATTGCTGGTAATATGGGACTTGCGGTGATCAAGGCTGGGGTCGGTTATATGGCAAACAGCAAATCGTTGCTCGCAGACGGCTTGTATTCTGCTTCTGAAGCTGGTTCTGCCCTGGCTGGTCTCTTTCCCTCCAAGTCTGTACGCCATAAGAGCAAGGCACGCAGGGAACGCTTTAAAGAACACTCCCGTGTTGCCAGACCGGGAATTTCGGTATTGTTATCTGTACTGATCCTTATGGGCGGCTTGCAGCTTGCCATCTCCGCATTGGGGAGTCTGTCCGGAAGTGAACCTGAAGCCCCCGGGAAGTCGGTGCTTTTGGTGGCTGTAGCAGCTCTCGCTGTGAAGGAAGCAATTTTTCAATTTCAGTACAGATATTTCCGTAAACGAAACCAGTCTCAGGCGCTGGCATATGCACAGCAACATCGTCGTGCACTCTATTGCTCGCTCACCGTATTAATCGGTATTATCGGTTCGATGACGGGTGAAGAGACAGGTCTGAGCATGCTGCTCTACCTTGACCCCACGGCTGCGTTGATTGCTTCCTGTTTTGTGCTTCACAAGGGTTACAGAATGATTGTGGACACAGTCTATGGTTCACTCGTTCAGGAACTGGAGCAGGAAGAAGCGTTAGATTTCAAAGAGACCGTACAGCGGGTATATGGCATCATTACCATTGAGCACTTGGTTGCAAGGGAACAGGAACATGATGTTACGATTGAGCTGGTCATTAGTGTGAATCCGAGGATTTCAATACTGGAAGCACAGGAGATTGCTAATCGGGCGAAGACACTACTGCTAACCCGTTTTAGTCATGTGAAAGAAGTACAGATTCAAGCGATACCTTATGATCCAGGCTATCCTTATAAATCCAATCATGAACTGCCCGATCACGAAGCGACATTAATTCAGTAGTGAAGCGCGGGTCCAGTAGATCAGGAAAGGAGCGTTATCATTGCTTTATTCGCAATACCGGTGGAATACACCGAATATCGATTTGGAGGCGGCTGCGGGACTCTCGCAGGCGCTTTCCGTTTCACCTCTTGTTGGACGTTTGCTTGTGAGTCGAGGAGTGCACAATGAGAAGGAGGCCGAACGTTTTTTGCATCCTGATCTGAATCAGATGCATGATCCTTATCTGCTACTCGGCATGAATGAAGCTGTCCCTCGAATCAAGCTGGCTTTGGAGCGGGAAGAACATATTTTAATCTATGGGGACTATGACGCCGATGGCGTATCCAGTACATCGCTGATGATCCACCTGATGCGTCATCTTGGGGCCTCGTATGATATATATATCCCTCATCGCTCGAATGAAGGGTATGGTTTGCACAACCATGCGTTGGATTGGGCCCATCAGCAAGGCGTTTCATTGATTATTACCGTGGATACCGGAATCAGTGCTGTTGAACAGATTGCCTATGCGGCAACGCTGGGCATCGAGGTCATTGTGACAGACCACCACGAACCACCTGAAATTTTGCCCGAAGCCTTTACACTTATTAATCCGAAACTTCCAGGCTGTCCGTATCCTTTTAAAGGTTTGGCAGGAGCTGGAGTAGCCTTGAAGCTCGCTCAGGCATTAATCGGGGAAGTGCCTGGTGAATGGATGGAGATTGCCGCCATCGGTACCGTTGCCGATCTGATGCCTTTGGAAGGTGAAAATCGGGTTATCGTCAGTTATGGAATAGAATCCATGCGCGGCTCACGTCTTCCCGGTGTAAGTGCATTGCTTGAAATTAGTGGTGTAGATCAGAGCCAGGTGACTTCGATTAATATTGCCTTCGCCATGGCACCACGTATTAATGCCAGTGGACGTTTGGACCATGCGGGGCGAGCGGTGTCGCTGCTCACAACCGAGAATCTGGATGAAGCTCATACGCTAGCCGGTCAGCTTGATCTATTGAATCGGGAACGGCAACAAGTCGTAGAGGGCATATTACAAGAAGCAACGGCACAGTTGGAACAAAAGATACAGCTTCGTTCAGGATCAGTTCCAGATGTAATCGTATTGGCCGGTGAGGGCTGGAATGTCGGAGTGGTTGGTATTGTGGCTTCCAAATTACTGGACCGCTATTACAGACCTACACTTATTCTTGGGATTGATCCAGAGAGTGGTGTCTGCAAAGGCTCTGCGCGCTCCATTGAGGGCTTGGATATCTATGAGGCACTCACAGTCAACAAACACACCATGGATCATTACGGGGGACATCCGGCTGCTGCAGGGATGACCCTGCATCGGGATCAACTGGAAGAACTTGAGGCGGGCTTGAATGAGTTTGCTGCAACCGTGTTGACCGAAGAGGACTTTGTACCTCAGCGTCTTGCGGATGATGAATGCAGAATTAGTGATGTTCCGCTGAAAGTGATCCAGGAGATCGACCGATTGCAACCTTTTGGGATGAGCAATCCTTCGCCACGGTTTGTGTTGAGAAGCGTGACTGTGAAGGAAACCAGAACGATGGGACGAGAGAAGCGCCACCTGAAACTGGTGCTTGAACAAGATGGTCAGCAATTGGAAACTGTCGCATTTGGCAAGGGAGCATTAGCAGAGTTTCTTCTCCCAGGTACCGTAATTGATGTGATGGGAGAACTGTCCGTCAATGAGTGGAATGGGATGAGAAAACCTCAATTGATGCTTCAGGACATCCATGTTCCTCAGGTCCAGGTGTTTGATTTGCGCGGTAATACCGAGCCATTGAATGCGATGAAGCAATTCTTGAGCTCACTTGAGGTGCATCTGCGATACAAATCAGGTTCTATAGGTGCTATTGTTCGGAAAGAAACCGATGTTTCCGAGGGAAATTCATTGTATGAACCTTGCCTTTGGGTATATGATAGAAAGGTCGGGTTATTTCCGTGTAATGCTGCTGCGCAGCATTATGGACAGGAACAAGTCCGGACGTTATTTGTGTTTGATACGCCGGAAACCCCGGAACAACTTGATGCCATGCTGGCTTTGTTCAGTGGAGCAGAGAATATCATCCTTCTGCACGGATCAGGCAACCGCCGAGATCGCCTTCAGATGCCTTCCAGAGAACTCTTCAAGCGTATTTATATGCAGGTGTTGAAATGGAAAGCTGAACCCGTGGAGGAACAAGAGATTACTCCTGTGCTCAGTCGTCAGTGTGGTTGTTCGCCGCGCATGATAACAATGATGTTGGATGTATTTGAAGAGCTATCCTTCATTACCCGTGATAACGGCAAAATTGCGTTTGTGGATAACCCGCCTAAACGTGAACTAACCGCTTCACGTCATTATCAGGCGCTCGAAAGCATGGCCGAGACAGAACAGGTGATGCTGGATGCATCCACGCCGCAACTGACACAATGGATGATATCCCGGATGAAGGGCGTATCTTAGATGGAAGTTTGTGTATTTATTTTAGGAGGAGATTATTTTGGATTTTAAAGATTATATTCGTGTCATCCCTGACTTTCCACAACCGGGAATCAGCTTTAAGGACATTACGACATTGTTGAAAGATGGAGAAATGTACCGCAATGCGATCAATGAACTGAAAGTGATGGTTTCTGATCTCAAAATTGATGTCATTGCTGGACCTGAAGCACGTGGTTTCGTTGTGGGCGCCCCTCTGGCGTACGCTCTTGGTGTCGGCTTTGCTCCGATTCGCAAAAGTGGAAAACTGCCTGGAGAGACGATTGAAGTCGGTTATGATCTCGAGTATGGCAAGGATACACTCGCTATGCACACAGATGCGATTGAGAAAGGTCAAAATGTCCTGATCGCAGATGATTTGCTCGCAACGGGTGGGACGATTGCTACTTCCATCAATTTGATTGAACAATTGGGCGGAAAAGTTGTTGGTGCTGCCTTCCTGATCGAGCTGTCTGATCTGAACGGTCGTTCTAAATTGCCTGAAATCGATGTATTCACATTGATGAACTATTAAGCTTAAATCTCCATATGCACTGCTGTGATGAAACATGAATTGCTTTCCCCGTTTCCCGGGAAATAATATACAGCATTAATGATTATCAAAAAGCCTGTTCTTCCAACCGTAAAGGTGTGGGAGAACAGGCTTTTTGATGTGTCTGCTATTGAATTAATCAGGTGTTTTTTCAGTGATAGGCTGTTTTCTGGAGTCTTCATTCAACCAACCCAGCACTTCAAACAACTTGAACAACAAGCTCATCAGAATTCCGACAATGGTTGCCAGAGCCATTCCTTTCAGATGAACGCCGTAGAAGATAACTTCTGTACCACTCAGTCCGATGACCAGTACAAGTGTAGTGAGAATCAGATTGGTTGGTTTGGCAAAGTCGACTTTCTGTTCAACCAGAATACGCAGACCGGATGCCGCAATTACCCCGAACAGAAGCAGGGATACGCCACCCATAACGGGTACAGGAATGTTGGCTACAAGCGCCGAGAATGTTCCTGAGAAGGAGAGTACAATTGCAATAACCGCTGCGCCTCCAATAACATATGTGGAGTATACCCGAGTCAGAGCCATAACACCGATGTTCTCACCATAGGTTGTATTCGGGGTTGATCCTACAAACCCGGACAATATGGTAGATACGCCGTTACCAAGCAGGGAACGATGGAGGCCAGGGTCTTTGGATAGATCTTTGCCTACAATGCTGCTTGTTACGAGTAAATGTCCAATATGTTCTACGATAACCACAAGTGCTACAGGCAAAATGGTGAAGACAACAGACCAGTCAAATGTAGGTGTAGTCACGGTTGGTAGTGAGAGGAAATCAGCGTTTCCAATAGCCTGTTTATCAACCAGACCCATAGAATAACCAAGGATATAACCCACTACAATACCAATTAGAATATGAATGATTTTGGGGAATCCACGGAATGTTACGGCACCAATGACAGTGATCCCGAGCGTGGCCATAGAGAGTATAATAGGTTTCGCCTGAGGAACCCAGTTGGGATTAGCTACCGAATCGGAATTAATCAATCCGGCCATACCAGCTGCAACAGGTACAAGCTCCAGACCGATCAAAGCAACGATGGCACCCATAACTGCTGGTGGGAATACCACGTTAATCCAGCCTGTTCCGACATATTTCACAATGAGAGCTACTAGACAGAAAACAATACCTGTTATGATAAAGGCGCCAAGAGCCATCGAGTAACCGTTCTCTGGATGTTCTTTTAATACCATCGTGACAGGAGCAATAAAAGCAAAGCTGGAACCCAAATAGGCGGGGATTTTTCCTTTACACATCAGTATGTACAACAGGGTTCCAATTCCGTTCATCAGCAATATCATACTAGGGTCGACACCGAACAGGTTCGGTACAAGCACCGTACTGCCAAACATGGCGAACAAATGCTGAAGGCTAAGCAGTGAACCTGAGCCGAGTGGCATCTTTTGATTAACCTGAATTTCGCGTTGCAATGAATTTCATCTCCTTTTCCGAAACACAAACTTTCAATAGATTACAGAGTTTCTCTTAATTAAGCAATAACATTTTTGACGTAGCAGCGCGATAAAATTTATATTTTCATGAAATTTCCTTCTATTTCAGCAAATAACGGCAATAATACATAAGAATGAAGAAACAAATTCAATCACTTGTCGTTCGTACGGGAACCGCTTAGAAGTAATACGGATCATCAATATAAAAATTGGATAAGTACTCTTATTCGTCAGTAGTTGACGGGAAACGGGCGAAGCGTCATAATTATAGGAAATTACTTTTACGGGGAACCTGTGTTGAGTCATTGTCACGGGTTCCATTTGGTATAGAAAGGACACGGAACAGATCAGAATGGGCATAGAGCAATTACTCGAGAAGGCCGGGGCATATATCAAAGAACCCGATCTGGTGCGCATACGAGAAGCTTACGAATTTGCTGATCAGGCCCACCATGGACAGACGCGAAAATCGGGAGAACCGTATATTCTGCATCCGCTTGCGGTTGCCGACATTGTTGTGAACATGCAGATGGACACCATCTCTATAATAGCAGCGCTTCTTCATGATGTAGTAGAGGATACTACGGTTTCACTTGAAGAGATCCGCAATCATTTCGGCAATACGTGTGCCATGCTTGTTGACGGCTTGACGAAGCTGGAACGTATTCAGTTTCGCTCCAAGGAAGAACAGCAGAACGAGAACTACCGCAAAATGTTCATCGCCATGGCGCAGGACATCCGTGTCATCGTGATTAAATTGGCCGACCGTCTGCACAATATGCGGACACTCAAGTTTCAGTCGGAAGAAAGCCAGCGCCGTATCTCTTATGAGACGCTGGAGATTTTCTGTCCGATTGCGAACCGGTTGGGTATCTCTGCAATCAAATGGGAAATGGAGGACATCGCCCTCCGTTATTTGAATCCGCAGCAGTATTACCGAATTGCAAACCTGATGCACAAAAAACGTGCGGAACGTGAGCAATATATTGATACGGTTATGGATGGAATTACGAACAAGCTCGATGAGATGGGAATTCAGGCAGACCTTTCGGGCCGCCCGAAACATATCTACAGCGTGTTCAAGAAAATGACCACCAAAAACAAGCAGTTTAACGAAATTTATGATCTGCTTGCCATCCGTATTATTGTGGATAATATCAAGGATTGTTATGCTACCCTGGGAATTATACACACGCTATGGAAACCGATGCCTGGACGCTTTAAAGACTACATTGCGATGCCGAAGGCGAATATGTATCAATCGCTGCATACAACGGTAGTTGGTCCCAATGGCGAACCAACGGAAGTACAGATCCGGACATGGGATATGCACCGGACTGCTGAATTTGGTATTGCTGCCCACTGGGCCTACAAAGAAGGCGCTGCGAACGGAAATCATTTTGAAGATAAGATTACGTTCTTCCGTGAAATTCTTGAACTTCAAAACGAAGCACAGGATGCATCAGAATTCGTAGAGTCACTCAAAATGGATTTCTTCTCGGATCTGGTATTTGTATTTACGCCAAAAGGAGAAGTCATCGAATTGCCAATCGGCTCTGTTCCTTTGGATTTTGCTTATCGAATCCATACAGAGGTTGGTAATCGGACCATTGGTGCCAAAGTAAACGGTCGGATTGTTCCGCTCGATTATCATCTGAAGACAGGTGATATCATCGAAATTTTGACGTCCAAACATTCTTACGGACCGAGCCAGGACTGGATGAAAATTGCGAAATCTTCTCATGCACGAGCGAAGATCAAGCAATGGTTCAAGAAGGAACGCCGTGAAGAAAACGTTGAAAAAGGTCGGGAGAGCTGTGAGCGTGAACTGAAACGTATGGGACTTGATCCTTCTGCGTGGATGACGGATGACAAGTTGATGGAAGCTGCCAAAAAATATGCGTTTAACGATATTGATGACATGCTTGCGGCTGTTGGATTCGGTGGAATTACCGCTGCACAGATCGTGACCAAAGCAACCGAGAAATTGCGCAAAGAGCAGGAAGAGTCCAGTTTGCTGGAATTAAATTCCGAGATGCGCGAGCTTAAACCTGCCCCTGAACGCAAAAATCGTCCAACCAATGGCATACGTGTCAAAGGCATTGATAACTTGCTTGTTCGTTTTGCACGGTGCTGTAATCCTGTACCTGGGGATGATATCATCGGTTATGTTACACGGGGACGTGGCGTTTCAGTTCACCGGAGTGACTGTCCGAATATCCCATCAAGTGCAGATGGAGAAGAAGCAGCTCGTGTTATCGAGGTCGAGTGGGAAGAGAATATTGAAGCCAACTACAGTGTTGATATTGAGATTACAGGTCATGATCGCAATGGGCTGCTCAATGAGGTGCTTCAGGCTGTTTCTGAAAGTAAAACAAATATTTCTGCCGTCACGGGACGGACAGATAAAAATAAATTAGCATTGGTGCACGTGACCATTCTGATTCGTAATACGGATCATCTGCAATCCGTAGTAGAACGGATTAAACGGGTGAAAGATGTCTATTCGGTGCATCGGATTATGCAGTAAGGAGCCTGTAACATGAGGGTGCTTGTACAACGCTGTAAAGAGGCTAAGGTTACCGTGGGAGACGAGCTGACGGGCAAGATTGAATCGGGATTAATGTTGCTCGTGGGCATTACCCACGAGGACACCGAGAAGGATGCTCAGTATCTGGCTGACAAAATTAGTGGGTTACGGATTTTTGAGGATGAGCAGGAGAAAATGAACCTCAGTCTGCTTGATGTAGGCGGTGCTGTACTGTCTGTTTCCCAGTTCACCCTGTACGGCGATTGTCGTAAAGGGAAACGTCCGAGCTTTGCGGCTGCGGCCCGACCCGAAGCGGCAGAACTGTTGTATGAAACGTTTAATCAACTGTTGCGTGAGAAAGGTATTCGGGTTGAAACCGGCCGTTTCGGAGCGATGATGGATGTAACGTTTACCAACTGGGGACCAGTGACTTTGATGCTTGAAAGTCCGGTTCGTCAGGAACCGCGTGCATAATATCATGGAGTTCAGGCCATAATAAGGATAATTCGTTGATGACTACTTATTAATCAAAGGAGTATCCACCCTATTATGCGCCAATCTGCGAAAGAAACACGTACGCGTACGGAACCTTTGGTATACCCTGGAAGCCTGCATGAATCATTACACCTTGCCCGTGCGGCTGCTGAATGTGTTGCAACGATCTGGGCACTTCAGGATTCGGACAAAGGGAAGCAAAATCATCTTCCGCGATCTTGAATGTTTACACAGATATAAAAAAGTCCTGGTTCATTATCGAATCAGGGCTTTTTGTTGTGTACTAATTGTTTTCTAGCCTTAACTTTTGCAATTAGTAACAATGAATACAAATGGAGTTGTTATAAATTGCTCTGGTGAGGGTAATAACAAAATGAGGCACAACGAAGTGCCAATGTACTGCAAGACCCGTTTCCTAAAGAAAGTTCGAACACGGAAAGGAGAACATACGTTATGAGTAAAGTTGCTTTTTTATTGGCGAATGACTTTGAAGATTCGGAGATGCAAGTTCCGTATGACGAAGTGAAGAAAGCTGGTCACGAAGTGGAGATTATCGGATTAAAAGCCGGTGAGACCCTTAAAGGTAAGGGAGGAAAGGCCTCCTATACTACAGATAAGGCGATCGCTGATGTATCCTCTTCAGATTATGATGCAGTCGTGATTCCTGGTGGATCTTCTCCTGAGAATTTGCGGAGTGATGCAAACATTCTGAAGTTCGTTACCGAGATCAACAGTGCGAAGAAACCAATCGCAGCGATCTGTCACGGTCCTCAGATTCTGGCGAGTGCCGATCTGTTGAAAGGACGAACCATTACTTCCTATCCGCCACTTAAAGATGACATGGTGAACGCTGGAGCAGAGTTCAAAGATCATGAGGCTGTAGTGGATGGAAATTATATTACATCCCGAACGCCTGAAGATGAGCCTGCGTTTGTGCGTGAACTGTTAAAAGTTATTTAACTTAACCAAGTTTAACTCACATACATGGATGTATCTTACTACGTTACATCGTGAAGCTCACAGAGTTCGCGTTGCATTTTATTCCGAAAAAGGAGGGTTTGACATGACAAAACATATTCAGGCGTATTTTCGAACCGAAGACGAGGCAGAAGGTGCAAGAACATCTCTTCAGACGTTCCGTACAGAGCATTTGGAAGTAGGTCAACTCGACAGTGCCGTAGGTAGAGACACGCGTGTGATGGTACCATTGGTGCCATATAATACAGCAGGTGGTGTAGGCACCAACGGGGCAATGGGTGTGGGTGCGGCCCCAGGTGTTCCTGCCAGCGAAAATGTGATCCCAGTGGTAGCCAATGTGGACCGTGATGCAGAACGGGATTCTCGTGACAGGGTGAATGAGGATGGTGACATGCTGGATGCTGCGGACGTGTCCTCGGCCGATTATGATGATCTGCATTATGTTCTGTCTGCCAAAGTAAGGGATGAGGACTATGACGAGATTGTTCATAAGCTTCGTTCCAACCATGCCTATGTGGAAGAGTTGAATTAACGTGTAGATACTTCTTGGCCCTTGCACTGCTTGACTAGAGTCGAGCGATGTGCAAGGGCTTTTTAATCATGAGGTATATTAAAAAAACATAATTATAAAGCGCTATCATTTTTGTAATATTACTGTAATATTAGTTACACAAGCCTTTAACATAGTGGGCTTATAATAACACACATGACCCCCTTTTTTTATATATCCTTTGAGCCTGCACACCGTGTGCAGGCTATTTTTTTTGGGATGAGAATGTATATGTTTTGGGGGAAATGAAGTGAAGTTTACCCCTTTATATAAATTTTTGCTAGAATAGAGAAATGGATTTTGAATAATTTAAGCCGATTTTATTCATAAACATCAGTAGGTTCAAGAACAATTGTAAGTTATATAGAATGCCTCGTTTGAGAAATGACACCTTCATACTATAGCAACAGTGTCCTCATTCGAATGGCTGGTGACAGATTTAAGGGGGAATTAGTTTTGAGTAAGGTTGGAAGAAATGATCTATGCCCATGCGGAAGTGGGAAAAAATATAAGAAATGTTGTCTGAACAAGGAGCCCTCTGCGGTAGAATCCATACTGGGGCTGATATCGACGGAACAACCGGTCCGGGAAGCCTCCATTCAGCCTGAGAGCAAGCTGACCTTGACCAAGCTGAACAAGATGGTGGCGAGCGAACTGAAATGGGAGCATCCGACTCACGAACAGCTGGCCCTGCAGCTTATTGAGAACATGAAGGGCCAATACGAGCCGGAGCTGATTTTGGAAGCTCTGATGTTATGGAACGGCTATTCCCGTCAGACCAGCCCAACTGTGAAGAAGACAGGCTCGTTCTGTGCGGCAATTGAGTATTTGCTGTCCGAGGAATACGGATTCAATGTCTCAAAGCCTGAGCTGGCTGATAAATATGAGGTAACGACTGGCACAATCTCCCGGAAGGTTAAGGAGATGTTCAATTACATCGAAGACTACGGCATGGGCAGCGAAACGGACGAGTTATTGATACTGAACAGTCCAGCCACATCAAAGGACAAAGCACAGGCTCTGCTAGATAAGGCGAGGGAAGCCAGTTCTTCCAAACGGAGAGTACAGTTGGCGGAAACAGCGCTGGAGATGTATCCTGACAGTTCTGATGCGTATCTCATTTTGGCTGAGGAATCGGACAATGAGAATGATGCACGATCTTACCTCAAGGAAGGAATCGCTGCTGGCAAACGTGAACTGGGCGAACTGTTCTTTGAGGAGAACAAAGGGGACTTCTGGGGGCTTCATGAGACGCGTCCCTATATCCGGATATGCAAAAGCTACGCCGACTCCTGCTGGTTTGGCGGAGATGCCAAAGAAGCGGCACAAACCCTGGAGCATATTCTAGAGCTTAATAAGGAAGACAATACCGGAGCACGTTACCTGCTCGGTGCTGTATATTTGTACAGTAACCAATTGGATCAGGCAGAGCAATTGCTGGAGGAGTATGGAAGAGGTGACGCCGCAACGGCCTTTGCCTATGACAAGATCATTCTGGAGTATAAGAAAAACGGAATCACCTCCCAGCTCAACATGCTGTACCGTGCGGCTCGGGATGTGAACAAACATGTGCCTGATTACCTGCTGGGTCTGAAGAGGCTCCCGCATAATCTCCCTGATTTTGTCGGAATGGGCGATTCCAACGAAGCGATTGAATATGTCATTATGCACTCCCGTCTATGGGCAAGCGCGCCGGATTTGCTGAAGTGGATGCTGAAACAATAGAGTTATGAAGCTATGGAGGTTGGGATTCATTGGAGAAATCCAACTTCTATTAGCAGTGATTTCTGTAGACTATTCATTCCGTAAAGCGTTATGGGTAATTTTTTTGTGCTGTCTTTTCGTGTTAACCCTTGACTTTAGTACTGCGGTTCATTACAATCAGAAAATAATACGTTGACTATAGTCAATTAAAGTCGTTTCTTGAACTATATTATTGATTTGATGACGGGACCAAGTACTCCGTGCCCACATGACCAGAGAGGAATCCCCAGGCTGTAAGGATTCTCTTGATGAGCGGACGAATGACTTCCCCGAGAACAGACAGCGAACACAGCAGACTTGATCTGTTGACAGTAGCTGGCCTGCGCAGGACGTGCGTTACACGTAGAGCGGAATATCTGCTTGATCCAGGGGAGTTTGGCAATCCTGATCATCAGAAGAACCTGAACGGCTAAAGTGTCAGGGTTCCGGAATGTGGGTGGTACCACGGGTGAATGTATATTACACAATCTCTCGTCCCTTTGTTTGCTGTATACAGCGACAGGGCGAGGGATTTTTTTGTTATATAAGTTGATTTAAAAGAAATATACGAAAACGGAGAGGGCAGAAAAAACCTGTAAAAGCGAAGCATTCGCCTAAAAGCTTTCTGAAAGAAAGCTACTTCGGAAGCATATGCTATCACCGGATTTCCACATTGTAAAATTAATTTAAAAAATCTGGGGATAACAGCGATTGTATGTTCTGCCCGCGCAGTGATCACGTGTAGAATTTTTAACTTTTAGAGAAAAATCAATGCTGGAGGGATCAAGATGGCTTTTCAAAAACCGACTGGAACGCAGGACTTACTGCCTGGAGTTGTCGAGAAATGGCAGTACGTAGAAGAAAAAGCACGAGATCTGTGTCGACGGTTTAATTACCGTGAGATTCGTACACCGATCTTCGAACAGACTTCTTTATTTGTACGCGGTGTAGGAGAGACTACCGATATCGTTGAGAAAGAAATGTATACCTTTGACGACAAAGGCAATCGCAGCATGACTCTTCGTCCGGAGGGAACAGCAGGTGTTGTCCGTGCGTATGTAGAGAACAAAATCTACGGCGAACCGGATGTGAGCAAGCTCTATTACATCGGTCCGATGTTCCGGTATGAGCGTCCGCAGGCAGGTCGTCAGCGTCAGTTCCACCAGTTTGGTGTAGAAGCCATCGGTGCGCTGGACCCGGCGATTGATGCGGAAGTGATCGCACTGGGCTACCAGTTGTGCGTAGAGCTCGGCTTGAAGGATGTCAAAGTGGAGATCAACTCTGTTGGTAACTCGACTAGCCGTGCAGAATATCGCGAGACGTTACTTGGATTCCTTAGACCGATGAAAGACAGCCTGTGCAAGGACTGCCAGTCCCGCATGGAGCGCAATCCACTGCGTGTACTCGACTGCAAAGTCGATCAGGACAAATTCGTAGGGGCACCGTCCATACTGGATAGCCTGGATGAAGAGTCTTTGAATCACTTTGCCAAACTACAGGCATACCTGGATGATTTCGGTGTGGATTATGCTGTGAACAATCGTCTGGTGCGGGGCTTGGATTACTACACACTGACTGCGTTTGAATTAAAAGCCCAAGGTATTGGAGCAATCGATACGGTTGGCGGCGGCGGTCGGTACAATGGTCTGGTTGGAGATATCGGCGGACCTGATCAGCCTGGCATCGGCTTCGGTATTGGTCTGGAGCGCATTCAACTGATTCTGGAGCACCAAAACATTGAGGTTACTACGCTGGCTCCACTGGATGTGTATTTTGTTGCTCTGGGAGAGGCAGCTGATCGTGAAGTGAACCGTCTGTTGTTCAAACTTCGTCAGTCTGGACTGTCTGGGGAACGTGATTATCTGGGCCGCAAGATGAAAGCACAGATGAAATCAGCTGACCGTTTCAAATCCCGCTATACTGCCATCCTTGGTGATGACGAGCTGGAGCGTGGTGAGATTGCCCTCAAGTCGATGGATACAGGTGAACAACAAACCGTGAAGCTGGATGATCTGGTAGCGGCTATACGCGAAAGTAAATAAGCACGAAGTGATACATTAAGTCTTAAACATTCAAGTAAAGCAATTGATCCGGCAACATTACTGAGGTTCCGACGCTTTCGACTAATCGGGAGCTGATGGGCCAGAGGTAACTTGCCTTTTCGAATACATGGTCTACACGTAACCGGACTGTTGAGGGGCAGGCAACTAACTGTCCACACAGAACGGAAATTCACATAATGAGGAGTTTGGTTATGAAAAGAAGTCATCATTGCGGCGCATTAACACCCGCACACATCGGTGAAACAGTAACATTGAACGGTTGGGTTCAGACCCGCCGTGACTTGGGGGGCGTACTCTTCATCGACCTGCGTGATCGCAGCGGGATTGTACAAGTTGTCTTTAACCCGGCTTATTCCGGTGAAGCTCTGCAAATCGCAGATCGCGTACGTAGCGAGTATGTTATCGCTGTAACGGGTAAAGTTGTTAAACGTGATGCAGAAACAGTTAACAAAAACCTGCCTACAGGCGAAATTGAAGTTCAAATTACAGAAATCGAAGTGCTGAACGCGGCAAAAACACCTCCATTCTTTATTGAAGATGGTGTTGAAGTCGACGAATCCCTTCGTTTGAAATATCGTTACCTGGACCTGCGTCGTCCGGAGATGTTCGAAACACTGAAACTGCGTTCCAAAGCGTCCAAAGTGTTCCGTGACTACCTGGATGGAGAAGAATTCGTTGAAGTGGAAACACCAATTCTGACCAAGAGCTCCCCGGAAGGTGCACGTGATTATCTCGTACCGAGCCGTGTGCATGAAGGTGAATTCTTCGCCTTGCCACAATCCCCGCAAATCTACAAACAATTGCTGATGGTGGGTGGCGTTGAGCGTTATTATCAGATCGCTCGTTGTTTCCGGGATGAGGATCTGCGTGCAGACCGTCAACCAGAATTCACTCAAGTCGACATCGAGACTTCTTTCTTGCAACAGGATGATCTGCTGCCAATGATGGAAGAGCTGATGGCCAAATTGCTGCGTGAAACCAAAGGCGTTGAGCTGGAACTGCCTTTCCAACGGATTACGTATGCAGATGCAATGGGTAAATACGGTTCAGACAAACCAGATCTGCGCTTTGGTATGGAACTGGTTGAAATGAACGATATCGTAGCCAACAGTGGTGTGAAAGTATTTGCTTCTGTCATCGAAAAGGGTGGAGAAGTGAAAGTGCTGAACGCCAAAGGCTGTGGCACATGGAGCCGTAAAGAGATCGATGATCTCGGACCATTTGCTGCACGTTACGGTGCGAAAGGTCTGGCTTGGATTCAAGTGAAAGACGGCGAATTCAAAGGGCCAATCGTGAAGTTCTTCACGCCTGAAGAGATCGAAGCTGTGAAAGAACGTACTGGTGCTGAAGATGGCGACTTGTTGCTCTTCTCCGCAGACACCAAAAAAGTGGTTGCTGACGTTCTGGGCGCATTGCGTCTGAAAATCGGCCGTCAACTCGGATTGATTGATGACAGCAAATTCAAATTTGCTTGGGTTGTGGACTTCCCACTCCTCGGATATGATGAAGATGCCAAGCGTTATGTGGCAGAACACCATCCGTTCACACGTCCAAAAGACGAAGATGTACATCTGTTCGACACAGATCCGGGTGCAATCCGCGCTCAAGCCTATGACCTTGTTCTGAATGGTTATGAAGTAGGTGGCGGTTCGATGCGTATCTACAAACGTGATGTTCAAGAGAAAATGTTTGCTGCCCTTGGACTCTCACCAGAAGTAGCGAATGAGAAATTCGGTTATCTGCTGGAAGCATTCGAATATGGAACTCCACCGCATGGTGGTATTGCCTTTGGTCTGGACCGTCTTGTGATGTTGCTGGCGGGTCGCACGAATCTGCGTGAAACGATTGCCTTCCCGAAAACGGCAAGTGCAACGGATCTGCTCATGAATGCACCTTCTGAAGTAGATGATTCTCAATTGGAACAACTTCACATCCGTGTAGCCCGTAAACCGGTAGCGGAAAAGAAATAAGGAGGCATCGATTCTCAATGCTCCATCAATTTTCAAGAACAGAACTTGCGATCGGACCTGAAGGTCTGAACACATTGAAGAATAGTACAGTAGCCGTGCTCGGTATTGGCGGTGTAGGTGGTATTGCTGTAGAAGCCCTTGCCCGTAGCGGTGTAGGTCGCATCATCCTGATTGATAAAGACGTAGTGGACATCACCAACATTAACCGCCAGATTCATGCTCTGACCACGACTGTAGGGCAGAAAAAAGCGGATCTGATGGTGGAACGTGTGAAACTGATCAATCCGGAATGTGATGCGATTGCCCTGAATATGTTTTACACGGAAGAAACGTATGAGGAATTGTTCAAATATGAACTGGATTATGTGCTGGATGCATCCGACACGATTATCTACAAAATCCATCTCATTAAAGAGTGCCTGAAACGTAAAATTCCGATGATTTCCAGTATGGGTGCGGCGAATAAAATGGACCCGACGAAATTCCAGGTTGCAGATATTTCGAAAACGACCATGGACCCGATTGCCCGTGTTGTGCGTACCACACTTCGTAAAGACGGCATCAAAAAAGGCGTGAAAGTGGTTTTCTCGACTGAAAAGCCGATGAAACCGCGTGCTGATGTTACAGAGAAAATCGTTCCCGAGAATGCACCGGAAATTCGCAAGGCTAAACAGCCACCTGCGAGTAACGCATTCGTACCTCCGGTAGCCGGACTGATTATGGTCAGTGTTGCCGTTAAGGATTTGTTAGAAATTGCAGAGAACAAGCAGCAGTAACTTGCTGCCAACTGAAGAAGCGTGGATGCTGATAAGGCATCTGCGCTTTTTTGTGTATCATACTTCGCAAGAGAAGAGAAGAGCGGATGGGACGTCAATCGTCTATGATAGCTGAACTGCACCTCTAGATAAATGTCAGAGTTACGTCATGTACTTCAAAGTCAAAACCGTGTATGATATTCACTGCTGCGCGAAATGATGATACATACATAAAGAATTTGCAGCTTGAGAGAGGGGAATAGAACGAAATGAAACACGGATGGATGACCAAACGTCTTGGCATGGAGCCAGGAGACCAGTGGAAAAAGGAGGTTGTGGCGGGAGCCATTTCCTATTTTGCCGTGGTCTATATCGTTATGGTCAATGCTACAATTCTTTCCGATGCCGGAATGCCCTTGCAGGCGGCCATGGTTGGAACCCTGCTGACGTCCATTGCAGGTTGTTTGCTCATGGCATTTGGCGGGAAATCACCGATTATTGTTGTGCCTGGAATGGGGATTAATGCATTTTTCACTTATACACTTGTACACTCGATGAAATTAAGCTGGCAAGAAGCGCTGGCCGTGGTAACCGTTACAGGTATACTGTTTGCCATTGTTGCGTTTACGTCACTATACAAAATGATCAGCGAAGCGATTCCAAAAAATCTGCAGCACGGGATTACGGTGGGGATTGGATTGTTCCTCACATTCATTGGTTTGCAAAAAAGTGGAATTGTCATCGCACATCAGACTACGTTTGTCGCGATTGGGCACTTCAATGATCCGAATGTCATTACAGCCTGCGTTACGCTGGTGCTTGCCTTGATTTTATTTATACGGAATGTACAGGGTGGACTTCTCATCAGTATTCTGGTCGGGACAGGCCTTGCCTATGTACTTGGAGCAGTGAACCCGGGTGAATCCGTATCAGCGATGGATGCGCTGCGTCAATACGGTGGGTTGTTTGGCGAATTATCTTTGATGAAGCTGGCTGATGTCGCGTTTTGGATTGCGGTATTCCTGCTACTGCTGATTGTGGTGTTCGAAAATATCGGATTAATTACCGCTCAGACACAGATGATTGGTCGTCCGGAGCGGTTCAAAGGAAGTCTGCGTGCCCTATCGATTAGTACCGTGCTGGCAGGTATATTCGGAAGTAGTCCTCCAGTTGCTGCAGCCGAGACTACAGCCGGAATTGCCGCAGGCGGTCGCACAGGTTTGACTCCGCTTGTTACAGCCGTGTTATTCGGGGCTACTTTTTTCTTCATCCCGCTGCTCGGTTACATTCCGGACAGTGCAATTGCTCCCATTTTGATCATTATTGGTGGCCTGATGGTGCAAGGTGTGAAAGATATGGATTTTGGTGACTTTACAGAGGCGTTCCCGGCATTTCTGATCATGGTCATGATTCCATTTACATATAGCATCGTGGACGGTATGGCGTTTGGATTTATTGCCTATCCATTAGCGAAGCTGGCAGCAGGTCAAGGTAAACAGGTGCCTGTGGTCATGTATGGCATTTCCATCCTCTTTTTAGCCAATTTTGTGTTGCATGGCGTTTTGTAATAAGAAAAGGCAACGTCATGTAAATTCATACGTATGATCTCTGGTGAGCAGATGTGGAGAACGGGAGGAACGGGAATGGAAGAGCAGCAACAAGCAGGGCAGAATGAACCGAAGGTAGGAAAAAAGGGGTTTAAGGATTTCGTCAAGCTTATCGCTTCCACGAACCCGCCAAAACTGATCCTGATTCTGGCCCTCATCTTAACTTTAATTCAAACAACAGCCGGACTGATCGTGCCATTGATGACCAAAGGTCTGATTGATGGGCTTACCACTTCGGCATTGAACAAATCTGTGATTTTATTGTTGCTTGGGGCATTTGTGATTCAGGCGATTGCCTCGGGCATTAGCATTTATATGTTAAATTACGCTGGACAACGCGTGGTCGCAACGCTACGCACCAAGCTGTGGAACAAGGTATTGTCGCTGCGAATGCCATATTTCGATCGCAATCGCACTGGCGATACCATGAGCCGAATTACGAATGATACAAGCCAGATCATGACATTGATCGCAGACTATCTGGTTTCCTTTGTGTCCAACATCGTTGCCGTTGTGGGTGGTGTGGCGTTACTGTTCTATTTGGATTGGGTGATGTCGCTCATTATTCTGAGTCTGGTGCCACTTACGCTGTTGATTCTGTTGCCGGTGGGTAAGAAAATGTACAAGATCTCCAAGAAACAACAGGATGAGATGGCGGGTCTTACGTCAGTGCTCAGTCAGGTTATTGGCGAAATCCGATTAGTCAAAGCCTACGGTACGGAGAAACAGGAAGTGGAAGCGGGAGATTCCCGGATTCGTAAAATGTTTGCTTTTGGCTTGCAGGAGGCACGTATCCTCGCGCTGATTGGTCCCTTGTTTACATTTGTCATGACTGCCGTACTGGTCGTTATTCTGGGTGTGGGGGGAATGCGTGTAGCGTCTGGACTGCTGTCGCCTGGTGAACTGGTTGCGTTCATTTTGCTGTTGTTCCAGGTCATTATGCCAATGGGACAATTCACGACTCTATACTCCCGTTTACAGAAAGTAGTTGGTGCTACGGAGCGCATACAAGCTATTCTTGCCGATGAGGAAGAACCTCATGATAGCACCAAGGTAGCTCCAAAAGGAAATGAGACGATTGCATTCCATGATGTACACTTTTCCTATGTCACAGGAGAAGAAGTGTTGCACGGTATCAATCTGACGGTTCCCACACGCAAAGTGACTGCGATTGTAGGTCCAAGCGGTAGCGGGAAATCAACATTGTTCTCCTTGATGGAGCAGTTCTATATGCCGGATTCAGGCCACATTTCGTATGGTGGACAAGCGATAACGGATTATTCTTTGGCCTCCTGGCGCAGCAAGATCGGGTATGTCTCTCAGGAAAGTCCGCTTATGGCGGGTACGATCAAAGACAACATCACATATGGATTGAACCGTGAGGTCACGATGGATGAGATCCAGCGAGCTGCTGAGATGGCCTATTCTGCCGACTTCATCGACAAACTGCCACAGGGTTATGACACGGAAGTGGGCGAGAGAGGGATCAAGTTATCCGGGGGCCAACGTCAGCGGATTGCTATTGCTCGTGCCTTATTGCGCAGTCCGGATATTCTCATGTTGGATGAAGCGACATCCAGTCTGGATAGCACCTCGGAGTATGAAGTACAACAGGCTTTGTCCAATCTGATGGAGGGCAGAACAACGATTGTCATTGCACATCGATTGTCCACTGTGGTGGATTCCGATCAGATTGTTGTACTGGAGCATGGACACGTTACCGGAACGGGAACACATGCGGAATTAATTAGTAATCATCCGGTATACCGTGAATTAGCACAGAAGCAGTTTGTGGCACAGGAAGGCAATGCAGCTAGAGTGCAAAACGAAGAGTAATTCCCATTAATGCAGGGTCTCCGTTATACCCATGAGGTATTTCAACGGAGATCCTTTTTCTCGTTCTGTTAAATTCATAATATTTACAATAAGACCAACATACTCTATATTATAGATACCGACCGTTGGTATGTATAAGGAGGATTTTATGGCTAGAAATAAATACCCCGAGCAGACACTGGACCTGATTCTGGCAGTCTCAACTCAAATGTTTACCGAAAAAGGATATGAAAAGACGAGTATTCAGGACATTATAGATGAATTAGGTATGTCCAAAGGTGCGATATATCATCATTTCAAGTCCAAGGAGGATATTCTTAGTGCAGTGATGGAGAAGGAGCTTGGGCGGGCTGAGGATATGTTCATGGAACTCATCCAGAACACGCATGCTCCGAATGCCAGACAGAAGCTCATCAGCATTTTGGAAAATATCATTGTTGATCCTGGAATCCAGTCCAATTCGATTGATCAGGTTCTTAGCACACAGATCAAGAATCCGCAGTTTGTTCTTGGCGGGATCAGAAAAGGTGTTCTGAAGGATGCACGAATTATTGCCAGTATCATGGAACAGGGTATGAAAGATGGATCTATTTCGGTCGAATTTCCTTTGGAATGTGCAGAAATATTCATGTTGCTCGTCAACATTTGGATTAACCCCCTTCTTTTTGGCCGAGATCAGGAACAGACATTGGAGAGACTCAAGTTTCTACAGCACATGATGAAGCTCTTGGGCGCGGATATCGTAAGTGAACAGCTCATTCAACGGATTACGAATCGGCATGCCAGCACGGGAGGGTATGCGGAGGCCGAATAAAAATACACATGTTTGTTTGAAATGGAGAGGAAAAAGATGTTGAAAAGTAGCGAGCTTGCCATATGCAAGAGCATAGACATTGATCAATCCATTTGTGATATACAGCTAAATTGGTTGTCAGGAGATATCAGAGTTCTTCCGAGTGTAGATGAACTGATCCACGTCATGCAATATACGGATGCGTGGTTTTCCAAGCGAAGACTGATGCAAGTTAACATACGAGGGGATACCTTAAGCATTGTGGACGGAAGAAAAAGGGGAGGACTCATCGGGTTAAACGTAGGTCAAACAGCATTGAAGATTCATCTACCAGCTCGGGTTTTTGATACTATTTTTTTAAACTCTACGGGAGGACAACTCCAGTTGAATCCGTTTCAGGCCAATCGCTGTCGATGCAATATCACCTCAGGTCATGTAGATCTAGCAGGAAGGATGGAGGAGCTTGAACTGCACGCAGTAGCATCCGTAGTAAAAGGACAACATCTTAGTGCAGATAGACTCATTCTCCAGTCCACTTCAGCCAAGATCGATATTACGGGGGAATTCCGTCACTTGCAATATACAACTACAGGCAGAGGATTGAACCTGGATTGTCTCAAGATGCCGGAGAGCCTGCATTCCGTTTCCACAGGAGCAAAAGTAGTGGTTTCTATTCCGGATAACGAAGGTTTCGAAATTTTGCTTAAAAAAAGATCGGGAATATTAAAAAGTGATTTTGATTTGACTCCCCTTCATGGAGACAGCAACTATTTAATACACAAAATCGGAAAAAGTGAATTCAAAATAGATATTAGAGGGGGAGCTTTTCTTCTAAAAGCCAGGAAAAGTGAGACTAATCGTGTTTACTGAAAACAAAGGGGGCAGATATAATGGCTGGTTGGATCGTAGGAATTAGTTTTTCCACCATCGTACTGCTAATCGGGATTTACGGCGCATTGAACAGCAGGCGCAGACAGGCCAGAAACAAGTGGGCCTGGTGGTTTATTTTGTTCGGTTGTTGTGCGCTTGCCAGTGCCATCATTAATTATCAATTCAGATAAGCTTCATGCCTTACAAAAGTAAGCCTACAAAACGGATGTGGCTTTCAATTGCCCTATGTGATATAGTAAGTATCCTTTTGTATTGCCAGGGCGATGCAGAGCAAACATATTCTTAGGAGGTAACTGAAACATGTCAGACAGCTTTCAAAGTGCCTATCAAGAAGAAGAGTACAGGTTAGAGCGAACGATGGAGGAAGTGGACAGTCAGCTGGAACGGCTGCAGAACATTCCGGTGTATACCGGCCACGACTTCAC
Source organism: Paenibacillus sp. USHLN196 (assembly GCF_037144955.1). Classification (NCBI taxonomy): domain Bacteria; kingdom Bacillati; phylum Bacillota; class Bacilli; order Caryophanales; family Paenibacillaceae; genus Paenibacillus; species Paenibacillus sp. USHLN196. The sequence continues at coordinate 140,637 of NZ_JBBCYH010000015.1, read as the reverse complement.
AGAACAAGTGCTGGAAGCTGGACGCGAAGAGCGCCGCACCGCCTTGTCCAAGAGCGCGCAGCAACCCTATTTCGGACGCTTGGATTTCGAAGAACAGGGCAGTGGTGCACGGAAACCGCTGTATATTGGCAAAATCGGTGTAGACCGCGAAGAGGTGGGAGAGCATCCGCTCGTCATCGATTGGCGTGCTCCTGTCGCAAGCCTGTTTTACTCATTTACGGGAGGCGAAGCCTCCGCTACGTATGAAGCCCCAGAAGGGCTTATTGAAGGTCTCGTATATCTGAAACGAAACGTTGTCATTCGGCAGCGGATATTGGAACGTGTGGCGGATACATATAACCGTGACAGCGACCAGCCAGCGGTATCCGATGAATTTCTCGTCTATCGTCTGGGAGAGAACAAGGACAACAAACTCCGTGACATCGTATCTACCATTCAGGCGGAGCAGGATCTGATCATTCGTGCGGCGCGAAACACCGCATTGATCATTCAGGGTGTGGCCGGATCCGGGAAAACAACGGTTGCCCTGCATCGGCTTGCCTTTTTGCTGTATCAGTATAAGGAGCAGGTATCTGCGGAGAAAATGGTTATTTTTGCACCCAACCACATGTTTCTGGATTACATCTCGGATGTGCTCCCGGAACTCGGAGTAGGGGACATTCAGCAGCGGACATTCCCGGATTGGGCAATGAACCTGCTGGGACTGGAGATGCCACTCGCGGATACGTCGGAGACATTGAATACCTGGTTTGAAACACCTGATGCACGACCTGAATTGAATGATGATGTACCTGGACGTTACAAAGGATCCATCCGCTTCATGGAGCTTATTCGAGAGTGGCTGTCGGGGATGGAAGCAGATTCCGTACCGGATATGGACTTCAGTCCATGGGATGGTAAGGTGCTCAGCAAGACGGAGATCGAGAACTGGTTCGGTCAGGAATATAAGCATTATCCACTAGCCAAACGCAAAGAACGGGTCATGGCGCGGGTTCACCGCTGGATTGAGATGGAACTTAAGAAACCGATGCCAGAAGCTGTGCGCAAAGAACGCAAGAAAAAAGCATCTACTCGTGAGAAAGCTTATGCCAAGAAATGGCCGCAATATGAGCCGCTTACATTATACAAACAGCTGTTCAAAGCTGCAAAGGGTGGGTCTGTGCCTGCGTCACTCAGCGGGCTTATTCCAAAACTTGTCATGAAACAAACGGCAGCAGATCTGAAGCAGGATATCGTCCGTGAAGAGGATCTGCCTGCATTGGTATACATTCATACACTGGTTCATGATATTGAGGGTTCGGAGCGGTTCGATCATGTCGTGATCGATGAAGCGCAGGACTTTTCACCATTCCATGTGGCGTTATTGGATCAGTTCGTCAAAGGACATTCCTTCACCATACTGGGTGACTTGTCCCAAGGCATTCATGAGTACCGTGGTGTTCATGCGTGGGAAGAGATGAGTTCTCTATTTCCTGAGGAACAGAATGCATACTTTGCATTGACCCGAAGCTATCGTTCGACGATGGAAATTATCGACTATGCGAACACGATTCTGGAACGTGGCGTCAAGAGCGGGATTACGGCGATACCTGTTTTCCGGAGCGGTGATCCGGTTCGAACATTAGCTTATGGAGACGAAGGGCGAACAGCGAGTCTTGAAGAGGCTTTGAAGGTGTTAACGGTCAAAGACTACCGAACCGTCTCCATTCTGACCCGTACACTGCATGAAGCAGAGGAACTTCATCGTGAACTGCAGGCCGCAGGCTGGGATCTGAATCTGATCGATGGTGGCAAAAAGCAGTACACGGGTGGACACTCCGTTTTACCAGTCTATCTGTCCAAAGGGTTGGAGTTTGATGCCGTTATTGTGGCAGACGTAGACCAGAAGCATTATTTGCCGAATGCGGGTGATGCAAAACTGTTGTACGTTGGTTGTACACGGGCCTTGCATGAATTGTGGTTGTTCCACGAGGGTGAACTGCCGATCTATGCGGCTGCAACACATAATCCCGACGGCGAGCCGGTAACCATTCAGGGTTGGCCAGAGCTTGGTTAGATAAAGTTTGCTTATACAACAAAAGGCATGACGTTTATGGGAAAGTCTCATAAGCGCATGCCTTTTCTGCTTTTGTGCGAGAATAGCTTCATTTTTCGACGAAGAACGACGGGGAGTTCAAGTTAAGTTATGTTACGCTATTTCTCATTCTGGACGAGCGACGGTTCACCAGGAATATACCGACACCAATGAGTAAACCGCCTGCCAATGCAAACCACTGAACGTGCTCTCCCAGCAAAATCCAACTCGACAATACACCAAAGAACGGTGCCAGAAACAGATACGAACTGGTTTGGGCGGGGTCACTATTCTGCAGCAGATAAAACCAGAGTGAGAACTGGATGATGGAGCAAACAAGTGTTAACCAGAGCAGCACCATCACTGAGGTGGTATTCACCATAAAGTGAGGCTGTTCAGTCCATACGCTTAGCAGAAGCAGCGCTGCCCCTCCCGCGAGCATCTGATAAGCGGTTAAGACAAAAGTATCGTAGCCATCGCCCCAGCGTTTGATGAGCAATGTCGATACTGCAAAGGAGATCGCACCGCCAAATCCAATCCAGGTTCCAGGGCTAAAGCTCATATGCCATCCAAAGGTTAACATAATCCCCACGAAACCGAGCAGAACACCGATCCACTGACTGTAACGGTAGGTCACTCTATATAAGAGAGCACTGAGGATAATGACCAGCAACGGATTGGTAAACGTAATAATGGCCGATTCACCGGATGTAATCCAGTTCATGCTGTAATAGGCGCAGCCCATCACTCCTGCGGATTGGAACAGGCCAATGAGGATTATTTTCAACCAAGACTGCCACTTGGTAGGTAAAGGACGTTTACGCAGGAACCAGGCCATCAATCCACCAGCCAGTACATAACGTATGCCCATGAGCAGGAAAGGTGGGGCATATAACATGCCGATCTTGCCAACTGGAAAAGAAGTTCCCATGATTAACGTTGTCAAAATGATCAATAGTGTATATTTCATTGGTTTGATAATCCAGGTATCTCTATCATGACTGGAGCTCATAACGTCTGTCCGCTATCTACAGTAATCAGCTGTCCGGTCATGGATTGCTGTTCTAGCGCGGCACAGATCATGTGTGCGATGTCCTCAGGCGAGGCAATTTTCTGTAACAACAGCTCTCCACCGAGACGATGCATTCGATCCTCATTTCCAGCCCACCACCTTGTAGCAACTGCACCAGGGACGATAGCATTCACCCGAATATGTGGTGAGAGAGCGTGCGCAAGTGATAAGGTCAGACCGTGCACGGCTGCTTTGGAGACAGCGTAAGGAAGGGAGGAGCCTGAACCCGTACTGCCTGCGATGCTGCCCAGATTTACGATAGAACCACCGCCAGCCCGCTTCATATCTTCCGTCACTGCACGAGCACAATGAAACATGCCTTTCACATTTACATCAATTAGTTCATCCCAGACGTCATCTGTAACTGATTCCAGATCGTGCAGGGGGATATGATGAGTGATGCCGGCGTTATTCACAAGCGCAGTGATTGGGCCATGGGTTTCAGTTATTGTGGTGACCATCCGCCTCACATCAAGGTCATCGGCAACGTTGGCTTGAACGGCCAATGCATGACCTCCTGCATCCAAAATATGTTGAACTGTCTCGTTTGCTGCATCTCGTGAGCGGGAATAGTTAACGGCAACCAACGCTCCGCGCTCAGCCAGCATCAGACTTACAGCACGACCTATACCTGTTCCACCACCAGTGATCACAGCAACTCTATTTTTCCAGTATGTCATGCTGAACACTCCTTATCATCATCCAGTCAGCTGACTGGTTTGGGATCTACATGAATTGTAGTCCGGTTTACACATGAAGTATAATGATTGGTAATGAAGTGGATATCATTTTGAATGATGTCAGAGTGGAGGGACCATGGAGAGCGGGGATCTTAGAATATTTCAGTGTGTTGCACAGGAAGGAAACCTGACCAAAGCTGCTTCTAAACTGGGGTATGTGCAATCGAACGTAACGGCACGAATCAGGCATCTGGAAGCAGAAGTGGGTACAACATTGTTCATTCGTCATAACCGAGGCATGACGTTATCTCCAGCCGGAGAGATGCTGCTGACCTATGCGGATAAAATCATTGGTTTGCTGAATGATGCTTCCAAGGCGCTTCGGGCGACGAGTACACCATCAGGGCCGTTGCGAATAGGGTCTACACAGACTGCCGCAGCGGTACGTTTACCTGAGCTTTTTGCAAAATACTATAAACAGTATCCCGACGTGTCCTTGTCACTGGCTACTGGCAACTCGCAGATGCTTATTGATCAAGTGATTGGGTATGAATTGGAAGGAGCATTTATTGGCTGTGCCTGTGATCATCCTGATATCGAGTCTATCGATGTATTTGATGAAGAGCTATTTGTAGTTTCCTCGGGTGTGGGACCAGAAAATGAACTTACCCGTAAGCCGATCCTTGTATACAGCATGGGATGCTCCTACCGACAAACGTTAGAGGAGTGGTTGCTCTCAAGTGGGGTAAACCGTCCGGTGATTATGGAATTCGGTACATTGGAAGCAATTATCAGTGGAGTAACATCGGGGATGGGGATTTCTCTGTTACCGGAGATTGTAATTCGGCAGCAAATTGAAAATGGCAGCCTTCGCAAACATTCGCTCCCTTCCGGCATAAGCCACATGATGACTCGTTTTATTACACGCAAGGATGCGTTTGTCAGCAGTGCGCTTGGCGCATTTATGGCTATGTTACCGCGGGAGTATGATATGATAGAGAGTGGAGAACCACCAGAAGCGTAATTGTACACAAGTCAAGGCAATCCGTTAAGGAAGTGATGAGCAATGGATTTATTTTCGTTTCAACAGGATTCAAAGCCACAAGCTAGATTGCTTGCGGACCGCATGCGGCCAGAGCACCTGGATGAATATATTGGACAGGAACATATTATTGGACCGGGGAAATTACTCCGGCGCGCCATCGAGGCTGATCAGATTTCGTCGATCTTGTTATACGGCCCTCCGGGATGCGGGAAGACAACCCTGGCACATATTATTTCCCAGCAAACACAAGGACAGTTCGTTCGCCTGAATGCAGTGGAAGCTTCCGTCAAGGATGTGCGTGAAGTCATTGAACAGGCCCAAACGAACAAACAGCTGTATGGAACGAAAACCATTCTGTTCCTCGATGAGGTACATCGGTTTAACAGTTCACGTCAGGACGCGTTATTGCCAGCGGTAGAGAAGGGCACGATTATTTTTATCGGCGCGACAACAGAGAATCCCTTTCATTATGTCAATGGAGCCTTGATGAGTCGCTCCACCCTGTTCCAGCTGGAATCGTTGAACAAGGAGCATTCCCTTATTGCAATGCGCAGAGCATTGAGCGATGCGGACAAGGGTCTGGGATTCATGGAGCTGCAGGCAGACGATGAGGCGCTTGAACATATTGCTACGATGGCCAACGGGGATATTCGGCGTGCGCTTAACGCGCTTGAACTGGCTGCGTTGACCACGCCACCGGAGAAGGATGGATCCATTCATATTACGCTTGGTGTGGCAGAAGAGTCTATTCGGCGACCGATTGTGAAGGCGGATGAATCCACACAGTATGATGTGCTGTCTGCATTTCACAAGAGTATCCGGGGTTCCAGTGATGCTGCGCTGTTTTGGTTTCTATACGCGGTGGAGAAGCTCGGCATGGACCCGATGACCTTTATTCGGCGTCTGATTGCAGCGAGCAGTGAAGATATTGGACTTGCGAACCCGCAAGCCATGACTCAGGCGATTGGAGCACTTGATGCGTATCGGAATAACGGCTGGCCCGAAGCCAAGCTGAACATTGCACAAGCGATTCTGTTCGCAGTCGAAAGTCCAAAATCCAATGCGGTGTACACCGCCATTTCCAAAGCCATGAACGCCATTGATGAGGTGAAATCGGCAGAAGTTCCGCTTCACTTACGAGATACACATTACTCTGGTGCCGTAAAACTGGGACATGAGGGCTATCAATATCCACATAACTATCCAGGGCATTACGTGAAACAGGAATACTTGCCAAAGCAGCTCTCACGCAGAGTATTCTATGAGGCCACGGAGCAGGGTAACGAATCGAAGATTAGGCTGAACCAACAACGACGCAGGGAATTGTAAGATCAGATAGATCACTCGGGAGATGCACATAACATGAAAGAAATTTTATATATAGGAGCAGGTGGATTTCTCGGCACATTAACCCGATATGCCATACAGTTAGGGATACCAGCTGCTCATGTAGGCTTTCCTTGGGCGGTGCTGTTAATCAATGCGATTGGCAGCCTTTTTTTGGGTTGGTTTTTTACCATCGCTGTTCCAGGCAAAATAACCCCACAACTTCGACTTGCGATTGGCACAGGCTTTACTGGCGCATTTACGACATTCTCCACGTTTACACTGGATATTGTTCGTTTATCCGAAAGTGGAGAATGGGTCAAAGCCGCGATTTATATGGTCGTAAGTCTGTTGGCAGGGTTGTTGCTCTGTGCGCTGGGAATGAGCCTTGGACAACGTACGTTGGGATCACGAAGCCAAGAGGGTGATGCCTTATGATCCTATGGATTGGTTTTGCAGGTGTGTTGGGTGCAGTTCTGCGTTATAGTCTGGGAAAATGGGTCTCTGGCTTGCTGGGAACGGCTTTTCCGTGGGGAACATGGATTATTAATATCAGTGGTTCACTTCTGCTTGGGCTGTTATATGGGTGGCATCTATCAGCAATGGTCTCAGATGGGGTCTGGGTGATCTGGGGAACCGGATTCTGTGGTGCATACACCACATTTTCGACCTTTGGCTATGAGACGGTAGGACTTATGGGTCGACAACGATACGCCAGAGCGGCGCTCTACGTTGTAAGTTCCGTTGTAATCGGGGTGCTGGCCTCCTTGGCAGGAGTCTGGTTGACTGCATAACGAACTAATTTTATTTTTTTTGCAAAGAAAAGCAGGAAAAAAGCCATCCTTCATGGTATACATGAAAGACGGCTTTTTTAATAGGGATACACGGTATTGTGTATAATCCGCATTTTAATGGACATGCTCTATTACTGCATTGCGGGTACAGGTACTTTTTGCACTTGATCAATCGTACCTCCGCCGAGGCATACCTCTCCGTCGTAGAAAACAACGGCTTGTCCAGGTGTAATGGCTTTTTGTTGCTGATCAAATTGTACATCTACACTTCCATCTTCCTGCCAGGTCAATGTAACACCTTGATCCGGCTGACGATAGCGGAATTTGGCTGTACAACGGAATGGCACATTAGGCATGTGCTCTGCACCAGCAATCCAGTTCACACCCGTTGCGGTTAGACCTGTGGAGTACAGACTTGCGTGGGCATCACCCTGAACAACAAGCAGTTGGTTCTTCTCCAGATTCTTGTCTGCAACGAACCAGGGCTCACCATTGCCGGAACCACCAATGCCAAGACCTTGACGCTGTCCAAGTGTGTAGTACATCAGACCGTCATGGCGACCTTTGACTTCACCGGTCGCAATATCAACCATGTCTCCGCCTTTGGCAGGCAGATAGTTACTCAGGAACTCTTTGAAGTTGCGTTCGCCGATGAAGCAGACACCTGTACTGTCTTTTTTCTTGGCGGTATACAAACCAGCGGCTTCTGCAATTTTGCGTACTTCCGGTTTGGGCAGGTGACCAATCGGGAACATGGCTTTGGACAACTGGTTCTGATTGAGTGCATTAAGGAAATACGTCTGATCCTTGTTGCTGTCCACGCCGCGCAGCAGCTTGAACGTACCATCTTCTTCAATCAGACGAGCGTAGTGTCCTGTAGCTACATAATCTGCGCCGAGATCCAGAGCTTTGTTCAGGAATTCACCAAATTTGATCTCACGATTACACATGACATCCGGATTTGGCGTACGACCCGACTTATATTCATCAAGGAAATAGGTAAATACTTTATCAAAATATTCTTTCTCGAAGTTGACAGTGTAGTAAGGAATGCCGATCTGTTCACATACGCGGCGTACATCCTCTGAATCTTCTTCAGCGGTACAGTGGCCGAACTCGTCGGTGTCATCCCAGTTTTTCATGAAAATGCCGATGACATCGTACCCCTGCTCTTTCAGCAGCAGTGCGGTAACGGAAGAATCGACACCTCCGGACATGCCAACGACGACCCGTGTATTTTCAATTGTTTTGGACATCGTTATCACCATTTCTATATATAAATGTGTTTCGTTTCTTATTCTAGCATAACCGGACTCAAGATACGATACACCCGGCCAATTTTGGATAGTGTCCACCACAGACGCACATTTTGGAATATCGTCAATCTTTCTTTACCATAAAGCATGCAGATATGTTAACATTAGCTGAGGGTTATGATCGGAATACGGAGGATTAGAAGGTTAAAGTTTAGTTCTATGAATCTCTGCTGTGGATAGATCGTGAACCAGGCGGTTATGGACCACAGGATAAAATATAAAGTTTCCAATCGTTTCTGAAAATTGAAAGAGGTGACTCCTTTGAAAATATCGACAAAAGGCCGTTACGGCCTCACGATCATGATGGAGCTGGCTGCCAGAACAGGCGAAGGCCCTACATCACTTAAAAGCATTGCTGAGCGCAACCAGCTCTCTGAACATTACCTGGAGCAATTGATCGCTCCGCTGCGCAATGCAGGACTGGTTAAGAGCATTAGAGGTGCTTACGGCGGTTATATCCTTGCAGGTGATCCTGCAACCGTGACTGCAGGCGATGTAATCCGTGTACTGGAAGGGCCAATCTCTCCAGTAGATTTCACAGAGGAAGATGATCCGGCGAAACGTGATCTATGGTTGCGTATTCGTGACGGCATTGCGGAAGTGTTGGATTCCACAACACTGAAAGACCTGATTACATTCCAGGATCAGGACAAAAAAGATAGTTACATGTTTTACATTTAAGATCATTAATTCGCATCACAGAAGCCACAATAAAGCCCCCAACTTGGGGGCTTTAGACATGCCAATGGGTACTTTGTTCTTCAATTTCTACAGATCATATTAATTGAGCAGGGCTATGTATTCAGCCGCGGGATTTACAAGATGGTCAAGTGTGAACTTAACTGGATAACTTGTAACTCAGCGACTTTTTAAGGTTTCTATATCAGCTTCCATGCGTAACTGACGGCGATTCAAAATATCAATGCTGTGCTGATGGGTATTCAATTCGGTAGTTACTTTGCGTTCAGATGCAGAGTGGGAAGCGTCAAGACGTTTCGTAACGGTCAATGTTTCCATAACAGCTTGTTGAAGAAGCGGAATGTTTTTGGTTTGTTCCTCAATGGCATTAAGTCTGTCATCGACAGTGTCTAGTCTGCTCTCTACGGCACCGAGCCTCTCTTCCATAGCATCAAGCCGGTGGTCTATTTTTCCAAGATGTCCATCAATACTGTCGAATCGTTTGTCCATCTGTTGAAGCTGATTCAGAATCTGCCCGAGAATGGGATCACTCATGTCTCTCTCTCCTTTTTGAAATGGATATAGAACATTATACACGAAGTTGTGACAATAGAGCATCCGTTTCAGTTTCCAATTTTGACAGTTTGCCTTCAAATAGAAATTTAACATATAACGGGGTGAAGATAAATGAAACGAATTTATTTGGATCACGCCGCATCGACACCTATGCATCCACAAGTCGCAGAAGCGATGATGAACGTCATGACAGGGCAATATGGCAACGCATCAAGTATCCATGCCTTTGGGCGTGAAGCCAAACGGACCGTCAGCGGAGCAAGGGATGTCATTGCGGCGTCTTTGGGCTGTTTCCCGGACGAATTGGTATTTACCGGAGGTGGCACGGAGAGTGATAATTTGGCAATCTTTGGAGCAGTCTCAACAAGACAGGACAAAGGGAAACACGTCATTACGACAGCAATTGAGCACCATGCTGTTTTGCATACGTGTCAGGAATTGGAACGTCAAGGCTACGAAGTAACTTATCTATCTGTTGATCGTTATGGACGAATAAGTCTGGATGAGCTGCGAGAGGCTATTCGACCGGATACGGTGCTGATTACCATGATGTATGCCAACAACGAAGTGGGCACGATTCAGCCTATACGCGAGGTGGGTGAGCTTGCCCGTCAGCATGATATTCTGTTCCATACCGACGCGGTTCAGGCTCTGGGCAGTCAGAATATTTCCTGTAAAGAACTGCCTGTGGATCTGATCAGCTTCTCTGCCCATAAAATCAATGGACCTCAGGGCGTGGGTGCACTCTATGTACGGCGAGGGATTGTGCTGGAAGCTAGAGCTCATGGTGGACTGCAAGAGCGTCAGCGGCGCGCGGGTACAGAGAATATAGCTGGCATTGTCGGATTTGCAGAGGCCCTCAAAATTGCTTCATCACATGCGGAAGCGCATCGTCAGCATGATCTGGAATTACGGAAACTTCTGTTGGAACAGCTCGAAATTCATGTGGGGACGGAGCGCTTTCACGTGAATGGACACCCGGAGCATACGCTGCCAAACATCCTGAATATCAGCTTTCCGGAAGTGTCCACAGAGACGATGTTAATGAATCTGGATATGGAAGGGATCGCTGTTGCAAGCGGTTCGGCATGCACTTCCGGTTCGCTTGAAGTATCTCATGTACTCAAAGCGATGGATCTGCCTGAGACTTTTTTACACTCTGCGATTCGATTCAGCTGGGGATTGGGTAATACTACGGAAGAAATCATGATAACCGCCGAAAAAATTGGAACCATTCTTGGACGACTGCGTAATAGACCCTAAGGGGAACTTTACACATGGAACAGAAGGAGGGAAGAAGTTCCATTTCATCGGTTGGATAGAAGCGGTTTTGATGATCGGCGTCTGATTGCCACTCATCAACTTTGGGCATACCTAGCAATAGCGCCGCGCCTATTTAATGATAAGAAGATGAGGGGGACCCAACGATGAAGCTTCAGGAAATGATCGGACTTGCCGTTTTTGATGTTGAGGACGGGAAGCAGGTCGGTAAAATCCAGGATTTCATTGTGAATGATGATTGGCAGATTGAAGGCATTGAACTTGAGAACAAAGGCCTGTTTACCAATCATGTCAAAATCGTGCAGTGGCAAGACATCGTTGCCTACGGCGAGGATGCCGTCATGATCCGTAATCAACAGGCTGTCCGCAAGACGGGAGCCGACGACATAAAATACACGTACCTCCTCGGTCGGTCTAAATTGAAGGAGATGTCCGTGCTCACCGAAGAAGGTTTGCTGCTTGGACGTGTCTCTGATGTTTATTTTGACCAAGAGTTGGGAAATACAATAATAGGGATTGAAATTACGGACGGTTTTGTGTCCGATCTGATCGAGGGCCGTAAATGGCTGCCATGTACAAGTGATATGTCCATCGGGGAAAGTGCCATTATGGTGCCGCCGCTGAGTGAACAACGCTTGGAAAATGCCATTCATTCTGTTAATGGATAGGTGAATGAATATGAAATGTCCAAACTGTAGTTCCAAAGATATCGGGAAAATTGGTTCCCACCAGTTTTATTGCTGGGGATGCTTTATTGAATTAACGGTGAACGGTGAGAAAATGTCTGTATATCAGGTGGAAGAAGACGGTACGCTGAGTTCCCTGGATGATCTCTTTTTCGGGGACGAGCTGCCGCAAGACTTCCCTCATCTTCACGCTTCTTCTTAAAAAGCAGGATAACTTCCTCTATATGCGGTTTCTTGACAATGTCTGTCATGGAATGCTGTCATGTATTGTTGGCAGATGTATATAGATGCGGTTACATAATGGTTCGGGAGAGACATGGTTGATTATATGCTACTCCGGACCGCAAGATGCGCTTCCTTCTCTGATGAAGGAGGCGTTTTTTTGGGTTCAAGAGAAAATGTGAGGATTGCTGCTTTCCACTTCTGCGCTGTGTTAATAAATATTACCTTTCCTACATATACTGACTCTCAGAGCCAGTCCAAAAGGAGGGATGCACGTGGAGCAATTAACTAAACACAAGCTGTTCCGTTACGCGATCTGGCTGCTGCTCGGGTTGATCATTCTGTATTTTATATGGCTGCTGCGGCCTTTACTGCTTCACATATATGCTTTCCTGAAAACAGTGCTGGCCCCTTTCATCGTAGCCCTTATCATATCCTATGTACTCAATCCGATTGTCAGTATGCTGGGAGGGCGCAAGGTGCCGCGTACGATCGCGGTATTGCTCATATATGCCTTTTTCCTGACCTGTATCGGTGTCATTCTCATGAATGTCATTCCGGTATTGATTGAACAGCTGGAAGAACTCAACGAACATATGCCGGAGCTGTCCATGCGTGCCCAGAGTCTGATGAACAATATGGATCACAAATTAATGCCGCCAAGTGTCCGAACGGGCATGAACAGCTGGTTCTTTCAGATGGAGGATCGACTAACTCAGGGAATTGCCGTGCTCATGGACAATATCGGGGCGACCATTAATGTGTTATTCAATGTGTTTATCGTGCCTTTTCTGATCTTTTATATGTTAAAAGATTTTGAGGTATTTGAGCGCACCATTGTGGCGTATCTTCCGCGTTCACGTCGTAAATCAATTGTATCGGTGATGAAAGAGATCGATACTGCGCTGGGAAACTACATACGAGGACAGTTTATTGTCTGTGTCATTGTCGGTATCTTTGCCTACATTGGTTATATCGTCATTGATATGCCGTATGCCTTGCTGCTTGCGAGTATTGTGGCTGTATTTAACATTGTGCCTTATCTTGGGCCGTTCCTTGGCGCTGCCCCCGCCGTGGTCATGGCATCGACGGTATCATTTAAAATGGTGCTGCTCGTTGTCATTGTGAATACACTGTGCCAAGTGCTGGAGAGCAACGTTATTTCTCCTCAGGTGGTGGGACGTACGTTGCATCTGCATCCACTGTCGATTATATTTGCGCTGCTCGTCGGAGGCGAATTGGCAGGCATTGTAGGTCTGATTCTGGCCGTACCCGTTTTTGCCGTCCTGAAGGTCATTGTGCAGCACTTTTTCGCCTATTACATCAAACGAAGGACCGACTAAATAGTAGGGTCAAAACATCAAGGAGGCCGCGTTGACACCCGCTTGTGCTACCGATATAATGAGTGTGTATGTTTAGAACATGAAATCGATGATGAAATAAAGTACGCCGAGGTTCCTTTCCTCAGAGAATAGACTTCTTCGGATCAGGGTGAGCCTGAATCGATGGCTGGAAGAGTCTTGGAAGATGAAGCGGCGGAAAGCTAATTTCGGAGTGCAGGACAACCCTGCCGGGAGCGACCGTTATTTCGCATTAACGAGGAGATTGTTTGTTGATCCGGGCAGCAAGGGATGAACAGCAATAACCAGGGTGGTACCGCGATAACATCGTCCCTGATTATTCAGGGGCGTTTTTTGTGTTTATTTTTACAAAAGCAGTGTTGACCAACCGGAGCGAATACGCAACGGACTATTATAATTTAATGGGGGCATCCAGTATGAAAGCCAGTGAAATCCGGTCCAAATGGATAGAGTTTTTTGCAAGTAAAGGTCACAAAATCGAGCCGAGCGCATCGCTCGTGCCTCACAACGATCCTTCTCTTCTGTGGATCAATGCAGGTATGGCACCGCTCAAACCATATTTTGACGGACGTGAGAAACCGGAGAACCCGCGCCTTGCGAACTCTCAAAAATGTATCCGTACCAATGATATTGAAAATGTCGGCAAAACGCGCCGTCACCATACGTTCTTCGAAATGCTCGGCAACTTCTCCATTGGAGATTACTTCAAGGAAGAGACCGTTACATGGGCATGGGAGTTCCTGACGAGCAAAGAGTGGATCGGTTTCGATCCAGAGCGTCTGTCCGTTACGGTATATCCGGAAGATGAAGAAGCTTTCAAACTGTGGAATGAAAAAGTGGGACTGCCTGCGGAGCGTATCATCAAATTGGATGAGAACTTCTGGGATATCGGCGAAGGCCCATGTGGACCTTGTACCGAGATCTTCTATGACCGCGGCGAAGCTTATGGAAACGACATGAGTGATCCCGAGATGTACCCAGGCGGGGAAAATGAACGTTATCTGGAAGTGTGGAACCTGGTATTCTCCCAGTTCAACCATAACAAAGATGGCAGCTACACACCGCTTCCTAACAAAAATATTGATACAGGTGCTGGTTTGGAGCGCTTTGCTTCCATTCTGCAAAATGTGGATTCCAACTTCGACACAGACCTGTTCCAACCGATGATTCAGAGAACAGCCGCTCTTGCGGGTGTGAAATATAACGACAGCGTCGAGATTGATGTTGCACTGAAAGTCATTGCCGATCATATCCGTACGGTTGCTTTTGCAGTGGGTGATGGCGTTCTGCCAAGTAATGAAGGACGTGGATATGTCATCCGTCGTTTGCTCCGTCGTGCAGTTCGTTATGGAAAAGTACTTGGGCTTGACCGTCCATTCTTGTATGAACTGACAACAACCGTTGGTGAAGTCATGGGCATGTACTACCCTGAGGTAGTAGACAAACAGGAGTTCATCGCTAAAGTGATTAAAACCGAGGAAGAGCGTTTCCACGAAACACTCACGGATGGTCTGGCTATTCTGGCTGATATCAGCGGCACTGCCAAATCCGAAGGACGCACGGTTATTAGCGGACCTGAAGCTTTCAAACTGTATGATACGTACGGTTTCCCGTTTGACCTGACAGAAGATTATGCCGCAGAGCATGGTCTGACTGTGGATCGTGAAGGGTTTGACGCTTCCATGCAGAAACAACGTGAGCTTGGACGTGCTGGGCGTCAAGAGAACGAGAGCATGAAAGTTCAAGGCGGACCACTTGCCGATCTGGAGGTTAAAAGTGAGTTTGTTGGTTATACTGACCTGTTGACGGAAGCAAAAGTGGTAGCCATCGTTGCAGGTGACGCCCTTGTTGATACTGTAGGCGAAGGACAGACGTGCCAGGTTGTTCTGGACAAGACTCCGTTCTACGCAGAAAGTGGCGGTCAAGTGAGTGACCAGGGCTTGCTGCTTGGAGCTGGTGTGACAGCGAAAGTACAAGGTTTGTTCAAAGCTCCGCAGGGACAACACGTTCATTTGGTGACGGTAGAGTCCGGTGAATTGCGTGTGGGTGAAGTTATCCGTGCTGAAGTAGATGCAGCCAAACGTGGTGACATTATCAAAAACCATACAGCTACCCATTTGCTGCACAAAGCACTCAAAGATGTGCTCGGAACTCACGTAAATCAGGCGGGATCGCTCGTTGAGCCACAGCGTCTGCGGTTTGACTTCTCTCACTTCGGCAGCATTACGCCGGAAGAGTTGACAGAGATTGAGCGTCAGGTGAACGAACAGATCTGGAATCGTCTGAACGTGAACATCGAGCTGAAAGCTATTGATGAGGCGAAAGAAATGGGTGCGATGGCCCTGTTTGGCGAAAAATATGGAGATATTGTGCGTGTCGTTCAAGTTGGAGACTACAGTTTGGAACTTTGTGGCGGCTGTCACGTAAATAATACTTCAGAGATCGGAATCTTCAAACTGGTGAGCGAGAGCGGAATTGGCTCCGGCGTGCGCCGGATCGAAGCTGTAACTGGCCGTGGCGCATATCTGTATGTGGAAAGCCAGTTGGAACTGCTCAAGCAATCAGCAACGTTGCTCAAAGCGAATGTGGCTGATGTGCCTAAACGGATTGAAGGTCTGAACCAACAACTGAAAGAAGCAGCCAGAGAGACTGAATCCCTGCAAAGCAAACTCAGTGCCATGGAAGCAGGTCAACTGACCGATCAAGTGGTACAAGCAGGAAATACACAATTGCTGGCAGCACGCGTAGATGCTCCGAACATGGACGCGCTTCGCACGGTGGCAGATGAGTTGAAAATCAAATTGCCTAACGCCGT
The DNA here is from genome assembly GCF_037144955.1 of Paenibacillus sp. USHLN196. Taxonomy (NCBI): domain Bacteria; kingdom Bacillati; phylum Bacillota; class Bacilli; order Caryophanales; family Paenibacillaceae; genus Paenibacillus; species Paenibacillus sp. USHLN196. Next base: position 124,711 of record NZ_JBBCYH010000015.1, on the reverse strand, counting down.
ACTCGTATTGGGTGCCGCAGCCGATGGCAAAGTGAATTTTGTAGTAGCTGTACCTGCTGAACAAGTAAAACAAGGTCTGCACGCAGGCAAAATCGTCAAGGAAGTCGCGGCAGTATGCGGCGGTGGCGGTGGTGGACGTCCAGATATGGCACAAGCCGGAGGCAAGGACGCATCCAAGCTGGATGAAGCACTGAAACTGGCGGTTTCACTGGTTAGCCAGTAAAGGACAAGTAAAAAACACAATTGCCTTATCCTTTGTTTACTTGTGGCAGTCAGAATATGTTATTATATAAACAGAAATCAATTCGGCAGGACATGGTCCCCATGTTCATGCAGGAGCGAGGTGTCATCAATGGACTCCATGGATAAGACGGTTAAATTTAATGTGAAAGGTGACGAACAGGAAGCATCATCCAAAGAGATTCTTCTCACGGTTTATGATGCATTGGTCGATAAGGATTATAATCCGATCAACCAGATTGTTGGGTATCTGATTTCCGGAGACCCGGCATACATTCCTCGTCACAACAACGCACGTAGTCTGGTCCGTAAAAAGGAGCGCGATGAGCTGATTGAAGAGCTTGTACGTTCCTATCTGGCCAATCACCGGTAATGTACGCCGCTTCCGCTGTGTTGCAGCTATGCAGGCAGCGGGAAATGAACCGACAGAAGACAGCCTGAAGCTTGAGAAGGCGATAATCATCGACCTGAGCAGGCCCCAGGATGGGAGAGCATGGATGAAAATATTAGGTTTGGACTATGGGGACCGAAGAATCGGGGTTGCCGCGAGTGACGCCTTCGGTTGGACTGCCCAGGGATTGGAAGTGCTTGAACGCCGCCGTGATGAAGGCGAGTTCGCTCGGATTGCCGAACTTGTGCGTGAGCACGAGATTAGTGAGATCGTAGTCGGACTTCCCAAAAACATGAACGGCACCGTAGGACCGCGCGGTGAGATATGTATTGCTTTTGCCGAACGCCTGCGGGGCGAACTGAATTTACCTGTTCACCTTTGGGATGAACGGCTGACAACCATGGCAGCAGAACGTACGCTGATTGAAGCGGATGTCAGTCGGAAAAAACGCAAACAGGTTGTGGACAAAATGGCCGCAAGCTTGATTTTGCAAAATTATTTGGATGCCAATAGTAGAAGGTGAGGGGGATCAACAATGGCTGAAGATCAACTGGGTATGGAAGAAGAAGCTGAAATTATTTACATTGCGGATGACGAGGGTAATGAAGAGGAATTCGAAGTCATCATGAAGTTCGAAGTAGACGGTTCGGAGGCCAAGTACATGATGGTTGCTCCGGTTGAACCTGAAGATGGCGAAACGGATGTATATGCATTCCGTTATGAAGAAGAGGGCGACGATATTAAACTTTTCGTCATCCAAGATGATGCCGAGTGGGATATCGTCGAGGAGACGTTTAATACATTTCTTGCTGAAGATGAAGAGGAAGCGAACTAAATGACGGAATATAGCCGCAAAGACCTGAAATGGACAGATTCACTGCGTCTGGCATTCGGTGCTCATGTTGAGCTCGAGGAAGAGAACGGTAAATCACAACCGTATGACTTGTTGGCTGAGTTCGAAGTGAACGGTCAGCAGTACGCGGTGCTCCGCAGTTCGTTGCGACCTTATGACGAGGTTGAACTTCTGCGGGTATCACCTGGAAGTGAAGACCAGATCATGCCAGAGTTAGTTACGATCGACGATGATGATGAGTGGGAGAACATTTCGGAACTGTATGATGAATGTACACTCCCCATTGACGAAGATTAATCAGCTTCAAATTGAAGAAACCGGGAGGGCGGAGAAGTCCGCTCTTTTTGGTTGTGTAAAGGAGTTGTTTCTTTTTTGAAAGGGAAAGCAATAGTAGTCATACTGCTTATCATTGTAGTTCTTGCAGGAGGCGCGGGCGGATACGTATGGAGCATGATGCGTCCCGTGGAAGCTTCTACAGAACCGGTCGTATTCGAGATTAAGAGCGGCTCGGGAACTTCGAAAATCGCGGATCAGCTTCAAGAAGAGGGCCTCATTCGAAGCGGGTTAACGTTTAAAGGGTATTTAAAGTGGAAAAAACTAGGTTCTAATTTCATGGCGGGTACATATTCTATGAATCCTGGCGTGACATATGACGAGATTGTTAGCAAGCTGAGTAGTGGTGAAGTTGTACCGGAGGAAATGGTGAAATTTACAATTCCGGAGGGTTATACTGTTCTGCAAATGGCGGGTAAGCTTTCTTATGAGCATGTTTTAGATCGGGATGAATTCATTAAGCTGGCAAATGATCCTTCGGCCTTTGATGTAGATATCGTCAAAGATATTCCAGTGGATGAAGAACTTCGCTACGTATTGGAAGGGTATCTGTTCCCGGAGACGTATGAGCTGAAAAAAGGGAGTTCCGCGCATGATGTGATGCAACGGATGCTGGAAGAATTCCAGACCAAGATCAATTCCATTCCTGATCTGGAGAAGAAGCTCCAAGAAAAGAACCTTTCCCTACATGAGCTGCTGACGATTGCGTCACTGGTGGAGAGAGAAGTTGTAGTGGATGAAGAACGTGCTCTGGTTGCAGGTGTAATCTACAATCGGCTTAATCAGGATATGAAGCTGGAAATTGATGCTACGGTGCAATATCTGCTCGACAAGCCGAAGGAGCGATTGTTTTTCAAGGATCTGAAGGTGCAAAGTCCCTACAATACGTATCTGAACAAAGGCTTGCCACCAGGTCCAATAGCCAGTCCAAGTCTTCCGTCCATCGAGGCAGCGCTTAATCCGGAAGCTTCGGAGTATCTGTTCTATGTGACGAAAAAGGATGGTTCGTCTGGACATCTGTTTGCCAAAACGTATAAGGAACACCAGCAAAATATAGCCAAAAGTAAGGCTGCGCAATAAGCGGAGGGGATTATATGAGTAAGAAACATGAACTGCTCGTTACAGCAGCGAATGTGAAAGAGGCAGAAGTGTTGCTTCAGGCTGGAGCAGATGCTCTGGTCATTGGAGATGATCGATTCGGCATGCGTCTTCCAGGCAGCTTCAGTGTGGAAGAGACAGCAGAGGTGGTAAACATCGCTTCCAAGTACCAGGCGCGTGTGTATGTATCCATGACTAATCTGATGTCCAACGATCTGCTGAAAGAATTGCCTGAATATGTTCAGGCTTTGGGTAGAATCGGTGTTGATGGTGTGGAGTTTAATGACCCATCCGTGCTGGGTACCATGAAGGAATACGCGCCACATGTGAAGCTGCACTGGAACGCGGAGATGACTTCAACGAACTATGCGACAGCCAACTATTGGGGAACCAAGGGAGCTAGTCGTGTTGTGCTTGCCCGTGAGCTGAATATGGACGAGTTGACGGAAATGGTTCCTTTTTTGAAGGTGGAAGCTCAGGTTCAGGTGCATGGCATGACGAATATTTATCATTCCAAGCGCAGTCTGGTGCAAAGTTATATGGCCCATCAAGGACGGCCAGTCGAGGGACATCTGGGCAAAGAACGTGGATTGTTCCTGATCGAGGCTGAACGTCGGGATGAGAAATTCCCCATCTATGAGGATATTAACGGCACGCACATTATGAGCTCGGAAGACATATGTATTCTCGAAGATCTTCATCTGTTGATGGAGGCGGGCGTGCACAGTTTCAAAATTGAAGGCATGTTAAAATCGCTTGCCTACAATGAAGCGGCTGTGCGTGCATACCGGGCAGCGATTGACAGTTATGTAGCTGATGCCGATGCATATGCGTTCTCTGAAGAGTGGTTGGATGAAGTACGAAAATTACAGGACCCTGAACGTGAATTGTCGTTTGGATTTTTCTATAAAGAACAAGTGTATTAATAGATGAGGTGAACAGAATGGAAACAGTGGCGGTACAGCGGAAGTTCTCGGGTAAACGTAACCGTCTGGACAAACCGGAGCTGCTAGCTCCGGCGGGTAATCTGGAAAAACTGAAATTTGCGATCCATTACGGTGCAGATGCCGTATATATCGGTGGACAGGCCTATGGACTGCGTTCCAACGCGGATAACTTTAGCTTTGAAGAGATGCGTGAAGGTGTAGAGTTTGCCAAAAAGTATGGAGCCAAAGTGTTCGTAGCGACGAACATCTATGCACATAATGAAGATGTTGAAGGTATCGAAACGTACCTGCAAAACCTGTACAATGCGGGAATTTCCGCGATTATCGTAGCCGATCCAGCTATTATTGAAGTAGCTCTTCGTGCTGTGCCAGGCCTTGAGGTACATCTGAGTACCCAACAATCCACACTCAACTGGCAAGCGGTGAAGTTCTGGAAGGATGAAGGCCTTCCGCGTGTGGTTCTCGGACGTGAGACCAGCTTCGAAGAGATTGAAGAGATCAAGGCAAATGTGGATATCGAAATTGAAGCCTTTATTCACGGAGCGATGTGTTCATCGTACTCCGGACGTTGTGTGCTCTCCAATCACTTTACGGATCGGGACTCCAACCGGGGTGGCTGTTGCCAGTCTTGTCGCTGGAAGTATGATCTGTTCGAGGATGCGAGAGAAGATACGGTGTGGGTCAGCGAAGAGGACATGCAGATGAAGGCACCTGCGCCATTCAAACTGGGTGAGAATCAGCTTCCCCTGTTCCAGGAACAGGATAATTCATTCTCCATGGGATCTAAGGATCTGTGCATGATTGGCCATATCCCAGAGTTAATTGATGTGGGAGTGGACAGTTTCAAGATCGAAGGACGTATGAAATCGATCCACTACGTGGCAACTGTGGTTAACGTATACCGTCAAGCCATTGATGCCTATATGGCAGACCCGGAAAATTATGTTCTGAAACCTGAATGGGTTGAAGAAATGAACAAAGCGGCAAATCGTCCGCTCAATACCGGATTTTTCTATGACACACCAGACCATGAAGATCATATCTATGAACCGGAAGAAAAGGCTGTACCTTTTGACTTCGCTGGCTTGGTTATGGGGTATGATGCTGAAACAGGAATGGCGACCATTCAACAGCGTAATCACTTCAAACCAGGACAGGAAATTGAATTTTTCGGTCCGGGAGGTCACTTTTTCAAACAGGTTGTCGGTGAAATACAGGATGAAGAAGGCAATGTTCTCGATGCTGCCCGTCACCCGCTGCAACTGATTAAAATGAAGGTAGATCAACCGGTTTCGTACTTCGATATGATGAGAAAAAAGAAATAGGCTCAAATACCTACAATGTGTCAATATTGTATTATGATTTAACAAAATAGTGTTATAAAATTTACATTTGGGCCTCCGTTTATCGGCATAAGGGGGTCTTTTTTTTATAGAAAAATAGGAATAAAGTTGTAAAATATTTCTGGGAAGTGAAAGGGGAAAGAGGAAAGCTGTCGAATACTACATATTTATAGGGGAGAGAAAGAAAATCCAACAAGTAAATTACTGGCAGGTGAATGGGATTGGTTCAAAAGAAGCAGAAAGACAGTGGGGAACAAGTGACAAAAGCCGAGCAGGTTAACCCTGAGAAGGTTCAGAAAGTGAAGAAAGAAAAAGTAGCTAAAAGTGGAACGACAGGTAGTGGCAAAAGATTGTTTAAGATTGACCGCAGTAAGCTCAAGTTGGGCTGGATCAAGACCGATTGGGTGAAGAAACAATTGAAAAACCGGGATTGGAAAAACTTTGGGGGGGCTTCTTTCGAACAGATTAAGAAGGCAAATCCGGTTAAATCCGTAGGGGTTAAACTGTTCTTGATCTTCTTTGCGGGAATAATGATTTTTGTAGTGAGTTTGGGTCTATTATCCTATTCGAAAGCCAAGGGTACGATTGAGACCAATGCCTCACGAGCCAATCAGGAGACGATTGATCAGACCAAACAAAAAATGGACATCATTTTGGAGAGATTTGTGGACACATCCACACAGATTTTCTTTGATCCGGAAATGCAGTCCTTGCTACAAAAAATGTCAGATCAAAATCTGACTGCGTATGATACATTCATAAACTCAAGTTCAATCAACAAGCAACTGTCCAATGTTGCATTTACAAATAAATCTATGGAAGCGATTTATTTGGTACCTACGGACGATACAAAGTCCATTATGGGTACAGGTAGCAACAGTTCATCCATGGGCAACATTCGCCAGGAAGCATGGTACAGTGAGTTGATTAAGGCGGGCGGTTATCGCTGGCTTCCAACAGAGGTCAAGGAAGATGGCTCAACCCCAACGTTTAAAATTGCACGTTCAATGAAAAACCTGCAGGGAACGACCCAGTCGTATGTTCTGGTTATTGAACTGAAACTGGAAGTTCTGGAGGAACAATTGAAATCGCTTGATCTGGGTCCAGGAGCTGTTCTTCAACTGATTGCTCCGGATAATAAAGTGGTTGCATCCTCCATCCCGGATCATACCGGACAAGATACAGAGCTTGCATTTGTTAAAGAGCTGACTGAACCAGCGGGTAGTACGAATACGGAGTATACGGTGGATGATAAATCTACGGAAATGCTGGCTGTATACAGCACGATGGATACATCCAATTGGAAACTGGTTGGTATGATACCTACCTCTGTTTTGGTTCAGGATGCGAAAGGTATCCTGACCCTGACACTGTGGATGGCGCTGATTGATGCAGGTATTGCAGTGTTGATCGGGATCTGGATGGTGCGTATGATCGCTCGTCCACTCGGCAAATTGAAAGATCTGATGCAGGAAGGTGCGAAAGGTAATCTTAAAGTTCGTACCCCGTATAGCTCCAAAGATGAAATTGGTCAACTCTCATCGGCATTCAATCTGATGATGGAGCAGATCACGAAGCTGGTTGAACAAACCAATCGTTCTGCGCAGGAGGTATTGGATACAGCCTCCGAGCTGAGTAGCGCATCCAAGAAAACAGCCGTATCTGCTTCTGAGATCGCCGTAGCCACAGAAGAGATTGCAGGTGGTGCAGGCAGTCTGGCAACTGAAGCAGAACGTGGCAATGAATTGACGGATAATATCTCTCGTCAGATGGAGAGTGTAATCGCTGCCAATGAACAGATGGGTGATTCTGCTCGTCACGTAGAGAAGTCCAGTCAGACAGGAACACAACATCTGAATCAGTTAATGACCAAAACCCAGAAGACAGAAGAAATGATTGGTGCACTGGTGAATAAGGTTGATTCGCTGAAAGAGAGTACATCTTCTGTTCTGAAAGTGCTTGAAGTGCTGCAAAACATAACGAAACAAACCAATATTCTTTCTCTGAATGCAACCATTGAAGCAGCACGTGCTGGTGCAGCCGGACGCGGTTTCATGGTGGTGGCGGATGAGGTTCGTCAGCTGGCGGCTCAATCCAGACAATCCATTGAGATGGTTGGAGAGATTACAGACAAAATCATGACGGAAATGAATGAGACGGTTGATGCTTTGTCGGCAGCGTACCCATTATTCAAGGAACAAATGGATGCTGTTAAAGATACCAACGTCATATTTGCTTCCGTACAGGAGCAGATGGGTGCATTTGTGGAACGTCTAGGTATGGTGACGGGGTCGATTGGAGATTTGAACAAATCTCAAAGTACATTGTCCGAAGCCATGAGCAACGTCAGCGCAGTAGCTGAAGAATCTTCTGCAACATCCCAAGAAGTAGCTTCATTGAGCAGTGAACAGCAAAATATCAGTAACCAGCTGGTTAATCTGTCTGGCAAACTGGAGAACGTGTCCACTGAACTGAAAGAAACATTGTCACGCTTTACGGTGTAACAAGCCAAGGCTGAAATGAGGAGAACCTGTCCCGCACATGGGACAGGTTTTCTTTAGGTTTACCGGATAATTCCAAGCCTTATCAGCAATAATATGTCAAAACGACAAAAGGTGAGATTGGGATGCATCTCCTTGCAAAACGGCGGATTTATATAGCTTGTATTGTTCTAACCCTTATCTTTGGGTTGCTTATATTGCGATTGGGATGGGTTCAGATCGTTCAGGTGAATCAGACGATGCCTGGATTTCACCGAACGGTACGTGAAATGTCTGTGTTGCAGCGTGAACGCGGTGTGATGCTTGATTCGGGGCGGGGACAATTTACGGATTACAACGGCGAGGCATTGACCGGTAAGCTGCAATGGGGATTGATTCTTTTTCCACAAGCAGGTCCATTAGAGAAATTACGCAAGTATGGGGCATTAGAAGGCTCCGAGATGACAGAGTTGACCGGTATATTACATACGGATCTGGATCAATTGAAGAAGGAATGGAATCAGGAGAATACACCTCATTTCTGGACAGCAGGTTCACATCAGCCTGTTCATTTGTCCGAGGCTCAGATTAAGCGTTTACGTGGTCTGCATCTGCAAGGCGTGGGTATATATCCGATGATGACAAGGTACCTCCATGGGCACACGGGAATGCAGTGGCTTGGTTATGTGGCAGAACAGCCTGAACCTTCCAAAGGAAAATCTGGACATCAGGATGAGGTAAGACAGCCTTTTGCCATGAAATCAGGGGCAGCTGGCCTGGAGAGAACACTTGAACCCTTGTTAAGAGGAATTGGCCCTACGCTTGTGTCCCGTATGGTCTCGGGCGGTGGAGAGATTATTCCCGAGATCCAGCCGCGGGTCATCGCACCAGCCAATAGTCATTATCCTTTACGTGTGGAAACTACTGTGGATGGCAAGTTACAGCGTGGGTTGGAGCAGCTGACAGAAGAGTCTGGATTACAGGAAGGGGCTGTTGTTGTGCTGGATGCCGCTAACGCAGATGTTCGCGCCATGATCTCCCGTCCTTTCTATCAGCCACAACATGTGGAACCCAAGCAATCGGCCTGGGGGAATCGTGCAGTACAGGGAGCCGTACCGGGTTCCATTTTCAAAATTGTCACTGCGGCTGCTGCTATGGAGTATCATGCGGTTTCTAACGGAGAAGAATTCCATTGCGGTGGTGAGTACGGAAGATATGGACTGTCTTGCTGGAAGGAGCATGGGCATGGAGACTTGAATCTGGAGCAAGGATTCGCAGAGTCTTGTAACATCGTATTTGCAGAAACGGCACGTAGGCTTAGTATGGAGCAACTGGAGCAGACGGCAGATCGTCTGGGACTCGCGCGTCCGATTGGCTGGGAGGGTGAGCAGATGGCAGGAATGCCGGTGCTCCGGCACTTTGATCATGAAGATCACGGGCGAGTCAGAACAGAAGCAGTTTCATCGACGGATGAAGGCGCCAAAATACAGACAGCAATCGGTCAGCGCGATGTCTTGGTCACACCTTTGCAAGCCGCGAATCTGATCGTGACATTGTTGCATGATGGGAAGGTTAGTGCCCCGCGTCTTGTTGAGCGAATCCGGTATGCCGATGGTGGCACCATGCTGGAGATGCCTTTGCATGATTCGCCTTCAGCATCAGGACAGATTGCTCCCGCAACGGCACATACACTGCTGTCCTGGATGGATAAGGTAGTCCGTGAGGGCACAGGAAAATCCCTGCAGCGTGCACGATGGCATGTTGCAGGGAAATCGGGTACCGCTCAGGTACAGAAAAATGGGGAAAAACGCAACAACCAATGGTTCATTGGTTATGGACCGATAGAACACCCCAAGTATGCAGTGGCTGTGCTTGTCCAGAACGTCTCTCCTGAAAGCCATCATCAGGCTACGGCTATATTCAGGAAAGTCATGGACTATTTGGCTGAGTCTTCGTGATTCTTCCCAGGAACGGGAGGTTGTACCGTTGACTCGGCAGAATGGGCTGAGGCTGTATTAACGGGTGGGTCCATGACCAGTGGAGAAGACTCAAATTCATCTTTGGGCAGGTGAATCCACTTTTGCAGGTACCCTTGTTGTAACAGTTCTTTCAGAAGGATCAGGAGCACTGGGGATAACACAACACCAGCGAGGCCGAAGATCGAAAGGGAAATCAGCATAAACGAAAGCATCAAGTATGCCGAAGATACACCGATCGAGTTCCCCGATATTTTAGGTTCCAGTAATTGTCGTGTCAACATCGTGACTACCAGAATTACAATCAGGCCGATGGCCAGGCTACTATTGCCTATAATGAACAAGTAGACGATCCATGGAATGAATACAACAGGAACGCCAAGCAACGGTACCAGATCGAAGACCGCGCAGATTGCTGCAATCGTAAATGCGTTGGAGGTTCCCAAAATCAACAAACCTGCATAAATCAATACAAACGTAATGAGCATCATGATCATCTGTGCCTTCAGATACGAACGGATCGTCTTGAACACGTGATTTCGCATGAATTCTACAGCTAACTTTAATGTTTTTGGCGTTTTTGCACGGGCAAACTTGCGCCAGGATTCGATCTCGATACTGAGAAAGAATGCCAAAATAATCGCAATTCCGAAGTTCGTAATAAACGAAGAGAATGAACTGAGGAAGCCGACGACGAACTGTGCTCCACTGGTTACCCATTTCGAAAGGAAGCCGGTAAGTGTTGCAAAATATTCGTTCACTTTTTCCATAATCCCATCAGGGAGAGCATCTGACTTGTCTTGAATGAACAGCACCAGATTGGTGAATTCACGCTGTATCATTTCAATGTACACGGGGAAATTATCTTGAAGATTGGAAATTTGTGAAATGATAATTAAGCCTACCCCAAAAAATGCAGCGACAATCAATGCAAGAAACAACAAGACTGAGATGGCTGCTCCAAGCGTCTTGGGCAATCCTTTGCGATGTAAAAATTTGGCCAGCGGTTCAATCATCCAATACACGATGAATGATAGAAAGACTGGTGCAGCCACTTGGTATAATTGACTGAAACTGTACATGATCACATACACGGTTAATATGAGCAATGCGATGTCAAAGACAGTTCGCCCGTATTTTTTGTAAAGCGGTAGCATGGACATGGCTCCTTTGATGGCAATAATTAGATTGTATTTATTGTACACGATAGCTAACTTTTTGGGAAAACAGGATTCAAGAAAAGTCTGAATTATGATAAAATTAAAGGCGGTTTATTTTAGATAGTGCCATTGTGCACCGTAATTCAGCATGAGAAGTGGGGAGCTCGCAACATGACAACGATACTTCATAGTATTTTACTGTGGTTATTGTATCTATCATCTTTTTACGCCTTTATTCCAAGTTTGATTAGCAGGTTTTTCGGTTTTCGTGTGTTCAGACGGGGGAGAAGTGATACACAGTTTGCCTTAACCTTTGACGATGGGCCTGATCCGTACTATACACCGCGACTGCTTGATCTGCTCGGTCAGCATCGAGCGAAAGCAACATTCTTCGTCGTTGGAGAACATGCGGCGAGTCATCCGGAACTCATTCAGCGGATACATGAGGAAGGTCATCTTATTGGCATTCATAATTATATTCACAAAACGAACTGGCTCATGCGGCCTCGTACTGTTCGTAACCAGATCCAGCGAACAGGTCAGATTATCCATGAAGTAACCGGAGTGAAGACTTGTTATTATCGTCCACCTTGGGGGATTATGAATCTGTTTGATTTTTTCAGTAAGAAAGAGCGAAAGATTGTACTGTGGTCTTCCATGTTTGAGGACTGGAGAAGCCGAGTGGGTGCCCAAAGATTGACCGAACGGATGCTGAAGGAACTAAGAGGCGGAGAAGTCATGCTGCTGCATGATCGAGGAACAACCCTCGGTGCTGATGCACACGCGCCAGAGCAGATGCTTCAGGCGCTTGATGTCGTCTTGCAGGAGGCCGAACGGTTAGGTCTGCAAAGTGTACGCGTCGATACGTTGATGGGAGGTGTTACAGTGAGCGAAGCTCAGAACAAGAATCAACCACAGACACCGTTGAAGCGATGGAAACGAATCGTTGTTGCCTTGTGGCTGGGTTGGGAGAAGTTGTTCCACTGGGTATACCATCTACGGACAGCTTCGCCAGAAGATCCGATGCTGCACTTCCGATCTCGTGTATATCACGGAGCGCGAGTGGAGATGAATGACGGCCATGTCATTCAAAACGGAGATCCGGTAATTGAACTGCATTTTGACAATCAGAAATTGTTCGAATTTGGAGTGACATCACGCTCTAGTATGCATTTGGCTATTCGCATGATCCGCACCATGGAACAACAATTGCCGGATTTGGCGCGTATGGTAACACTTGACCCTGAATTACGTTCTGCCAAGGCTATATATGGTGTGAGCATGATTAACAGAGGTCCGGAAAAGTTCGGATTTACCATTCGGGAGTTGCCTCCCGGACTTTTCAGTGCGGCTTCCAAAGTATACTTGAAGCTATTATTAAGTGTAATTCATCCAACGGGGACTAAACGTCTGAAACAACGTACAGAACAATTGGTACCCAAGATGATTGCGATGCCGCTGGAGATACTGCTGGAACGTTATGGTCAGCATACGATGATGGTGGCAGCAACGGCCGAAGAGTCCAGAGAAGGTTCACTTGTCATTGAAAAAGAAATAATTCCAGAGCGGAACTAATAAAAGAAAAGGGTTGCCCTTCGCCAAATTTGGCAGAAGAGCAACCCTTTATTTATTAGTGAATTAGATACTCAGTACGCCACCGTTGCTTGCATTCGTAACCAGTTTGGAATAACGGGCCAGGTAACCGGTTTTCACTTTCGGTTCAAAGCCTTTCCAACCAGCGCGACGACGTTCAAACTCTTCGTCACTGATGTGCAATTCGATGATACGGTTGTTCAGATCCAGCTCGATGATGTCTCCTTCTTCAACAAAGGCGATTGGACCACCCTCAGCTGCTTCCGGAGAGATATGTCCGATACTGATTCCGCGGGATGCGCCAGAGAAGCGTCCATCGGTGATCAGACCGACTTTAGCACCCAACCCCATACCGACGATCTGGGAAGTAGGAGCCAACATCTCAGGCATACCTGGTCCGCCTTTTGGTCCTTCATAACGGATAACGACAACATGTCCTTCTTTTACTTTGCCGTTAGCAATGCCTTCGAGCGCTTGCTCTTGGGAGTCAAAGCAGATGGCAGGACCTTTGTGGTATCCACCAACCGAAGCATCAACTGCACCAACTTTGATGATAGCGCCTTGTGGTGCAAGGTTACCAAACAATACAGCCAGGCCGCCTTTTTCGGAATGCGGGTTATCCAGGTGGTGAATGACATTTGTATCCTGAATTTCTTTTCCTTCAACGTTCTCACGGATCGTTTTACCCGTTACCGTAATGCAGTCACCATGAATAGCACCTGGTTTCTTGAGCAATTCGTTTAGCACTGCGCTTACGCCGCCTGCATTGTGAACGTCTTCGATGTGAAGATCGGAAGCAGGTGCAAGTTTCGCCAAATGCGGAACGCGGTTAGCTACTTCATTGATGCGCTCGATTGGATACTCGATGCCCGCTTCATGAGCCAGTGCCAGCGTGTGCAGTACTGTATTCGTAGATCCGCCCATCGCCATATCCAGTGCAAACGCGTTATCGATCGCTTCTACAGTAACGATATCACGTGGTTTCAGATCCATTTTAATAAGTTCCATCAGTTGTTTAGCAGATTGTTTAACAAACTCACGACGCTCAGGAGCAACAGCCAGGATGGTTCCGTTACCTGGCATAGCCAGTCCCATCGCTTCAGCCAGACAGTTCATGGAGTTCGCTGTGAACATACCGGAGCATGATCCACAGGTTGGACAACCGAACTGTTCAAGCTCAAGCAAGCTCTTGTCATCGATTTTACCTGCTTGATAAGCGCCTACGCCTTCAAATACCGAGGTCAAGGACAGAGCTTTACCATTGCTGTCACGACCGGCTTTCATCGGTCCACCGCTGACAAACACGGTAGGGATATTACAGCGGAGTGCACCCATCATCATGCCGGGTGTAATTTTATCGCAGTTCGGGATACATACCATGCCGTCGAACCAGTGAGCAGATACAACGGTTTCCACGGAATCCGCGATAATGTCACGGCTTGGCAGCGAGTAACGCATACCAATGTGTCCCATGGCAATTCCGTCATCTACACCGATGGTGTTGAATTCGAATGGAACGCCACCGGCTTCACGAATAGCATCCTTTACAATTTTACCGAATTCCTGCAGGTGAACGTGGCCGGGCACGATATCGATGTAAGAGTTACATACGGCAATAAATGGCTTGCCGAAATCCTCTTCTTTAACGCCCGCTGCGCGGAGTAAACTCCGGTGCGGTGCACGGTCAAAACCTTTTTTGATCATATCGGAACGCATCTTCTTGGCTGACATGGTGTGTTTCCCCCCAAATATATAATATTGAGCAACATGAATGGAAAAGTAAATGGCAGTGCATCTGTCGTTTAATTTCATCCGTACTCTAAAAAAAGATCGGCAAGCCGGTGTCGAGCTCCCCGTAGTTTGTGAAATTCTTTGCTGCTTTAAACCCGTGAACACCCGGTTTTTCTATTGAGTCTATCACAACCGTCGTCATATTTCTACAATCAATAGAAAGAAGCCTCAAACCATTTTCATGGAATTAGACTTCTTGATTTGCGGAAAAGCTATGATTACGTTTTTATGTGGCGAGCGGGATTCTGTTAGTTACTTCCGCCTTTGCGTCCAATCTCACGATAGAATTCCTTATTATGGGTTTCTGAGGTTGCTTCTCCGCCTTTGCGTCCAATCTGCTTATAAAAGTCAGTGTCATGGGCATCCGAAGTCGCTTCTCCGCCCTTTTTTCCAATCATCTGATAGAAACTTCGATCATGGTTCTTGGAAGTCGCTTTGCCACCTAATCTGCCGGCTTCTTCACGACTCATCTTGCGTTCTGACGTCGGTTGACGTGCCATTACAATCACTCCTTACAACGATAAGTTGTTTTTGTAGCGCGTATCCCTAATTTACCACCTTATTTCCAGCCTGAAACAACTTCACCAGATTGGATCCGATGAGAATGGGATCCGTCAGCGTGTTAGGCCGACCGTTTGAACACCTCATGCCGATTGAGAGAAAAGCGGGATATATCCGGTTCTATTAAGGGTTTGAACGCGTGACGTACACCCGGTAGAGCCAGTGTGACTGCGAATAGTACGGCGATGAGAAGTATGACTGGAATGTACGCCGAGCTTCCCATATAACTGTAGACTCCAGACCAAATCGCGAGACGAACGAGAAACCCATGCAGCAGGAACACATAGAGTGTGCGTCGTCCAAGGTCCGTCAGTCTGGAAGTTAAGGAAGGTACCCATGCCAAGAACAGTGCTGCTGATGCGATCTCAAGCAGGTAGATACCCAGTCGGAAGATGCCGGCATACCATTCGTGATGGCCCAGTTCAGCGTACGTCATGCTGCCGAGTAACCATCCTGATGAAATATTCAAACCGCCATATCCGATCCATACCAACAGTGCAGCGGAGAGGACCGCTGCAGTTTTTCGCCCCCAACCGGATAGTAAGCGAGAACGGATGGATGCTCCATAGTCATAACCGATGATAAAAAACGGCAAGAACACAAACGTACGACTGAAGCTGAGCCAGAACCCGTCGATGGGCAAATACCCGGCAATTACACCGAGCACAATCGAACCGATCAACCGATACATCGGTTTCCATGAGATCGTAAGACGTAGCAACAATCGCCAACAGAAATGACTCGCGAGAAACCATAACAGCAAGTAAGGTGCGAAGAAGGATAGCCGCATATGGGGTGTGTGGAACACGGTAAAGTCCATCAATGCGTACAAGGACTGAAACAGTACATATTGTAAGGCAATCTGCTTCAGGACGTTCCGTCCAGGCGCGCCTTGGAGTGAGTGGGTCGCAAAATACCCGGTTACCCATACAAAGAGTGGCATGTGAAACGTATATATCCACAGGAACAGAGCTTCCGCGCCTGCAAAGCGTGTGATGAGTGGTTCAAGTGCATTACCTGCAAGGACACAGACGATAAGCATAAAGCGCAGATTGTAAAAGAAAGATTCCTGATCATCCCGGATCAGTGTCTGATTTTTCATGGTGTAGCCCCCTTGTAGACCCTTATTGCAAAGGCCGTTTGCATCTGTAATAAGGGTAATATGGATGTACATTCTCTATTGTGATTTAATTCACATTGGTAAGCGTTATCTTTTCTCAAAGCTGTGACAACAAAATGAACGCAACGGGATTGACAACGGTTGCATAGAGGATGACAATAGTAAAAGAAGATGAGGGAATGTAAATATAAGGAGGGAAGAAATCATGTCAACGAGTCCCTATCCAAGCCCGGAGATTATTACATTTGGGGAAAGTATGGGTTTGCTGACTGCCAAGGATACAAGAGGGCTGGAATATGCAGCCACACTGGACAAGTCGTTCGGGGGTGCTGAGAGCAATCTGGCTATTGGCGTATCCCGCCTGGGTCATACCAGTGGTTGGTTTGGACGCTTGGGCAATGATCCGATCGGCAGTATGATTCTGAAAGCCATTCGCGGTGAAGGTGTAGATGTATCCCGAGTACGGTTAAGTGATCACGAGCCCACCGGTTTGATGATTCGTGAGAACGCTTCCGGGAAAGCCTCGGTGCATTATTATAGGAAGCTATCCGCTGCAAGTGCGATTACACCTGATGATCTGGATCCCGATTATATTGCCGGTGCAAAGATATTGCACGTTACGGGTATTACCGCAGCGATAAGCCCGTCCGGACTTGCTACGGTGGAAGCCGCAATACATATTGCCAAACAGGCAGGTGTGAAAGTAAGCTTTGATCCGAATCTGCGTCTCAAACTATGGTCAGCAGATGAGGCGCGTCCAGTCATACTGCGTCTAGCTGAACTGGCGGACTACTTTTTACCGGGTCTGGATGAGATGAAACTTCTATATAACGAAGAAAATGATCAAAAAGTACTTGAGCGTCTATCTGCCATGAAGGCCGTGTGCATCGTGAAGGGTGGCCCTGATTTGACCTACGTATTGGCGAATGGTACCCTAACGGAAGTTCCGTACTTTAGAGCGGATCATGTTCTGGATACGGTGGGGGCAGGAGATGGATTCTGCGCGGGATTTTTATCTGGTTTACTTAAAGGATACTCCCCGCAGGAAGCAACCCGTCTCGGTAATTTGACCGGTTCCATGGTAATACAGGCTGTTGGCGATTGGGAGGCGCTTCCGACGTGGGAGCAGGTCGAGGCCAAGCTGAACAACGTTGCCCATGTTGAGCGCTAGTCGCTGCTGAAATCATATATGTCTCATCTTCGTTCTGAAATGTAAGGCTTGTATACACAACCACCACATTGACAAGGGAGAGAATAAAATGAAGAAGCTTCAGCTGTTGCAAAAGATTACGGACAATGGGGTTGTGGCGGTTCTGCGTGCAGATTCTGCTGATCAAGTCATTGCCATGGCCGAGCAAGCGATTGCGGGTGGTATTAAAGTTATCGAAATTACAATGACGGTACCCAGCGCCCTTAAAGCCATTGAAAAATTAAGCCGTGTATACCATTGGAACACACAAGATCCAGAGAAATTTGCGATCATTGGTGCGGGAACAGTGCTTGAACCGCAGACTGCGAGAGCAGCGATCATGTCGGGTGCCGAGTTTGTAGTCGGACCTTCCCTGAACCCGGATACCGTTCAGATCTGCAACCTGTATCGAATTCCGATTCTGCCTGGTGTGATGACGATTGCTGACGTTCAGCGCGCATTGGAGCTTGGTGTGGACATTGTGAAGTTGTTCCCAGGCAACCTGTATGATCCTTCGATTATCAAAACGATGAAGGGCCCTATGCCGCAGGCGAATTTTATGCCAACTGGCGGGGTATCCTTGTCTAATCTGGGGGATTGGATCAAGGGTGGGGCAGTCGCTGTAGGGATCGGCTCCGACTTGACATCGGAAGCTGTGAAGACGGGTGACCTGAGTCATGTCCGTCGCAGAGCGGAACAATATATGGATGCTTACCGCAAGGCCAAGGCTGAATAATATTTTTTCAATTCGTAGAAGGGGAGCCTGATGAACGAAGGCTCCCAATTCTGTGAGCCGCGGCACCTGCGGAAGTGAAGAAAGGTGATTAACGTTGAGAAATCGGTATAACACAGGGCGCAAGAAGAGGGGCATCGGGAAATTCCTGCTCGTACTTCTGGCGCTCATTGTCATTGGTTGTGGATTTGTTGCGTGGAAATTATTCACACCATACGGTCCACAGGAAACAGCTCAAACAGCCATGGAAACAGCCAATCAGGTGACGGTGAGCGAACAAGAGAACTGGATTGATTTTGTGCCAGACAAACCGACTGGGAAAAGTGTACTTTTCTATCCTGGTGGACTGGTAAAACCGGAAAGTTACGCACCACTTGCGCATGAGTTGGCCGCTGCTGGTCATCACACCATTATTGCCAAA
Organism: Paenibacillus sp. USHLN196; assembly: GCF_037144955.1. Classification (NCBI taxonomy): domain Bacteria; kingdom Bacillati; phylum Bacillota; class Bacilli; order Caryophanales; family Paenibacillaceae; genus Paenibacillus; species Paenibacillus sp. USHLN196. Next base: position 106,482 of record NZ_JBBCYH010000015.1, on the reverse strand, counting down.
ATGCCGGTCAACCTGGCAGTGCTCAAGCAAAACTTGGCAGATGAGATTCTGGCCGCCTATCCGGACGAACAATTTGTTATGGGTGGACACTCTCTCGGCGGTTCGATGGCTGCACGTTATGTAGCCGCACATCCAGATGCACTTCACGGGATCTTCTTTCTGGCATCCTACCCGGATGAAAAAGGAAGCGTAAAGTCACTGGGAATCTCTGCTTTATCCATTTTGGGAACTAAAGATGAGGTTGTGAATATGACCAAGTATCAGAGTGGACGTATGTATTTGCCCGCGGAGACGGTATACTACACCATTGAAGGTGGAAACCACGCCCAGTTCGGTGATTATGGTCCTCAAAAAGGGGATGGCGAGCCAGAAGTGAGTGGAGTAGAACAGCTGAATCAGACCGTCAAGACAGTTCTGGCCTGGTTAAGTACGATTAAGTAGATTTTGATTATTCTGCTTAAGGGCTGTATGTATGTATCGCATAACTTGATGGAGGTGATATGGATGACCATGCTTCAAGTGCATGGAGCGCAGATCCCATGTAAAGCTATCCTGTTCGATAAAGATGGCACATTACTGGAATTTCTCCAGCTATGGGGGCCGTGGGCAGAGACGTTGCTGAGTCAGTTACAAGCACGTATGAATGAGCTTGGAGCTTCATTTACGGTGGAACTGGAGCATGTTCTGGGCACCATCCATAATCCAGAAGGTCATATTGTTGGCTATGATCCGCAAGGCCCGCTGGCCATTGCGACTGTTGATGAGTGCACGGGATTGCTTGCTGGGCAGCTATATGCGACAGGCATGCCATGGAATGAAGCGATCACAACGATACGCCAATTTTCAAGTGTGGCCATGCGAGAGGTTAGGCAGAGGAAACTGGCTGAACCGATGCCAGGATTGCTAGCTTTCTTGCAGAGTTGCAGGGCAGCAGACATACCACTGGCGGTCGTCACTTCTGACAGTACAGCGGCAGCAGAAACACATCTGGACTGGATGGGAATCCGTTCCCTTTTCACATCCATTGTGGGCTGTGATCGGGTGACTCAGGGCAAACCGGATGGAGAAGCAGCGCTTTTGGCTTGCCGTGAATTACATATCGATCCTGCGGAGGCCATCGTAATTGGAGACAGCAATAGAGATATGCAGATGGGGCGGCACGCTGGCGTATCCTATACGCTCGGTTACTGTCAACAGTCAGATCAAGGATCTCATCTGGTTGATGCCCATGCCATTATTCGTCATTATAATGAGCTAAGCGTGATTATATAAGTCACCCTGGCTTGGTTTTATAACGTAAACAAAAGGAGGAGAGAGGATGAACGCAACAGAACAACTGGCTGCCTGGATTCAGGAAAGCTCCCGTATTGTTTTTTTCGGAGGGGCCGGGACTTCAACGGAAAGCGGGATTCCCGACTTCCGCTCGGCTGCGGGTCTGTATCAGACGGAGCAGCATTCACCTTATCCACCGGAAGAATTGTTAAGTCGACATTTTTTTGATCAACATGCCGATATCTTTTATGATTTTTATCGAGGCAAAATGCTTCATCCAGATGCAGAACCTAATGGGTGCCATCGGCTATTAGCCCGTCTGGAGCAAGAGGGAAAACTTCAGGCAGTCATCACGCAAAATATCGATGGACTGCATCAGAAGGCAGGCAACAGCAATGTTTTTGAGCTTCACGGCTCAGTTCATCGTAATGCCTGCATGGATTGCAAGCAGTTTTATACGCTAAATGATATTATGCAATCCCAAGATACCGTACCTCGCTGTACCGCATGTGGTGGTGTGATCAAGCCGGATGTGGTGCTGTACGAAGAGGAACTGGATCAGACGACATTGTACCGCTCCATTGATGCACTGTCTTCTGCAGATCTGTTACTCGTGGGAGGCACGTCACTGACGGTATATCCAGCGGCTCAGTTAATTACGTATTTTCAGGGAAAACATACCGTTCTGCTCAACGCTACACCTACCGCTTACGACCGCAGGGCGGATTTGCTGATTACAGAGCCGATTGGTGAGGTAATGAATAATGTGGACCAGTTTCTTGGTTAAACGTATGGACTGAATAACCGCATTCTCCGGCATAGACCGGACACAAGAGGCGGAACCTGGGGAAAGAAGGGATTCATAATGGTCTACGTAGCAAGCGATACTCGCTATGAAACGATGAAATATAACCGTGTTGGGCGTTCAGGTTTGAAACTACCAGCGATTTCACTGGGGTTGTGGCATAATTTTGGCGGTATTAATAACGCTGAGAATGGCCGTAATATGATTACCCGTTCATTTGATCTGGGCATTACCCATTTTGACCTTGCCAACAATTATGGCCCACCGGCAGGTTCTGCAGAGCAGCTATTTGGACAAGTACTCGCCCAGGATCTGAAACCTTATCGCGATGAACTGGTGATCTCCACCAAAGCGGGATATTATATGTGGCCCGGGCCGTATGGCGAGTGGGGTTCACGCAAAAATCTAGTATCCAGTCTGAATCAGAGCTTGAAACGTATGGGCCTGGATTATGTGGATATTTTCTATTCTCATCGTTATGATCCCGAAACGCCTTTGGAAGAAACGATGATGGCACTGGATCATATTGTTCGTTCGGGCAAAGCGCTCTATGTAGGGATATCTAACTATCCCGCAGAGCAGACGAGAGAGGCTGCCGAAATTCTGAAAAGTCTGGGAACACCGCTGCTAATCCATCAACCGAAATATTCGCTGTTGGAGCGTTGGATTGAAGACGGGTTGCAGGATGTGCTGGATGAGTATGGAACAGGCAGTATTGCGTTCTGTCCATTGGCACAAGGTGTGCTCACGAACAAATACTTGAATGGTATCCCGGAAGACTCACGTGCCAAAGGACCGTCTGTATTCCTGAATGAGAACAACATTTCTCCAGAGACGCTCCGCAAAGTGCGTGCGCTGAACCAGATTGCAGCAGCCCGCGGTCAGAGCTTGGCCCAATTTTCACTCTCATGGGTGCTGCGTAATGGCAGGGTAACTTCTGCGCTGATTGGCGCAAGTCGTCTTTCCCAGATTGAAGAAAATGTGGCTGCGCTCAGTCAACTGGATTTCTCTACAGAGGAATTGGAACGGATTGAATCCATCCTGTCTCCGGAGCCTGATGACAAATAAATAAAGTGCAAGAGGTGCATCTTAGCCATAATGGCGGAATGCACCTTTTTTTTGTCGTACGTGGTTCCTCCGTCCGTTATGTTGCTCATCGTTTGTTTTGTTTAGCATTCTTCTGTAACCCCTGGTGTGCCGGACGGGACAGTATTTTCTCTCGATACAAGCTGGGTGCTTCACCATGAAATCGTTTGAACTGTTTGGAGAAATACAGTGCGTCAGGTAGTCCAACCGATGCAGAAACCTGTTCAATGGACAGATCTGGGCGTTCTCGTAGCAGTTGACGCGACTTGTCGATCCGCAGTTTTAGCAGATAGGTAACTGGGGAAAGTCCGGTTTCCTGTTTGAAAATACGGGATAGATAGGCACGGTTGTATCCAAGACTCGCAGACATTTGTTCTATAGAGACAGGGTAGGCATACTGGGTGGACATATATTGAATCATCTGTTTCACCGTACGCCGGATGGAGGATTCACCTGGAATTAAGGTTTGGCCCTGCGAAAGGTGATTCTGTGCTTCAGCTAGAATCATATATAACGTACCCAATGATGTGAAATGGGAGCTTTCTTTGCGCTCGGCAAAAGCATCCTGCATCACGGATAGCCAATCGGATATTCCACAGGATGGCCCGGCATGAAAAACGGACTTTTCCGGACGGAATCCGGCTTCTTCGGTATGTTGGCCAGCCTGGCTGCCTGTGAAGGCAATCCAGCGGTATTGCCATGGGTTGCGGGCATGAGACTGGTAACTTACCAGTTGCCCGGGATGAATGAGGAAACAATCCCCTGCGGATAACTCGTAGGTGTGCAGTTCGGTACGGAACGTACCCGCCCCTTTTTCTACATAATGCAGCAGATAATAATCATACAGTTTGGGCCCGAGGGCATGACCTGGAAGTGTCTGGCTCGCCCCGGCAAACAGGACATGCAGTGCTCCTTGTTCATAATAGACGGGATTGGAGGCAACCGAATAACTGAGTGCTCCGCTTTTACCTGAAGGTGATTCCTGAATTTTCGCTATAGAAGGTGCAAGGGAGTCTTTCTTGGAGTTTGAGTAATCTGCCATGGTCGTTTCCTTCTTTCTGGGATGCTCCGATCATTATACGTCTTAAGGTCACATTTATCCATATGAAACACACATGGTTGCATTACAAGAAGCATCGCTTTCTTATATAATAACATTAAGAAAACCACAACAACGAGGCGAGGTGCACCAGCAGTGAACGTAACTGAATTGAAACAAAAGTTTATTGAGAAGTACGGAGAGAGTGGAGCGGACATCCGTGTGTTTCATGCCCCGGGGCGTGTGAATCTGATCGGTGAGCACATTGACTATAACGGTGGCTACGTGCTTCCGGCAGCACTGGAATTCGGGACAACATTGATTATTCGTGAGCGTCAAGACAATCAATTGCAATTGGCTTCCACGAACATGTCCTATGAAGGGGTACTGGATACCTCCACCATCGGTAAGGAGAAAACTGGAGAATGGACTGACTATCCTGTTGGTGTCATGGTTGAACTGCAAGGCAAAGGCGTGAATGTAACGAAAGGGTACGACTTCCTGTACCATGGGGAGATTCCAAACGGGGCAGGACTTTCATCATCTGCATCTCTGGAGGTACTTACCGGATTCGCGATTCAGTCTCTGGAGGGTGTGTCGGATATTGATACGGTTCAACTGGCGCTTCTGTCCCAAAAGGCAGAGAATGAGTTCGTCGGCGTCAACTGTGGAATCATGGATCAGTTCGCTGTTGCAAACGGTGCTCAGGATCACGCGATCTTGCTGATGTGCGACACACTGGAATACGAAAAGGTTCCTTTCCGTACAGGCTCCTACAAATTGGTCATTGGTAACACGAACAAACGCCGCGGTCTGGTGGATTCAGCTTACAATGAACGTCGCTCCCAATGCGAGCAGGCACTTGCCATTTTGAAGGAACAGCTGCCTGCACTGAATTACCTGGCTCAATTGACGCCAGAGCAGTTCGTAACACTACAGGATCAGATCAAGGATGAGAAAGTAAGACAGCGTGCACAACATGTTGTGGAAGAGAACGCACGTGTGCTCGCATCGGTGGAGGCATTGCGGATCAATGATCTGGAATCCTTCGGCAAGCTGATGAATGCTTCGCATGAATCGCTTCGCGACTTGTACGAAGTAAGCTGTGATGAGCTGGACGTTATGGTTGAAGAAGCTCAGCGGATTCCAGGCACGCTTGGTGCTCGGATGACTGGCGCTGGATTTGGCGGTTGTACCGTATCACTTGTGCATGAAGATGATGTTGAGCGTTTTGTAAGTGAAGTGGGCGCTGCATATGAAGCGCGTACCCGTCTCAAAGGTGATTTTTATGTATGCGATGTAGGTGACGGTGTTAAAGAATTGAAGGAGGCGAAGTAAAATGGCAATTTTGGTGACAGGTGGAGCAGGGTATATTGGATCTCATACGGTAGCAGCATTGTTGGAACGTGGGGAAGAGGTTGTCGTACTTGATAATCTGCAGACAGGGCATCGTGAGGCGTTGCTCGGCGGTAAGTTGTATGAAGGGGATCTCCGTGACAAAGAAATTCTGGCGAAGCTGTTCGCTGAGAATTCAATTGATGCAGTCATTCACTTTGCAGCCAACTCACTCGTAGGCGAGAGTATGAAAGACCCGGTTAAATATTATGACAACAACGTGTTTGGTACACTCTGTCTGTTGGAAGCAATGAATGCAGCGAACGTACGCCGCATTGTCTTCTCCTCTACAGCAGCTACCTACGGTGAGCCTGAAAAAGTGCCAATCGAAGAGAGCGATCGAACAGAGCCAACCAACGTATACGGCGAAACGAAGCTGATGATGGAACGCATGATGTCATGGTTCGATAAAGTTCAGGATATCAAATACGTTTCCCTGCGTTACTTCAATGCAGCCGGTGCTCATGACAGTGGTAAAATTGGTGAAGATCACCAGCCAGAGAGTCACTTGATTCCACTCGTACTGCAAACAGCTTTGAAACAACGCCCGCACATCGCCGTGTTTGGTGACGACTATGCAACAGAAGATGGAACATGTATCCGTGACTACATCCACGTGAGCGACTTGGCTGATGCGCATCTGCGTGCAGTAGATTATCTTCGCAAAGGTGAGAACAGTAATGTGTTCAACCTGGGTAATGGTACAGGATTCTCGGTAAAACAAGTGATTGAAACAGCCAAAAAAGTGACTGGCCTCGATATCCCGGTTGTACAGGAGCCACGTCGTGCAGGTGACCCGGCTGTGCTGGTAGCTTCATCTGCAAAAGCGAGATCTGTCCTGGGCTGGAATCCGAAATGGACCAATCTGGAAGATGTTATTCAAAGCGCTTGGAGCTGGCACCAATCACGTCCTGACGGCTACGGAAAAAACTAGGAGGCGAATACCTTATGTCACAGACTCATATTGCAGCAGGTGCCACAGAGCGGACACCGGAGCAGCAGGAAGCACTGCATGCCATTGAACGTCTGGTTGCATTTGCCTTGCAGAAACAATTAATCGAGGAAGCGGATTGGGATTATAGCCGCAACCTGCTGCTTGAACAATTCGGATTCTCAGAGCCTTATGCCGGAGAGTTGGACACGACAGTTCCCGATGGTCCACAGGCCATGTTGGATACGTTAATTGATTATGGATTCACCATTGGACTCATTCCTGAAAATAGCGATACGTTCCGTGATTTGCTGGATGCCAAAATCATGGGTCATCTGATGGCGCGCCCATCCGAAGTGGTACGCGCATTCCGCCACACGGAGCAAACGGAAGGCATTGAAGCAGCCACCTCTCAGTTCTATGACTTGTCAATTAACTCCAACTACATCCGGATGGATCGGATCTCGAAGAACGTCTACTGGACACAGGACACGGCCTATGGAGACATGGAGATTACCATTAACCTGTCGAAGCCGGAGAAAAGTCCAAAGGAAATTGCCATGGCGAAATTGCTTCCGCCTCCGGTATATCCAAAATGCCAGCTGTGTCGTGAAAATGTAGGCTACGCTGGTCGGGTGAATCACCCGGCTCGCCAAAACCTGAGAGTCATTCCGTTGGAGCTTAACAACGAGCCTTGGTTGTTCCAATACTCGCCGTATGTGTACTACAACGAGCACTGCATCATTTTCCATCATGATCATGTGCCGATGAAACTGACGAAGGATACGCTGCGCAGACTGCTTGCCTTTGTCGGGGAGTACCCGCATTATTTTATCGGATCTAACGCGGATTTGCCGATCGTTGGTGGATCGATTCTGACACATGACCATTTCCAGGGCGGACGTCATACGTTCGCGATTCAAAATGCACAGCCTGAGGCTGTCTTCCGCCATGCGGATGCACCTGGACTTACACTGAGTCTCGTAAAATGGCCGATGTCTGTAATGCGTCTGGCTTCACACGATCCTGCAGAGTTGCTTGAAGCAGGTAATGCTGTATATGAAGCGTGGAAGCTCTACAGTGATTCTGCTGTGGATATCGAGGCATTCAGTGAAGTGGATGGGGAACAGGTACCACACAATACGGTAACACCAATCGTTCGTCGCAGTGCAGACGGTGGGTATGAGATGGATCTCGTCTTGCGTAACAACCGCACGAATGATGTGCATCCGGAAGGGATTTTCCATCCGCACCGTGAGATGCACCATTTGAAAAAAGAGAACATTGGTCTGATCGAAGTGATGGGACTTGCCATCCTGCCAGGTCGCTTGAAAGAAGAACTGGACAGTATCGCGGATATCCTCGCTGGAGATGCCAAGCTTGCTGAAGCGGCCAAAGCTTCCGAGCATGTCTTGAACAAGCATCTGGGCTGGGCGGAAGAATTGATTGGACGTTTCGGTCCTAACCTGGACAAAGAACAAGCCGTTGCCATTGTACAGCAGGAAGTCGGCTTGAAATTCGCCGAGATTCTGGAGCATGCAGGTGTCTACAAACATGATGAAGCAGGACGCCAGGCTTTCCGTCGTTTTGTGAGCAGCATGGGATACACTGAATAATAATCAACATAACCAACAAATCAAGAACACCCGCCCAATCAGGAGCGGGTGTTCTTGTCATGGGTAAGCATTGGAATGAACCTCCGAGCCAGTTATAATGTAGAGAAGTCCTAGAGTAACACAATGAATTGAGGGATTGGGGTTAATGAATTGGAAAAGAAGGCATTGAATATTCCATTGATTACAGATGCAGAGGAACTGCAAAGCATGGTGGGGGAACCCCATGAACATGTGCGTAACAAGGCAATCTCATTTGTGGATTCACATGTTCAGAATTTTCTATCCATGTCACCTTTGTTTTTCCTCTCAACATCCGATCGGGATGGAAATAGCGATGTATCGCCACGGGGCGATGGAGCAGGATTTGTGAAAGTCTATGAACCATATCGGCTCGTTTATCCCGAGCGCCCAGGCAATCGGCGGATAGACTCGTTGTTGAACATGTTGTCTAACCCTGGTATCGGTATGCTTTTTTTGATTCCGGGTCTGAATGAAGTGCTGCGTATTAATGGTAGAGCATCCATTACCAAGGATGAGGAATTCATCGCCAGTATGGGCTGGAGTGGTAAAACCATAGGTGCAGCTGTCATTGTGGATGTGGAAGAGTGCTTTATTCATTGTCCTCGGGCATTCAAACAGGCTGGGTTATGGGCCACCGAAACATGGGTGGACGCTGAGAATTTGCCTTCAACAAGCGAGATGTTTAGAGCGCATTTGGGGATTAACGGGTTGTTATAAAGTGAGTGACTATCGATTTGTTTTTCTATAAACAGGGTACTATAATTGGAGTTGCACTAAAAATTCTAAACTCCATTGGAGGCGACAATAGATATGAGATCTTTCCAATTCTATAATCCAACCCGGCTGATTTTTGGCAAAGGACAACTGGAAGCATTGAAAACAGAAGTGCCGAAATACGGTAAACGGGTTCTGCTTGTATATGGTGGCGGCAGTATCAAACGTAGCGGGCTGTATGATCAAGTGATCGGTTTGCTTAAGGAAGCTGGAGCAGAAGTGACTGAACTGGCTGGCGTGGAACCTAACCCGCGTCTATCTACGGTGCACAAAGGGGTAGACCTCTGCAAAACAAATAACATCGACCTGATCCTCGCTGTAGGTGGCGGCAGTGTACTGGATTGTTCCAAAGCGATTGCTGTAGGTGCCAAGTATGATGGTGATATGTGGGATTTTGCTCAGCGCAAAGCCGTTGCACAAGACGCTCTTCCACTTGGTACGGTATTGACTATGGCAGCAACGGGTTCGGAAATGAACTCCGGTTCGGTTATTACGAATCAGGATACTCAAGAAAAACTGGGTTGGGGCAGTGCATACTCTTTCCCTGCATTCTCTATCCTGGATCCGGTGAATACATACACTGTTCCACTGGACCAAACGGTATACGGTATGGTGGATATGATGTCTCACGTATTGGAGCATTACTTCCATCTGGACGCCAACACACCGGTTCAACTGGGCTTCTGTGAGACGATTCTGCGTACCGTAATGGAAGCAGCACCTCGTCTGGTTGAAGATCTGGAGAACTATGAGCTGCGCGAAACCATTCTGTATTGCGGAACGATGGCATTGAATGGCGTGCTGAATATGGGTCTCGCAGGAGACTGGGCAACACATAATATCGAGCATGCGGTATCCGCAGTGTATGATATCCCACATGGCGGTGGACTTGCGATCTTGTTCCCACACTGGATGAAACATAATCTGGATGTCAATGTGGATCGATTCAAACGTCTGGCGATCAATGTGTTCGAAGTGAATCCTGAAGGCAAGTCGGACAGACAGATTGCTGAAGAAGGTATCGATGCGCTCAGCAAATTCTGGACATCCATTGGTGCACCTAACCGTTTGGCAGATTACGATATCGATGACAGCCAGATCGACGTAATGGCTGACAAAGCGATGTTGTTTGGTCCATTCGGTAACTTCAAGAAACTGCAACGGGAAGATGTTGTATCCATCTACAAAGCTTCTCTTTAATTCATTTATAATCACTGACAAGTGAACGGACATTTTCTGTTGTCCAAAAACCGCAAGTCTCCTTTATGGGAGCTTGCGGTTTTTTCATGTTTTCGGCTATACACGAGAATGATGGAGAAACATGAAGCAAGAAGAACAGAATGTCATGATAATACCCAATATCGGTTCCAGAATACATTTGAGGAAAGATTTTGAAACATTTTGATGTTAGCTACGTATTTATTTACATGTGGAACGCTCAGTTAGGATGAATTTGCGGCAGAGAGAGGAGGAACAGGGGATGGAAACAATGTATTGGGGGTGTCTAATCGGAGGGGCGATATTTGCGGTTGTCAGCCTTGTGCTGGGTGACTTGATTGATGGCTTGCTGGACGGAGCTTTCGAAATGCCAGGTCTTGATTTTTTCAAACCCGTTGTGTTAGCTGGTTCCATTACAACCTTTGGTGGTGCAGGCATAATGATGACACGTTATAGTTCATTAAGTGCGATGTCCGGTCTAATACTATCCCTGCTTATAGGTATTGCTGCAGCCATGCTGGTATTCTTCGCATATGTCAAACCGATGCGTAACAGCGATGTCTCTATTGCATTTTCAATGAAAGAGTTATCAGGGAAAATTGGGGAAATTACCATTCCCGTGCCGGAAAAAGGTTTTGGCGAAGTGATGATCCGCTTTGCATCCGGTAGTACGATTCAAACAGCATCCAGCTTTGAACACCTCCCCATTGCGGCGGGAGCACGTGTTGTTGTGGTGGATGTCGTAGATGGTGTACTGCGTGTGTCGGAATGGGATGAAAATGTACTTAAAGATTTATAAAGTAGTCTAATCACTTAAGTAGTTTAAGCACTCATCATGAATGAATAAGGGGAGAGATGTGGAATGGGAGATTTAAACTTGAATTGGGATGTTTTGTTGATTCCTATAGTTGTGGTTGGTGTCATTCTGATCCTGGGTTTGGCTTTCTGGGCGAGATACAAAACGGTTGGACCGGATGAAGCGATGATCGTTACGGGGTCATTCCTGGGTAGCAAAAATATTTCCGATGATGATTCTGGCCGAAAAATTAAGATTGTTCGTGGTGGCGGTGCATTTATCCTGCCAGTGTTCCAACAATCGGAGTTTATCTCTTTGTTGTCTCACAAGCTGGATGTCTCCACCCCTGAAGTGTACACGGAGCAAGGCGTTCCGGTAATTGCGGACGGTGTCGCTATTATCAAGGTTGGGGGCGCTGTAGAAGACGTTGCAACCGCAGCTGAACAATTCATCGGTAAACCTGTAGAAGCGCTGAGAAGCGAAGCACAGGAGGTACTGGAGGGGCATTTGCGGGCCATCCTCGGTACGATGACGGTGGAAGAAGTATATCGGAACCGGGATCGTTTTGCCCAAGAGGTTCAAGGCGTAGCAGCTAGAGATTTGAAAAAAATGGGTCTGCAAATTGTCTCGTTTACCATCAAGGATGTTCGTGACAAACAGGGCTACCTGGACGCTCTCGGTAAACCGAGAATTGCGGCAGTGAAGCGTGATGCCGAGATTGCTGAAGCGGAAGCAATGCGTGATGCGCGTATTCAGAAGGCTAATGCGGAAGAACAGGGCCAAAAAGCAGAGTTGCTGCGGGATACCAATATCGCCGAGGCGGCCAAAGAGAAGGAACTGAAAGTAGCCACGTTTAAGCGGGATCAGGATACAGCAAAAGCGGAAGCCGATCAGGCATACCATATCCATGAAGCGCGTGCGAGACAGACCGTGGTAGAAGAAGAAATGAAGGTTGAACTCGTTCGTAAAGAACGTGAGATCGATCTGCAAGAAAAAGAAATCGTCGTACGTGAGAAGCAATATGATGCCGAAGTGAAGAAAAAGGCAGAAGCGGATCGTTATGCGGTGGAGCAGGCTGCCGAAGCGGATAAAGCGAAAAGAATGCGTGAAGCCGATGCAGTACAGTACTCCATCGAAACACACGCCAAAGCAACAGCTGAACAGAAGCGGCTTGAAGGTCAGGCCATGGCGGATGCGGAACTTGCCAAAGGTACAGCCGATGCAGAAGTTATTCGTTTGCGTGGTCTTGCCGAAGCAGAAGCGAAGGAAAAACTGGCTGAGGCGTTCCAGAAGTTTGGCGAAGCGGCTGTCCTCGATATTATCGTCAAAATGCTGCCTGAGCTGGCTGGCAAAATTGCCGAGCCGATTGCATCCATTGATAAACTGACTGTGGTAGATACAGGTAAAGGAGAAGGTGCAGCGCGGGTAAGTAACTATGTTACGGAACTTATGGCGACGGCTCCAGAGATGCTTAAGAGCGTATCCGGCATCGATGTAGAGCAGCTGATTAAAGGCCTTACCAAGTCCAAAACACCTGCGCCGGTTGCTATTCAACAGAGCGAGGCTGTGACAACTCCTTCTATAATCGACAAGATTGTGGAAAGAGCTGGAGTAGACGAGTAAGAAACACCTCGAATGTTGTATGTATGCTCTATTGACCTTAAGGCGAATTTTTGTTACTTTTTAAGCGAGACGTCCGGCGCGGTTTGCCCGCTCCGGATGTCTTTTCGTTCGTAACAGGGTGTGACTTATCACACCTAAGATGGTGTGAAAAATGAGGTGCAAACAATGAGCAGCCTGCATGTAGATAAAGCGCTAAACAATAATGTAATCATTGCACAGCATCCTGATCATGGGGAAGTCGTTGTCATTGGTAAGGGTATTGGTTTTAACCGAAAACCGAGTGATCACATTCCACTGATGGCTGTGGAGAAAATGTTCATTTTGAAAAACCAGCAGGAGCAAGAGCAGTATAAGCAGCTTCTTCCACAGGTGGATGAAGCCTTGATTGAGATTATTAACGAAGTCATTACGTATATCGCAGAGCGTACGGACGTTCCTCTGAATGAACATATTCATATTGCATTAACCGATCATATTTCTTTCGCGTTAAAACGCAAGGAACAGGGAATTGTCATACAAAATCCATTTCTATATGAGACCCGCGAGATTTATCCTGAAGAATATCGGATGGGAGAATACGCTGTTCGTCTGATCAAGGAGAGAATGGGAGTAGACTTGGGGATGGACGAGATTGGTTTTGTTGCCCTTCATATCTATAGCGCTATGACCAACCAAAATATATCTCAGGTACGTGAACATTCACAATTGATCACTGATCTGGTGAACCTGGTGTCCGACCAACTCGATTATTCGTTTGAAACGGAATCACTGGACTACTCCCGTTTGCTGACTCATCTTCGTTTCGCCCTTGAGCGTGTACGCCGGGGGGACAAAGTCGAAGAGCTTCATAAATTGGATTCGTTGCTCAAGTTGGAGTATCCGGAAATGTACTCGCTTGCATGGAAGCTGACCAAGGTGATGGAAAAAAGGTTGAATCTGCCAGTTTATCCTGCGGAAGTAGGGTACCTGACCATTCATCTGCAACGGCTGAATCAACGGAAGGAAGAAGAGAACAAGTGAAATCATTCCAGTGATGGAATGCGGGAATGATTTTTTTGGTGTAAAGGCTTGCAATGGATTAGAACTGGTGCTACAATGGTTTCCGTAATCAAGCAACTGAATAAACATAAGCGACGTGTTACTGACTCGATCAGGCATGAGTTAATTAGAGTGTGATTGTTCTTACCTTATACAGGGTATGCTATACCCCAAGGTTGGCACATTTCACTTTGTTAATTCATGCCTTTTTTGTGTTCCCTTGCTTGCATACAAACATACAACTTAGACGAAAGGGTGTAAACGAAGCGATGTTTAAAAAGCTTTTTGGTGTATTGCAAAGAGTGGGTAAAGCTCTCATGTTACCTGTAGCCATTCTGCCAGCGGCAGGTTTGCTGCTCGGAATCGGTAACATGCTGGTTAATCCGGATTTCTTGCAATATGTAACGGCGCTCGACACCCCGTGGGTGAATTCGATCGCAACAATTATGATGAACGCAGGTCAGATCGTATTCGATAATCTGGCATTGCTGTTCGCCGTTGGTGTAGCCGTTGGATTGGCCGGTGGCGAAGGGGTTGCGGGTCTAGCAGCCATCATCGGTTATCTGGTCATGAACGTCACCCTGGGTACCGCAGTAGGGGTTACCCCGGCAATGATCGGCGAAGTACCGGGTTATGCCAGCATCCTGGGTATCCCAACATTAAGTACAGGCGTGTTCGGAGGTATTATCATAGGTATTGCCGCCGCGCTGTGTTACAATCGATTCTTCAAAATCGAACTGCCGTCTTACCTGGGTTTCTTTGCAGGTAAACGATTTGTTCCGATTATCACTTCGGTTGTTTCCCTCTTAATCGGGTTGCTTCTGGTGATTATCTGGCCACCGATTCAAAATGGATTGAATGCTGTGTCTCACTTCATGGTAGATACAAGCCCGACATTGTCAGCATTCATCTTCGGTGTCGTGGAACGGTCATTGATTCCGTTCGGTCTTCACCACATTTTCTACTCTCCATTCTGGTTTGAGTTCGGTGAGTACGTGAACAAAGCTGGAGACGTCATTCGTGGTGACCAGCAGATCTTCTTCAATCAATTGCGTGATGGAGCAGACCTCACAGCGGGAACGTTCCAAGTTGGTAAATTCCCGTTCATGATGTTCGGTTTGCCAGCGGCCGCTCTTGCGATGTACCATGAAGCAAGACCGGAACACAAAAAGTATGTAGCAGGTATCATGGGCTCTGCAGCATTGACTTCGTTCCTGACAGGGATCACAGAACCACTTGAATTCTCGTTCCTGTTTGTAGCACCAGTCCTGTTTGCAGTACACTGTATCTTTGCAGGTTTGTCTTTCATGACCATGCAAATTCTGGGTGTCAAGATCGGTATGACCTTCTCCGGTGGGTTCATTGACTTCCTGATCTTCGGTATTATTCCGAACCGTACACCATGGTGGGACGTGATTATCGTCGGTTTGATTCTTGCGGTGATTTACTACTTCGGATTCCGATTAATCATTCGCAAATTCAATCTCAAAACACCAGGACGCGAAGAGGCAACGCCTGAAACTGCGTCTGGCGGAGGCTCCGGTTCAACGGATGATCTGCCGCATAACATTCTCGAAGCTTTTGGTGGTAAGGAGAATATCAAACATCTGGATGCTTGTATTACTCGTTTGCGGATTGAAGTCAATGAGAAATCCAATGTGAAAAAAGATCGTTTGAAACAATTGGGTGCATCTGGTGTGCTTGAAGTGGGTAATAACGTTCAAGCCATCTTCGGAACACGTTCCGATACGATTAAAACTCAAATGCAGGATATCATTGCAGGGCGAACACCAGCACCAACGCCAGTAGCTGCTAAACCGACTCCAGAAGAGGAGAAGGCTCAGGGTGAACAAGGCGAGCGTATCGTTGATGAGGATATCGTAATGCCAGTCAATGGTGAGTTGATGGACATTTCGAACGTCCCTGATCCAGTCTTTGCTGAGAAAATGACAGGTGACGGATTCGCTATTTTGCCACATGATGGCACAATAACATCTCCTGTGTATGGTAAAGTGTTTAATGTATTTCCAAGCAAACACGCCGTGGGCATCATGTCCGACGGAGGCAAGGAAGTGCTTGTTCATATAGGTGTCAATACGGTGAAGCTGAAAGGTCAAGGCTTTAACGTACTTGTGCAGGAAGGTGATCTGGTATCGGCGGGTCAGCCGATTATGGAAGTGGATCTGGAGTATGTCAAAGCAAACGCTCCATCGATTATTTCACCCGTTATTTTCACCAACCTGCCAGAAGGCTCCACAGTGACCTTGAAGAAGAGTGGAGTGCTCAAAGTTGGCGATCAGCCAATCATTGAGATAAAATAAGAAGTGTTACGACGATGGCAAGCAAGTGTAAATATATGCAATGCCTAAACCAAATTACTGAAAGTGAGATGATTGTAATGCAACAAACATTCAGAATTACAGACGAAGATGGTATCCACGCACGTCCGGCGACAGCCCTGGTTAATACAGCTAACAAATTCAAAGGTGCAGAATCCTTTGCAGAAGCTAACGGTAAAAAAGTAACTTTGAAATCCATCCTGGGTGTTCTTTCCCTCGGATTGGAACAAGGCGACACCATCAGCATCATCGTTGAAGGCGAAGGCGAAGCTGAAGCTCTTCAAGCTTTGACTGACGTTATGGTTAACGAAGGGTTGGGCGAAATTAATGCTTAATGTCTCCGGGATCGCGGCTTCGGCGGGTATTGCTATCGCCAAGGCGTTTATCTTGGAGCATCCTGATTACTCTGTAGAAAAACGCCAAATTAACGACGTTGACGCAGAGATCGCAAAACTCGACTCAGCTCTGGGTAAATCCCAGGCTGAGCTTGAGGCGATCAAAGAGCGCACTTTACAAGAGCTTGGCGAGAAAAAAGCAGAGATTTTTGCTTCGCATTTGCTCATTTTGAATGACCCGGAACTGATTGATCCGGTTAAAGCTAGAATTGCGGATGATAAGATCAATGCAGAATTTGCTTTGAACGAAACCGCATCGCAATTTATCTCCATGTTTGAGAACATGAAGAGTGCTTACCTGCAGGAACGTGCTGCAGATATGCGTGACGTTACCAAACGTGTGCTAAATCACTTGCTTGGTATCGACTTCATGAGTCCAGCTGAGATCAATGAAGAAGTGATCGTGCTTGCGGAGGATCTGACGCCTTCCGACACGGCTCAACTGAACCGTCAATTTGTAAAAGGTTTTGCAACCAACATTGGTGGTCGTACTTCTCACTCGGCGATTATGGCTCGCTCACTTGAAATTCCGGCTGTCGTTGGAACCAAGGACATCTTGGCTCAAGCGAAACAAGGCGATATGATCATTGTTGACGGTCTGGATGGTCACGTACTGGTTAACCCTACTGATGAAGTTATTGCTGAATACCGTGCCAAACAGGAACAGTATGATGCACAACGTGCAGAGTGGAGAAAACTTCGTGATGAGCCAACGGTAACGGTGGACAACGTTCATGTTGAACTTGCGGCCAACATCGGTACACCGAATGATGTAACGGGTGTTCTGGAGAACGGCGGAGAGGCTGTAGGCCTGTACCGTACCGAGTTCCTGTACATGGGCAGAGACAAGCTTCCTTCCGAAGACATTCAGTATAATGCTTACAAAGCGGTACTGGAAAAAATGGAAGGCAAACCTGTCGTTGTTCGTACACTCGACATCGGTGGAGACAAAGAGCTTCCATACCTGGATCTGCCAAAAGAAATGAATCCATTCCTCGGCTTCCGCGCAGTTCGTCTGTGTCTGGACCGTCTGGATATCTTCCGTACACAATTGCGTGCATTGCTGCGTGCAAGCGTACATGGCAACCTGCGTGTCATGTTCCCAATGATCGCAACACTCGGTGAATTCCGTGAAGCAAAAGCGGTCTTGCTCGAAGAGAAAGAGAAGCTGGTTGCTGAAGGTATTGCTGTCTCTGACAGCATTCAACTCGGAATCATGGTCGAGATTCCTTCGACTGCAGTTCTCGCGGATCAGTTTGCCAAAGAAGTGGATTTCTTCAGTATTGGAACGAACGATCTGATTCAATACACGATGGCTGCTGACCGTATGAACGAACGAGTAGCGTATCTGTACCAACCTTACAACCCAGCCATTTTGCGTTTGGTTAAAATGGTTATCGATGCAGCGCATCGTGAAGGCAAATGGGTAGGCATGTGTGGTGAGATGGCAGGAGACGAAACAGCAATTCCATTGTTGCTCGGTCTTGGATTGGATGAGTTCAGCATGAGC
The DNA here is from genome assembly GCF_037144955.1 of Paenibacillus sp. USHLN196. NCBI lineage: Bacteria > Bacillati > Bacillota > Bacilli > Caryophanales > Paenibacillaceae > Paenibacillus > Paenibacillus sp. USHLN196. The sequence continues at coordinate 88,624 of NZ_JBBCYH010000015.1, read as the reverse complement.
GCAACATCCATTCTGCCAGCTCGTAGTCAGATCACCAAGTTGTCCCGTGCGGATATGCAGGAACTGGCTGCTAAAGCTCTGGATATGCAAACGGCTGAACAAGTTGTTGAATTGGTTCAAAGCATTCAAGCGTAATTTTGCCGGGGTTTCCTCCGGATTTGAGGTTTTTCTTTTTCCGATAATGAGCTGTATTCATGCAGCGATTTTGCCGGTATCCGCGAATCATGTGGATATCGGCTTTTTTTGTTGCGTAAATGTATAGGAAATAAAGGGGGAGTACGAGGAAAAAGTCCTGTAATGTCTAGCCAAAAAATGCTCTTACTGGTGTAGTTAACATCAGCAAGAGCATGGATTAGAAACTCACTTAGTTTTAACTGCAAGCGCAGTTTAGTACAGGTTTGCGGGCCGCGGTAGTCTCATCGAGTCGAGTCACCGGTGTGCCATAAGGTGCGTTCAGTACCAATTCAGGTGTCTCTTCCGCTTCTTTGGCAATCCGTATCATCGTATCAATGAATCCATCCAACGTTTCTTTACTTTCGGTTTCTGTCGGCTCAATCATGATGCATTCTTCGACGTTAAGCGGGAAGTACACGGTTGGTGGATGATATCCAAAATCAAGCAATCGTTTGGCAACATCAAGTGTGCGTACACCATATTGCTTCAACCCCCGTCCAGACATGACAAATTCATGTTTACATACGCCAGGATATGGAATCTCGTAGTAAGGGGCGAGACGGGCCATCATATAGTTAGCATTCAGTACCGCGCATTCAGAGACACGGCGTAAGCCTTCCGGTCCATAGGTGCGAATGTAAGCATAGGCACGTACCAATATACCGAAGTTACCGTAGTAGGCTTTCACCCGGCCAATGGATTGATCGCCTTCACGATCGAATGCATACATACCGTCATCATTTTTGATCACCATCGGCTTAGGCAGGAACGGAACCAGACGGCTCTTCACGCCGACGGGTCCGGCGCCAGGTCCACCACCGCCATGAGGCGTACTCATCGTTTTGTGCAAGTTCAGATGCACCACGTCAAAGCCCATATCACCCGGACGGGTAATGCCCATAATGGCATTGGAGTTCGCGCCATCGTAGTATAGCAAACCACCAGCCTGGTGTACGATGGATGCAATCTCCTGAATGTCTTTCTCGAACAAACCAAGTGTATTCGGATTTGTCAGCATCAATGCCGCCGTATCCGAACCGACGGCTGCACGGAGTGCATCCAGATCAACCAGTCCGTCTGCCCGGGATGGAATCGTCACAGTTTCAAATCCTGCAACGGTTGCACTTGCCGGATTGGTACCATGCGAAGAATCGGGCACAATGACTTTGGTACGTTGTTCGCCACGACCTTCATGGTAGGCACGAATCATCATGAGTCCAGTCCATTCTCCATGGGCACCCGCGGCGGGTTGCAGGGTCACCGCATCCATACCTGTCAGACCTGCAAGGTCGTTCTGCAAAGTATATAACAGTTCAAGTGCACCTTGAATGCTGGATTCATGCTGGTACGGATGGATTTTGGCGAAACCGTTATAACGTGCAACATCCTCATTAATCTTTGGATTGTATTTCATCGTACAAGAGCCTAGTGGATAGAATCCGTTATCTACGCCGAAGTTGCGGCGGGACAGAGCAGTATAGTGTCGAATAACATCTACCTCGAACACTTCCGGCAGTGCCGCTGCTTCTGAACGGAGCATTTCCCGGGGAATCAACGTATCGGCAGTCTGACGAGGAACGTCACATTCTGGCAGGGAATAAGCGACACGTCCAGGGCTGCTGAGTTCAAAGATCAATGCTTGCTCCGGTGCAGGGGATAAGGTTTGTGCGTTGAATTTTTCTGTCACAAATTGAGCCGAAGTGGAGACAGAGGTACTCGTTTCAGATTGTCCTTGTGCCGGTGTTGTCGTCGTTTCCTGAGTCACAGCGATCCCTCCAATGCTCGTGCGAATTCGTCAATCTCTTCCTTACTGCGTCGTTCGGTAACAGCAATCAGCATATGTCCGGCAAGCTCCGGATAATCACGTCCGAGTTCGTAGCCACCAATGAAGCCCTCATCCAGCAGTTTCAGCTGAAGTGCATCCACGTCTGTTCCTTCAGGAAGTTTAATCACAAACTCATTGAATGTTGGTGCATTAAACGTCAGGCTAACACCAGGAATCGCAGTTAATGTATTCAGGGTGTAATGGCTCTTTTGCAGATTTAGATCCGCTACATCGATCATTCCTTGTTTCCCCATGATGGACATATAGACAGATGCGCTGAGTGCAAGCAAAGCCTGGTTGGAACAGATGTTGGATGTCGCCTTTTCGCGGCGGATATGCTGTTCACGTGCTTGCAATGTCAGTACAAAACCGCGCTTGCCGTTGCGATCCGTGGTCTGTCCTACAATTCGGCCAGGAATTCGGCGCATATGAGGCTGGGATACGGCGAAATATCCACATGTCGGGCCGCCGAGTGAAGCGGCGATACCGAGGGGCTGCGCATCGCCTACTACGATGTCGGCACCCAGCTTGCCTGGAGCTTCCAGCAGACCCAGCGATAGCGGGTTAGCACTTACGACGAGCAGGCCCTTGTGCGCATGTACGAGGTCGGCAGCCTGCTTCACATTTTCCACAGCACCGAAGAAGTTCGGACTCTGGATCATGACAGCAGCGGTATCGTCCGATATGGCGGCTTGCAGGGCATCCCAATCAGTGACGCCATCCTTATAACCAATCTCGACAATCTCCAGACTCAATCCGTGCGCATACGCCTGCAATACCTGACGGGCTTCCGGATGAACGGTACGGGATACGATGAGCTGTTTGCGACGAGTTGCCGCTGCGGCCAGGTTTCCTGCTTCGGCAAAGGCAGTTGCACCGTCATACATACTGGCATTGGCCACAGCCATACCGGTTAATTCACAAATGTAGGATTGAAATTCGAAAATGGCCTGTAGTTCACCTTGGCTGATCTCAGGCTGATAAGGTGTGTAGGCGGTGTAGAACTCGGAACGGGAAATGACATGATTAATGACGGAAGGAACATGATGATCATATATACCTGCGCCGAGGAAACTGGCGTGTGTTTCGAAATTGGCGTTGGCGCCAGCCTGTTTGGACATATGACGTGTCAGCGCATATTCATCAAGTTTGGAGGATACGGGCAGCTCGCCCTGATAACGAATCTCCTGCGGAATGTCCTGAAACAGATCCTCCAGCGTATCCACACCGATGGTTGCGAGCATGGCGCTCTGATCATGCTCAGTCATGGGAATGTAACGGTGCTTGCTCATGCTTGATCAGCTCCTTGAGTAGGTGTCTTCGACGTACGTGTCCGTTTATGAAAAGGGGTCTTCACAACCTCGGCTTTTAGTTTCTTGCCGCGGATCTCAATCTCAAGCGGGGTTCCCAGCCCAGCGTATTTGCTGTCGATGAGGGCAAGCCCCAGATTACGCTTCAATGTAGGTGATTGCGTGCCGGTTGTCACTTCACCAATCTGTACGCCTTCGGCGTAAATTGGATAGTGGGGGCGAGGAATACCACGCTCCAGCACTTCGATGCCGACCAGTTTGCGGGCGAGCCCGTCAGTTTTCTGCTGTAACAAGGCTTCGTGTCCGATAAAAGGTCCAGCGTTCAGCTTCACAAACATGCCAACGCCAGCCTCAAGCGGAGAGATGGTTGCCGACAATTCCTGTCCATACAGTGGTAACCTTGCTTCAAAGCGCAGTGTATCCCGAGCACCGAGGCCTGCTGGTACCAGTCCGTGACCTTCTCCGGCCTGCATTAGTCCATTCCAGACCGCAGCGGCTTGGTCCGCAGATACATATAGTTCAAATCCATCTTCACCGGTATAACCGGTACGGGACAACAGCAATGTTACTCCACATACTTCGGCATCCTGTACAAAACGGAACGGTTCAATCGTGGATACATCCGTATCTGTAACTTTTTCAATAATGTCTACAGCTAGTGGACCTTGCAGGGCGAGCAACGCCGTCTGCTCCGAATCGTTGGTCATGCTTACGCCAGGGATCAGGTGCTCTTGCAGCCATGCCCAATCCTTGTCGATGTTGGAGGCGTTAACCACGAGCATATAGTGCTGATCTTCCAGCTTATACACGAGCAGATCATCCACCACACCGCCATCCGGATAACACATGAGGGTGTACTGAGCTTGACCGGGAACCAGCGTGGTCACATCATTAGTTGTCATTTGTTGCAAAAATGCTTCAGCCTGCTCACCCTGTACTGTGAATTCGCCCATATGGGATACATCGAACAGTCCAGCGCGCTCGCGTACGGCTTCATGTTCTTTCTGGATTCCGCTAAATTGTACCGGAAGTTCCCAGCCTCCAAAATCAATGCACCGTACGCCTTCGTATTGCTGATACAGTGGGAAGAGTGGTGTTCTAAGCAAATCGGACATCAAATCACCTCGTCATGGGCCGTCAGCCGGCCGGATATACAATCGTGGATCAATGAACCAGGTATTTTTAAATTTTCAGCTAGATAATTTCATCACATAAGTATGGTAAGGCAGCTATGACAGCGCCGATCTGAATCCTGTTTTTCGTTTTTTGGGAAAAAGGAAAAGGACAGGCCAAAGAATCGGCATGCCAAGTAGCACGCTGTATTCTAAGGCTCTGTCCCTTGTACCTGAGAGTTACCCCGCCGCGGTTGTGCAGCAGGTTTCCCCTTGGGTGATCATAACGCCCGCACAGGGCGAATAGATGCTCTCCAGAGTTGCGTCCCGTAAAAGTCCTTTTGCCTGAGAGATTCACCCCCGCTTATCGGTGGTTTACTCCTTCGGCGTTACCTCATGTGCATCCCGAATCGGGTGTCACGGGTAATCTCTCCCTTTACATTCATCCGCGGGTATAACATAGTCCAATAAACACATTTACTCCTCTCATTAAAACGTGAATCCACTACTGATGTCAAGAACGATATCATAGATAATGATTAAAAACCGAATGTTTAATTTATATTCACTATTATTGTTCGTGTATCCAAAAAGACTACGCTTACTATTCTAATATTCACCAGTATATGAAAAAAAGAGTGTAATCCGGTTACAGGATTTAGAGGTTTTCAGCAAATAAATTGTGAGGTATCTTGACATTTGATTCAAAAATATCATACGCTATGTTCTGGGAAAAAGGTTAAGGTCAAAGAACGCATGCACTCATTAATGAAAAGCGAGGCGGATATCGATGAGCGAATTGAAAAGTGATTTCCTGTACAGTGAAGAGCACGAATGGGTGCAAACCGTAGGGGAGGATACTGTACGTATTGGCATTACCGAGTTCGCGCAGCATCAGCTGGGTGACATTGTGTTTGTGGAATTGCCTGACCTTGAATCCAATGTAAAAGCCGAAGATAGCATTGGAACGATCGAATCGGTCAAAACGGTGTCGGACTTGTTTTCTCCAGTCACTGGTTCAATCATTGCGGTGAATGATTCGTTGCAGAACTCACCTGAACTGGTAAACAGCTCTCCTTACGAGGAAGGCTGGATGATCGAGATTCGTGTTGAGGGAGATCTGTCTGCAGCATTGTCCACATTGATGAATGCAGATGCGTATCGCAAACATACGGAAGAATAGTTTTAACAAACTTGTACTTATTAACATATATTTTATAACCAAATGAAATGAGCTTCATATTGTTCGACCTGTGTGAGCCTGATAGCTTACACAGGTTTTTTGTGCTTTCCAACAATGGTTTTGAATGTGGATTGAAGCAGATTGTGGATGTAAATCACCTGATTGGACCAAGCTATAGGTTAGAAAATGATTCTGGAAATGATAAAAGTCATAGGCAAGAAAAGCCTTATGTACCAATGAGTTCAGCCATTATGCATAGATAAAAACGATTACATAACCTAATGTTGTCATCATTGTTCATGACGAAAGTACGCTTTCATTTCATTGAACAGGAGAGCATTCTCGCTTAGGATTACAGCAGGGGAGAAATGATACCCCTTTCATAAATCATAATCACTTGATCCAAGGAGGATAATACAATGAGTAATTTGGACCAATCGTCCAATTCCAAAGGTGGGCTACGGGTAGGGGTTCAGCGCTTCGGCCGATTCCTGAGTGGTATGGTCATGCCGAATATGGGCGCATTTATCGCCTGGGGATTAATTACGGCTCTGTTCATTCCAACAGGCTGGTTCCCTAACGAGACGCTTGCCCAGCTAGTAGATCCGATGATCAAATATTTGCTGCCACTGTTAATCGGTTACACCGGGGGTACGATGGTGCATGGCCAGCGTGGTGGTGTCGTGGGTGCCATTATGACCATTGGGGTCATCGTGGGTAGCGATATTCCGATGTTCCTCGGGGCCATGATCGCCGGACCTCTGGCAGCATGGATCATCAAAAAATTCGATAAATCGATCGAAGGTAAAATTAGAGCCGGATTTGAAATGCTGGTTAACAACTTCTCAGCTGGTATTATTGGCGGAATCTTGGGCATTTTTGCGCTACTGGGCATCGGGCCTGCTGTAGAAGCAATTAGCAAAGTATTGTCTGCCGGGGTGCAAGGCTTAATGAATCTGGGCTTGCTGCCGCTGGTTAACCTGATTATCGAACCGGGTAAAGTATTGTTCCTAAACAATGCAATTAACCACGGTATTCTTACGCCTATTGCAACAGATCAAGCAAGAGAATTAGGGCAATCCGTATTATACATGCTTGAATCCAACCCGGGTCCGGGACTTGGTATCTTGCTTGCTTACTGCTTCTTCGGACGCGGAATGGCCAAATCTTCTGCACCAGGTGCCGTTATCATTCATTTCTTCGGGGGAATTCATGAGATCTACTTCCCTTACATTCTGATGAGACCGATTCTGATTCTTGCCGCAATTGCGGGTGGCGTCGCAGGTACATTAACATTCATGCTTACAGGCGCAGGGCTTGTCTCAGCACCATCACCGGGTAGTATTATCGCGTATTTCCTTTTAACACCAAGAGGTGGATATCTCCCAATGCTCGCAGGGGTTCTTGTAGCAGCGGTCGTTTCCTTCCTTGTGGCAGCATTGTTGCTGAAAACGGGTAAACAAAAGGACGAAGATCTGGAGTCCGCATCCAGTCGGATGAAAGACATGAAGAGTCAAGGAACCGTGCCAAACGCTGGCATTACGGCTAATCAACGTGAAGCAGACAGAGTTGCGGATACGGCCTTTTCTACAGTGAAAACAGATGTGAAGAAGATCGTCTTCTCCTGTGATGCAGGTATGGGATCGAGTGCCATGGGCGCTTCCATTCTACGCAAGAAGATGAAGGCTGAGGGGATTGACGTTACGGTGACCAATACGGCCATCAGTGATATCCCGCCGGATGCAGATGTGGTGATCACACAACAAGTATTAACGGATCGTGCCCGCTCTGTGGCGCCGAATGCAGAACATATATCCATCGACAACTTCCTGAAAAGCCCGGAATATGATGCGCTCGTTGAACGTCTGAAGTAATTGCACGCATTCGTTTTCCCTGAGCCGGAGGCTGAGATATGAGTATTACCAAAAGACAACGTGAAATCGTGGAGTTTCTGCTGGAGCATCCACATGAAGTCACTGCCGGCGAAATCGCCGTTGAAGTAAAAGTCAGTACCCGAACGGTTCATCGCGAGCTTCAAATGATTGAACAATGGCTTGAACCTTTGGGCATGAGACTGGAAAAAAAATCAGGAACCGGTATTCGAATTGATTCCGGTTCGGATGATCTGACTGCATTGCGACAGCAACTGGAGGGTAAAGAATATGTAGAGTTTACGCCAGAAGAGCGTAAGCTCTTCATGCTTTGCATCCTGCTTGATGAGTCGGAGCCTGTGAAGTTGCTTGCTCTTGCTTCGGATCTGAAAGTGACTGTGTCCACGGTAACCACTGATCTGGACGATCTGGAGTCACGGATTCTTCAGGCCGGACTGAAGCTGGTTCGCAGGCGTGGATATGGTGTCAAAATTAACGGAAGTGAGACGTTTCATCGCACAGCCATTGCTGCACTTGCCCTCGAATTTCTGGATGAGTCTGATCTGTTCGGAAGACAGCCAGAACAAGGAGGCTCCATCGTAAACCAAAAACTGCTGGATATGATTGGACATGGTGATGTGCTAAAGGTCGAAAATGCGTTATGGCAGCCGGATATCGAATGGCTGGAGAACATCCCGGAACGGCAATACATGAAGCTGCTGATTCAATTATCCGTAGCAGTTGTACGTATTCGTAAAGGCTTTGGCATTGGCCGTATATCTCCCCGGGAGAAGAAGGGAGATGAAATTGCAGAGCAGGGTGAGATAAAGGTTTCACCTTATCTGGCTTCCCGCTTGTGCAGTGTTCTATCCACCCAGCTGGGGCTGACATTCTCCCAAGATGAGCAGGCTTATTTTCACAGACTACTAATTGAGACAGAACAACGCATTCACTCTTCACGGCTGTTGCCTATAGACGACTTGATTTTACTGGACAGGGTACATTCACTGATTGATCAGATGCAGGATAGAACTCATTATGCCTTTCATGAGGATCGTTTGCTTCGTGAGGGTCTGATTGGTCATATGCAACCTGTAATGGAGCGAATTGAAGAACAGCAGATCATTCGTAATCCGTTGCTGCAGCAGATTCGCAAGGATTATGATTCACTCTTCGAAGATGTCAAAAAATCCGTGCATCAAGCTTGGCCGAGTGTGGAAGTTCCGGATGAGGAAATTGGTTTCTTGGTCATGCATTTTGGAGCTTCCATTGAGAGGTTGCGTGCATTGAAACGGGAAATCAGGGCGATCATTGTGTGTACAAGCGGAATCGGATCATCACGTATGCTTTCCAGTCGACTGACGAAGGAGATTCCCGAGATTCGGATCATGGACAGCGTGTCCTGGTATGAAGCTACGCGAATCCCTACAGATGAATATGACCTGGTGTTATCCACTGTCGATCTGCCGATGGATGAGCATCAGTATTACAAAGTGAGCCCACTGCTCACGGCAGAAGAGAGTGAGCGGCTGCGTCATTTTATCAGAACAACAACGTTACAACGCCAGCAGCATAACAAGCCGCTTGAAACAGAGATTCAGACGACAAGTCGTTACTCGAACCCTGACGGAATGGAAGCTCTTCTGGTTGAAATCGTTCGGATTATTGGAAAGTTTCAGGTGTACCCGCTGGATAACCAGGATATCGGTTTCTATAAGACCGTGTATGCGATGTGCAACGTACTCCATGGATCTGGTGTGTTGAAGGAACCGGAGGAGATTGCGAAACGGTTGGAGGCACGTGAAGCGGTGGGGAGTCAGAAGATTCCCGGCACAAGACTTGCGCTGTTTCATACACGCAGTGAGGGTATCTACAGGCCGTCTATCAGCCTATTTCAGCTCACTGAGCCACTCCTTCGTACACCGGATGATCCGGCAGGAGTTACCCATATCCTCTTGATGCTCGGTCCCAGAGAATTATCCAAGGAAAGCCTGGAGGTTCTCAGTGAGATTAGTGCACTGTTATTGCAGGAAGAAATGATTGCATTGCTGGAGAAGGGAATCAGGGATGAACTCATTCATTACCTTTCCCAGGAACTGGTTGGATTTTACCGCAGTAAAACCGAAATTGGAGGCCAAAAATGATGAGTATGTTAACAACAGATAAAGTCATCTTGAATGCAACGGCTCAGGACAAATATGAAGCGATTCGTATGGCAGGACAGATTCTGAAGGATGCGGGACATATTACTGCTGATTACATTGAGAAGATGATTGAACGCGAAGAGATTGTCTCGACCTATGTAGGGAACGGACTTGCGATCCCGCACGGTACGAAGGAATCCAAAGCTTTCATTTTATCCACAGGTATCTCTGTCATTCAGTATCCACAAGGTGTTGATTTTGGCGAAGAAAAAGCCTATATGGTCATTGGTATCGCGGCTCAAGGCGGGGAACATATGGAGATCTTGACTAGCATTGCGGTGATCTGTGCTGAGGATGAGAATATGGAGGCCCTGCGTCTGGCGAAAACAGCCGAAGAAGTTATCGCTATTCTGGAAAGTGAAATGGAACTATGAAGGCTCTACACTTTGGCGCAGGTAACATTGGACGTGGGTTCATTGGATTGATTCTCTCCCGTGCAGGGTATGAAGTGATTTTCTCTGACGTGAATCAGACCTTGGTAACCGCTCTTCAGGAACGGGGACAGTACACGGTGGAACTGGCTAACGAGAGCAAGGATCAGGAGACCGTTACAGGCGTAAATGCAATCGATGGAACCCAGCTGGAGACGGTTGCCCAAACGGTTGTAGAAGCTGATCTGATTACAACCGCAGTGGGTGTGGGCGTGTTAAAACATATTGCACCAGGGATTGCAAAGGGACTTGAGAAAAGACTGAATTCCGGTCCTGCTCAAAACCCTCTTCACATTATTGCTTGCGAGAACGCCATTGGAGCCAGCACACAATTGAAAGAGCATGTATATGCTCTGCTTGATGAAAAAGTACGTTCCCTTGCAGATCAGTATGTTTATTTTCCAGATTCAGCCGTAGACCGGATAGTGCCTATCCAGCATCATGAAGATCCGTTGCATGTACAGGTTGAGCCTTTTTACGAGTGGGTAGTTGATCGCTCCCAGATGGCTCCTGCATTCAAACCGGTTGAGGGCATTGTATATGTCGATGATCTGGAGCCGTATATTGAACGGAAGCTGTTCACTGTAAATACAGGGCATTGTGTTGCAGCGTATATCGGTAATGTGCATGGGTATGACACGATTCAGAAGGCTATTGCCGACGAAAAGGTAAAATCCATTGTATACGGCGCTTTGCAAGAAACCGGGGCTATTCTGGTGAAACGGTTTGGATTTAATCCTGATGAGCATGAGCAGTATATTGTCAAAATACTGGGACGGTTCGTCAACCCGTATCTCACCGATGAGGTCACTCGTGTGGGTCGTTCCCCGCTGCGTAAGCTGTCTCCGAATGATCGTCTGGTTCGCCCGGCTCTTCAGGCCTATGCGGATGGAACTGAAACGACCTATCTGGCTATGGGCATGGCAGCTGCCTGCAAATTCGATGTCTCCGATGATCCGGAAGCAGTTGAATTGCAGGAGATGATCCGCCAGAAGGGGATTGCGGCTGCACTGCATCATTATACGTCCATGGATGAGCATCATCCGGTGCTTCAACAGGCTGTTGCCCAGTATAATCAAATGTAAGAGCAGTGGTAGCGAAGCTAACAGTCTAGATAATGCATAATAGAAGAAGAGCCATACAGTTGTTAACTGTGTGGCTCTTCTTTTTGTTGGAGTTTATCGGCATAGTCATCCAAACAGCGTTGACATATACACGATTTTCGGCGCTGCTCTGGCGGAATGCGGTCAAACACACCCTCGGGGAAAGTAGCCCGGTTACACCAGCATTCCGAATGAGGATGCCCTGCGGCATAGGAACAGCGATTAGCTTCCCCGCATAATGGGCAGACAAGAACATCGATATGGATGCGCTCTTGATCGTCTTGTTCTACAGACATTCGGTTCTTCCCTCCCTGTGGAATAGCTGCGAGTTGAAGACGAACACACTGATCTCAGTATAACAGAACTGTGCTGGTGATTATGGAATTCACTGTGCTTAAATGTACATATGAATTCCATTTCACTGTATCTGTTTTTTCCACTTGGCTATTCTTCAGGCGGTAATTCGATCTGTAGGCCTTCCACATGCTTGCGTCCCATTAGTTTACGCTTCTTGCGGTTTTCTTTTGTCTCAAACACGATGTCCAGATCGTAGTCGTCGCCCGGATAAAGTTCATCAGCAGATATATGCAGGGTCAGGCGTTTTTTATGGATTTTGACCTTACGCCCTCTCAGCATGACTCCGATATTTCCCCGGCTATCCTCCACATCACAGACGATGCCGGACTGATTGAGATAGGCCGCATACACCCGATCCCCTTTGCGAAAAGGTTTGGCAGGGGCAGGAGAACCTGACGCTCTGGTTGTTGTCTTTTTGTGGGAACTGGCGGAATCCTTTGATTGGTTAGACGTATTCCGCTTGGACAACTCTGCTGGGTCGCTTGCTTCTGTAACGGGACGATCAGGCTTTAGGACCGGAGTTTCCAAAGGAGGTGACGTAAACACGAATGTACGATCTCTCGAGCTACTTTGATCCGACAGAGACTTGGAACGCTCGATAATACGCTGTGGCATGCCTAGCTTCAATGCAATGGAATAGGCGTAACTTTCGCCGGCTTCACCGATACGCAATCGATAAAGCGGCTGGAGAGATAAGGTATCAAATTCCATACGGGCATTTTCAAATCCTGGGGTGGCAGCTGCAAAATGTTTGATCTCACCAAAATGCGTTGTCGCCACAACGGTTGCTCCGCGGCTGTGAAGTTCCTCCAGCATGGCGATAGAAAGTCCAACACCTTCACCGGGATCTGTGCCAGAAGCCATCTCATCAATGAGCACCAGAGTCGAAGTATTGGCCTGTTCCAGTATGCCGATCATATTGCGAATGTGTGCAGAGAATGTACTGAGTGCTTGTTCCATACTCTGTCCGTCACCAATATCGACCGCTACCTCGTTATAAACAGCCATCTCGCCACCTTCCTCCACCGGAATAAGCAAACCGGATTGCATCATCAGGGTGAGCAAACCTAGCGTTTTGAGTGCGACCGTTTTACCACCGGTATTCGGGCCGGTAATAATGAGCGACGAGTACGTTTTGCCGATGGCAAAATCAAGTGGAACCATGGAAGAACCCATGAAGGGATGACGTGCACGTTGCAGGCTGATGTGGCCCTGTCTATTGACTTGAACGGTACGTCCGTCCATGGTGGCCGCATATTTTGCTTTGGCAAACAGGAAGTCCAGCACGCCTACCGTTTCGGTATTCAGGGCGATTTCACGGCTGTACGATTCGGCCAGGGAGGTTAAATTACCGAGAACTCTCATCTCCTCTCGGGACTCCTCCGCTTGCAGAGCGGCCAATTCCATCTGCAGACTTACTAACTCAACAGGTTCAATATATACGGTTTGCCCGCTCCCGGATTCATCCAGCACACTGCCTTTCACCTGTTTGCGGAACTCTTTCTTAATGGGCAGAACCGTTCTTCCTCCGCGTTGACTGATGACATGTTCCTGCATAATGGAGCGATGTTTGCTTACCAGAGAATCAAGCTTTCGTTTCATTCGCTCCTCATTTACGGTCATTTTTTTACGAATTCGAATCAGTTCCTTGCTTGCCTGATCCTGAATGCGTCCACTATGGATGCAACGCTCGATCTCACTCAGCAAAGGTTCGATCATAATCATGGATGCTGCATAACGACTGACGGTGGGAGCGGCCCCAGATTTACCCTCCATGTATTTCATAAGTTGTGCACAGCTCCGCAGGAACTGTCCGAGATGACTGAAGTCACGTTCACTGAATAGATAACCGGTACCGAGCAGATCCATAATGGTTTCCATTCCATCCAGTGAAGGGAGGGGGATACTGGCGCCAAAACGAATCAATGCAGCCGCTTCGGCAGTTTCCTCCAGGCGAATCTGAATCAGGTGAGCGTCAACCATTGGTTTCAGTTCTCTGGCATAACGCTTGCCCAGATAAGAAAGGGCGCAGTCTGCAACGTTTTTTTGAATTTGTGGATAGCCCAAACTGTGTAATGTGTTTTCATTCATGCGTAATCTCTCCTTGGATTTTTCAAATGGAATTTCAGTTAAAGCGGTAAAACGTATTCCTGAAAACGCAAAAAGGGCGGAGAATGAACAAACGTCATTCTCCGCCCTAAACGTATGGGAAAGCAGAGTCCACTACAGGTCTATATTAAAAAATCCGCGCTGAACACAGCGCGGAAATAGACCCGGACAACTACAATCCCGGAGGCGATTTATGATATCCGCTGTTCTTAACTAAGTACAGGGATCTGGCGCATCATGAAATACACGTATGCCATAAGGGCACAAGCGCAATGAAAGGCCAAACTCCTGAATATGAAACTTGGTTAGTTAAGAACATTCACCGACATTAAAAATCTCTCCTTTGATTGAGGAATATGCAACCAATATAAACTGAAAATTGGTTTGAAGTCAACCTTTAGAATAAATGAGTGGACTTGAATAAGAATGGGTTTTAAAATAACAATAGTAAAATAATCCAATGAAAGCGATTTTATGAGAAGGAGGATGCTCTTCTTGCCTAAATATTTATTGCGTTTGCTTTGCTTTACCCTGATCCTCGGAGCCCTTCCGGTTATTGTTATTGGTTCCGTATCGTATACGATTGCTTCGCGTGACATTGAACAGAAAGTGCGTGAGAGTAATCTTCAGATATTGCATCAGACCCAAATGCGGGTAGAGCAAGTACTACGCAGTCTGCAATTGTCATCCATCCAGTATGTGAATTCGCCTTTGGTATTACAAGCGATGAAGAAACCACTGGACAGTAGCGAATTCCAGGAGATTCGTGATCTGACATCCGGCTTTAACAACTTGCAAGCGGTTACGAACATTGACCAAGCCTATCTGGTTAATCTGGACGAAGATTGGGTCGTGTCGATGCGTTCTTTTGGCAAATTGGATGATTTTAGTATACGAGACCGGATTGGTTCGTATCTCACCTATACCAATAGCCTGTTCTGGGTCACCCAGAATGCCAGTTCAGCCAAAGAAAGTGTACCCGTATCAGCTGGCATGGGTGAACTCACACCTGAACAGGCGCCTACGCTTATATCATCTGATAATGTGGTCAGCATGGTATTCAAGATTCCGATGGTACCCACCAATGTGAAACCCAAAGGTTTTCTGGTTATCGATATTGCCGATACGGAGCTAAGTACATTTCTGAGTCGCAATCCGAATTCAGGTGACCTGTACGTCTTGGACAGGGATCAGAAATATTTTTTGAATGATACAAGTCAAGGTGCGAAATATGACGCTTTAAATAAGGAGATCCATGAGATTGTCCAGACGACGGGGGAGCCAGAGGGATTCTTCAGTGCGGAGGTCGAGGGTAACCAGGTCGCGGTCAGTTATAGACAGTCTCCGCTCAATGGTTGGTTGTACGTATCTGTCGTATCTCTAGGGCAGATCACGGCCCAGTCGCAGAAAATTGCCCTGGTTACCGGCGTTGCTACACTGGTGATGTTATGTGTAACGGGACTTGTCGCCATATACGGCAGTCGGCGGATGTATTCACCGATCTCGAGATTGTTGCAGTTTACAAAGGGACTGGATGCTCCAGTGGCTCCGTCAGGACGTCGTCAGGATGAATTTATCTATATCGAGGAACAGTTGTCAACGTTGTTCAGTTCAGAGAAAACGATGCGTGAGCAGATGAAGGGGCAGCATGTGCACCTTCAGGAGTTTTTTATGACCAAACTGCTAACAGGCAAAATCTCGGAAGAAGATTTCAGATATCAGGGAGAATTGTATGAATTTCCGACGGGGTGGGCCAGTCTTGGTGTGCTTATGCTCCAGATCGATACATTGGAAGGGACCAGATATGAGGAACAGGATCGTGACCTGCTGCTGTTTGCTGTCAACAATATGGTAGGTGAGCTTCTTCCTTCGTCAGTTCGGTTCACCCCCGTTATGTTGGATGATGCTCAGGTCACCGTACTTGCTTCCGAACTGACGGATGAGGTGAAACTGAAGGAATGGATGCATACTCAAGCAGACTGGATTCGGGAACGTGTCGTGACTTATCTGAATCTGCCTGTAAGCATCGGCATCAGTCGTTCATATTCCTGCATTGGAGATACCCCAAGAGCGGTTCAGGAGAGTCGAGAGGCTCTGCAAGGCCGGGTAAGTCTGGGCAGCCGTATAATTTTGCATTACGAGGATATTCAGCCGCGTGGTCAGATGGAGGCCGCATTGTATACCCAACTGCGCATGATTGAAGATCAGCTCGCTTCTGCCCTCAAGCAAGGAGATGAGGAGAAGACGGATGCGTACTTCAAGCAATATTTGGGACTGCTTGCAGACAAGAAGCTTCATTTCAGTGAATACCCCGTCATTATGGTTCAGTTATTGTCTCGTGTATATCAGCTTGTGCAGGAGCAAGGTGGAGATGTGGCTGAAGTATTGGGTGAAAAAGCATCCATGGCACATTTGCTGAAGTTGTCCACGTTGGATGAAATGACCAATTGGTTCCGCAAGCGGCTGTTCCTGCCCGTCATCCGTTTCTGGCGAGAACAGGAAGAATCCCAATACATGAACATTGCAAGGCGCATGATTCGATTAATCGAGGAACGTTATGATCGTGAATTGTCGCTGGAGGCCTGTGCCGCAGAGCTTAATTTCCATCCTGTCTACCTAAGTCGGGTATTCAAGAAGGAAGCTGGAGTTAATTTTACTGAATATCTCGCAGAGTACCGTATGGAAAAAGCTAAAACATGGCTGCAAACGACGAATCTTAAAATATCGGAGATTGCCGAGAAATTAAACTATACCAATCCAACCGCATTTATCCGTACGTTTCGCAAAATTACAGGAACGACCCCCGGCAAATACCGGGAGCAGCAGCGATAAAACAAACCTGCTCTGCCTGCCATGGCAGGCAGGCTTTTTCATGTCCGGATGAAGGAAGTAGGCCGATTCAAACCATGGAGTTAAGACAGGAATATTGAGGTTGAAAGCAGTTCATTACGCCTTTTAATTCTGTGACAAAAATGGCCAGATCCCTTGCTGCACAAGGGAAAACAAGAGGCTAAAAGGAGACGATAGCCAGTCATTCGTTTATCCGCCACAATGAAGACATGAATTCAGGAAGTGATATTTTGTAATCGTTTCCAATGTGGGGAGGAAGACAATATGAAAGCCGAAACGGCGGCTCGAACACGGCCCGCTACCCGCAGTGACAAAAACCTGCTGTGGAGGGACATTATCAAAAACCGGTGGCTGTATATCATGTTAATACCGGGTGTGCTTTACTTTGTTATTTTCAAATACATACCCATGTATGGCATCACGATGGCTTTTCAGGATTACACCCCTTACAAGGGCATCTTGGGGAGTGAATGGGTAGGCTTCAAACATTTCCAGCGTTTCTTCGGAGAACCGCAGTTCTGGACATTATTTCGGAATACGTTTTTACTAGCCATTTATAACATCGTGTTCTTTTTCCCACTGCCGATTGTATTGGCACTCATGATGAATGAGGTTCGGCGTGAACGCTTCAAACGATTTGTACAAACGCTAGTCTATGTTCCACACTTTGTTTCATGGGTTGTTGTTGTCGGTGTGTTCTACATGTTGTTTACAACCGAGGGCGGCGCCATTAACGAATTGCTCTATAATCTGACGGGGCAAAAGGTGGCTTTCTTGCTTGAACCGGGATGGTTCCGAACCATGATCGTCGGACAATCCATCTGGAAAGAGGTTGGTTGGGGCACGATTATCTTCCTGGCGGCCCTTTCCGGTGTAGATACACAGCTCTATGAAGCTGCACGGATTGACGGTGCCAATCGCTGGCGTCAAACCTGGCATATTACGTTGCCTGCCATTCGCAGTACCATCGTCATTTTGCTCATTCTGCGTCTGGGTAATTTCCTGGATACAGGCTTTGAACAGATCTTCCTGATGCTGACTCCGACGAACCGGGATGTGGGCGAGGTATTCGATACCTACGTGTACACGAAGGGTCTTACCCAGGCACAGTACAGTTATAGTGCTGCTGTCGGGTTGTTCAAATCGGTTGTCGGGCTGGCGCTTGTCCTTGGTGCCAATACGATGGCCAAAAAATTCGGGGAGGAAGGCGTCTACTAACCCTCGGGTGCAGACGTTCTTCACCAGACAGGAGTGAACATTGATGCAACAGGATAAAACGTGGGGCAACCGGATCTTTGATATTCTCAATCATGGCTTGCTGCTGTTGATTGGAATCGTGACGGTCATCCCGTTCATTTATATTTTGGCCGTCTCGTTTACCAGTCCGCATGAAGTGGCTAAGGGAGGATTTATTCTTTTTCCCAAAGAGTTCTCGCTGGCTGCGTACCGTTACATTTTCTCTACAGATACCTTGATTCGCAGTCTGGGCGTATCGA
The DNA here is from genome assembly GCF_037144955.1 of Paenibacillus sp. USHLN196. Classification (NCBI taxonomy): domain Bacteria; kingdom Bacillati; phylum Bacillota; class Bacilli; order Caryophanales; family Paenibacillaceae; genus Paenibacillus; species Paenibacillus sp. USHLN196. The sequence continues at coordinate 70,599 of NZ_JBBCYH010000015.1, read as the reverse complement.
TCTATATTACGGTGATTGGTACCTTCATTAACCTGCTGTTTACGTCACTTATGGCTTATCCGCTCTCCAGAAGATATTTGCGTGGACGCCAGCCCATTTTGCTGGGTGTATTGTTCACGATGCTCTTCAGTGGCGGGATGATTCCAACCTACTTTGTCGTGAAATCCTTGCACCTGACGGATACGTTATGGTCACTGATGTTACCTACCGCTATTAGTGCATTTAACTTGATCGTACTCAAAAACTTCTTCCAGGCCATTCCCGACGAATTGGAGGATGCAGCCAAAATTGATGGATGTAACGATGTCAGCGTATTGTTCCGGATTGTATTACCGTTGTCCATGCCAGCGATGGCGACATTTTCACTCTTTTATGCGGTGGCCCACTGGAACAGTTTCTTCAGCGCTGTTATCTATATCAACGATAGTGAGAAGTGGCCTGTCCAGGTCTGGCTGCGTGAGATTGTCATTCTGGCACAGAGCCGAATCGGAGACACGAGTATTGAAGAGACCGAGATCCAGCCGCTTACCATTCGCATGGCGGTTATCGTATTCTCCACGATCCCGATTATGCTGGTATACCCATTCCTGCAAAAGCACTTTGCCAAAGGAGTGATGCTGGGTTCGGTGAAAGGTTGAGTCGGCAGATGGTTCAAAGTCAGTTCAGTATGACTGCATAAAAAAAGGGAGGTTTTCATGTTATGAAAGCAACAAAAAAGAAAGCCGTAGCTGTCTTGAGCACACTGGCACTGGTGACAGGTTTGCTGGCAGGATGCGGATCAGACGAGGGTCAGGCTGCCGAGGGCGGCGTACAAAATGTGTCCATAGCTATTGCACAGGTGGGTGATGTGCCAAGCAAAGGCAATGAAGTTCAGCAAAAGATTGAAGCGTATACCAATACCAAACTGGATATCCAGTGGATTCCGGCTTCGGCCTACAATGACAAAATTAACGTGATGATCGCTTCAAGCGATATGCCGAAAATTGTGAAGGTGCAATATAATCCCACGGTGACCAGCGCAATGCGTAATGACGTGTTCTGGGAAGTGGGACCTTTGCTGAAAGATTACAAAAATCTGTCGGCACAGAACGAGCGTTTCTTTGACAATATCAAGGTAGAGGGCAAAATCTATGGGGTTCCCGTATTCTCGGATATTGCGCGGGCTACAGTGATCTATCGTAAGGACTGGTTCGAGAAGCTGAATCTGAAGGTGCCAACGACACCGGATGAATGGTATGAAACGATCAAAACACTGGCAGCCTCCGATCCGGATGGAGATGGGCAGGATAATACGTTTGGACTGATGCTTTTCAAAAAATACAATGAGGACCAATATTCCTTCACGACTCGCCTTGGCGTAAGTTTTGGTGCACCTAACAAATGGAAGGTCGAGGATGATGGCAGCTTCACGCCGGAATTCATGACACCGGAATATATGCAGGTGCTGGATCTGCTGAAACGTTTGTATGACGAGAAACTGCTGAACCAGGACTTTGCCGTATTCGACTCTACAGAAGCGGAGAAAAAGTATGATTCCGGTGTTGTCGGTATGCGTGTTGGTGTTGCTCAGAACGGAAAAAGTCAGCAAGAGCGTCTGTCCAAAAACAATCCGGATGGTGTGGTCGACATCGCTGGTTTGCTTGGACCGAACGGAGATCGTGTTGCAGGACAGACGGGTAACTCCGGAATTCTGGCATTCCCTAAATCAACGGTAAAATCGGAAGAAGAACTCAAGGATCTGCTCTCCTTCCTCGATAAATTGATGGACCCTGAGATGGCTACCCTGTTGATGCGTGGTATGGAAGACAAACATCACACCAAAGTGGGCGAAGATCAGGTGGAGATGAGTGACTTCGATGCATTCCAGCGTGAAGTGAAGCCTTACCGTGATAACCTTCCTTATGTCGAAGGATATAACGTACCGAAATTGAAGGATACTGAACTGGGTGAAAAAGGTACGACACTTGCCAAGGAACTGGCGGAGCACGCTGTGCCAAACCCTGCGCTGACGTTATATTCTCCAACGTATGGTGACCGTGGGGCGGATCTGGATCAGATGATTGCCGATGCGCAGACCAAATACATCATGGGCAAGATCGATCAAAGTGGCTGGGAAAAGGAAATCGAGAATTGGGGCAATGCTGGTGGAAACAAGATTCGTGAGGAATATGCCGAAGATTACAAAAAACAGGCTCAATAAAGAGCCGGAAGCGGAGGCTTGATCATGAAGGAAACATTACAATTCACATCGGTGCGCATGGCACAGCAGTTCATGGAAAGTTATCGCAACCATGAGTTGTACTCCACTTGGCATTACGAGAACGGCTGCTTCCTGAAAGCACTGGAGGAGCTGTACACGCACACGGGGGAACAGAAGTATTTTGACTACATCCGTGAGCTGATGGATCATTTCGTTCAGGAAGATGGCTCCATTCGCTCCTATACGATCGAGGAATATAATCTGGATCAGATTAATCAGGGGAAGTCGCTATTCCTGTTGCTCGAGAAAACAGGGGAAGAGAAATACCGCAAAGCCGCGGAGTTGCTTATAACTCAGCTTAAGGGACAGCCACACACGAGTGAAGGCGGGTTCTGGCACAAGAAGATTTACCCCTTCCAGATGTGGCTGGATGGGTTGTACATGGCGACTCCGTACCTGACCCAGTATGGCGCAGTGACAGGCGAAGAGAAGTGGTTCGACAAGGCGGCTCTACAGCTCTTGCTGGTGGAACAGCGCACGCGTGATCCACGTAGCGGTCTCTTGTACCATGCCTGGGATGAGAGCAAAGAGCAACGCTGGAGTTCCGGAGAAACGGGATGTTCTCCACATGTGTGGAGCCGGGCAATGGGCTGGTATGTGATGGCGGTTGTGGACACATTGGATTACCTGCCGGTAGATCATCCGCAGCGCGGACAAATTGTGGGCATCTTCGAACGGGTGGCGAATGCGCTTGTACATGTGCAGGATCAACAGACGGGACTATGGCCACATCTGTTAGATCAGCCGGGACGTGAGCGGAACTATCTGGAAGCTTCCGGTACTTCAATGTTTGTCTATGCATTGGCCAAAGGTGTGCGTAAAGGATATCTGAGTGGCAAGTTCAAAGCGGTTGCGGAAAAAGGATATCAGGGCCTGCTGCAGCATCTGCTGCAAACGGATCGTGAAGGCGTACTGTCCCTGACGCAGTGTAACGGCGGAGCCGGCCTCGGAGGAAGCCCGTATCGTGATGGGTCATACGAGTATTATGTTACCGAGTCCATTCGAATCAATGATCCGAAATCGGTTGCTCCGTTCATTTTGGCAGGAGTGGAGATTGAACTTTACAAGTCCAACTAACATGTACATGAGAACGGAGAGGGCAGAAATAACTTGAGGAAGCGAAGCGTTCCCCTTTTTTAGAAGGGAATCAAAAAATCTGGGGATAACAGCGATCGGAAGGTTGTTCTGTCATCGGAGTGATCTGTGTACATAACCTTATCCAAAGGAGAGATGGTTCATGAGTCCAAAAGGTCCAATGTCCCGTTTAGGCGGAATCGTTGTAATTGGTGCAATGTCCGCTGGGCTGCTTGCAGGTTGCGGGGGAGAGAAAGCACCTGCTGCAGGGGAAGGTAAACTTCCCATTTCCATCTCTTTAATGCAGGTAGGTGATATACCCGCCAAGGAGAACGGGATTGAACAGAAGATTGAAGAATACACGAATACGGATGTCAACGTACAGTGGATTCCGCAGTCTGCTTTTGATGATAAAGTGAACGTTATGGTTGCTTCAGGCGAGATGCCTACCATTATGCGTGTGAATTATGTGCCGACAACGTTTAATGCTGCCAAAACGGGACTGTTCTGGGAACTGGGGCCGTACCTGAAGGATTATAAGAACCTGTCTGCCCAATCCGAGGCTTATTTTAACAATATCAAAATTGAAGGGAAGGTCTACGGCATTCCCAACTTCAGGGATATTGGACGGACCGCTATCGTGTATCGTAAGGACTGGTTTGATACGTTAAAGCTGGATATACCCAAAACACTGGATGATTGGTATGAAGTGATGCGCTCCATTCGCAAGGATGATCCGGACGGGAATGGCAAAGAGGATACGTATGGTGCATTGTTATTCAAAAAATATAACGAAGGTGTCTCGTCCCCTCTGACTCGGATCGCTGTAAGTATCGGTGGCGTTAATAAATGGGGAGTGGATGATGCCGGGAAATTGACCCCGGAGTTCCTGACCACTGAATATGTGGATACGATGAAGCTCTTCAAGCGTCTGTTTAGCGAGGGACTGATTAACAGTGATTTCCCAGCTCTTGATCCTTCCGATGCCGACAAAAAAATGGATTCAGGCCTGGTTGGCATGAAGCTTAACGGTGTGGCTCAGAACGGAAAGTCGTCTCAGCAGCGGCTTACACCTAACGCTCCAGATGGAGAGATTGACGTGGCTCCGTTCCAGGGAACCGATGGCATTCGAATCGCCGGGGAGCCAGGGAACTACGGAATGTTGGTCATCCCGAAGGCCTCCGTACCGGATGAGGAGCAATTGAAGCAGGTTCTCACATTCCTGGATCAGTTAATGGATGAGGAATTGAGTACGTTGCAGCTCCGTGGATTGCTTGATGTGCACTACACCAAGACTGCGGATGGCAAAACCGAACTTAAGGATTTTGACGCCTATCAGCGTGAAGTGAAGCCATATCGTGATAACCTGTTAAGTATTGAAGGGTATAACGTAGCTGAACTGGTCGATGTTCCGATCGGCATGAAAGGAACGAAAATGGCACGTGAGAATGAGCAGTACGCCATTGCCAATCCGGCACTCACCTTGTCTTCGGCAATCTATACCGAGCGTGGTCAGGAGCTGGATCAGATGATATGGGATGCGCAGACCAAGTACATTATGGGTAAAATCGATGATGCTGGTTGGGAGCAGGAAATAGCGAGTTGGAGAAAAGCCGGTGGTGATCAATTGATCACGGAACTCGAAGCATCCTACAAGGAGCTCAACGGAAAATAAAGAGCTCTTGAGTAAAAAAGTGGTTGATTAAATGGAATGATATGGTTTATTCTAGGAGTAGATTATTTTTCCAATATCATAAGAAAGACCCCAACCTTAAAGCATAAGGCTATGAATCTGCGGATTCATGGCCTTTTTTTGTGTTTTGTGCAATGCAGTGGGTCTATGGGAGGAGGGTTGCACACCTTGAAGTGATGGGGATGGACGAAAAATAATACCAATAGCCTAGTACAACATGGTAGAATATTGATTATTATGGCAAATTTAGGTTTTGGTTATGAAGAGAAGTAATCTAGGCTGACCAAGCAAAGCACCCCCATACTAAGGTACATAGGAGCGTGAGTAGATTGAAGAAGCAGATTAAAGGACACGAGAAGAAGAAAAAACGGAACGTGTGGATTGTCGGGTTGTTAACGACAGCTGTATTGGCAGGGACTTTACTACCTGTTGGACCTGGACATTTGACGTCAACAGTGGATGCTGCATCGGGAACAAGCGACACTGCCCTTAGCAAGTTCAAGGATATCAAGGGCCACTGGGCTCAAGCAACGATTGCCAAAGCTTATGAAAAAAAATTAATCTCTGGTTACCAGGACGGAACGTTTCGTCCCAATGGCAAAATCACACGTGGGGAATATGCAACCATACTTGCCCGTGCGACTGGATTAGAGAAGGTAGAGGGGCAAAATCCGTTTTCCGATCTCAAGGGACATTGGTCTGAAGCAGCGGTTAGCCAGCTTGTGGGACAAGGATTCATTAACGCTGGTGATTATGCCAAAGGGTTCAATCCGAATGCAGAACTGACGCGTTACGAGATGATGAAATGGATTGCCAATGGATTGATCAAGTCCGGGAGCAGTTTTCAGGATGCTTTTAACGATACGGAAAACACACTGCTTCCCACACCCGAAGTGAACCGGGGTACCATTCGTGCCGAGCAGATTCCGTATCTTGCTCTCGTTCGTGGGACGGGCATTGTGGGTGGATTTCAGGATGGCACATTGAAACCAGCAGATTCCACCACTCGTGCGGAAGTGTCAGCCATTTTGCTACGTTATATGGACGTGGAGGGCACGGATGCCGGGAAGTATAGTGACCTGAATGAGATGAGAGAGGTCGGCACGACAGGGACGAATTTAACGACCATTAGTAATTATAAATATAGTTCAGGTTCGGTCATGATATCTGATTTATCGAAAGGGAATATCAATTTAAGTAATAAATCGGGTGTATTAAAAATTCATCGTTTTATCGTTGTAGACGCTACTCAAAATAAGCCGAAGGGTATTTACGCGAAGCTTTTTCTTCCGGATAAGTACGCAAGTGGCTCCTATAGAACTTTTGCAGATGTGTCATTTACATCTAACTTAGAAACCTCGAATTTAATTACATTTAACCAGGGGCTTTCGGATTCGTTAATACAATTCAATCGTCTTGATTTAGACTTGGCTAAGAAACAAAGTAATGTGACAATTCCTATGGACTCAGGTGAGCTTATAAAAAAAGGATTACAGAAAAGATTTTGGACTACATCGACTTTAAGGAATCAATCTTGGTCTTATTTTTTGAAATCAGATACAGAAGGAGAATTTAAAATTCAAAAGTAGCCTTATCAGGATGGTGAGCAAGTTGTAATGAAAAAGCTTAAATATTTTTCTGCTATTATTTTAGTGAGTATATTTATTTTACAAATTTTATTATTGTTAGTATTATACCTACCTCTGAACGTTGTTCATGCTGCTACAGATGAGTATGGACCTAAATCTATGAAAAACCCTCGGAAGGTAACAATACTAGCCACTCCTACTGTAGGGAGGCCAGGGGTTTATTGGTACCAAGTGGATAGCGGACAATTTAGAGCTGACCATGCTGGAGGACCAACTTATGCGAATAATGCAGGGAGTTGCTCCAGTCCATTTCCTGCTGCTACAGAAGTTCCGGATAGTGTAGATTTCAGTAGATGGCCTGCAGAAAACTGGCCTGATTATAATTCAAGACGAGTCGAAGTCTCAAGCATCCTTAATGTCCGAATCCATGATGTTAATTATCAGGGGAGAGCAGATCAAGATTCATATACTGGTGTGGGAGACCCTACCCCACCTTTTCCTTCAACAATTGTTGCAATAAGAACGATTACTGGAGGGGACCACACACCAACCGACAAGAGTCCATTCGCAAATGGTGGGCAAACAACGGCAGGTTGTCCTAAATACAATGTCTCTTATTTCACGCCCATGGACATTATCTGGGAGGGTGATTTGGAAGAAGAAAAAGAGATAACTGTCGAAGAGGATTCTACCCTTACCATAGGACAAACCCAGCAGATGATAGCCAAGGTGAAGACCAAAAACTATGGCGAAACCACTTTTAATGAGGGCATCGATGTATCGCGAAGAGAAGCGGAGATCAAATGGTTTTCCTCTGACGAGACGATCGCGAGCATTGAACTGAAAACAGGGATGTTAAAGGCCGAAAGTCCAGGCACGGTCACTGTGCGTGCGATCTGGAACAATGGTACATATCTCATCTCAGATACAGCCACCATAACCGTTACGTCTGAGCCAGGACTCGTGGTGAATCTGCCGAACGCTTGTAAAGCCAATACAACACCACTACAGGCAGAAGCGGTTCTAACCAAACCTGATCGATCTGTTCATAAACTGACAGCTCATCCTAAATTGAGGTGGCAGAGCTCGAATCCGTCTGTGGCCACGATCGGCGCAGATGGCAAAATCACGACCAAAGGGATCGTGGGTAGCACCACCATCAAAGCTCATTTTCTTGATCCGACTCAGCAGTTGGATGAACAAGGGACTCAGGTGCTGGAAGTGAAGGACTGCACAGGTAATGGAGGAGGCGGTAATGGTGGTGATCCGGGTGGAGACCCTGCGAACGCATGCCCTGTGACCATCAGCCCGCCTAGTAGAGGTACAGTTATTGAAGCAGCGGTCATGGACCCCTCTGTTCAAGGCGTGCTGAAGGCAGACGATCGAGGAGTTGAGAAGTTTGATGTCACTCGTGGCATTCCAACTTCGGAAGATCTCTACGCTAATGTCTTAGCCAAAGGGTATCTGTTTCAGCACCGGTGGGTTAATATGACTGGAACGGTGACTTATACTGTGAAAGTGAAGAAGGTTTATCATAAAACCTGGACGATCCCGGGAAGATCCTCTAGTGGTGAGGGTGATCCAGGAACACCTCCTGAGCCGAGAGAACTTGATGTTCCTGGAGACAAGACTATGCAAGTAACAAGGACTTATAGCTATTGGCAGATCGATAACCTGGAGGTATACAAGTTAAATGAAGCCAAGGTATCTAACTATGCGCTAGGTGGTTATGGTGACACCGTGACCCTGACGCCCAATGCATATACACCACCGACTGTGCAATCGGCTATGGATCCTGCGGTTACCACGCATGTAAAACCTGCGCCATGCCGAGAGATTGATCTTGGCACCGAAGGGGTTCCGGGTGGTTCGGTTGAACCGCCTACGCCAGATGAAACATCATTGTTTCAATCCAAAGCTGAAGCGGAGGTTAGAGAGAATACCGTCAATAATGACAAAGTAACCTTCAATGGAGCGACGATTATGGATCCTGCTCCCGTGGAAAAAACAGCTCCAAGACCTGGGACGATCCCGCAGCCTGGCATGATCGGAGACGATGTTCTGTACCAGAACCGGCTTACGATTAAGAACACATTGATGAACAAAGCTAACCAGCCAACCACGGGTGAGATTACGTATGGACTGCTCCCTGGCAATATTAACGGAGGCCAGGATCAGAAGTTCCCCATTCCGGGCATCAACTCGGTGACAGTACATACTCCGGTTGTGAACTATGCCTGGGTGTCAGATGATGAGCCGCATAACCAGAAGATCACGCCTGATCCGACCAGAGCTGCACTTATTTTAGAGCGTCCATTCCTTGTGCGGATACCCACCTCAGGTCAACATCTGGATGTAGCGAGTTACCCTGGTTATGGAAACCGTGATTACGCAAAATATTTTCAGATCAAACAGGTTCGTTTTCCATTTGATGTCTATAACGGTGCCAGAAGTCAGTTTATACCGGCCATGACATGGGTGGATATTCCGGTAAATCAGTTGGACACCCCTTTTTATCTCCCTGTATGGGTAGATGAAGGGAATTACCAGATCGAGTTCCGTAATATTGCCGAAAATGCGCCTGCAAACTTCACGGAGCAACAGGATGCCAATACAAATCTGACCCATCATGTCGCAGCAGATACCGTTGCTGTGGAGGTCATCGGGCGATTGTATGATTTTCACATCACCGATATTTCAGACTACAACTGGGAGAATGTATTCCGCAAGCGGATGTGCAGCCCGGAACCAACGGGTGTGAGCTATTGGACCGGGGGAAACAGTATAGACGGAGATCCCCGAGGTAATCTGGCACCCTATGTACTGCCTATACGTCCCGGCAGTCATCCGGTACAGGGTTTCCGAAATGCAGCGGTGAAAACAGGGTACCATTTCAAGTTCGATCTCAAGACCAAGGGTAATATGTTTGGGAAACAGGATGGTATCCGAATCACCCCGACGTTCTCTTTTGTGAGTAAAGATGGCACCACCCGGCAAGAAGTGGATCTATACTACCACCGAGGACAGGAACGACTCATTCGTATCGGCTCGGCTCAAGACTTAGAAAAACGCTTTGTTGTCCTGAACTCACGATTGAGGAATGTACCCGGTACGGAATTAGGTGATACAGCACGTTATCAGTACTCTTATGAACTGTCTGAGGAGGAACGCAATCAGGGTACACTGGCGGAACATATGGTTCGTTTCGTGGATCAGACCTCTCATCATAAAACGTGGGTAGGTCGTTATAACTGGATGATTCTTCCTTCACAGATCCGTACACTCATTGGTCCAAAAACAGATATACCTTCCGGTGTTAATGTAGATCGGGCAAATGCAGCGATTCAGCGCTGGTATGGCGAATATAGCTTGCCAGCGGATGTATATGCTGTGTCCAAAGGAACCGATCTCGAATTGCTTTCCAGACAAAACCAGTTGGATGAGAAGGCAACGGTATTCCTGAGGGACGGTTACATCGTGGTAAACTTCGATATTGAAACATTGCGTAACGGCAATACAAATGCACCACATCTGCAATATATTCATGGCCCGTTGATGAACCAATGGCAGATGGAGGGTTTTGATAATAGCCCGGTAGATGGTCAGGGGAGAAGTTGGGCGATGCAAGATGGAGATGTGGTTTTCTACCACGCTGATCAATCTAGCCGCAATGATTTCCAATCCCAGGTACCGCATTAGATAGACATCGTTTTACCCTTAAAGAAGGCAGGCGTGATGTGAATCCACATGGCGTTTGTCTTCTTTTGCTTAATTCGGATTATGGTTGGTCAACAGAACGGGTATAAAGGGTAAGGAGTACTCGTTCCATCCGTATTCATTAATTTCTCAACGAGAGGGGAACAACACACATGATTGAAGAGGATAAGCAGGAACTATTCATTTCAGAAGATACATACGAAGGAAGAGATCTGGGTGTCACAGTAGAATCACATGCCTGTCACTTCAAAGTCTGGTCACCGTTAGCCGTTCAGATGGAACTACTCCTATACCCACCTTTGACAGGTGGGAGCCCGGGGGAAGAGCCCAATCAATTGAAACAGAGGGCGTTACCCATGCACAAGAAAGAACAAGGCATTTGGGCTCTGGAGTTGGAAGGGGAGTTAGATAACTACCGATACATGTACAAGCCTACTTTCGAAGATGGACAATCAACGACTGCTGTTGATCCATACGCACGAGCGGTCACCATGAACGGAGAAATGGGTGTAATCATCAGACTGGAGCAGACGCATCCGCATAGGTGGAGTAAGGATATTCGCCCTGAATTAACCAGTCCTGTAGATGCAGTTTTATACGAACTGCATGTGCGTGATTTTTCCATACACCCATCATCTGGAATCACACATAAAGGAAAATACCTGGCTTTTACCGAGACCGGGATGCGGGATGCAGAGGGCAACACGCTGGGAATCGATCATTTGGTTGAACTGGGGATCACCCATGTGCATCTGCTGCCTGTATTTGATTTTGCGACAGTGGATGAATCCAGGGTGGATGGTGATACGTCTGATGCCTCCAACTATAACTGGGGATATGATCCACTTCATTACAATGTCCCCGAAGGTTCCTATGCCTCACGTGCGGATGAACCGAAGACACGAATTCGTGAATTCAAATCGATGGTACTTGCTCTCCATAACAAGGGCATAGGTGTCATTATGGATGTGGTATATAATCATACGTTTGATACGGCGGGCAGCTCGTTTGAAAAAATTGTACCCGGGTACTACTATCGCCAGAATGCCGATGGGACGTATAGCAATGGTTCAGGTACAGGCAATGAGGTGGCTACCGAACGCGCCATGGTACGCAAGTTTATTATCGATTCGGTGCGTTACTGGGCAGAGGAGTATCATGTGGATGGTTTTCGATTTGACCTGATGGGCCTAATCGACACAACTACGATGAAGCAGCTTGCAGCGGAGTTGCACGCCGAAGTATCCCCATCCATATTGTTATATGGTGAGCCATGGGGTGCACTGGATTCACCGCTTGGGGATGATATGACCCTAAAAGGAGCACAGCGCGGAGCAGGATTTGCCGTGTTTAACGATAATTTCCGTGGGGTGATTAAGGGAGACAGTGATGGGATGGGCACGGGTTTTGCGACTGGTGCGGACGGGAAAGAAGACGAGTTGTGGACAGGCGTCCGGGGAGCGATCCATGATTTTACGGATGTCCCATCCGAAACCATTAATTATGTGACGGTACATGATAATCTCAACCTGTGGGACAAAGTCGCACGGACACAAGGACTACACGATATGCTGAATTTCCTCACCTATAACGAGGATGGAAACATTCGCGGATGCCAAAGTGTGGAAGCGGCTGTAGAGAAGGCTAAGCCTTACTTACAGATTGATCCGAATCATATCCTGGAGAACGAGACGGTTAGGCGTTGTCTGCTTGCCAATGGTATCGTTCTCACTTCCCAAGGTGTCCCTCTGATTGCAGCCGGAGATGAATTGCTTCGCAGCAAATATGGGGATGCCAACAGCCATCAGAGTGGAGACGTGGTCAATGCCATTCATTGGGGGCAAAAGCAACGGTTCAAGCCGGTGTTTGACTATTATTGTGGGCTGATCCGTCTTCGGCGAGAGCATCCAGCCTTCCGGCTTCGTACACGGGAAGAGATCGAGAAGCATATTCGTCTTCTTGAAAAAGGTAATGGTATGTTAGCCTATGAATTGGAAGGTGCGGCCGTCAGCGATTCATGGGAGCGCATTGTCGTCATCTATAATGCTGGAAAAGAAAACCGTACCGTCTCTGTTCCCACAGGCACATGGAATGTGGTCGTAGAGGAAGGGCAGGCCGGTGTTGATGCGATCCGTGTCGTACAGGACGGACAGGACGGACAGGTAACTGTGAATGCTCTAACCATGACGGTGATGTATTCGAAGTCCTGATTGTCCAAAAAATAAAACCACTCCTCCTTTCCGTTCGGAAAGGGGGATTTTGTGTCGAGTGAAAAAGTATTGTCTTTGTCGCAGGAGGACTTCGTCATGCTTGACCTTTAATAAACGTCCGCCAGTTTAGTGCGTAATTTAGTATGGTTTTCGTTCAAACCACGTTCATCCTGCAATTATTCCTATCTATTTCAAACTTTTTTTGTCGGGACAGGTACAAATGCTGTCAATCTATGGCGCTTGTTTACATATCTATATTTTGAAAGCGATTGCTAATTGAATATTCGAATCGAACCGATATGATGAGTACAGACAACCCCGGGTTGACAAACAACGTCCCGCTCCGTAACATCGGGACAACACGAAATCAATGGATATAAAGGCGGTGGGAACGATGCCGGAATGGACTTCTTTTCGTTACGAAGGCAACGATCTTGGCTTAACATATACTCGTGCAGCAAGTACTTTTAAATTGTGGGCACCTACGGCACAACAGGTTTATATATTGGTTTTTGAAGATGAAGGGCATTACAACGATAGTGGCAAAGTACAGGATCACGAAGGTGGGCAGGAATATTCTCTGACGCGCGATGCGGACGGGATATGGAGTTTGGAGCTTAACGGCGATTGGGCAGGACATTTTTATATGTACCGTATTATACATGATGATCAGCGGATTGAAGTAGTTGTTGATCCTTATGCCAGAGCGGTAACGGCTAATGGGCAACGAACGGCTATTATAGATCCGGAGACCACCAATCCGGTCGATTGGGACCTGGATGTCAAACCTGCTTTTCTGCGTCCGGTGGATGCTGTCCTATATGAGTTGCATGTACGTGATTTCTCCTCCGACCCCCATGCGGACATTCCGTATAAGGGAAAATATTTGGCGTTCACAGCATCTGGACTCACTGATAGAGCGGGGAATAGCATTGGGGTAGACCATCTTGCCGAACTGGGAGTTACTCATGTGCATCTTTTGCCTGTAGCGGATTATCAGACAGTGAATGAACTCGCTGCGGCGGATGTGGGTTCAAATGTCAGAGTACCATACAACTGGGGGTATGATCCCCAGCATTATAACGTTCCCGAGGGTTCGTATGCGACTGATCCTCGTGATCCTGCGGTTCGCATTCGGGAGTTCAAATCACTTGTTCTATCACTGCACAGACAAGGCATTCGTGTTGTGCTTGACGTTGTCTATAATCATACGTATAGCGTGGAAGAAGGACCTTTTAATCGAATTGTACCCGGGTATTATTACCGTTATCGGGCGGATGGCACCCTCAGTAATGGTTCTGGTGTAGGCAATGAATTGGCGACAGAACGCCCAATGGTGCGAAAATATATTCTCGATTCTCTCCGATACTGGGCAGAAGAATATCATGTGGACGGATTTCGATTTGACCTCATGGCCCTGATTGATACGGAAACGATGAATGAATTAACGCGCGAACTACGGGAACAGATCGATCCGGCGTTTCTGGTCTATGGGGAACCCTGGACGGGTGGAGAATCGCCATTGGACCGCAAAACGTTAAAAGGAACACAGCGAGGTCAGGGATTTGCTGTATTTAATGATCATTTTCGCAGTGCAATTAAGGGAGACAGTGATGGTGGTGGAAAAGGGTTTGTCACAGGTGCCGGGGGGCAGGAATATGAGATCTCTAGGGGATTAGCGGGGGCACTGGATGATTTTACATCTTCACCTGTGGAAACCGTCAATTATGTAACTGCCCATGACAATCTGAATCTGTGGGATAAAATCGCAACAACGATGAACCTCAGACATGAATTAGGTTTTCCCGTATGGAAGGACGGACAGCCGGTGGGAGGCGGGAGTGCTGAGTCGGCGGTAAAAGCAGCAGATCCATATCGGTATGTGGATGCAGATGATGTACTGGATCATGAGATGGTTCGTCGTTCGTTACTGTCTTCCGGCATTCTGCTCACCTCCCAGGGCATTCCGTTTCTGCATGCAGGAGATGAGATGCTCCGATCCAAAGCCGGTGATCATAACAGCTATCGGAGCGGAGATGCGGTGAATACCATCACATGGGCCAACAAATCGCGGTTCAGACCGGTGTTTGACTACTATCGTGGTCTGATCCATCTGCGACGTACACATCCCGCCTTTCGTATGATAGATGCCGAACAGGTACGGAATCACCTTCGTATAATTCGTGCTGACGGCAATGTAGTTGTATTTATGCTTCAGGATGGCGCGAATCAGGACACCTGGAATCAGATTATGGTGATCTATAACGGAACCGAACATCAGCAACATGTGGACCTGGGGGAAGGTGACTGGCATGTCGTGGTCAATGATCATCAGGCAGGTACGGATCTGATTGAGACCGTTCGTGGCACTGTTCGGGTAGAACGGTGGTCATTGATGGTTTTGTACGATACAGAGCGTGCTGGAGGCGCTGATCCGGCCACTCTGGAGATTAGTTTTCCAAGACAGGTATATAGTCCGAAAGAGACCGTTCAACTGCGAGCGATCGTAAGGGACAGCATTGGCAATGTCGTAGAGAATGCCCCTGTTACCTGGACTTCTTCTGAGCCGGATATTATTCGGATACAGCCTGATGGAACAATCCATGCACTGGAACGCGGAGAAGCCTCAATTACAGTCCACTGTGGGGATATAACGGCAACTTGTATATTACAGGTGGATCATCGTCATGCCGAGCGAATTGAAATTGTGGGCGAACCTGTTATGTATATGACTCGAATCAGCCGTTTCCGTGCTTTGGTTCTGGATCAATTCGGTCAGCCGCTTCAGCATTCTACTATACGTTGGAGCTCGTCTCATTCGGAAATGGCAGCCGTAAGTTCAGCGGGGATCGTGCGGGCTATATCACCTGGAGCAACGCAGATCATTGCTGAAGCTGGAGGAATCCGGGCAACACTTGTCGTAACCATTCTTAAACAGGTTTCGCGAACCGTCACGCTTCGATATGAACGGGAGGACCAGCACTATGAAGGCTGGGATGTCTGGGTCTGGGGCACTGGCATGGAAGATGGAGCAGTCCCGCTGGAACAAGTCGGAAATGCCGCTGAAGCCCGCTTCCGTGTTGCTCCGGGTCTGCATCACTTGGGATTGATCATTCGATTGAACGAGTGGGAAGCCAAAGACACATGTGGAGACCGTTACGTGGATATTGTACCTGAAGACGGTGATGTGCACATTATTGTTCGCAGTGGGTCCGATGAGATGCAGGTCATTCGTGAAAGCGATCTGAGAGAGGATCGTAACAGCGCATAATTTATTTTTTTATAATCTCATATAGACGTTCGGTTAAAGCTTAATAAACCAGCAGTTGGAAGAGATTCCGACTGCTTTTTTGGGTCTGATTACATGAAGCGCTGGTTGATTCCAAAAAAGAATTGTCCTGTTGTGTGTTTGAGATCCTCTATCATTGGGGTAAATATAGATATGGCCCACGATTCGGCCACAGAAAAAAAGACCATCATGGTCTATGAGAGAAGCCTTAGTGCTTTCCAACAAATATAATGTAGTGATCCCTTGAAGGAGGATGTTCAATCATGAAATCCAACGGAAAAATGGCTCAACTTACAGCAACGCCAAGAACGGAAAAGAAAGGTGCAGCACTGCGCCTGTTAAGACAAGGCGGACGAGTTCCTGCAGTCGTTTACGGCCCGGGACTTGAAGGTGCTTCAATACATGTAGATGAAAAAGAAATGCTGAAGGTGGCACGCACAGGCCGCTCCGAAATGTTCAACCTGAATGTTGAGGGCGGTAAAACAGTTCCGGTGCTGATCAAGGATCAGCAAGAGCGTAACGGACGTTTGTTGCATGTAGACTTTCTGCAAATTTCCAAGAACAAGCCGATCAGCGTAAGTGTATCGATCGACTTCCAGGGAACAGCAGCCGGTTCGAAAGCTGGCGGTGTATTCCAGACACAGGAAACACAATTGGAAGTAGAAGGATTGCCTGCGGATCTGCCAACTTCCATTGAAGTCGATGTTAGCGGGTTGGACATTGGTGATCGCTTGACGGCTGCGGATATCAAACTGGATAAAGGTTTGACACTCATAACATCACCTGAATCCATCATCGCTTCCGTTATGCCGCCACAAGCGGTTGAGGAAGAGCCAACAGCATCTGCTGAGGAAGCTGAACCGGCTGCTGAAGAAAAATCTGCAGAAGAATAAGCCACGCTCAGGGAGCTGCCAGATCCCGTACTTAACCCAAGCCCAGTCCTTAGGACTGGGCTTTTTTATTTTCAGAGTTCAATAGGCACAATGTTCGCATGTATATGGAAAATGTACTACAATTCATGTTAAAGGAAAAGAAGGTGGGTTAATTTCAATGTTTGATCCGACGGTATATGACAATCTGAAAGTTGGCTTTGAAAATGTTCTATATGATATGGATAACCTGGATGAACGTATTCAGATTACGGGGCGTAAAGATCGGCTGGAGATGGCAGTGATGTCCAGAGAGTTCTTGTTACAATTCTGTCTCAGGGATCGTCCGGAAGTAACAGGCGAGGTCGTGTTAAGCAGTTCCCTTGAGGAGCTCGCAGCGGAGATTCTGGAGACGCCTGGCGCTCATCCAGGTTGCCGTTTGGAAATCCGGTTTGGCATGGGTATGAAAGAGCCTGAGAGGCAGTGCCCAGCTATTCGTGCGATATTGCAACAAAGTTGGCCTGAGCAGCGGATCTGCCAGACTATCCAGTATATCTTTGATGAACAGCCAATCACGTATAACGTTACGGCACACGTATATTTTGACCGCAGTGTGAATGAAGACCAGATGGGAGATATTCCTGAACTCTGTGAGCATATGGCGAATGTGATGAAGCAACTGAATACAGTTCCATAACCAGTAATCCCCAGGAAAAGCCTTGTCTCTTTGAAGAGATTAGGCTTTTTTTGTATTAATTTTAGAAATTTGTATAGGCTTTCAGACTTAGGTACAAGGGATTTATGGTTAATAATTTACGCAAGCAAGTAAGAGAATGTATATTAAAAGAAGGGAGAAAGTGCAATTGAACTATATACAAACGTGAAATTGCGAAAATAATATTGGGACTAAAGATTTAGTTCTGTACTAAAGGAACTAGTTTTCCTTGCCGATAAAATATCGAAGGGGAGAAACTACATGACAGAGAAATTAATTCGTCTGCTGCGTATACTTCAAGCTATACAAGCAAATCCCGGAATTTCGGCCAAGGAGTTGGCGATGAAATGCGGTACGACTGTACGCACAATATATCGTGATCTCCGGATTTTGGACAGGGTCGCCCCTATTATGAACGAAGGATATGGCAAGGGATACCGATTTATTGGTGAGTTTGCGATGTATCCGTTAGACTTTACTGAACAGGAAGCCATGGTCTTCTCCATGCTTCCATCCGTAGTCGATACTTCTAAGTTACCTGCTGAATTTGACTCAGCTTTTGACAAGGTCATGTCGGCTCATACCAAATTAAAATCAAGAAACAGTGACATTGTAGAGAACATTGCGGGAATTATTCGGATGGGTACGCCGGCTTATCGGGAGGAAGGAAAAGACCCCAATTTGCTCATTCCCATCATTGAAGCGATCCTAAGGCGGCAAACGATTCGTACTCAATATCATACGCTGACCAAAAATGAGATCACGGTCCGGGATATTGATCCTTATTATCTCATTCCGCGGGATCAACGTTTTTATCTGATAGGATACTGTCATTTGCTGCAAAAAGTCCGATTGTTTCGGATTAGCCGTTTCCTGGATGTGGAGAGAACACATGTCGAATTCGACAAGGGTGATTTCAACATAACGCAGTACATGAAGAACACATGGTCCATTGACCGTGGCGATGAAAATATCCATTTCAAAGTAAGATTCTCTGAGAAAGTGGCCCCCTACATAAAAGAAGAAGAGATGTTTGTTCGCCCGCGAATGACAGATATGTCGGATGGGGGATTGTTATTTGAAGTGACACTGAATAGCGGCCGAGAATTTTTGAAATGGTTGTATCAATTTGGGCCCGAGGCAGAAGTACTTGAACCTCTTGAGTTTCGCAGAGAGATACGGAAGCAACTCGTGGCGTGGTTGGAGCATTATGACAACAATGAATCTTTGTAATGTTAATCATGGAGAATGCAGGAAAAGGAGCAGGTGATATGAGTACCAAATTATTCGCAGCTATGTATGGGATGGACCATTACCATGGAGTACAGGTTCTACATGTGGGGGATACCGTGTACCTCGTCAAAGATCCAGATAATCGCTTGGATCACCAAGCCATTAAGGTTGTCATTCCCCCCATTGGAGCCGTAGGTTATATCGTTAATGATTCGGTTGTGGTTCCTCATGGCTGTTGGACAGGGGCGGCATTCTATGATGTATTTCATCAACTAACGTGTGCCAAAGTACGATTCATGATGAAAGATATGGTGATTATGGAGTTGATTGAAATGAGCCATATTCCCGTTCCACAGATGGATTCTTTTATTACCGGATGGCAATCTCGTGAAAAAGCTTGATCTTCTTAAATAATATCTCCCTCTATTTGGGGTCAAGATGAATTATCAAAACAGAAGGAGGCTCATTCACGGATGAGCCTGGTATAGGTGGCTTCCAGATGCATGGCTGTTCGGGCCCAACTGAAATGTGCTACTGCGCTATCCCGACCAGCCTTCCCCAATATTTCGGCAGAAGTCGGATTGCTTGCAAGTTTATACAGGCAAGAGGCAAAACGTTGAGGGCGCTTATAAGACGTCACAAGGTATCCGTTGATACCTGATTCAATAATCTCACGAATACCTCCGTTATCAGAAGCAATAACAGGCAATCCCGAAGCCATGGCCTCCACATTAACCAAGCCAAAGGCTTCATGTTCTTGGGATGGACAGACGAGACAATCGACTGCCCGGTATAACTGATCGATATGCTCATGGTTTATCTGGCCCCGAAAAGAGATATGGATTTTTTGTTTTCGGGCAAGTTCGCGAAGTTTACGCACGTAGAGTGGAGGCCCTTTGCCTGCCACAACCAGTTGAACAGGCATCTGTTGCTGAAGGAGAGCAGTTGCCCGAATTAATATGTCTACGCCTTTGCCGGGGATGAGCCTACCGACATATAGAATAGAGAATGGTTTAGTGATTCCAAATTGTGTACGCAGACGAAGCTGTTCTTCACTGGACTCAGCAGGCCTGAAGCGACTCAGATCCGCACCAAGTGGAACAACACTCATCCGGCGTTTTACAAGCGGAAATCTGCGGCCCAGCCTTTGTCTCAAGGATTGGCTGTTGACGGCAATCCAATCGGCCTTTTTCATCAATGCGAGTCTGGATGGTCCGGGTTGCGCGAACGTCAACGAGTGGAGATAGAGTACAACGGGCGTGTGTGGAAAAGCTTGTTTAATGGCAGCCATGCTTCGGGGCCTGTTATCCACTTGAATCACATCGTAAGGTTGTTTGGATAACAGACGTATTACTGCTTTGGTGTACCCGACAGTACTCGATGCAGGAACACGTTGAATGGTGATGCCATCGATCTGCTCTACGGCGGCGAGTCCTGCCATTTGACGACTTATGATGGTCACCTGATGGCGATGGGCAAGTTCGCGAGCGATGCCCAGAATGCAGATTTCCACTGAACCATTACCGGGCAAAGGCAATTTCTCGGGTGCAACCATAGCTATTTTCATGATCAGGCTCCTCCTTGTCCGACATCTGTAACAATCTTCGTCATATATCCTATGAGCAGCTGAAGCATTTGGCTCCTGTGAACAGGCTGGTGAACCACCCATATGAGAGTGCAGGAATAATCTGCTGCATGTATTGGAGCGGAACCTCTGCGGCTTTTGTGATATACTGTACGGGAACTATTGAGTTCGTTACATGTATAGAAGCAGGAGGAAAATGATGTTACATTCTATGCTGGGGCGCTTCCGGCTGATGTTGTGGTTGCAGGGCATTTCGTATGTGTTGCTTCTGTTTGTTGCTTTTCCATTGAGAGATGCCGGGATTATGCCGCAGGCTGTCACATGGTTTGGAAATTTATACGGTTTTTTGTTTTTAATGTATTTGTTGTTTATGGTGAGTTTGTACACTTCACAGAAATGGCGTCTGCGTCGTCCAATCGCTCTGTTCTTCGTTTCCTTCATTCCACTGGGGAATATGATCTACGATGTGGTTGTATTCCGTAAGTTGTCTCGTCAACTAAATAAAGCTTGACTTTATTTAACGTTATGAAATATGATGAGTACAGGTTAAACAACCCGTTCCAACTAAAACTACATATTCCTGTTAAAGGGGAGTAGCTTTTACAGTAAAGTCGTCAATTCGGGATTATATCCCCGGCTTTATTGGCAGCAATTTTGTTGTTAGCGAGACCTTTACCAAGTTTTCATGCTCGGTAAAGGTCTCTTTTTGTGGATATAAAAGGACCTTACCAGTGATGGTAAAGGTCCTTTTTTTTGTACATCATAAGAATATTAAGGAGGAGTCAATGTTGGATGTTTCATTATTATTAGAATATGGGTGGGTGCTGGCTGTCTTAGTGGTCCTTGAAGGATTACTCGCAGCAGATAATGCATTGGTACTCGCAATTATGGTTAAACACTTGCCTGAAGATAAGCGCAAAAAAGCGTTGTTCTATGGTTTGATGGGTGCATTTGTTTTCCGTTTAGGTTCGTTGTTCCTGATCTCTTTCCTGGTCGATGTATGGCAGGTGCAAGCGATCGGTGCCTTGTATCTCCTGTACATTTCGATTAACCACATCGTTAAAAAGATACTGGGTAGTCGCAATAAGACAGATGAAGCAGCTGATTCAACGCCTAAGAAACCGAAAAAACAATCCGGTTTCTGGATGACCGTTTTCAAGGTCGAAGTAGCGGATATCGCATTTGCAGTCGATTCCATTCTGGCTGCTGTTGCTTTGGCTGTGGCGTTGCCACCAAGTGGATTGCCTGCAATTGGCGGACTAGACGGTGGACAGTTTATCGTTATCTTCCTCGGTGGATTCATCGGGCTTGTGATCATGCGTTTTGCAGCCTCATACTTTGTGAAATTGCTTCATTCCCGTCCAGGACTTGAAGTTGCGGCCTTTGTAATCGTAGGTTGGGTAGGGGTTAAGCTGGCAGTTATTACACTCGCACACCCTTCATTGGGTGTTCTGGATGAGCATTTCCCGGAAAATAAAATTTGGAAATTCGGATTCTATATTGTACTGATCACCATTGCGGTATGTGGTTGGTTCCTGTCTTCCAAAGTTCCTGAAAAAGAAGACGAAAATCCGGTTGAAGAATTGGAAAAACAAGCAGGATTGTAATAATCATGTTACGCTAACAACATCATTATTAGCTGCAAAACAGGAGGCTGTCCTAGGACAGTCTCCTGTTTTTGTTTGCATATGAAATATGCGCATGGCCCATTTTCCAAGAAAAGGGTTGACACATGAATTCTAGTCCCCTTAATATAAGACTAACATTAACGAAGGGAGGCCGAGAGACATGATGCTTGGTTATGATTTGATTCAAACAGGGCGCAACGTAGATACAATAGCATATCCGGCTCATCGTTTCATTGGCCTCATACGGTCGACATAGGAGATAGGCATATCGTTTAGCAGGTTTATAATCGATATGCGTTCTTCGCTTATATTATAGCGATGGATGACAGACACAGCATATTCATGCTGCTCTGTTCTCCGTTATTGTCATTCAGTAGAAGTCATGGGCGAATAGCCTATGGCTTTTTTATGTTTATTTTATACAAGGAATCAAGCAAACCGAATTTGCTGAACGTACAGGAAGGAATAAAACACATTTATGAATACAGAGTTTAATTTATTGACCAAGCAGAACGAATTCGCAGGTGACTATCGGCATGAAGTGAAATTGCCTGCAGGCGATCTGACCGTATATGCGGCGCAACAGCTCTTCTCCTCACTGGATTACAAGGTGTTCGAGATGGCGAACAATAATCTGCAGATTCCGGAAATCTCTTATATGAGTTACACACCAGACGTACATGTCGGTGTAGGTACCTGCATTGGAACGACAGCTGTGTGGGATGCGCAGAGTGGATATGTATCTCCCTCGATCGTAGGCAGTGATATTGGCTGTGGTATGCGAGTGCATATGACGAACCTGCACAAAGACGAATTGAAAGATATCAAACTTCGCCGCAAACTCGTTAAGGCCATTGAGAAAGTACTACCGATGGAGGCAAACCAGCGAGGCGATTACTCAGATATCAGACTGGAACATATTGTTCGTAAAGGGCTGCATGGGTTACCGAAAAAGTATATTCCGGACAGCTATACCCCGAAAAAATCAACCTCATTGACACATGTGGAGAGTAGTAAGTTCAGTTACGATGAGGATGTGTTAAACCACATCCCTGATATGACGTGGCATCGTTCACATCGTCAGCTCGGCACACTGGGTGGCGGAAATCATTTTGCCGAGATCCAGGCGATTGAAATTGCAGAAGAGAACCGTGAAATCGCCGAAGCTTGGGGATTGTATGATGGACAGGTCGTGGTCATGATTCATTCCGGCTCTCGTGCATGGGGTGGTTATGTAAGCCAGACGAGTTCCTCAGCGATTGCCAAAGTCATGCAGCGGCTTAACCTGGGTACATCCGATCCCAGACTGGTATTTGCCCCACTTGAGCATGCGGAAGGTCGTCATTATGTGAATATGATGTATTCTGCTTTGAATTACGCCGTTGTCAATCGTCATCTGATTGCGTATGCTATTCGCGAGGCTTTCCGGGATGTGTTTGGCTACAAATGTGAATTTCGTACATTGTACGATCTGATGCACAACTATGCATGGGAGGAATCCCACGCAGACCAGGGTTCCGTTTTTGTGCATCGGAAAGGTGCGACACGTGCGTTGCCAGCAGGGCACCCTGATAATCCGAAGCCTTATCTGGCAACAGGACATCCGGCACTTATTCCCGGTTCCATGGGAACTGCTTCGTATATCATGGTGGGTCAGCCGCAAGGTGCCGATAATTATTATTCAATATGTCACGGTGCGGGTCGGATCCGTTCACGGACAGCAACGAAACGACTGGTTTCGGTGGAAGATTTTGCTTCGGCACTGGGCGTGGGGACAGAAGATGAGATTGTGCTAAACCAGCGTTCACTTGAATCCATTATTGATGAGTCACCTCAGGCTTATAAAAATGTAGATGAAATTATAGACAGTGTTACCGGCGCAGGCCTGGCTCAAGTTGTAGCCAAATGTAAACCGCTTGTAGCGGTCAAGGGAGCGAAATAATGACAATAAACGAAAAACAAACGGATCCAACCCAAGCGATCTATACCTATGACGAACAACATGATACCCGAATTCGAGTGGAAGGGTATGCCATCTATTCAAGGCTGATCCGTGGAATCAGTGAGGCGCTCCATCAGCGCTATGGGGTTGAATACAAGCTCTATGCCAGTTCTGACCCGAACAATGAATATTGGGAGTTGCTCCGGGAAGACTTGCAGAATGGTAGTGACGAAGTGGAGTTGGTAGCCCGCATATTCGAGGATCTGGAGCTTCAGACGTTGCATTACGACGATGATGGAGATGTGCCTACTTATGGTGTGCACTACTCCATTCGTAATAACGTATTTGCCTATCCGAAATGGGGCGTTGCGCTTGTGCGTGTTCCATTTTTCCGAGAGAACGGAATCTACAGTGAAGACTTTGTCTTTGCTGTCGGGGATGAGGAGATGAAGCAGTTTCTGGGAAGTGTCCGCGAACGGGAACGTCAGCAAAATATGAAAAAAGTGACGGTTTACACCGATGCCCGGAATGGCAGCGATCGACATGTCGAATCCATCACTCGTTCCGTGGGAAGAGAAGATGTCGTTCTCTCGGCCCAGATCAAACAGGATATTTTCCGCTCGCTGGATCAGTTCTTCGAAGCGGATCGTTCTTTTTACCGAGATTATGATATCCCGTACAAACGGGGAATTCTATTGTATGGACACCCCGGAAACGGCAAAACCACAATGGTGAAATCCATTGCTGGAAGTATCCCGGGACCGGCTGCGTATTGGCAGATTACGGAGTATACCAATAGTGAATCGGTGCGTGAAGTGTTCGAGGCTGCCAAACGGCTTGCACCGATGGTGCTGATCATTGAGGACATCGATTCGATGCCGGATGAAGTCCGTTCCTTTTTCCTGAATACACTGGATGGCGCAACTTCGAAAGAAGGCATTTTCCTGATCGGGACAACGAATTATCCGGAGAAAATAGACCCAGGCCTGATGAACCGTGCTGGACGGTTCGACCGGGCTTATGAAATCCCGCTGCCAGATGAAGAGCTTCGCCTGCAATATTTGCGGCAACGAGGCTTCACCATATTCGCGGGTGAAGATGGCACGGTAGAGGCAGCTCGCCTGACCGACACCTTCTCTCTTGCGCAGCTGGGGGAGTTGTATGTCAGCGCTGCGCTGGAATGGCATCAGAATGGTCAGACAGACATTGTGAAAGTCATTCAGTCGATGCGTGGCGAATTCGACAAGAGCCACAAACATACCTGGCTGGCGCAGCCGGGTAAGGGACGTGCAGGATTTTATTGATGGGTAAGACCGATTCGTAATCGGAACATGGCCACTGTGACTTACATTAACTTTTAGTATGAGACTATAAATAATCCTACCTCAATTGGTGATACTAACCTTGTCTGCTCTAACATACAATGACTTTCGGGAGGTACATAACGCAGCCCTGAGCTGGTGAGATGCCGGAAAGTGACGCGATCTGTTTCCATACTGGGCCAAGGCCTGTTTTGCAGAGAAGGATGCATAGGGACAAACGGGAATATGCAAAAATTTTTATGCCAATTGTTTAAATGCTTCTGTAGCGGTTAATAGTAGACAGACAACAACAAAAACTTTAATTAGAGGTGAATGATATGGGTTGGTTATGGTCATTAATTATCGGTGGTATCATTGGTTGGTTGGCAGGTCTGATCGTTGGTCGTGACATTCCGGGTGGTGTTATTGGTAACATCATTGCTGGTTTCATCGGTGGATGGTTAGGTGGAGTCATCTTGGGAGATATGGGTCCTGAGATGGGCGGATTCCACATTGTACCTGCATTGATTGGTGCGATTGTTCTTGTAGCGATCG
Organism: Paenibacillus sp. USHLN196; assembly: GCF_037144955.1. Classification (NCBI taxonomy): domain Bacteria; kingdom Bacillati; phylum Bacillota; class Bacilli; order Caryophanales; family Paenibacillaceae; genus Paenibacillus; species Paenibacillus sp. USHLN196. The sequence continues at coordinate 44,939 of NZ_JBBCYH010000015.1, read as the reverse complement.
TAAGCTTGATCTTCCGTTCGATGGGTCGTAGTCGCGGGTAACGAATTCAAGATAACTTCTTGAATAAGTTGTCAGCCATATGTATTACAAATGAAGAGGTTGATTGAGAGCCATAACGATGGCTTTCAATCAACCTCTTGTTGTTTTACAATATAAGAAGTATGCGCACATTAGCATCAGTTTCTATAGGTAGTTTCGATAAGAGGGGATGAACGGAATGGAAAAAGCTACATTCGCCGGCGGATGTTTCTGGTGTATGGTTACACCGTTTGAAGAACAACCGGGCATTCATGGTATTGTATCGGGTTATGCCGGCGGTCACGTCGAGAATCCAACATATGAGCAGGTCAAAACCGGAGAGACTGGTCATATCGAAGTCGTTGAAATTACATTTGATCCAGATGTATTCCCTTATGAACGACTGCTGGAGCTGTACTGGCCCCAGATTGATCCGACGGATGACGGAGGCCAGTTCCAGGATCGGGGTACACAGTATCGTACAGCGATCTTTGTACATAATGAACGTCAGCGTGAGCTTGCTGAACAGTCCAAGAAGGACCTTGCAGCTAGTGGACGATTCGATCAACCCATTGTTACGGAAATTCGTGATACTGTCGTATTTTATCCGGCTGAAGACTATCATCAGGATTATCACAAGAAAAACGAGAAACACTATAAGGAAGACCGTGCGTTATCCGGACGGGACGAGTTTATAGAAGAGAATTGGAAATAGGATAAGTATATCCTGACATGTGAAAAGCCGGAGAGTTCTTTATAGAACTTTTCCGGCTTTTTGGCTAGTATATGGAACTAGAATCATTGGCATATGATAAAGAGCCAGAAAGACTCTTTTTTATTTTGCAGGAGTGGGCTTCAGTACATATTTGGACAATGTCTCATTGTTCATGGAATAGATGATATCATCCATATAAGTAGAGATACCTTCTAATGAAGGAACTGAAGCACTGGTGGTGTAGACATGTACGTCCTCCAGCTTCTGTGGATCAAGAATGTATCCTGTTTTGGCAAAATCAAGCTGATACTGTCCATCCTGTGTCTGGTCCACACGCATAAGTGCAGGCTGTGCGTCCTTGAATGTACGCTCGGTCACTTTGCCTTTCATCGTGTACAGTTCCAGCTTCTGTCCTGTCAGGACTGTATAGCTGTTACCAGCTGTCTGAATGTAGGCATCACCAGCAATAGCACGTCCCCAAGCGAGCTTGCCATCGATGCCAAAGCCCATCAGTCGGTTACCCGTGTTCTCGAAATTGGCGCGCATAATAATAGAACCATCGCTCAGAATAGCCAGTGATTCACCGCCGCCATCTCCTAGTGTATTCGCACTGGAAGGGAATTGGTAGAAGGACAGACGATTCAACGTACGATCATAGATCTCCACTTTGGGATTCGCGGCTTGTTGCCAGAAGTTGCCTACCTTGGTTTGTTTACTGGCATCCACTACAATTCGACCATGATCAGCCTTAAGCACAGCACCGTTAATCGTCTTTTCGGTAATCAGCTTGCCCTTCTTGTCATATAACGAGATGGCTGAGCGAACCGAACCATTCGATTGTACACCCTGACTTGAAGAAACCATCAGCGTATCGTTATCCAGTAGAGAAATGCTTGCAGGTGAATTCACCGTTTTGACCCAGTTGGTCTTGCCAGATGTATTGAATGAGTACAATTTTTTGGTTTTGTCAGAATACTCTATATACACATATGCTGTACCGTTGCTTGCATATACCGAATCGGAGTAGGTTGTATAAGGGCCGCTTTTCTCATGGAATATCGTATTCCACTTCAATTGTCCAGTTGTAGCATCGAATGCCTGAAGGGAGTCCAGTTGCCAGTCCAGTGTTGTTTTGCTGCTTGTTTTGGTCACAGGCTGGGCAGCATGCACATATACGAGATTTTTCGAAGGCACGGCATAGATTTCCTTGATCAAAACATCTTTCTCTGTATTGGCCTCAGACAGCAACAGAGAAGATGATGTCCACGCCGGTTTGGGCATGGATTCGGGTGAGGCGGCAGCGTAACTCGTTGTATTCATGGTGAAGAGGAGCATGCCGCTAAGAATGAGGGCAGCCCATGTTTTGGACTTGTGTTTGGTCAATGTATGCAAGTGATAAACCACCTTTCTTCTTCGGTTCAAAATAGAACCGATTGTTGAATTTTACCATTGATGTCACATTGAATTCAACCGAACGTACTGTAACCTTTTATCATTGATATATCGTATTATCTTTGTTTGATGAAGTTGAAGGGTTACAGGGATTTCATCTTCTTTCGATGAAGGTGGAAGTCTGATATATTTAGTGCGGTGACAAGCCATATCTGCATAAGACGTTAGATACAACATCGGAATGAACAAGGAGAAGAGCTATGAATTGGAGTGAAAATGTGACCCTATGGGTCATTGGATGTATAATCATATTGTTGATATTGGCCTGGATCATTCGGCGTGTTATCGGGCGCGGGCAGCGGATCCGAAGTGAAGCCAATCCTCGTAAGATTACGATAAAGGACATTGACAAGATGGAGGACGGTTCGGAATTTGAATTATATCTCTATCATCTATTTGAAGAGCTCGGGTACGATGAGGTTCATAAAACGACAAGCAGCCGGGACTTCGGGGCTGATCTTGTATTTGTTGATCGACTCGGCAGGCGAAGTGTTGTACAAGCAAAGCGATATGGTGCGAACCATCCGGTAGGGTTGAGTGCTGTGCAGGAAATCTATACATCCATGCGTTATTATGAAGCCGACCGATCGATTGTATTGACGTCTGCCCGTTACACCGAAGCCTGCAGGACACTTGCAGCGGTCAATGGAGTGAAGTTGCTGGACCGGGAAGACCTGATGGAGTTAATTCTGTTATTCAAAGCGAAAAGAATGGCAGAAGCACTGGAACTGATTGAGGAAGATGATCACGAACCGATTGAGACGTGGCAGTCCAGGCGAAAGCGGCAATCCCGCTAAGTACTTGGGTGGAAGCCTTTTTAATGGTGTATATGCCCATTTCAGTAGGATGCACCTTCACTTGCGTAGCTGCACATGATATATTGAGTGTATATCAACCAAAGGAGTGTGTGATCCATTATGGCACGTACACAAACACAAAAAGCATTACGCAAAGCAGAACGGTCAGGTAAGTGGTGCACAGAACAGAGTCGGAGAGTCAACGGAGATTATGGTGCACTATCCCAGCATGTACGCCTCATGCCTACAAAGCAGGAAAAATTGCAAAAGGTCAAACACAAGAAGCAGATCATCCAGGATGGTGGTGCTTCTTTTTATTTTGTCTATGAGGTTGCTGGATAAGTAAGACGATACGATAGAATTCTTTCTTTGGTTGGAAAGTAATGATGTGGACTGTTAAAATCAATGTATCGTTATGAATTGGACTATTAATCCTTAGATATATAAATGAAGGGAAGAACCTATACATATGACAACAGCGCTGCACATGAATAAGAAAATCGTTCGGCGTTTTTTGCTGCACACACAAGCTTTACTGGGACGTTGGCCCGCAGTTTCCTCACCTTCGGGACCCGACCAAGTTTTGAGTTTGATTCGCTCCCTTGGTTGCGTACAGATTGATCCTGTGGCTGCTGTAACCGGAAACCAGCATTTGGTGCTGGGGGCTCGTGACCCTGGTTATACTGCTGACAGCTTAAATACACTGCTGAGTGATCACAAGGTGTTTGAATATTTTGCAAATGCCGCCTGTGTCATTCCAATCGAAGACTATGCTCTTTTTGAACCTATGCGTGCTCGGTTAAGGGAGCGTCTGGCTCCGTCCTTACAAGGTCTGGAGAAAACAGTGCAGCATGTGTTACAGCGTTTGAAGGAAGAGGGTCCTTTGCCATCAAGAGCCTTTCGTGCTGTTGAGCGGGTGAGTGGTTATTGGGACAGTGCAGATGTGCCGAAGACCAAGGATACAACCCTTGCTCTGAATCTACTGTTAGACTCCGCTGTGATTCGTGTGGTGGCGAGGCAGGGGAATGAACGTTATTTTCATATTACCGAATCCGAATTGCAGCAACAGGGACTTCCGATAAAAGAAGACATGGATGTGTTTGCCCAGAGACAGGCTCTGCTGGATAAATATATTCATGCATATCGGGTTGTAGATGCCCGTGATCCCCGTCTGGGCTGGCTCAAATCTACAGCGGCTGAACGTCGGGCTGATATCGCTGCTCGTGTGTCAGATGGACGAATGATCCCGCTTGAGGTGGAGGATGTGGCGACGCCTTATTATATTCGTGCTGAAGATGAGGATTTGCTACTGCATATGGAAAGGGAAGAGCCACACTATGATCCGTCAGGTCCGGTACGATTCTTGCCGCCGCTGGACAACCTGTTATGGAGAAGAGAACGAATCGTGGATTTATTTGATTTTCATTATAAATGGGAGATATATACGCCAGAGGTGAAAAGAACCTACGGTTATTACGCCATGCCTATTCTTCACGGTGATCGGTTGATTGGACGTATGGACCCACGACTTGATCGCAAAACTGGAGTACTTACCGTTCGTTTGTTATCTATGGAAGAGACTGCTCCGCCTGTGGAGGAATGGATCACGGATTTTCGGGAGGGACTTCAATTCTTTGCGTCCATGCATGGAGCACGTTCCATTACTACAGAGAAGACGTTACCAAAAGAGCTGAAAAAGCTGCTTAAATCGATTTGATTAGGGGATATACGAAAGAGTGTATGGATACGGAAATTGGAATTGTTAAGGGGGGGGAGGATCTAAAAAAGACAAAAAAAGGGGAGCCATCTGGCTCCTCCTTCATTGATTTTAAAATCATATCCTTACATGATATCCGCAGTTAGCTCTAACGAAAACTTAAGCTCAGGTCCACGCCCAAACTTCTTTAGTTCACCAGATGAGGCACTTCAACGTTCGGATCAACGTCTGCTTCATAATCCACACCATCGGTTTCAAAACCAAACAGTTGGAAGAATTCACGACGGTAACCTTCCAGATCGGACAGATCGTAGATGTTCTCTGTGGTCAACTCATTCCAGAGCTTCGCCACTTCTTCCTGAACGTCAGCTCTCATCTCCCAATCGTCAATGCGAATGCGACCTTCTGCATCGGTTGGAACTTCTCCTCCCGCATACAGGCGATCAGCGAACAGACGTTGCAATTGCTCAATGCAGCCTTCGTGCAGGCCTTTTTCTTTCATGACTTTGTACAGTGCTGAGATGTACAGCGGTACGACTGGTATCGCGGAGCTGGATTGAGTCACCAGCGCTTTGGCTACAGTTACGTATGCACGTCCACCTTTTGCACTCAGACGATCATTCAGCTTGTGTGCAGTCGCTTCCAGATGATTCTTGGCCTGACCGATGGAACCATCACGATAGATGGCATGGGTAAGTTCAGGACCGATGTAGGAAAAAGCAATCGTTGTTGCATCATCAGCGAGCACGCCGCCTTGTTGAAGGGCATCCATCCACAGTTCCCAATCGTCTCCACCCATAACGGTTACCGTCTGACGAATTTCCTCTTCGGTTGCCGGCTCAAGAGTAACAGAGCTGATTTCGCCTGTGTGGAAGTTTACCGTTTTGTTCGTGTAGGATTGTCCGATTGGCTTCAGCACAGAGTTGAATACTTCACCCGTGTTCGGATCGGTACGGCGTGCCGAGGCTACGCTGTAGACAACCAGATCCACTTGACCGAGTTCACTGCGAATCAGTTCAACGGCTTTGTCTCTTGTTTCGTTTGCGAATGCATCACCTGTAATGCTGTACGATTTCAGACCTGCTTCTTCAGCGGCTTTTTCAAATGCAGCGGAGTTGTACCAGCCTGCAGAAGCCGTACGTTTCTCTGTGGAACTGCTTGGACGATAAATGCCGACCGTATTCGCTCCTGCTCCAAAAGCAGAAACAACGCGTGACGCCAGTCCGTATCCGGTGGAAGCACCGATGACGAGCACATTACGGGGGCCTTTCAGCTCCGGCTGGGATTTTACATAATCAATCTGTTCCTGCACTTGCGCAGCGCAACCTACAGGGTGGGAAGTGGTACAAATAAAACCACGTGTTCTTGGTTTAATAATCATTTATTTGCATCCTTTCATATTCAGCTCATGGTTCAGCATTTCGATAAAATGCTCTTACACATACTCTCTTATTGTAAAACAATTATCTGGGAAACGGAAACCGTTTCGGTTGATTTTGCCGGAAGGATGGCGTGATATCTCCAATTTTGCGATGATGTGGGTATAATGTACTCGCTCGTAAGGATAGAAAGGACAGGGATAACATGCTGAAGGAACGCATTGAACTGTTAAGCAAAAGAAAACGGATTTCCCGTAAAGACCTTGTGGAAGGTCTGGTCACACAGGCCCACTTTGCGAATATTCTGGCGGATCGTTATCCGCTTCCTGAGGACTTGGCAGAATCGATTGCCGAGCGTCTTGGGGTAACCCCTTCTTATATTACAACGGCTGCGGCTCAGGACGAGGAAACACTCGAACGGGCGGAGGTTATTTTCGAACAAATGTCTGTTCCAGCATCGGCGATATCAGAAGATACGGTACATGCACTGGCAGACCGCGATGACGCACTGACTGTAGAACTGACAACGGCTTTGATGAAGGCGGTATACTATCAACAATTAAACGATGCAACAGCTCATGAGTATATACATACGTCCTACCTCAATTTTTACCTGGAAAAATACGGTCGTCCAGACGATATTGATTTGCCACGTCCGTTAGTCAAGGCTCTCTTGTTCTATAAAATACAATATTATCGCTCCAAACAGGCCTTTGTGGATGTATTAACTCATGCGACCAGACTAAGTGAACTGGCTCTTCCTGGCAGTGAATTCTGGCTGTCTGTGCAAAATATCAAGATGGAAGCCTACATCCAGGTCAAACAGTATGAAGAGGCAAAACAGGTAGTCGAGCTTACAATGCGTCATGTATATGATCAGCGGATGTTCCATCGGTTGTCCGGGTTATATGTGGCATATAGTGGCTATTGCTTCGCGATGGGGCTGGTTCAGGAGGCACTCTCGGCATTAACCATGGCGGAGGCGAACCTCGTGTATGCGGGCAACCAGGGAGACCTAGTGACGGCGATTGCCAACAATCGGATTGTCATGCTGACGATGACAGGTGAACTGGATCAGTCAGAGGCTGAGATTGAACGATTCGAGTCACTGTTCCAGCAGGAACCGGAAGAAACACAGTTGACGATGCAGCCACTCATCAGTGTGTATCGATGCGAAGTGGCTCTGGCACGTAAGAACTGGGGCATGCTTGCGCAGAGTGTAGAACAACTTTTGAAATGTGCAACAACACAGGATCAGCAGATGAGCGCAACCTTCTACCAGAGCCATCTGGCTCTCGCGCATGGAGATCGCGAAGTTTTCATGGAGCGGGCACTGGCGTGTCTGCTTATTTTGAATCTGCGCAGCATGTCATGCGGCTTGAACCGTTATATGAGGGAATGGCTGTAGTGTCCGAGGATCAGCGAAAATATAAGGAAGCGGCCATGTATTATCGGAAGCTGGTCTATCTGTTACGCAAAAAATAGAGCGAGAAATCGGCTTGGAACAGCTCTAATCTATAAAGTGTTCAATTAATTACCCATGTTGTGTCGTAAGTCCCCAATAGATCCCAGGAACGATAATTCAAGCATACAGTCGGCTAATTAGTCGGCTTTCTTCCGTTTAGCTAACATGAAGGTTACGTGGTAGAGAAGACCATGTATTTGTGTACTTTTGAAAGAAAAAATGACATTGTTTACAAACATAATCTAAATTGATATACTTCAACACATAAAAGCGTCTAAGCGTTTAAGTAATAAATATTATTGGAGAGGTGAAACTAATGAAATTCATCGTTTCGGCTAGTGTGATCGTACTCAATGAAAAAAACGAAATTCTGTTAATGCGGGGTCGTCGTGGTTGGGAGATGCCTCAAGGATGTGTAGAAGAAGGGGAAACTATTAGGGAGGCCGCTATCCGAGAAGTGAAAGAGGAAACAGGAATCGAAGTAGAACTAATTAGTTTCTGTGGGTTGTATCAGAATATAACTCGTGGTGTATGTAACAACATTTTTACAGGCAAGCCAGTGGCCGGTACATTAACAACAAGTATAGAGAGCGATGAGGTAGGTTACTTTTCTTTGGAAGAGGCTAGGAAAATGATAACTTGGGGCAATTTCATAGAAAGAATAGATATGGCACTTAATAATCAAACTCATCCCTTTCTCGTAGAATTTCGAGAATCATAATAAGAAAAGTAAATCATCTGAAATGGTTTCATAATTAGCCTAAGGGGAAACTCTAGTAGAAAAGCCAACCATACAAATTTGTGTTTAACTGCGCGAAGAGCGACAGAGAGAACTTTATCGCCGCTTTTTCAAATTTTATAATTAGATGATATTATGATCAGTGATAGGGGGCTATGATGCGAATATTTGGTTACGGGGTGTAGTTTTCTAAGCGGAAATATCTCAGTAAAAGAAGCCAAAGTAACAGAATATACTTCAAGTGAGTTGCAGGCATTAGTGAAATCAATAGCAGACCATGTTACTTACAATGTGTCAGGGAAAAAACAAAGAGTTTATTACGAATCTGACATTGGAAAAATTGTTGTTCAGTCAGAACTAACGGACAGTGAAGTCGAAGAGCTTAACAAGCAATTTGGTGAAGAGCTAATTAGTTTAAAACCTGTAGATAATGAGGAGTTTGTCGGAATAACTCCGTCACAAGACAATCCTTTCCTCAAGTAAAAATAAGGCATAGAAGAAATCAATGGTTATTTCGGGATTTCGCTAACGGGGAACGTTAGCTTACATAAGCAAAACCCAAGGTTTCGAAGGAGAATATGGATTAGTAAAAAAATTAGAATATTAGAAACAATATTGTGGAAATCGAAATATGAAGCATAAGTTTACTTATGAGTTTTGAAAGCATCAGTGTGTATAGCGGAAAACTTATGGGTTAAATAACACTGTTTTTGGCATGACTATGTTCATTGCTGAAGCATTTGCCACAAAATATAGCCGCCAATTGTGAAATGAAAATCGGATTAGCAGATCTTTTTTTGTGAAATAAGCATAATTCCTTACTGAAGAAACGATCATCCTGTGATTCAATTATGGGATTTTTCGTTTTTTTTGTATGCCGCCAGAAGGGTATTCAAGGACAAGCCGCCGTGATTATAATTTAACTATAAATAAAAATAAAACAAATGAGGTGCTTACTATGGGATGGTTCGGTAAAAAGAACAACCAGGAAGATGCGATTGCCAAAGCGGATAAAATGATGAATAAAGGACTTACTGGCATGATGATGAAAGGCTTCGTATCGAAGGAACACCGGGAGGCCATCAATCAGAGTCTGGATTCGGCGAGGCAGGCACAATTGGCGGCGAGTGGTTCTCTGCCTTTGACAGCAACGGCTACGGTAGTCACCATTACCGATACAGGCAAACTGATCAACTTTGATCCCATTGTTGTGCTGGTCCTTGAGGTGACAGAGACAAACGGCAGCCAGTATCAGCGAACATTGGAGACACTGGTGTCCAAGATGCAGATTCCGCGAGTAAGCGATCGGGTGGGACTAGGGCAAAATCCGACGAATCCATCAGAGTTGATCTACATGGGGTTGTTGTCCGTCTAGAAGGTATTTGGTTAGGAAAAGGTAATATTCCATTTAGATAATTCGACTAACAACCATATTTAGAATAACAGAGAGGGGGGATCATGTGGTGGGTTTCCTAAGATTCATTGGAGTATTAACGGTATTTGGAGTGGGGTTCTCCCCATTCTTGACACAGCAGTTGTGGAATGATCCGTTTATGATTATGCAGGCATGGTGGTACACGCCGGCGATCTTTGCCGGGTTCGCACTGATCTTTGTTCCTGCGATTTTAAGTAATATTTTCGGCGTAGGCTGCGCTGCCTCAGGTGCAGCAAGGGCATGTCATTAACGTTATTTATTCAAGACAGGACCCGACGACATTGGTCCTGGCATTGAATGTACAGGAGGGGCAATTAAGTGATTTGTTCTCCTCCTGATGATGTAGAAAACAGGATAGATTTAATAGTGGAACTCATAGAGTCTCTTAATTCACTAGATCAGATAAGGCTAAAAAGGATGCCCGTACGTCATGCCAATGACATATAGGACATCCTTATTTCATTAGACTTGTACGAAAGAAGCAAGCATCATACTACGTTCAGACAATACCAAGGCGCATGCGATACGAGAACAGTACCTCTCTTGATTGTCCACCAAATACCGTTTGGGCCTGTTCTCTGAAATCGTCTGCCATCTCATTAAATTCCGTTGCTCCGAGCTTCAATGCCGTTTGCAGCCCGCCTTGACTCAAGGCCAGATTGACGTAACGATCGGCCGTGAATGTCTCGTGGTGATGAAACACAATTTCCCGAACATAGCGGAACAAGCCAGATTGCTGAATCTGCTGCAGATGTCCATCCTTGCTCCATTTATGTGCCTGATTCTCTTGGCTAGAAAGTTGTGAAGCACGGTCATCTGCTATAGAGACTAATTGTTGGTAGGCTTGTTCAAGCTGCCAATTCAGCATTGGAGGCCAGTCACAGTCATAAGCGGCGAAGATGCCTCCTGGTCGCAACACACGAGCGAACTCGCGCAGTGTGGGTTGCGGCTCCATCCAGTGAAACGATTGGGAGCAGGTCAACACATCGACACTGCCATCCGGAAGCCCGAGGTCGTGAGACAAGCCGGATACAAACCGGAGGTTATCCGGCTTGCCCGCAGATTCCCACTTGGACTCCGCTACAGACCTCATGTCATCGCTGGGTTCAAATCCGATGATACGCTCAGCTTCATTAAGCCAGATCCACGAGGATAAGCCGGTCCCACAGCCAACATCTGCGACCATACGCGGTGTGTTGCCAAGATATGTCGTTAGAATATCCACCACTTCAGTGGGAGCAGCTGGTCGATTCTGATCGTATAACGTACCGAAACCTTTGAAACGTTCCACATTGTTGCGTCTAATATCCTGCATGGATAAACCTCCTTCGGTCAGATGTGGATTGAGAGTCACCTGAAATCAAAAGTTGTATTGGCCTATATTATATCATTCATTGTCGGGTTGTTTGTTCATGACGTTCTGCAAATGTTCAACGGCTTTGATGTGGCGCCTGAGCAACTCTTGTCCAACATGAGCGGGCTCAATTACGGTCAACTCGGAACCAAACGATAGCAGAAAGGAGTAGAGCCATTCCCCTACATTTAGTTCGAGAGAAACACGGAGCCTGCCATCCGGCTCCTTTGTAATGAGAGACGGTTCAAAAAAATCATGAACTCGGTATGCGATAGTGCTAGAGAATGAGAGTGTCAGAGGCGTCATGGTGGTGGCAGCCTCTGATTCAGGATGGGTTGATTCTGCAGTGACGGGATGATCATGTTTTCGCGTCAGAAAAGTCAACTGGGTGATCCGTTTCATCTTGAATGTCTCGAATTCTCTCCGATCAGGATCATCTTGAATATATCCTTTGAAGTACCATGTACTATTCTTGAATATAAGCTTCTGTGGCTCCACGGTAGGAGAGCTCTTCTCACCATCCGAATTAATGTAGTGAAACGTAATCAGTTGATTCGTTAATATAGCCTGTTTCACCTGATTGAACAGTTCTCTCTCCTGCAGGGGAATACTGCCCCATGGTGAGAAATTGAATTCGATCCAATCCAGTTTGTGATCAAACAAGGCGGTTAACCGTTGCAGCATATGGGCACTGTTCAGATGGGGAATCGCACTGACGCTATAGAGACCCATCAAAATTTCATTTTGGTCTTCTTCCGACAGCAGCGACTTGTCCATGACATAGTTGTCCATCAGATGAATACCCCCATGCTTGCCGGTTGTGGTATAGACGGGAATACCCGCAGCGCTCAGCCGGTCGATATCACGGTATACCGTGCGTACAGAAATCTCGAACAAACGGGCGAGTTCGGGGGCAGTAGCTTTCTTTTTCTCCAATAACAAAAGCAACATTCGAAATAATCGGTTATTTTCCATGCCATGATTATACCATGACAATAGGTGTCAGGGTATGGGTGGTACACTGGTGTAAAAGTCTTACCAAGACATTTTGACTCAGTCTTATAATTTGTTCTTCATTTATTGCGAAGTAGAGAAGGGGGCGATATCGATTCTGAAGAAACGAAGTGTTCGCCTTTATCATCCGATTTTTCCATTTAGAAATGGGGATAAAAGAAATCCGAGGATAACAGCGATCTGAAGAACGATTCGTGACCGGAACGGCTACTCGCATAATATTAAGCACTTTATATTGAAATGAGTTAAATATGAAGGAGGAACTGATCATGACAATGAAAGAAGGCTTCTACTGGGGTGGCGCAACGGCTGCCAATCAATTCGAGGGTGGATGGAATCAAGGTGGCAAGGGGCCAAGCACGTCTGACATGATGACAGGGGGAACCCACACGATCCCACGCCGGATTACGCCTGTATTGGAAGAGGGCACATATTATCCGAGCCATGAAGCGGTTGATTTTTACGGACATTACAAAGAAGATATTGCCATGATGGCAGAGATGGGTTTCAAAATGTTCCGCATGTCCATCAACTGGTCCCGTATCTATCCAAATGGTTACGATCTGGAACCAAATGAAGAGGGATTGCAGTTCTACGACAACGTCTTTGCCGAGTTGAAAAAGTATAATATTGAGCCGCTCGTAACGATCTCCCATTATGAAACGCCATTCGGTCTGACACAGAAGTATAACGGCTGGGCTTCCCGTGAAGTTATCGATTGTTATATCCGCTATTGTACAACCCTGTTCAACCGTTACAAGAATCAGGTCAAATACTGGCTGACGTTCAACGAAATCAACATCCTGACGATGCCAATGGGCGCTTATATGGGTGCAGGTATCTTGTTCGAAGGCAAAGAGTCATTGACGGATGGTATCGATGATCCACAGACTCGTTTCCAGGCATTGCATCACCAATTCGTCGCAAGTGCCAAAGCGGTGAAGCTGGGACATGAGATCAACCCTGAGTTCAAAATTGGCTGTATGGTTGCATTCATGACAACCTACCCCAATACATGTAATCCGGACGACATGCTGCTTGCACAGAAGAAAGATCAGCTGTCCAACATGATCTGTGGTGATGTACAGGTTCGTGGAGCGTATCCTGGATTCGCCAAACGTTTCTTCGCCGAAGAAGGTATCCAGATCGAGATGCAACCGGGAGACGAGCAGACCCTGCGTGAAGGCTGCGTAGACTTCTACTCCTTCAGTTATTATATGTCTTTGGTTGAAAGTGCGGACGAGTCCCTCGAGAGAGCAGAAGGTAATCTGCTGGGCGGTATCAAAAATCCATATCTCGAAGCCTCCGACTGGGGTTGGCAGATTGATCCAAAAGGACTGCGTTATACACTGAATCATCTGTATGATCGTTATCAGATTCCACTGATGGTGGTTGAGAACGGTCTGGGTGCTATCGATGTGGTAGAGGAAGATGGCTCCATTCAGGATGACTATCGCATTGATTATCTGAAAGGTCACATTGAACAGATGAAAGAAGCGGTAGCTGACGGCGTAGATCTCATTGCCTACACGATGTGGGGATGTATCGACCTGGTTAGTGCTTCCACTGGAGAGATGAAGAAGCGTTATGGCTTCATTCATGTCAATAAAGACAACGACGGTAACGGAGACTTGAGCAGAACACCGAAGAAGAGTTTCCACTGGTACAAAAAAGTTATCGAATCCAATGGTGAAGAGTTATAATTTGGCATAAATCAATACCCGCTTGTTCCTATACATGGGACAGGCGGTTTTTTGTATTTTGGTGCATAAAATGCAGATTTATTTACATACTGAACTAAAGTGACTAACTTAACTATGATATTTTAAATCTACTTTACGGACACTGTGGAATCGTTGATAACTGATTTTAGAAAGGTGAGATTTCTGTGGACGCGTCTGGGAACCGCTACAATATGTCGCCCATTCATATATTTTTTGTGTTATATGTCAGTTTGGTCAGTGTTGGTTTGATGAATTTTCAATATAAGATGCTTCACGGGGCAGAGAACGACGGTTGGATCAGCATTGTGATTGCCTCTTTTATTGTAGCCGGAGTTATTAAAATGATGTATGTTTTGCTGGGACGCCAATCCCCGACCCAAGCTACGCTTGTACACATCAATCAACGCTATTGGGGCAGGTACGCAGGCTTCATCATCAACTGGATTTTTATGTTGTACTTTGTGCTGGGTTCTTCTGTGGCCTTCCTTTCCTATGTTCATATTGTTCAATTATGGGTTCTGCCTACCCAAAATACCTGGTTAATCAGTCTGGCAATATTGGTAATAGCCTACTATTGCGTGGCTGGCGGGATACAGTCGGTAACAGGTATGTGTCTTTGGGGAACCCTGTTCATTCTTGTGCTTGTTTTTCCACAAATTTTTCTGGTGTCATCCTATTTACATCCTCGCAATTTGCTGCCGATTTTGGATCATGATGCCTCCTCCATCTGGCTTTCAACACGGGATATGCTCCACGAATTTATCGGCTGCGGTATTCTGCTGGTCGTTTATCCCTTTATCCGAACACCCGAACGTTCGATTAAATGGGCTTATGCTGCAGTCATTACCGCCACAGTGGTGTACTTGGTTTTTTTCACATTTGCCTTTATGTTCTTCAGTCACGGACAAATGAAAGAGCATCTGTGGCCCACACTCAATCTGATCAGTATTATCGAAATGCCCTTGATCCAACGCATGGAGTATCTGGTCTTGTCTTTCTGGTTATTGAAAATGTTAGCGATTATTACGCTGGGACTCTGGGCGGCCTGTCATTGTCTGAAATTAGAGAGGTCGATCAGACCCACCCTGGGTCTGAAGTTCGCTGTGGTAATCTTCGTGATTTTAATCTTGATCATTAGAGATACCAACCAGATTGAGATGATGACAGAGGTGTATATGCGAATCGGAGAAGTGTTGATCTATATGTATCTTCCGCTTCTTTTTCTATTCTCCTTGTTCCGAATCAATCAGGGTCAGTTCTGCCCCACGAAGGACACCACAAATAGCGCGGACAAAGGAGATGAAGAATGAACTTATCTGCCCATACTCAAAAGCAAAGATTGGAGTCCGTTACGGATGTGCTTGCAGCCTGTGGTCGTTCCGATGATTTCATGACCCGTGATATAACCATTGGCAATTTGCCACTCGAATTTTGCTATTATAAAACGCTGGTAGACAGTCATTTGCTGGAAATTGTAATTCATGCGTTGCAAGAGCACACTGCTATTGACACAGTAGTGAGTTTGCACGATCTGATAACTCATATCCCTCTGGAGGAACTGAAAGTTTCGGATCAGAGTGATGAAGTGTTGCAAGCTCTTCTTCAGGGCAATCTGCTGATTCGAGGCCATATTCATGAACAGGAGACCATTCTCGTTCCTATGGCAGGCAAGGAAGGAATCCGAAGTAATAATGATACCGAGAATGAGTTCAGTGTAATAGGTCCCAAAGTTGGCTTCGTGGAATCATTGGCAGTTAATCTGCATTTGATTCGCATGCAGCTGCGCACAACCAATCTGATTGTAAAGGAAATAACGGTAGGGTCCTTGTCCCAGTCCAAAGTGGCCATTCTCTATGTGGAAGGCATCGTCAATCCTGACAACGTGACGAGGATGGAAGAGAGACTGAAGGCTATTGATTTTGATGTTGTATTTGATACCTCACAATTGGATCAATTGATTGCAGATAATTCGTTCACGCCTTTTCCGCTGTTTACCACAACGGAACGCAGGGACAGAGTTATCTATGCACTCATAACAGGCCAAGTGGCGGTGATTAGTGATGGCTCTCCCTCTTTTATAACAGGCCCGTCGACGTTGTTTGATTTCTTTGTCTCTCCGGAGGATTATTATCTACCTTGGGCGCTGGGGTCCTTTTTTCGCCTGATCCGCATCTTTGGGGTAATCTTCTCCCTATTCGCCTCGGCGCTATATGTTGCCTTAATGACATTTCACTACGAAGTTGTGCCTAAAGAGCTTTTGGGCAAATTGATTTCTACCAGGCAAAGTGTACCTTTTCCGCCTCTTTTTGAAGCAATATTTCTGGAAACGACGATTGAATTTTTGCGGGAAGCCGGCGCGAGATTACCCAATCGTATCGGACAAACGCTAGGCGTAGTGGGTGGCATTATTCTGGGACAAGCTGCTGTAGAAGCTGCTCTTACAAGTAATGTGCTGATTATTATTGTATCCTTGTCTGCGCTTGCTTCATTTGTCACACCGATCTATAAAATGTCGAATGCCATTCGCTTTTTACGCTTTCCGATTATTCTGTTAGCTTCACTTTGGGGAGCATTTGGCATTGCGATTGGACTTTGTTTTCTGCTGGTTCATCTGTCGCGTTTGAAATCCCTGGGTTCGCCATACATGTCGCCTTTTTTCCCCATGCGGTTTAACGATCTCAAAGACAGCCTGATTCGAGCATCCTATGAACAGACGACTACCCGTCCGAGTTATTTGAGGCCACTCTCTTTCATTCGTTATAAGCCAGGTAAAATGCATCGAACAAATCGTCTGGACGAGGAGTGATTAGGTATGAACCGTATAGGCAGAATCCTGTTGATTTTAATGGTCATATTTCTTCTCAGTTCCTGTAAAGATACCAGTATCATTAACAAGATCAGTCTTGTTCTGACTTCCGCATACGATCTGCAAGACAACCACATCCATAACAGTGTGCTGGTTGGGGAGTATAGCGACAAAGACAAAAGTGATGTTAGATTGATGGAGATCGATTCATCGAATAACTTTGACGTTGTGTCAAGGATGAATATGCAGTCGAAGGAACCTATTGAATACGGCCAGTTAAGAGTGATGGTACTCGGGGAAATATATGCACGTCATGGGATTGGGAATATTTTGCATATTCTGTCTCACAATACAAAGGTGTCCAGACGGATGCAGCTTGCGGTTGCTGAAGGCAAGGCGCTTGATATTATTAAAGCATCCATGCCTTTTCACGATCCGTTATATCTGATGAAATTAATCGAGCAAAATGCCAATTATGCAAATCTCCCTCATTCAAGCTTGCATCAGACGTTGTTCCAGTATTTCAGCAAGGGGCAGGATATTTATCTTCCAAGGCTCACCCTTAATGAGCAACAGAAAATTGAACTGGATGGGTTGGTCATATTTAGAGGTGAACTCGCAACGCTTCAGATCAATGAGGATGAGGGATTATGTTTGAAATTGTTGACAGAGAACGCTAAAAACGGCAAGTTTCTGGTGCCTGTCACAGATGTTCCTAACTTGACACAATCCATTCCGAAAGAACCTCACTATGCATTGCTTAAAATTTTGTCTTCATCCGTAAAGCATCGGTCTTCTGATCCACAGTCCGAGACTTTGGATACGAGCATTCGGATCAGTGCTTCCGTCATTAAAGACTCACAAAATGACTTTCTCTTATCGGGCAACGATATGAAAGCTCTGGAGCGTGAGATCCAACAACATATGGAAGAGAAAATCAATCGACTGGTTCAGAAATTTCAGTCCGAACATGTGGACCCTGTAGGCTTCGGAGATTATGTGAAAAGCCGTACCCATCACTGGAATAGCCAGACATTCTACAAGAGTTATTCTGCCATGGATATTCGCTTACATGTGGATCTGAGCCTCGTACAGGATGGAATTCAGGAATAAGATTAAAGAAATAAGACAAAGGAATCCTCGGCTATTGAGATAGCCGAGGATTCCTTTGTCTGCTACAATAGCGAGCCGTCTATGCCAGTCTTCTGCTTTGCAGTTGGGACATGCGCTCCAAATGTCGCCGGTAAAACCATATGCATGTGGAGAGCCAGCAACCACTTAAGAAGTATCCGCCAACGATATCACTTGGATAGTGCACACCCAAGTAGATACGACTTATCCCGATGGTCAGTATAAAGACGGCACTGGCAATGATCATCAGCACACGTCCTGTGACGGTAGGTACATGTTTCCAGATCAGAAAGGCCAGTCCACCATATAGGCTGAACGCTGCCATGGAATGTCCGCTGGGGAAACTGTATCCACTCACTTCGATAATCCGGTTAATGGTAGGTCTTGCACGTTGAAATACCAGCTTGAGCAATGCATTTAACAGGGTTGAACCGACGAGTACGCAAGCCAGGAAAAGCAGTTCGCGTTTGTGTCGAAGGCACACGTATAACACAATCATGGCGATGATTGTAATGATGACCACGGGCTTCCCGCCGCCAATCCAGGTGAACAACTGCATGAATTGCGTCATACTGGCGGATTCCAACCCCTGAATCCATCCAATTAGGGTATCATCAAATCGATGAATCTGGTTATCACTGATGGACAGGGCGATGCTTACAAAAGCGATCATGCATAACGCTGCCACGAGCAGCGGAAATGAGATGTTCCTTTTCCAGTTTTGCATCAAATGTTCAGTTCCTCCGCGATGTTTGATTTTATAGGTTGTGTCTGCGAATGCGATCATAGCCATATTGGTATTGTGCTATAATTTTACAATAAATATTGCAGCAATAAAAATATATAACCTTAACACGGTTGTTCGAGCAGAGAATCTAATAGGGGAGTGGGCGGAATGAAACGACGGTTGATGATGTGCATGTTGGTCTTACTGTTGGTTATGTCAGGGCTAGCTCTATTTCCCGGAGAGAAAGTGTATGCTTGCAGTTGTGTCGAGAGTGATGTTCAAGAGAGATTGGAAACGTATACCACGGTATTTACAGGAGAAGTGGTGAAGAAAGGCCGATCGCAAATATACCGGTATAATGGGGTAAGAGAGTATACCTTTGATGTAGATACTGCATGGAAGGGAGTCAGTGCCAAAAAGATGAAAATTGTGGGGAAGGACGGAGGGTCTGACTCCTGTGGCATTCAATTTGAAAAGAATCAGTCCTACCTGATCTTTGCCAGTCTGGATGAACGAGACAACAGGCTGCATACGAATCTGTGCAGTGGCAATGTTCTAATTGAACAAGCCGAAGACGATTTGAAATTGCTGGGTGCGGGCAAGGTTGTAAGTAGAGAAGATTTTGGGGAACCCGACGAAGGGCGAAGTGGGACTTTCTATCTCATCTTATACGGTGCAGTCGTTTTATTGGTAGGGTCGGCAGTAGTGTGGGTCTGGAGACGAAAGAAAAGAATCTGATTGCACAACGAAAAAAGAAGCCAATCCCCGTACAGAGCGTTAAGGTACATTAACGTTCTGTACGGGGATTTTCAGTAGTGGCGTCAAAATTTATCCACTTGGAGTCGAGATTATCGATCCGATGGAACTAGTTTAGCTGCAACATGTATTCATAAGCCGTGATACCAAATACCCGTTTGAAATGTCGGTTCAGATGGGTCAGATCGACAAATCCGCAATCGGCAACAGCGACATAGACGTCCTTCTGCTTTTCGATAGATTGACGGGCACGCTCAACCTTGCAGTTCAAGAAAAACTGGTAGGGGGATATGCCCGCATGTGACTTGAATTCACGGATAAATTGAAACTTGGACATGCCAAACTCGGAGCTCAGGTTGTCCAGCTTGAGCACATCTTCGGTACTGCAAAACATGATTTCCTTCGCTTTTCTAACCAGGCTGTCCTGGGGCAACCAAAGCTTGGTATCCATCTCCTTCTGAGCCAGAAGATGAACCAGATCGAAGAGCCGTTCGCTGCACTCGGCTTCGTCCTGTCTGAGTTGAACGGCGTCGTTCAGCATTAGGATCTTACGTGCAAGCTCGGGATCATAGACGATGGGGTTTACAAAACGCAACTCCTTTTTACCTATAATCTCCTCTACCAAATCCGGCTTCAAATACAGCATCACATAGTCAATGCCAGCCTTATCATAGGAGCTTCCATCATGAGACTGTTCACGGTTGAACAACATGACACCATTTTGGTGTGAAGCCTGATATTGTCCGTCCAGGTTGTATTGTTGAATGCCACGCAAGGTTACGCCGACCGCATACTCTTCATGGCAATGTTTTTTGTATGCAAAATCAGTAAAGCTGGCGGATAGTGCCAGCACGTCTTGCGACTTTTTATAGTTAAACCGTTCCATGCAGCACACCTCCCAAGCTTTAGATTAATCCGGATACTATAATGGCTGAGTATAACAAAAAAAGTGCCATGAGAATACTCAGTAATTTTTGGTGCCGATTCAGCAATGTTTTGAAAACCGTGCCAAAAACAACCCAACTGGAATAGGCCAGGAATCCAATGAAGGTAATTAACAGCACGAACAGGAACGAAGAAAATGAACTTTGATAAAAGGGCAATACATAACTTGGAATGACAGTGAAAGTAAACAAGACCACCTTTGGATTCACAAATTGCATGATGAAACCGTTCCAGAATCCGGTAACTTGTTTCGGTGCATCCTCGGTGGTACCCATCTTGTAGATCTGGTACGCCAGATACACCATGTACAGGCCGCCGACAATCTGCATCACCTTCAGGATTCCGGGCAACACTCCGGCAAGAAGCTGATTAAGAAAAGCTGAAGCGGTGAGCAGCAGACCAAATGCCAGCGTAGCTCCCCATACATATTGCATCGTTTGACGTGCTCCAACGTGTTGTACGGAAGAAAGAATTACGATATTGCTGGGGCCGGGGGTGAATGTAACGACGATGCAGTAGATTAAAAAAGATGCAAGATTCATAATGATGATGCTCTCCTCAGGTTGTAGTTTAGTTCCATGATCATACGTCCAGAGGGAGAAACAATATAGTACATTATTGCAGCAGGTACATCGTTAGCAACAGGAGCTTCCTTTTTAAAAGAAGAGGGGGAGTTTTCTTTTTGAATGATTGCGTTTACAATTTAAACAAAGTACAAGGTGATCAGACGACTTGAGGAAGTGAACGGAATGAAAAAAATGCTGCTTGTTTACATTTTGCTAATCTCAGCATTTGCGCTGTATGTGTTGAGATTCGAATACAACAGTCAGGTAAACAGTTCATGGGAGGACCGGGGGCTACGCGGTGATATCGGAGAGACGTATATCATGATTACATTCCAGTCCGGGCTGGAGTATTGGAAGAGCCCGCTCAAAGGCTTCGAGGATGCCGCAGATGCGCTTGGCGTGACCGTAGAATATCGCGGGGCTACCCGGTATGATGCGAAGGAGCAGACCATGGTGATTGAGCAGGCCATCGCTCGCAAACCCGCGGGCATTGCCATATCTGCAATCGATCCTCAATCGTTAGTTCCAGCGATTAACAAGGCAATCGACGCAGATATCCCTGTTGTATTATTTGACGCGGATGCACCTGATAGCCAGGCCTATTCTTTTCTTGGGACAGATAATTACAAGTCGGGTGTAATGGCTGCCGATAAAATGGCTGAACTGCTGGGTCGTGAGGGAGAGGTCGCGGTATTAACCTTGCCCGGACAACAAAATCATGAAGAGCGGACGAAGGGCTTCCGCGATACGATCAAGGAGAGATACCCTTCCATGCAGATTGTTGAAGTTGCAGACGGACACGGTGATGCGATGGTATCCAGAGACGAAACACAGAGAATGATGAAGGAACATCCCGAGCTGGCGGGTATTTTTGTGACTGAAGCCACCGGAGGAGCAGGAGCGGGGGAAGCCGTTCAAACTGCCGGGGACAGACATCCATTGCAGATTATTTCGTTTGATACGAATAAGGCTACATTGGATATGATCAAGAACGGAACGATCTCAGCTACGATTGCACAGGGAACCTGGAACATGGGGTATTGGTCACTCCAATATTTGTTCCATCTGCATCACCAGTTAACGATTCCAGCCCCATCCTCCTCCGGTGAAAATGCACCACTTCCCGTGATGGTGGACACGGGTATCTCTGTGGTGACGCGCTCGGATGTGGATGATTACTATGCCAAATAGCAAGAAGTATTCCAATAGGTCGAGGCGCTGGAGCATGAGAGATTTTCTCTCAACTTTCAAGAACAGGATTCGGCGTTTACGCTTGCGTAATATGCCCCTTCGCTACCAACTGATGCTGCTTTTTCTGCTATTCGCCATTGTGCCTTCCGTAGGACTCGGGTTGCTTGTGAACTGGACGGTGGAGCGGGTAGTTGAGCGGCAGGTTGAAGGGCATACCATGCAACTGATTGGCAAAGTGAATGAAGCTCTGAACAGCAAGATGGAGAATTTGCAAAACATGACGTACCTGATTGCATTTGACCCGGAAGTTGATGCTTTTATGGACGACAAAATGCCGCCGAATGATGGTGCAGGCATCCAGCCGATGACCA
The DNA here is from genome assembly GCF_037144955.1 of Paenibacillus sp. USHLN196. Lineage (NCBI taxonomy): Bacteria > Bacillati > Bacillota > Bacilli > Caryophanales > Paenibacillaceae > Paenibacillus > Paenibacillus sp. USHLN196. The sequence goes on along the minus strand of NZ_JBBCYH010000015.1, from coordinate 22,637 downwards.
TGGACGCAAATGCCGAAACGGAGCAAAACCGGTTATATGGCATCAAACAAACCTTGCAGGGATTCACAACGTTGTATCCTGAAATCGCCGGAATTGTTCTCGTCAATGGAAATGGTGATTATATTAGCAACGAGATGTATCCCCGAGATGAACAGAGTCTTATCCAGGAAAGTTGGTACCAAACAGCTTCGGCCAACCCGGGCATTTTCATGGTATTGGGTCAGCCGAAAGAGCGTAATCTCACGACACATGTACGTTACAAGGATGATGAGATTGTATCGGTTGCGCGTTCCATAACGGATGAAGCGTCAGGACGTGTGCGTGGCGTTATTATGATTGATCTTAAACTAAGGTCTGTCTCTCAGGCTGCTCGTAATGTAACCTTGGGGAAATCTGGTTATGTCATGGTGACAGATGCAGAGGGCCAAAGTGTATACAAGCCGGAACATCCGCTAATAGAACACATTCCCACAGACTGGTTCCCCTCCGGTGAGCGTGGAACGTTTACCGCCGAAACAGAGAGTGGAGCGTTATTATTCATGTACCAGTCTTCTACGTTTACGGGGTGGAGAACGGTAGGGGTATTTCCCACAAGAGAATCGATATCCGAAGTACGCCAAATCCAGTTTTACGTGGTTAGCTTTGTATTTGTGGTGTGTTTGTTCGGCCTGAGTGCTTCTTTATGGTTCTCGCGTTCCATTGCTCAGCCCATTTTCCGGCTCATGTCCTATATGCGCAGGGCGGAGACTGGTAATCTCAGAGCAGGCCGATGGAGTGATCGCGCTGATGAGATTGGCATGCTTGGCAACAGTTATAACCGAATGCTTGCACAGATTCGACAGTTGATATCACTAAATGAATTACGGGAGCGGCAGAAGCGCGACGCTGAAATGCGAAGTTTGCAGGAGCATATCAAACCTCACTTTTTGTACAACACCCTGGATACGATTCATTGGATGGCACGCAAAGAGGGTGCAGAAGATGTATCCGGCATGGTTAGTGCGTTATCTCGATTATTTCGCATAGGGCTTAGTAAAGGACAGGATTACATTCCGCTGCACTCCGAGATTGAGCATATGACCAGCTATCTGCAAATTCAGCAGACACGATACCGTGATCGTCTTCAGTATACATTGAATATTCCAGAGGAGCTGCGGGATCTTTTCGTGTTAAAGCTGCTGCTTCAGCCTCTGGTAGAGAATGCAATCTATCATGGAATCAAGGGCAGGCGTGGGCCGGGACACATTCGCGTGGAGGCCAGATTAGAACATAACAGACTGCTGCTGATCGTTCAGGATGATGGAGCGGGGATGTCCAAAGAACGGCTTGCCGAGATGCAGCATCTGCTCGAAGCTCCTTTGGCAAGTCTGGAAGCGTCTTCGCCTGGTATAACAGGCAAAAGTTATGGAATGTTGAACGTGCAGGCCCGTATCCGACTGTCCTTTGGCGATGAGTACGGTATTGTGCTGGAGAGCGACGAAGGTGAAGGAACTAGTGTAACCGTCATTCATCCGTTGATGCGAGAGCTTCCGCCAACGCAGCAAGTCAATAACGAAGAGAGACAGGAGGAGAGTGAATGGAAAAATTCATAAAACCGACAGCGATGACGTTCACTGAAACAGATGATATATCCGCATCAACCAAAGTAATTGAAATTTCTCCTGATAGCCACATGGCAAAGAAGTACCGCGTACTCATCGCCGATGATGAGCCGATCATTCGTGAGGGAATTCGGGATGCAATCGACTGGGAGGCACTTGGGATGGAGGTTGCGGGTGAAGCAGAAGATGGTGAAGAAGCACTGGAACGGGCTGCTGACTTGGGTGTGGATATTGTTCTCGTCGATATGAATATGCCATTCCTGAACGGAATTGAACTAATTCGTGCTCTGCAGCAGAAGTGCCCGGGCTGTCGTTACCTGATCATTTCGGGACATGATGAATTTGCATATGCGCAGGAGGCGGTTCGTCTTGGCGTAGAAGATTACATCTTAAAGCCTGTACAAGCAGATCAATTATATGCTGCGCTTGAACGATTGCATCAGCGGCTTACTGAAGAGCATCAGAGGATGTCATATGTACAACAGGCTGCCCATCAGATTGAGCGCAATATCCCGCTGCTTCGCCAGCGATTTATGCTGGAGTGGCTGGAAGGGCAGGCTGAGGGGAGAAATCTGACGGAGCAACTTGTGTTTTTGCGCTTGCCCGCCGTTCCACCTGTGCAAATTGGAGTCGTGCGCTGGCCTGCCGCTGAAGCGCGTCAGACGATTATGAGAGAGAATGATCGTCAATTATTTCTGTTTGCAGTGGAAAATATAATCAGTGAACTGCTGGGAGACCTGCCGCATGTCCTGTTTCGGGACGGAAGCGGATTGATTGGCATGTGTCTGTGGCAGGAAGCCCCCGAAGAAATAGCGTCCCTTCTGGAACAGCAGATCAGTTCTTGCCTGAATATTGCCATTCATGCTCATGTGGAGACACATGCGGGAACACTGGAGGAAACGCCGGATACGTACCGTCATTGTCGTGAACGGGTATACGGGGAAGTGCAGTTGTCCCCTCTGGTTCGGCGGGCAAGACAACTTATTCACGAAGAGTATACCGAGCGGGAACTCACCTTGGAATCGCTCGCTTCCCGTCTACAAGTATCTGCCGTATACCTTAGCCGTGTACTGAAGAAGGAGCTGAACGATTCCTTCGTCACGCTGGTCACACATGCTCGTATTCGAAAGGCTATACAGTTGCTGGACTCAACAACACTGCCAATTCACACCATATCCGAGCGTGTAGGTTATGACACCCAGCATTATTTCAGCACCGCGTTCAAAAAAAAAATGGGCATTTCGCCTGCGCAGTATCGAAAGAACGGGGGGACGGCTCATCATCCTTCAGCGAATCGAATATAGTATTACACTTGATTATTAAGACGTGTGATGAATGAGATGGATGTGTTCTACTTCGTGTGAAGCGAAGCGGAGCATGTCCTTTTTTTGTCCTGAAATGATCCATTATGGATTACCCTCATAATTAACGTTTCCATCAAAAGTTAAATTTTTATAAAAAAGGTTCAAAACGTGCAAAGACCTTGCGGCATCTCGAATGCTACCATTGGTCTCAGATAGGAAAGGCAAACAACAGGATGCACTACATGCATTGTAAGCGTTATCTTAAAACTCATTCAGAACCGTATGACGTGAGGAAAGGGGAACTTCATATGAAAAAAGGAGCAATGCTCATCTTATTTCTGGTGATGACTTTGATGCTCTCGGCCTGCAATCTGGCAGAGAGTGGTCCAGGCAGCAAGGAGAAGGGATATGTCGGTATCTCGATGCCAACCAAATCATCAGAGCGATGGGTAGGCGACGGGGAGAACATGGTCCGTCTGTTTCAGGAGCAGGGGTACAAAACCGATCTTCAATATGCTGAGGATGTGGTCGAAAATCAGATTTCCCAGATTGAGAACATGATTACTAAAGGCGTGGATGTGATGGTCATTGCATCCGTGGATGGCAACACACTAACGGATGTAATCGAGAAGGCGCATGATGAAGGGATACAAGTGATCTCGTATGATCGGCTCATTCGCAATACGCCTTACTTGACCTATTACGCCACGTTCGACAACTTTAAGGTGGGTGTGCTTCAAGCTTCCTACATTGAACAAAAGCTCGGGCTCAAGGAAGGAAAGGGACCATATAACATTGAGTTGTTTGGGGGCTCTCCGGATGATAATAACGCCTATTTCTTCTTCGATGGTGCGATGTCTGTCCTGAAGCCGTACATCGATTCCGGCAAGCTGGTCGTACGCAGCAAGCAGATGACGATGGCCCAGATTGCCACCTTGCGCTGGGATGGAGCACTGGCCCAGTCACGGATGGATAACCTGCTTAGTGCCTACTACTCGGGTGATAATCTGGATGCGGTGTTATCTCCTTATGATGGAATCAGTATTGGTATCATCTCATCCTTGAAAGGGATCGGTTACGGTACTTCGAACAAGCCGCTGCCTGTCATTACAGGACAGGATGCCGAACTTGCCTCGATTAAGTCGATTGTTGCCGGGGAACAGACTCAGACGGTGTTCAAGGATACGCGGAAGCTAGCGGAGAAGACGGTAGACATGGCCAATAGTATTTTGCAAGGGAAACAGGCGGAAGTTAATGATACAACATCATATAACAACGGAATTGAGGTTGTTCCGGCGTATCTCTTGGATCCGATCTCCGTGGACCGTACAAATGTGGAGCAGGATATCGTTGGTACCCAGTATTACACGAAGGAAGAAATTGGACTGAAATAATGAATGAAAGGAGCACATCTCATGGGCGGAATCATTCTGGAAATGAAGAACATCACCAAAACCTTTCCTGGGGTCAAAGCGCTGGAAAATGTCAATCTGAAAGTCCGGGAAGGCGAAATTCATTCCATATGTGGTGAAAATGGAGCAGGTAAATCTACGTTGATGAAGGTGCTGAGCGGTGTATATCCACATGGCACATATGAAGGCGACATTTTGTTTCAGGGCAAAAAGTGTGAGTTCAAGGATATCAAGCAAAGCGAGGATCTGGGAATCGTCATTATCCATCAAGAGCTGGCGCTAATTCCCTATCTTTCAATCGCGGAAAATATATACCTGGGTAATGAACGTGCCAGCAGAGGAATCGTCGACTGGAAGGAAACTTTTGTGGGTACACGGGAGCTACTCATGAAGGTGGGACTGAGCGAAAATCCGAACACGCTGGTATCCAGCATCGGGGTAGGCAAGCAGCAATTGGTCGAAATTGCGAAAGCGCTCTCCAAAAAGGTGCGGCTGCTTATTCTGGATGAACCCACCGCTGCGCTGAACGAGGACGACAGTGAAAATCTGCTGCAATTGATGCTGGAATTCAAGAAACAGGGCATCGCCTGTATCCTGATCTCGCACAAGCTGAATGAGGTATCCAAGGTATCCGATTCCGTGACCATTTTACGGGACGGCAAGACGATTGAGACGTTGGATATGAAAAAGGAAAAAGTGACGGAGGACCGAATTATTAGCGGAATGGTAGGACGTGATCTCACCAGCCGTTATCCGGAGCGTCATGCCACCATCGGGGAAGTCATCCTTGAGGTAAAGGACTGGACGGTATATCACGAACATCATGCCGAGCGAAAAGTACTGGATCAGATCCACATGAATATCAGACGTGGTGAGATCGTAGGCATTGCCGGGCTGATGGGCGCTGGGCGTACCGAGCTTGCCATGAGTATCTTTGGCAAATCCTATGGCCGGAATATCTCGGGACAGCTCATCAAGGATGGTAAACCGATCCACAACAATACCGTCACAGAGGCTATTCAGAATGGGTTTGCTTATGTGACGGAAGACCGCAAGGAATACGGACTCATTCTGATGGATGACATCAAGCGCAATATTTCCTTAACGGGTCTGAGCAAGCTGACGCGAAATGCAGTAGTGAACGAGCGCGAAGAAGTGCTGGTAGCGGAAGAGATGAAGAAAAGCATGAATATCAAAGCACCAAGTATTTTGCAGAAGACCGGCAATCTGAGTGGGGGTAACCAGCAAAAAGTGGTGCTCAGCAAATGGATTTTTGCCGGACCGGATATTCTTATCCTGGATGAACCCACCCGCGGTATTGATGTGGGAGCGAAATTCGAAATCTATACGATCATTCATCGGCTTGCTGCTGAGGGCAAGGGCGTACTGGTAATCTCATCCGAGCTTCCGGAGGTTCTTGGCCTGTGTGACCGGATCTATGTGATGAATGCCGGCCGAATCACCGGTGAAGTCAGCCGGGAGCAAGCATCGCAGGAAACGTTGATGAGATATATGACCAAGTCTGGAGGCGGCAAGCATGGAAATGATAACAAAACTGTTCAAAAATAATATCCGTCAATACGGCATGATTATTGCCTTGGTAGTGATTATGCTCTTGTTCGAGGTACTGACAGGCGGGCTGTTGCTCAAGCCGATTAATATTACGAATCTGATCTTGCAGAACAGCTACATTTTGGTGCTGGCGATCGGAATGGTGCTGGTCATCATTACCGGGCATATTGACCTGTCTGTTGGTTCCATTGCAGCCTTTGTCGGTGCCGTTGCCGCGATTATGATGGTTGATTGGCAGCTTCCGGCTTGGCTTGCGGTTATCGCTTCCTTGCTGGTTGGCGCTTTGATCGGTGCATGGCAAGGCTTCTGGATTGCGTATGTGCGAATTCCGGCATTTATCGTGACGCTGGCAGGTATGCTGCTGTTCCGCGGCTTAACGATGATCGTGCTGGAGGGGCAATCGATCTCTCCTTTCCCGGGTGGTTTCCAGAAGATAAGCTCTGGCTTCCTGGCGGACATTCAATTCTCAGGCTTCGGTCTGGTATCCATCATTGTGGGTCTTGTGCTCACCGTCTGGTACATCGTCAATGAACTGCGGGAACGCCGTTCCCAGCGAAAATATGGATTCGAGGTTGTGTCACAGGCACTGTTCTTGCTCAAGTTGATTGTGGTGGCTGTTGTGACAAATCTGTTTACGTTTGTACTCGCAAGTTATGCAGGTATTCCGAATATCCTGGTCCTGCTGTTTGTCCTGATCGTTGTGTACTCCTTCGTAATGAATCGAACTGTCATGGGACGGCATGTGTATGCGCTTGGAGGTAATGAGAAGGCCGCAGGTCTGTCCGGGGTCAAAACAAAAAAGGTAACCTTCTGGGTTTTCGTAAACATGGGTACACTTGCCGCGGTATCCGGGTTGATCTTCGCCGCACGTCTGAATGCGGCTACGCCAAGGGCGGGTACCAACTTCGAGCTGGATGCCATTGCGGCCTGCTTCATCGGTGGTGCTTCCGCTTCAGGGGGCATAGGTACGGTATTTGGTGCCATTATCGGTGGTTTGGTTATGGGTGTGCTGAATAACGGGATGTCCCTGATTGGTCTCGGTATTGACTGGCAGCAGGGGATTAAAGGATTGGTACTACTGCTCGCTGTAGCGTTTGATATCTATAATAAAAATAAAAGATCTGCGTAGCACTTGATAAAATGAAAAAACAGACCTTGATCTCAGGATCAGGTCTGTTTTGCTGTATGCCCAACTTATTTACATCAAGGCATCGAGGAAACGTGTGGCGATTCCAAAATAGATAAACAGAGACAAGATATCATTCAATGTGGTGATTAATGGGCCAGAGGCGACAGCAGGGTCGACTTTGAAACGACTAAGTAGAAGCGGGATGCATGTACCGGTCAGTGTACCAATGACGAGAGTGAGGAACAGAGACACCCCAATAATGGCGCCCAGCAGCCAGTCCCCTTTCCAGAAATAAGCAATGACGGTGATCAGTAATCCGCATACCAAGCCAATCATCGTACCTACTTTGATCTCCCGACCAATCAGTGCGAGTACAGTGGCTTTGTCGAGCTTGCGTCCGATTAATCCACGTACCACAACAGCCAGAGACTGCGTTCCTGTGTTACCCGTCATACCCGCAATCATCGGCATGAAGAATGCCAGTGCTACAACCTGATTCAATGTATCTTCGAAAAAATCCACGATACTTCCCGAGATTAATCCAATCAATAGAAGCAATATGAGCCAGGGAAGCCTGCATCTGACGGCAACGAGTGGTTTGGTATCAAAGTCGATATCTTTACCGCCACCACCCATCTTGGCCAAATCTTCACTGGCTTCATCCATAATAATATCAATGACATCATCCATCTGAATGATACCGCATAGCCTGTGATTCTCATCCACTACCGGAAGCGCAATGAACTCATAACGCTGCAGAAGCTGTGCCGCTTCTTCCTGGTCCATATCCACTGTTGCATGGATTACCCGTCGGGTCATCAGTTCTTCAACCTGGGTCTTGTCGTCAGCCAAGGCAAGAGATCGATAACTCACGACACCGACCAGTTTGCCTTCATCATCGGTCACATAGAGGTAACTGGAGGGGGAGATATGCATGGTGCCTTGCGATTGCCGTAAGGCTTCCTTCGCTGTCTCGTGGGAGAGCAGGGTCCGGTACCGATCTGTCATGATGCGCCCTGCTGTCTCCGGTGGATAACTAAGCACGGATCGGATAATGGCGGAGTGATCCAGGTTCATATTGGACAGCAATTCTTCTCTGCGTTTGGCAGGCAAATCGTGCATGAAGCGGATCAGATCACTTTTGTCCATCTGCTGCATGACTTCAAGTGTTCGTTCTGGCCCGAGTCGTTCAAACAGCTGAATCTGTTCGTGCAGCTTCAGGGTTTCGGCGAGATCTGCAAGGGCATCGGGTTTGAACAGGAGCAGAAACCGATTGGTCTCTTCTTCAGGGAATTTTTTATATACAAGTGATAGGTCGTAGGGATGCAGTTCTTTCACCAATTTATAGAAATCGGGCAGGTTCCGCGATTGCACATGTTGTACGAGTTGTTCGGTGATCTCCTCCACGGAGAAATCTTTCTTGGTATGAGGTCCGTTCATATTGACACTCCTTTCTAAACGGTTAGCTTCATATTTTTAAACGGAATGGGTTGGCGGTTAAACAACGAAGGGGCAAAGAGAGTACCAAAAATTGATATTGTAATCTTGCTCAAACATTCGATATGGGCTTACAAACAGTCGCTGCAAGGATATACTTGTTGTACAGCAACAAACGAGGAGGACATGTGCGAGTGGAAGCAGATATCAGATCACAATTGCTCAGCCTGGCTGAGCCGGAATATCAGAAATTCTCAGCTGCGCTCATTCCCAATATCACCAATGTACTAGGTGTGAGATTGCCAGCTTTACGGAAGATTGCCAAACAGATTGCTGCCGGGGACTGGCGCACGTATCTGGAGACGGCAGACGATGAATACTTTGAAGAAGTGATGCTGCAAGCGATGGTGATTGGACATGTACAGGCCGATCTGGACGAGCTGCTGAAGGCCATTGAAGCATTTGTACCGAAGATCGACAATTGGTCGGTGTGCGACAGCTTCTGTGCAGGACTGAAATATACGAAGGTGCATTCGGAGTCAATGTGGGCATTTTTGCAGCCCTATCTGAGATCCGATCAGGAATATGAAATCCGGTTTGGCGTGGTGATGCTGTTGAATTTTTATCTGGATGAGCGATATATCGATCAGGTTCTAACTGCATTGGATCAGATCCGGCACGAGGCGTATTATGTGAAAATGGCAGTCGCCTGGGCCATCTCGATGGCTTATGTGAAACAACCTGAAGTGACCATGCGTTATCTGAAGCATAATACCCTGGACGATTTTACGTATAATAAGGCACTTCAGAAAATCACGGAATCTTATCGCGTGGATCTGGAGAACAAGCAGATCATCCGCAGTATGAAACGAAAGGTGAAGAAGCGGGCTACATCCTAGCATTAAGCATTCCACCGGGGAGAGGGCGATAAACGGATGAGAAAAAAGTTGATGTACACCACGATGCAGTTGGACGGTCGTCCATGGGTGCTGCTCGCTACGGAACAAGGATTGTGCCGAGTGGTCATGCCCAATGAAACGATGGAGGACTGGAGCAGTTGGATACAAAAAGTTGCACCTGGTGTGGAACTGGAAGAGAACGAGGATGCTCTGAAACGAACAGGCATTATGGACTGGCTGCACTCCTATTTTGCAAGAGAACCCATGGCTTATACAGATGCAATCCCACTGGACTTGATCGGAACAAACTTCCAGCAGGAGGTATGGAGAGAGTTAGGGCGTGTGCCTTACGGTGAAATTCGGACCTATGGTGACATCGCCGCTGCGATTGGAAGACCTTCGGCTGTGCGAGCAGTTGGTGCTGCAAATGGAGCCAATCCGATTCCGGTTCTGTTACCATGCCACCGTATTATCGGAGCCAATCGCAAGCTGACCGGATTCCGTGGAGGCCTGGAGATGAAGCGCAGACTACTGGATATCGAACAGATTGAAGGCGTGACCGATGGAGGGCATGCGCGATTTCGTTTTTAATGCAGGCACTTCATTGTGCCTGTTTTTTGCATTTATTAAAGAAGAGTAATGTAAACGATCCGCGTATGGAACACCAACGTTTTACATATTTTTGCACGGTGAAACCGTATGGTACCATATGGATCATAGATCAATTGGTATCCGGGAGACGTAATGCCGGGTGAGAAAAGAGGGATGACACATGAAGCAGGCCTACTGGTTAACCAATGTGACTTTGGAACGGAGTTATGTTCGAGAAGGGGACCAGGTGACGGGGACACGGACAAGCCCTGCTCATCTACGGATTAAAGATGGAGTGATCGCGGCGATTGTGGAAGGAAACGAACCGCTGTCTAGCGATCTACCACAAGTAAATGGCAAGGGACTTTTGCTGCTGCCTTCGTTCGATGAGGCACATATTCATCTGGATAAAACCTACTACGATGGGCCGTGGACAGCCGTTAAGCGAATCTCTAGCATTTTCGAACGTATTGAAGAAGAAAAGGTTCTGTTGCCCAAGTTGCTACCAGATGCCCAGCGTCAAGCGGAGAGTATTCTGACCTTGATCCAGGGGTACGGCTCCACTCATGTACGTAGTCATTGCAATATTGAACCCGTCAGTGGCTTGAAAAGACTGGAAGCGACAAGGCAGGCTCTGGATTCATTTTCGGGTAAAACCTCTTCGGAGATCGTGGCTTTTCCGCAGCATGGACTGCTTCGCTCGAATTCAGTTGAGCTTATGGGCCAAGCTATGCAGGAAGGTGCAACGCATGTGGGCGGACTTGATCCTCATACGGTGGATGAACAGATTGAGAAATCACTGAACGCCATGGTTGAACTGGCTGTTCAGCACCAGGCGGGTATAGACATACATCTGCATGATGGAGGGCAGGCTGGCAAACAAACGCTGCTGGAACTCGCGAATCTGACCGAAGCAGCAGGGCTTCAGGGCAAAGTTACCGTGAGTCATGCGTTCTGGTTCGCCCGCGCAGAGCAGCAGGAAGCAGAAGATATGGCGCAGCGAATGGCTTCGCTCGGGATGAGCATTGCTTCCACGGTGCCCATGGGCAGAACGATGATGCCTCTTCCCATGCTCCACCGCATGGGCGTGAACGTGAAGCTAGCAACAGACAGCCTGACAGATCATTGGTCTCCTTTCGGCAATGGGGATATGTTAGAGAAAGCAGGACGCTTCGCAGAACTGTACGGATATAGTGACGAATTGTCCTTGTCTCAATCTTTGGCATGGGTAACAGGTGGTATCACACCGCTGGATTCACAAGGGCAGCAGGTATGGCCGAAGGTAGGAGATACCGCGAACTTTGTATTGGTGCATGCGAGATGTTCAGCGGAAGCCGTTGCGAGACGATCTGCGCGGCAGGCCGTATGGTACAAGGGGCAATTGGTCAGCGGATCGACAGCGGATTGAGGAAAATAGAGCGGGTGCAGCCACGGGAAACCGTGGTTTTTTGGCATGGAGAAAAAGAGGAAAGAACTGTTCGCATATACCACATTTTGGGTTATGATGGGCGTAGTTAATGAAGGGAGTATTACAAATGAAGATTGAGTATGCAACGGAAGCTGACTACGACTACATCATTGAAAGAGATCGGCATATCCATCAGCCACTTGTGAAAACGAAGATTAGTGAGAAAGAAATATTCATCCTATGGGACGAGGACGAGGGATCAAGAGTTGGATGGATGAGGTACGGTTACTTTTGGGACAATCTTCCCTTCATGAATATGATCTGGATTGATGAACCCTATCGAAACGGCGGATATGGCAAAAAAGTCGTGCATCACTGGGAAAATTTAATGAAGCAACAAGGCTTTGATACAGTGATTACTTCAACGCAATCAGACGAACATGCCCAACATTTCTATCGAAAGCTGGGGTATGTTGATGCAGGGGCTCTGTTGCTGGATACACAACCTTTGGAGATTATATTGATGAAGAAAATCTAGTGGATAAACCTCAAGGAGGGGGAGTTTGATGATAAGAGAAGCGGAAGCTAGAGATGCAGCAGTTATTGAAAGGCTGTATAAAGAATTACTGCCGAACAACTTAAACACGAAGGTACTGGCAGAGCGGATTGAAGAAGTTCGTAATAATCCAGACAGTTTCTTGTTTGTGTATGAAATGGGCGATCAGGTGATCGGCACGGCTCATTTACATATTTGTCTGGATGCTCTGGTGGAGAATAGACCCTTTGGCGTAGTTGAGCGGGTTATCATTACAGAACATGTGCAGAGCAAGGGATACGGATCAGAATTGATGAAACATATAGAGCATGTGTGTGTGCAGAAAAATTGTATAAAGGTGTTTCTAACCAGTGGATCATCCAGAAACGAAGCACATCACTTTTATACGAAACTGGGGTATAACGGAGAATCGAGCAAGGCCTTTAAAAAGTATTTATAACATTCATCAGGGAAAAGGAAGTAGAAGCAAAGAAATGAAAGATAACAAACATCCGGTTCAAGATCTCCGACTCATCGTTACCTTGCTCGTGGCTACTTTATGTTGTTTAGGTGTTGTGATGTATTTACGGGGCCAAACAGATACGAATATGTATCGCTTTTTAAGCTGGGATATGTTCCTGGCATGGGTACCATTCATCATCTCATCCGGCATTAGATACATATTCAATAAGAAAGTAACAACAACGAGCGTTATATGTATCGGGCTGATGTGTGGAGTATGGCTCTTTTTTCTGCCCAATGCGGCCTATCTTTTTACGGAGATTCTGCATTCATTCAGATATTTTGATGCTCAAGGGGAAACCAGATTCTGGGTCAATATTGATTTTTGGTATGGACTCACTCTGACGTTTGTCGTTGCCAACCTTGGCTTGCTGCTCTCGACTTGTTCGATCATTCAGATCCACGAAATGTTAAACAAATTAATAAATAAGTACATTAGTATGATGGTTGTCGGTGTTATTTTGCTATTGAGCAGTATAGGGGTCTACATTGGTAGATTTAATCGGTGGAATTCGTGGGATGTATTATCCCGACCTGGGAAGATCTTCGTGGATCTGTTGAATGATTTTAATGCAGCGAACAGCATAATGGTTGAGTTTGTCGTCATTGTATTTACGGTTCAACTTTTTGGATACGTTATTATATCCTTGCTAACCGCAAGGTCGGGCAACTAATTATTCCATTTAAAAGGGTAAAGGAACAGCCATTGCCTATTTAATTATAAAAATGACATCAAGGAGGCATATCACACGATGGGTAATCTCAATTTTATCGATAAACTTCCTCACATTAGTGAATGCAAACAGATTCTAAAGGCAGCAGCTATGTTGGATGCCATTTTGATGCCGGAATGGGAGTACAGGTATTACTCGTATAATTCCCAGTGGGACACGAATGAGCAAATGGCATCCATGAGAGATGGGCAAGGAGATCATTATTTTGCAATATTCAGTCCGAATGGGCTGATTATTAAAGGCTTTGATAAAGAGTATACACTTCAGCATAAGGTTGATAGGAGCGAGGTGGTAAAAAGCGTTCCAGAAGCATTTAATACTTTTGTGGTAGAGCCGGCATTTGTAATGGATCAGACGACGTTCTGTATCTGGAGTGTGGCGGATCAGGAAGGGTGGTCTGCGGGCACAGAGCGTGGGGATCATGAATACGAACTGTTAGAGATTTTGGTAGGCGGCGCGAAATATTATCATGCTTGGGCACAGGATTACTACGAGATAGCGTTGGATATCAAACTGGTTGAACAGGTATTTGATATGAAGCCGATCGATGAGGTCTTACTACAGCAATTAAATGATGAACTGAAATTAAGTGATATCGAAGGTGAAATTGCAGAAATTGGATACCCGGATAAGGATATGAAGGTATGAAGGCGATAACCCAGGAAATCACGGAAGAATTATTGGCTGTGATGGATATGTACCAAAGAATTGCGCGGCAATTGATTGACAAAATGATACTGGAAACCGATCAGCCTGATCGGACGGAAATTCTCGCAGGTGCGTACCATCTGCTGACCAATGCGGATGTAATCCACGGAGAAGAAGAATTAACGGGAAATTGGTATTTTGATGTTCACGGCGAGCACTGTATGTTCCGGAATACTGAAACAGGGCAGACACGGAGACACAGAAAGTGCTAATGCATGTTCACGGGGTGGAGTATAGAAAGGTTCTATAATTGCTGTACATTTAATTAAAATTGAGGAGGAATGACGTATGGGTTTAACAGAATGGTCCACAGATATTCTTCAATATGATCTTTCGGATGAATATTCGATTCGCAAAGCTGATTTTTCCGAATGGGGATTATATTGCTCTGTTTATTATGATATGCGTTATGTCGGATTTTTCAGGGAAGAAGAGTTTAGTTCATCCAAGATCAGTGCGTACTGGATTTACAAGGGAGAAAGCAAAATAGGTGGCGTGAGGATGGAGCCTAACCGGATGTATCATTTGTTTTTTATCCCGCCATTCCAGCAGCTCTTTGAGGTATTGAAGCTTCTGAAGCATGAACTAATACAATGGTCGGATCGTACCAAACGTATTCTGACTTTTGAGATTCTTCCAGACCAAGTGGATCTATACGCAAGAGCAGGATTCTGGCCGGTGGAGTTCAGATGTCGCTGGATGCAGCGGCCTACAGATCATTTTGAGATCGAGTGGGACAGCAGGGTAACTGTAAAGAGTCTGGAAATTATCGAAGATGGAGCGGGTACCCGAAAGTATGTGAATGAGGCTGAAATTGCTCAATGTGATCTGGATAGTTTTGAAGGAAGTCTTGAAGCTACACGAAGAAATAAGACCTCACTTGCGGATTTTATACCTGACGAAGATCCCAATTATACGAATGAGATTCTTACTCAGGCATCTACACTTATATACGATAAGGAAACGGGGCAGCTTATTGCCAACTGTCGTCTATGTCTGCAAGATAATCAGGCTGCTGTATATAGCATAGGTGTTCGCCCGGCATATAGAGGAAGAGGGCTTGCTACACAGATGTTACAGAGAGCATTGAATGCGCTTAAGGGTAAGTATCCCGTTCTACGATTGTATGTGATGCAAGGAAATGATGCCGAGTCCGTATATCTGAATATGGGATTTATTCCGGGCGTACAGGAGATTCAGACAATGTATATTCCAGAGGAGGAATCACAATGAAGATTGCCATCTTAACCGATATTCATGGGAATGTTCCTGCGCTTCAAGCGGTATTGGCTGATATCGATTCCAGAGTGGATGTTGAGCATACATTTTGTTTGGGGGATATGATCGGTATTGGCCCGTACTCCAATGAAGTGATCGAGATGTTATATAGCCGTGAAAATATGATAGCGATTTCAGGGAATCACGAAGAGGCCGTATTAAGTTTGCTTCATAATAAGGGTCCATTAGAAGGGCACAAAGGCATGGCCGAGCATCACGAATGGATTGGTCAGCATTTGAGTGCAGAATCGATTAAGAGAATACAAGCTCTACCAAAATTCGTTGAAAAAGAGGTCGAAGGACGTCAGTTCCTTTTGACTCATTATCATATGAACAACGACAAGCTGGATGTCATCGATAAAGAATCATCCGGAACCAAATTGGATGCAAGGTATCAGGATACGAACTATGATTTGGTTTGTTTTGGTCATCATCACATTCTTCATTATTATAAGACAGATCAACGAATCTATCTGAATCCGGGAGCTTTAGGCTGTAACGATCTTGCCATTGCCAGATATGGGATCGTGGATCTCCAAGAGGGTAAAGTGGACGTGAAATTCATTGGCGTTCCATATGACAACAGGGAGTATCTGAAATCGTATGAACGGTTGAACGTTCCGGATCGGACTTTTATTTTGAAGGCATTCCATGGAAATCAGTTGGAGAGAGAGTAAGGGGATAGTAAACGTTCGTAGCAACGTGTTGCTACTTCGTAAAGGAGAGATGTATGTGGGGATGATCATTATGTTGGTGGTGTATCTGTTTCTCGGTATTTATGTTGTGAAAGTTGGAATAGATAACTCAAAAAATAGCCAACACACAAAAGAAATATTATCAGAGTTAAGAGAAATTAAGGACCTGTTGAAAGAGCAAAGATGAAGAGGAGGATGACTATGATTCACGATCTACAAGGTGAAGCCAACATGTCACCAGTTGTGGGAATGTTATTTTCCGCAGTAACAGAGAACGGCCAACGACTTAAATCGATTACAGAGGGGATGTCGCTAGAAGAGGTGGATTACAAAGGGGAAAAGAACCACTTTAATAGTACGGCTCAATTAATACGACATATTACGTTCGTTGATTTGAACTGGGTTTATAGAATAAAGGGAGCTGTCCTTCCTCACTCATTGATAGAGCAATATGGTCCCATGATCGATGAAAATAATAGACTACCGCTGGTTGAAAGCTTGTCACGTGACACACTTATTTCTCAATATGAGGTTGTATTAACACATCTAAAAGAAACATGCACACATTTAGCAGATTCTGATCTAGATCGATTAGTTACTTTTGGACATCAGAACGAGAAACAAGCTACCATACGTTGGGGATTATGGCATATGGCTGACCATAACCGTTATCATCAAGCTCATATTAATCAGCTAAGAAAGTGGTTCCAGACACAAAATGATTGCTAACACAAAAATGGGGGCTGAGACTAAGCGCTTGGAAAATAAAATGGTAAATGTCGTTAAAGGACTGATTGAGAATGAAGGCAGAGTGTTGATTGTAAAGCGCTCATTAGTGGATGATGTGGGCGCAGGAAGTTGGGAAACCGTAGGGGGAAAGGTTCACTTTGGGGAAAAGTTGGAAGAGGCCTTGGTTCGTGAAGTTAGAGAAGAGGCCGGAATTAAGATTCAGATAGATGAATTACTGTTTGCAAATACGTTCTTTACTGATTCGCATCGACAGGTCATTCTTCTAATGTATTTGTGCAGAACCAAAGATCATCAAGTGAACCTTTCAGAAGAACATAGTGAGTACATGTGGGCAACCAGATCTGAATTATATCACCATCTACCCTTTGCAGTTACTTCAGATCTGGAGAAATATAATGTTTTTGAGAAAATCGAGTTAATCGATTAGATGAGAAAATTAACTCAGTACACGAATGATAATATCCTGATCATGGTTACCGAAACCGGCACCATAGATCGTTAATCCCCCAACGTTGGGGCTTTCCCCGTCAACTGTGAAACGTAGCGTCCAGAACGGCTCGCTAAGCTTAATATCCGCGAGTGTGATGTCCGACATCCGCTCACCATCCATATAGGTACCGGACGCATCAATACGGATGGTCTTCAATAATCCATACTGATTCACATTGCGATGCCACCATTCTGGTGTATATTTGCCGCGCGCTGCTCTGCCAAAGTCGGCAGGGCTTGTCCACGTTCCGAGAGAAACGCCATTGAAAGTGAAACGAATATCGGAAGGCCAATGATCTCTCAATCCCGGAGCTTCAGACGCCAGTTCCATCGAAATTTCAATAGCATCGGTTGTCTGATCCGGTAGTACAAAGTTAGGTGTTTTATATTCAACGTAGCCCTTTCCAAACCACAAGATAGCGGCGTGTACACGCTCGGGATCAAGAAAGTAACGCGGATCGTCCCAGACGCCGATTTCTTTCTCAAGTGTTCCTAGCCCACAGGTAGGGTGAATATCAAAAGCAGTGTAGTGTCCAACGGCTATCGTCTGTTCTCTGGTTCGTGAAGTTTGGCTTGCGGATGGCAGCTCGATCTCAATCTGATTTTGCTTGAGGTAACATAATTTGTGCGTCCCTCCGTTGATCCGAACTCGCTTACTCCCAATTAGACCCGCATCCTCCAGTTTGCGAATATGCATCGTGACAATGGAGGGGCTAAGCTCTAATACTGCCGCAATATCCTTCACATTCATTTCGCGATCTGCAATCATATCCATGATTCTCCATCTGACTTCGCTTGCCAGCGCCTCATACAAAGGAAGGAACTGAGGTTCTCCATTTGCTTTGATCATCTGTACAACTCCCTACCCTGAATCTTCTAAAATCACCTATATACTAATTTAATAAAATTTACTCCAAGATGCAATCCATATTCATTGCAAGTTTATGCCCGATGGTGTTTAATCTTTGTAGTTGTTACGAAGTTGAATTCTTATATATGTGAATTTTATAATAAGAGATGGAGTGGAGTAATGAAATACAATAACCCTGTTGTAAAAGGTTTTTATCCAGACCCTAGTGTGATCAAAGTCAATGATACGTACTATATGGTGTGCAGTTCTTTTCAATACTTTCCCGGCGTACCGCTCTTTGAAAGCAAGGATCTGCTGAATTGGAAGCAGATTGGTCATTGCCTCACTCGTAAAAGTCAGATTGATTTGGAAACCGTGAATAGTTCCGGGGGTGTATTTGCCCCCACTATCAGGCACAATGACGGACGTTTTTATATGGTGACAACGAATGATACGACACATCAGAATTTCTATGTATGGACGGACAATATCTACGGAGAATGGTCTGAGCCTATCTACGTGGATCAAGGCGGGATTGATCCCGATTTGTATTTTGAAGATGGAAAGACCTTGTTTATGAGTAACGGGGTGGATGATGAAGGCGTTGGCGGAATCGTACAGTGTGAGCTTGAAATTGAAACTGGCCGCAAACTGACCCCGAGTCGTTCGATATGGAACGGAACAGGTGGACGATATCTCGAAAGCCCGCATCTTTATAAAATGAACGGTTATTATTACCTGCTTGCAGCCGAAGGCGGCACCGAGTACGGTCACATGGTAACGTATGCCCGGGGAACTTCATCTTCAGGTCCGTTCGAAGCCTATGCACACAATCCAGTTCTGACCAACCGCAATCTGGGTGGATATGAGTTACAGGGTGTGGGTCATGGTGACCTGGTTGAGGATGATCTGGGGAACTGGTGGCTCTTTCACTTGGGATTCCGACAGATTGGC
This sequence comes from Paenibacillus sp. USHLN196, assembly GCF_037144955.1. NCBI lineage: Bacteria > Bacillati > Bacillota > Bacilli > Caryophanales > Paenibacillaceae > Paenibacillus > Paenibacillus sp. USHLN196. Next base: position 3,769 of record NZ_JBBCYH010000015.1, on the reverse strand, counting down.
AGATGGGCTACGTACCATCATCTGGGTCGAGAAGTATTTCTTACTCCAATTACGTTTGGTGAAGACGGATGGTTTACAGCTGGGCATGAAGGCACGACTTTGACGAGTTTTGAGACCAATCGTATACCGGACACGGTGATCCAGCAGGATAAGAAGAATTATACGTTTGAAAATGCCGACTGGAACCTCGACTGGTGTTATCTTCGTCATCCAAATACAGAGCACTATCAGCTCGAATCAGACAAGCTTACGCTAACAGGGACCGATGTAACGCTGGACGTTCCAGCATCCCCAACGTTCATCGGGTTACGTCAAAAAGACTTTAATGCAACAATTTCAGTTGATGTCAGTCTGACGAGTGGAGAAGCCGGGATCACGATCTACATGGATGAGAATCATCATTATGAAGTGGCTATTCGTCAGGAGCAGGACGGTTATAAGGTGATCGAGCGTCTGAATATCGGTGATATCAAATCGATTGAACATGAAGTGGATCTGGGAAATAAACAGCATGCAACGCTAGTCATCCGTTCAAATCAGGAACGCTACAGCTTCCTGCTTCAAGCAGATGGTGAAGAGATTCTGCTGGGCACGGCACAGACGAGATACCTTTCCTCGGAGGTGGCAGGAGGTTTTACAGGCGTACTTATTGGTTTGTACGCGAGTGGGCAAGATGCTTCCGCTGAGTTTACAAATTTCAAATGTGAATATCATTAAGAAGTGAAGGGGAGGACCTAATGGTCCTTCTCTTTTTTTTGATTTGTGTCAAAATATAGATATATTAAACACGCCAATAGAAGAGAGGTATTTAGATTTGGAAGAAGCTCCTGTTATCTTTATGGCATCCACTAAATAATCTATATGTAACAAAAGGTTAAAAGAACTTGTTATTAATTATATAGCTTGATTGAATAACCAAGGAGGAGTTGCATGGAGGATCAATGGAGAATCGCAAAGTATGATCCGGCATGGCCTATTTTGTTTCTGGAAACGGGTTCGAAATTAAGAGAAGCGTTGGGAGAAAAGGCCGTGCGGATTGATCATGTCGGGTCCACTTCAATTGTGGGAATAGACGCTAAACCCATCATAGATATACAAATATCTGTTTCCCATCCTGAAAATTTATTGGACTACAAGCATGAAATCGAAACAGTCGGTTTTGTATTCAGAGCAGAAAATCCAGATAAGACTAAACGTTACTTTCGGGAAGAACCCGGAAACAGAAGGATACATATACACGTTAGACAGGCAGGCAGTTTCTCCGAGCAGATGACCTTGCTGTTCAGAGACTATTTGAGGGGACATCCAGAAGACTGTATGAGATATGCAGAAGAAAAGCACAGACTCATGTCATTGTATAAGGATCAGCGTTCCAAGTATGTTGAAGGAAAAGGACCGACGGTGTGGAGCATATTACAGAGAGCACATAGTTGGTCTCAAGAAATCGGATGGCAACCGGTAAAATCTGACGCATAAGAACATCCAATGAATAGAGATACCTTTATTGGAGTGATGAGATGAACATGGGAAGAAAGCTGATGACGACCCTTCTAACCATCATTTGTTTTACTTTGGCTGCAAGTATCATATCGATGAATGAATCCTACAGTTTTGATTTTTATATTGTTATTTATCTGGTATACGCGACTCCCCTGATCGTATTGATCGGGCTACCTTTATCGATACTGCTGGACTATCTGCTCAGCCGAATACAATTCGACAATCATGTATTGTATCTAAGTACTAGGATATTGAGTTATGCATGTGCTGGAGTTTTAGGCATGTACATCTATTATCTGGTCATGGGCGCAGGAGAAGCAATCTTGGATTTCAAAGAGACGTTAGTTCTGACCTTATTTGGCGTTCTTGCTGCTATTCTATTTGTATTGATTGATATGGGAATGGAAGTTTTGTTAAAAATGCAAAGAAGAAAGAGTTGAATTAAATTGATTTGTCAGGAGAAAAGCAAGATGACAACGCATTGTGCACTTCTAATCATTGATGTACAGGTAGCAATGTTTGATGAAGCAGATCCCGTATATCAAGGGGAACGATTGCTTCAAAAGATCCAGATGTTAATGGCCAAGGCCCGTGAAGCAGGCCATTCCATCATATATATCCAGCACAGCGAAGGGGCAGGTAGTCCTCTGGAACGAGGAACTCCGGGGTGGGCCATTCATCCGTCCATCACACCGATTACTGGTGACCTTGTGATTGAGAAGGAGACACCGGATTCGTTTCATAAAACTGATCTACATCTGATATTGCAAGAAAACGGCGTGACGGAGCTGATCCTCACGGGTATGCAGACCGAAGTATGTGTAGATACGACTTGCCGCAGAGCGTTCAGTCTGGGATATACGGTCAATCTGGTTCGAGATGCACACAGCACTTGGCATTCAAACGCGCTTCAAGCGGAGCAGATTATTGAACATCACAATACGGTGCTGAGACTGTTTGCCAACGTGGTGGATACGGAGAATGCCCTGTAATGCTAGGAAAACGTAGGCGATTCTGGTTTTTCATAGGTGCGGCAATCATGTTTCTGTATTTTCTAATCACGAGTAACCCTGATCCAAATAAGCCGATTTCGAGAAATCAAGTGATAAGCACAGAGATGAGCATAGTCGTGTACACTAGGACAGGCGACGGTGGAGGACACGTTAGTATTGACAATGTTACGTTAAGTAAAGAAGACATTAGCCGTATAGTCGGCTGGCTGAATGCAGCCCCGGAATCAACCAAAATACCAGTAGATGATGTCACAGGAAGCATTAGTGCAGGCATTGCTTTGAAATTAAAGCATAATGCTGAAGTTACAATCCAATCCAATACAATCGGAAACAGATTATTGTATCCAGAAAAAGCAGATTTAATAGAGATTCGAAATATATACTTGATCAGAAGGACTTAAGAGACTTTATGGATCAAAAGTTGAAAGGGACGTATTTTGGTAAAGATACCGTTAGTGTTGAATAAGGGGGAGATGTATTGACGATAAACAAAAGAATAATGAATCTATCAGCCTGGCTTGCGGTGTTAGCCATCATATGTGTTCCTGGAACTTTACATACTGAAGATGGACCGCTCCGAACAGCGTATGGTTTCCCGATCCGATTCTTTACGGATTATCATTATGCCAACTCTGATGGAACAATCTGGTTTATATCTGGCATCCATTTAAACGTACTTCTATACTTGTTCAATGTTCTGTTTATTTATGCAGGGATTCATGTGATCTTGTATATAAAAAAGAAATTAACTAAATAAATTGAACTGAATATTTACACGAAACGGAGAGGACAGAAAAAACCTGAAGAAGCGAAGTGTTCGCCTTTATCCCCGGATTTTCCCATTATAAAATGAATCAAAAAAATCTGGGGATAACAGCGATCGGAAGGTTGTTCTGTCATCGGAGTGGTAAGTGTATATATTCAATAGTTTAATTTATTTAGAATATCAAGATGGAGTGATTACGATGAAACAACTTCCAGTAGAATGGAAGTAAGACCGACTTATTATCTCAAATGTGGAAGAATCCGATATTCCTGAACTTGAGTCCATATATGAGACCAGTCGTTACTTGCATCAATGGGATGGACAAGAGCATGATCGGAACTATGTGAAAGAATGTTTTGAAGAAGGCCACCTTCCGCCGTGAAGTGCTCCCTGTCAAGTAGACAGACTAAAAAAACAAAATCATTAGTATTCAATATCCCCTCGGTTATATTGAGGGGATTATTTTCTTAATTAAACTGCTCGTCGATAT
>NZ_JBBCYH010000014.1:0-180404 GCF_037144955.1 Paenibacillus sp. USHLN196 | reverse complement strand
TGTTTAAACTTCTGACCTTTAACTGCTGGCATAAAAAATGCACCCCTTAGAATTTCATCGGATAAACCAGGGGTTTAATCCAATGTCTATTCTAAGGGGTGCACTTCACAGGTACAGGCTCTTTCTTACAACCTTAATGCTAATTTTTTCAAATTACGTTCTACGTATTACTCGATGCTGGCTTTCAGTGCTGCCTTTCCCCGTTTTTGTCCTTTTCCTGCCATCCAATACGTCAGTCCACCTGAAACACCGAACGCAATAACCACACCAATGCAGGTGTGTAACAGATTCAGGCTGCCCTCTTCGATGAAGAGCGGGAGGCTGACCAAGCTCGGATTCCCCACCATAGCGAATGCCTTGACAGATAACAATCCGAAATATAGTCCACCCGCAGCTCCACCCAGCAATGCTGCGTAGAAAGAGGTTCTCTTTCTCATGTTGACCGCATACAATGCAGGCTCTACGACTCCAAGGAGGGCTGTTCCCGTTGCCCAGAAAGCAAGTCTTCTGGATGCTGGCTCTTTCGAGCGAATTCCGTTTGCAAGCGCGGCCCCCGCTTGTCCAACAATCGCCACTAACATGGCAGTAATCACCATGGAACCACCATTCATAACCATTTCATTAATTAGGATGGCAATCAGCCAGTAGTGTAATCCCATAATTAACATCAGTGAGAAGACCGCTCCCAGTAACATTACCGTCAACACTGGAACATTAGCTAACAGCGAATCCAATGCCTCCGGTAGATATTCATCGATCCAGGTACCAATAGGACCAAATATCATGAATACCAGTGGAACCAGGATCAATAACGTCAGGAACGGAGCAACAATTCCTTTGGAGAATGTTGGACTTATTCGTTGAACGGCTCTTTCCAGATACGACGCGACACAGATCGTTAGAATAACCCAGATGGCAGTCGAGTAAAAAGCAGGCTGGGACACGAGTGGCAAGCCCAGGAAATGGACGTCTTTTTCACCTGACATCATCATGGTCATCTCCGGATGGAACATCAATCCGCCAATAGATGCAGCAACATAGATATTGCTCTTCAACCGGTACGCTGTGCTGATGGCTACCAATACAGGCAGTAGATAAACAACACTGTCTCCAATGATCCTGAATATCGTAAAGGTCTGACTGTCCATCAATGCAGAAGAATCCGTTGAACCGTACGTATCCATTAACGTAATAATAGCGAGCAGTATCTTAATAACAGCGGCTCCGAGAATCGCAGGCATCAAGGGCCTAAACACATCGGAAACAAAGTGTAAGATCGAAGATCTGTTCTTCTTCCCGTGTCCTGCTTCCTGTAATATTGTTCCTTCCATTTCCCCAACGCCCATACCCAGTAACGTGTTGTAGATCAGGACAGATTCATCCTTTATTGCCAGATGGCACTGCTCACCTGTTACCCGAATATCTGCCTCATAACCAATGGAGGCCAAAATCGACATGTTCAATCGGCTGCTGTCCTTCAGTATCAACATCGTTGTACCCTTATCGTGCTCTACAAGCTTGATGTTCTCCGCGCCACATGTGAGTTTCAACCAATCTTCAACCTTCTTTTCATGCATATGTATAATCTCCTCATGTTACGGTAAACCCGTGTTTTGTGATGTGTTCTATCTAATATGCCTCTATCTATATACACATTTCCACGAAAAAACTTCAATAGGATAATAAAACTAATTTTCCTTACATTGTATGATCATTTATACAAGGTATATGGACCTATGAAGGTCGAAAAAGCAAAAAAAGCCTACTCTTATGTAGGCTCTTATCCATCTTTACTTATGAGTCATACTCGCCATACTCACAACCGACATTCGCAGTCATCAGATGGCGATGCACGTAACTATACACCCTTCATCCTATGACAATGCCAACATCGCGTTCATATCTTCTTCTGCCGTTGTAATTAACTTCAGGCCGAACATATCCACGAGTACATCCAGGACACCTTCTGATATGAACTCAGGTGGTTTGGGTCCGATCCGAATGTCCTGAATGCCCAGGCTGAACAGGCCAAGCAGGATGGCTACTGCTTTTTGCTCAAACCAGGACAGCACAATGCTGACAGGCAACTCGTTCACGGTACAGCCAAAAGCATCCGCCAAAGCCATTGCAATCTTCACGGTGGAACCGGAATTATTGCATTGTCCCAGGTCGATATAACGCGGTATGCCCGTGTCTCCAACCGTACCATAATCCACATCATTGAAGCGGAACTTGCCACAAGAGGTCGTCAGTATAACGGTATCATTCGGCAACGATGTAGCGAGTTCACGGTAGTAATTGCCGCCTTTGCCTGGCGCATCACAGCCCGCGATCACGAAGAATCGACGGATATGACCGTCTTTTACCGCCTGAATAATTTCGGGCGCAAGTCCGATGACCGTCTCATGATGGTATCCTGTCGTTAAGACTTGCTCGGATTGTACATCAGCCGCCGGCAGTGACAATGCGCGTTCAATTAGAGGTGAGAAGTCGTCATTCATAATTTTGGCAACACCCTCCAGACCCGCCACTTCATATGAGAAGAAGCGGTCTGCATATGTGCCTTTGATCGGCATAACGCAGTTGGTCGTTGCGAGAATGGCACCCGGAAATTGTTCGAACAGTCTGCGCTGATCGTACCACGCTTTACCGATATTGCCCTTGAGATGGGCATATTTCTTCAGCGCCGGATAACCGTGCGCAGGTAACATTTCCGAGTGAGTATAGATGTTGATTCCTTTCCCTTCGGTTTGACGCAGCAACTCCTCCAGTGCATACAGATTATGCCCTGTCACCACGATGCACTGTCCTTCGATCTGGTTCTGACTAACCGTTATCGGTTGCGGTATACCAAAGCGGTCTGTGTGCGCACGATCCAGCACGTCCATGATGCGGATTGCTGCATTGCCGACTTTCATCGCCATATCCAAATGCTCTTGAACATTAAAATTCGAATTCGTTAATGTCATATATAATGCCTCATGTGTAATCCGATCCACCTCAGGATCATGATATCCCAACTGGCGTGCATGTGTCGCATAAGCAGCAATCCCTTTTAACGCAAAGATCATCGTATCCTGCAAACTTGCGATCGTTTCATTTTTGCCGCATACCCCAACCACGGTACACCCGCCACTCGGCGTCTGTTCGCACTGATAACAAAACATATGGGTTCCCCTCCAAAATAGATTCAACACTGTTCGTTATGAAATAGCGTAACAGACCCCGATATGTCCATGTGTGATGGTGCACACAGTTTCTGATCCAACACCTATATATGGTTCTCTGAGACTATCATCCAATCCATACCTTTCCTCTCAACATATCCTGTTGAATAGATCGATCTGTCATCCAGGCAGATTTGTCTTGTAAACAAAGGGGGAACATCATATGGATAAACCTGTTTCGATCTCTCGCACCTATCCTCGACTGGCCGTATACAGTGAAGAGAATTTCAGGGGATTACGAAGAGTTTACCGTGGTAACCTGGGTATTGCTGATATCGACGCTGTCCTGACCGGGATTGAGAGTCTGCGGTTCTTCTCTACGAATCCGAATGCCACGCTTGTATTGTTTGATCGGTCACGTTTTCGTGATAATTTCGTTATTCTGCGGGGCAATCGCAATATTCGTGAACTGGACGACATCCTTAGAAGAGGAGATGTAGAATCGCTAATTGCTACGAATCAGCGGTTAACTTCAGCACAAGTCCGTAGAATTCAGCGTACTGGAAACCTGCCTCCAGGCTATCGTCTGATCTAAAATTCCTCCATGGTTCACACCACCATAAGTTTCATTCCAGTGATGCATGTTATGTCTCTGCATCACTGGAAATAATAACATTGGGAATGAAGCATATCTCGGCTCATTATGAAAAATACTGTGTACATAAGAAAAACTTCTGATCGAAGCACTATTGAGGGATACATTCGTGGTTTAGCGGTTGCTTTTCTTGTGATTATCCAATCCTTCAGCTCCGCTGAAAACTTATAGATTTTATAATCATAAAAAATTATGGAAATGAAACGATTCTAGATTTTGTCCGTAAGGGTAATACACAGAGAAATCTAATATTCAAGGAGCTGGTCAATTGCAACACTATAGACACAGTGCAGAGGAAACCCTTCAGGATGTACAGAGTTCTTCTAAGGGACTCACAACCTCCGAAGCTGCCAAGAGACTTGAAACGGAAGGATATAATGAGTTAAAAGGTAAAGATGCAACGCCAGTCTGGAAACTGTTCCTCGAAAATTTCAAAGATCCTATGGTCATCGTGCTGCTGATTGCAGCCGCGGTACAGGTTGTACTTGGACACCTGATTGAATCGTTGATCATATTCCTGGTTATTTTGCTTAATGCCGTGATCAGTGTAGTGCAAACCAAAAAAGCCGAGAGTTCGCTTGATGCGTTAAAACAAATGTCTGCACCCGAAGCCAAGGTCATTCGTGACGGCCAGAAAAAGACCATTCCAGCGAGGGAGCTCGTGCCCGGTGATATTGTTATGCTGGACGCAGGAGATTATGTCCCGGCCGACGGACGTATCTTGGAATCAGGCAGTTTAAAAATCAACGAAGGCATGCTGACCGGAGAATCCGAAGCTGCGGAAAAACACGCCGATGTCATCCCGGATGAAGCTCCTATTGGAGATCGTCGCAATATGGCCTTCAGTGGCTCACTGGTCGTATATGGACGCGGTATGCTCGTCATTACAGGTACGGCACTCAAAACAGAAATCGGAAAAATTGCTGAATTAATTGAAAATGCCGAAGCCAAGAACACGCCATTACAGCGCAAATTGGAATCTTTCAGCAAAAAACTGGGCTTTTTCATTCTTGGCTTGTCGATTCTCATCTTTGCCATTGAAGCTGGTCGCGTATGGTTAACCGAAGGTACGGAGAATATCGGACCATCCATCGTGAATGCACTGATGTTTGCGGTAGCCGTTGCGGTTGCTGCCATCCCAGAAGCACTCTCCTCCATTGTGACCATTGTATTGTCACTCGGAACGAATAAGATGGCCAAACAGCATGCGATCATTCGCAGACTGCCTGCCGTGGAAGCTCTCGGTTCTGCCAGCATCATCTGTACCGATAAAACAGGTACACTAACGCAGAACAAGATGACCGTTGTGGATTATTACATTCCCCATGGTACCAGGGATGAATTCCCCGATGATCCGGATCAGTGGTCGGAAGAGGAACGACGTTTGTTACATATTGCAGTGCTCTGCAATGATTCGAATATTAACCAGGAAGGCAAGGAACTGGGTGACCCCACCGAAGTGGCCCTCATTGCCTTCAGCAACCGGGTGAACAAGGATTACAACGAGATCCGTGACCAGTTCCCGCGTGAAGCCGAGCTTCCTTTTGACTCGGATCGAAAACTCATGAGTACGGTTCACACGTTTGAAGGACAGACGGCTTTGCTGACCAAAGGTGGTCCGGATGTGTTGTTCAGCCGCTGTAGCCATGTGTTTATTAACGGTGAAGTTCAGCCCCTGACACCTGAGATTCGTGCACAGTTTGAAGAAAAAAATGAAGCCTTCTCCAAACGGGCTTTCCGTGTGCTGGCCTATGCGTACAAAAAATTCGATGATAAAAACCAGGTCACCATTGATGACGAGCATGATCTGACGCTTGTTGGCCTGACAGCGATGATTGATCCACCGCGTGAAGCGGTGTACGGCTCTATTGAAGAGTCCAAAAAAGCGGGCATTCGCACCATCATGATTACCGGTGACCACAAAACGACGGCTCAGGCCATCGGTGTGGATATTGGCCTTGCCGAACCGGACGATCTCGCCATTACCGGAGCCGAACTGGACAAAATGTCTGATGAGGAGCTGGATAAACAACTCGAACACATCTCGGTCTACGCAAGGGTATCTCCCGAGAACAAAATTCGGATTGTTCGTGCATGGCAGCGCAAAGGAAAAGTTGCAGCCATGACTGGAGATGGAGTTAATGACGCACCAGCGCTGAAACAAGCCGACATCGGCGTAGCCATGGGCAGCGGAACAGATGTTGCCAAAGATGCGGCTGCCATGATTCTGACCGATGATAACTTTGTCTCCATCGTGAATGCGGTCAGTGTTGGGCGGATGGTATTTGATAATATCAAAAAAGCCATCGCATACCTGTTTGCCGGTAACCTCGGCGCCATTATCGCCATTTTGTTTGCCCTGATCGTCGGCTGGGTTAATCCGTTCACGGCCCTTCAACTGCTGTTCATCAATCTGGTGAACGACTCCCTGCCTGCCATTGCCCTGGGTACCGAGAAGGCCGAGCCGGATGTCATGCGGCGCAAACCGCGTGATATTAACGAAGGCATCTTCGCAGGCGGAACCCTGCAGGCTGTGATTACGCGTGGTGTCCTGATTGGTGCGGCTGTTATCGTATCCCAATATATCGGACTTGGCATCTCGGAGGAAATCAGTGTGGCTATGGCCTTTACAACCCTGATTCTGGCACGCAGTCTCCAGACTTTTGCAGCACGTTCCAACACACAGACCATCTTCCAGGTGGGCTTCACGACCAACAAATTGGTGCTTGGCTCGATCCTGGTATGTCTCTGTCTATATGCAATCACACTGATCCCAGGTGTGCGCGGCGTCTTCGCCATCCCGGATACGTTTGGCTGGAATGAGTTCCTGATTGCAGGCGGACTCGCTCTTGTCGCCGTCATTCTGATGGATGTCATCAAGTGGATTCGCAATCGCGGTAAACAAGTTACTGTGGCATAAAAGTTATAGAACGTACCTCTTATACTAAAAGTTTTATAAAGAAACAGGCGCCCTTCATCAGGGCGCCTATTGTTTATTAATCTATGAATTATCGTCTTACAGCACATAAATCCACATGTAATCCAAGCGTGAAATGGTATGACATTATTGCCATATGATGAAATGGAGTGTAAAATGATATATTGCTTTTATGCAAAATTAATTTCCATTTGAGGTTCTATCCGAATTCATATTCATACCCAAGACAGGAATGGTACCGTGAAAGATAAAATTGTCATGCCACTCTGGACATGCTGCCTGTTCATCGTTGTGATGAATACCACCATGTTCAATGTTTCTTTGCCAGTCATTATTCATGATCTTCAGATCACCTCAGATCTGGGGTCTTGGGTTATCTCAAGCTATTCGATTGGTTACGCTTTGTCGACGGTGATCTACAGTCGATTGTCAGACCGTATCCCGGTACGCAAACTGCTAACGGTTGGACTCCTGATCCTGGGATTATCTTCATTGCTGGGATTGTTCGCGCATAGCTTCGCGTTCCTGTTGCTGACACGCATACTGCAATCTGCGGGTGCAGGAGTTATGGCCGGTCTGGGTCTCGTCATTGCGAGTCGTTACATCCCGGTGGAACGGCGCGGAGCTGCCATCGCGCTGATCTCATCAGGTAGCGCCATGGCTTTTGGACTGGGTCCCATTGTCGGCGGACTCATTAGTGAGTACTGGGGCTGGAACGGACTTTTTGCCATAACGGTGCTTGTCCTGCTCGCCCTCCCCGTATTACTCTATTTCCTTCCCCGGGAAACGGTCAAAACGGATCAGCCGTTCGACTTCATTGGGGCTATATTAACCGTCATTAACGCCACTACACTTCTGGTAGCGATCACCCAGCAATCCTGGTTATGGTTCGCCATAGGCGTTATCTCGCTTATTGCACACCTCTTGTATATCCGTAAAGCGAATCTGCCGTTTGTGAATCCACAAGTGTTCCGAACGCCGGGATACACCCGGCTAATCCTTATCGGATTCTGCGTGCTCGTCGTGAATCTGGGCAATCTGTTTTTGATGCCGCTTGTGCTCGCTGATCTGTATGGGCGCTCTTCGCTGGCCATTGGTTTGCTGATTGCTCCTGGGGCAATCGTTGCAGCATTCTGTACCCGTTTCGTCGGACGCTGGATCGACCGTTATGGCAATATGCGATTCATGATCATCGGGCACACCCTGCTCGCAGCGGTACTTGCCTTATTCATGCTCGGACTTGACCAGTCCGCCTTGATCATTACCAGTGGTTATCTCTTTTTCTCACCGGCACTCTCAGCCTCCATGGCTTCACTGAATAATGAAGCGTCACGAGTGCTGCCCAAAGCGCAAATAGGTTCCGGTATGGGCATGCTACAACTGATTCAGTTCTTCGGTGGTTCAGTGTCTGTAGCCGTGTGTGGGCTGCTGCTGCACAGCATTCCGGGAGTCTCAGTAGAGGAAGCTTATCATGTGGTATATGCTTGTCTGTTGTTCGTCTGTGTTGTCTCACTCGGGCTGACTGTCTGGCATAGCAGAGCATCACGCTCAGGTATTGAACCTGTTACATTGGACAATTGATAATTGATGTTTAAAGTTCAGAACAAAAAGGCCCGCGCCAAGCGCGAGCCTCTTTTAGTTTGAAACAGAAATGCCGTTTTTTTAAAAGTGGATCACTCAATACAGCAGCATGTTGACTATTTCCCGTCCAGTGCGAACTTCCAGGCCTCCATTACGCTAATTGGGGCTTTACTACTGCTCTCACCGCTGCCTTCCTGTGTCCAAAGTGGTGGATAATAGGCAAATATTTGTCCTGTCTGTAGCTGAGACATTTCTTCCTGCCAGCCTTTCCAGCGAAAGGTCTGATAAAACTGCTCCAGATCCCCATTTGCGAGCCAATTCATGAAACCTGAATATGTCAGTTCTGTCGATTCCCATTCGAGTGTATCCGGTGCAAAATAATAGACCTGTCCCGTGCGGCCATACTTGCCTGTATCCATTCCGAAGAAACCGCCTGCCGCATCATATGCGACGACCATCATACCTTCCAGTACATCTACCCAAGGTTGCTCACTCACACCATTCCAACTGGTTAGACTCCCCGATGTACTGTCACCACCCGCACCAAGCAGCGTGATCCAGCCATGGTCCAGTACAATCCCTTCTGTCTCATAAGCAACAGCCCCCAAATAGGATTTGGTGCTTATTTGCAGACGATAGAGCGTATCCTCTCCAACCTCCTGCTTTGCTGGAACATACACATATGTATTTTGCCCGCTGTCCAGGAGTTCCTTGAGTTCTTCCCATGCGTGATTCTCCCGATCTACTAATTCAGCTATCGTTAATGTATTCATGAGCACTCTCCTCGCTGATTTTATAAGAGCATATCATGGCTTATTAACCCGTTCAAATCTGCTATAATCGATCTTCAAAGCTAAATGCAAGGGGGAAGCGATTTGACTCGCTTAGTTTTACTTATAATTCCGATTCTGATGCTGCTCGTATCCGGCTGTCAGAATCATACTGCTTCCATGAAGGAACCCGTTTCTGTTCAAAAGTCCGATCCCCAGGTCATCCATTACGTATCACCCCAAGGAAACGACTCGAATATAGGAACCATTCAATCTCCATGGAAAACGTTGCAGCACGCAGCAGACCATGCTTCCCCGGGAAGCACAATTTATGTGCGGGAAGGTGTGTATCATCAGAAAGTCAAAATCACCCGGAGCGGTAATTCTTCCGCTAATCCAACCCTATTTTCAAGCTATCCTCAGGAGAAGGTTATCATGGATGGCCAAGGTCTAACTGTCCGGGGGATTGAAGGGTTAATTGAAATTGAAAACGCCAGTTATATCACGATTCAGAATCTCGAACTTCGTAACTTTACAACCACACTTGGGGGCCAAGTTCCAACCGGGATCTATGTCCACGGAGCAGGTGAGCACATTCAGCTTTTGGGCAACACCATACACGCGATTGCTAATCACGCACCACCTGAAGGTCCCGATTTGCGAGGCAGAGATGCCCACGGAATTGCCATATATGGCACAGAGCACCCTCAAGCATTGCGCGATATCATCGTCAAGGATAATGAATTATATGATCTAATACTCGGTTCCAGCGAGTCACTTGCAGTCAACGGCAATGTCGATACCTTTGCCATATTGGACAATACCATCCATGATTCCGACAATATTGGCATTGATCTGATTGGGTTTGAAGGCACATCCGAGGATGATACATACGATCAGGCCCGGAACGGTATCGTGCGCGGGAACGAAGTATACGATATTACATCCAACGACAACCCCTCCTACGGAACAGATCTTCCCAATGATAGTAACTCGGCGGGCGGCATCTATGTGGATGGCGGGAAAGATCATATTATTGACCAAAACCGGGTATATCGGAGCGATATCGGAATTGAGATTGCCTCGGAGCATGCCGGACGTTCGACAAGCAACATTACGGTGAGGGATAACCTGATTTATTCCAACCGACTTACGGGCATTGCCATGGGTGGATATGACGAGGAACGGGGATCTACCGAGGAGAGTAAGATCATGTATAATACGCTGGTTGGGAATGATACGCTGAATGCAGGCAATGGACAGTTATTCATGCAATCCCGGACGATGAACAATACGTTCATGCATAACATTCTCGTATCGGGCAGCTCGGAAGTACTGATATACAACGAATATACTAGCAATACCGGCAATGTGTTTGACCATAATGTCTATTACTCACCAGGTGAGCAGCAAGATGCCCTGTGGGTTTGGAAAAATAAAGCCTACTCCGGCATCACCGCCTACATCAAAGGAACTGGTAACGATGCACACTCCATATATGTGAACCCGGCATTTATGGATGAGTCCAACGAAGATTTTCGTCTTCAGGCGAATTCTCCGGCGAAGGCGTATGGTTATCTTGCACCACGGTAAAGTTAATCTGAAACTAATCAAGTGGAATTAGCACCGCGTTGTTTCACGCAAATAAAAGGAGCCTGTGCATGAGGGGAATCATCTCCCTTATCATTGCACAGGCTTCTTATGGTTTTACTTTGCTCCAATCCATCCCTTAACCTCTTACCATCTGCGCTGCATGTGTCACCCGATTTCGTCCTCCGGTTTTGGAGGCATACAGGGCGTTGTCCGCTCTTTGGAACAAGGACTGTTCCGTATCTTCCTCGACTACAGTGGCCGCACCAATACTCACGGTAATGTTATATTCGCCCCAATCGGCTGAAGCAACCTGAGAACGATATCCCTCTCCGATGCCACTCGCTTGCTCCTCTTCACAATTCGAAAGGATGATGACAAATTCCTCTCCGCCGTAACGTGCTACCACATCCGTACCCCGTGATACCGATTGTAGCAGCCCCGCGAGATTGCCGAGCACCAAATCTCCAATGGGATGTCCGTACGTATCATTAATACTTTTGAAATGATCAATGTCCACAACCAGAAGAGAGAAATGACGTTGCTTCTCCTGGAATAGCAATAGTTTCTCAGCCATTTTCTCTTGGAAGAACCTGCGATTCTTCAGTCCTGTCAGTAGGTCGGTGGAAGCCAGTGTCTCCAACTGATCATTCACTTTCATTAGCGCCTGCTCTTTGATCTTGTATTCCTCGTGTAATCGTTCAAGCTCCTTATTCGCTTCTTGGGTCGCTTGATACAACTCTTGTAGCTTCGTTTTGGTATGCAAAATATCCTTCTCATGTTCGATTCGCTTACGCATGACTACAACGACACAATCTACCACGCTTTCCCCATTACGGGTCTGACGAATACCGTTAAGCAGAACGGGAACAGCCTGCTGATCACGGGTACGGAAACTAAAGTACATCTCGTCCACATGTCCATATAACTGGATGTAGGGATAGAAATACGTATGGAAAAACACCTTGTTGCTCACCGACATGGTGGATTCAATATGTTGCCCTATGAGCTCATCGCGTTTGTATCCAAGCATCGTAAGCAAAGTTTGATTCATCGACTGTACGACGCCCGAATCAGAGATAGAGAAGTATCCACAGGGGGCTGAATCTAGTTGGGTATCCATCAATAACAGCCTTTCTTCCGAATTTTATGCGCTCGTCAAATAATCCTTAATCATTCGGATCGTTTCTTCCGGTTGACTTAGATGTGGATAATGACCCTTGGCCGTCATCTGTTGCAACCTGCTATTCTTCAGATGAGCGTGTAAATAATCCCCTACTTCAACCGGGGCAATACTGTCCTCAGAACACTGAAGAATCAACGTTGGTACAGTTGCCTGATCCAGATCAATACGACAGTCAGATAAAAACGTCACTTCGGCAAATTGTCTCGCAATATGCGGATCTCTGGAACAGAAGCTTTTCTCCAACTCTTCCGCCAGATCTTTCCGTTCCGGATTGTTCATCACAATCGGTGCCAGATAACTTGCCCAGCCTATAAAATTCATCTGCATCATCTCAAGCAATTCATCGATATCATTCCGATCAAAACCTCCATAATAACTTGGAAGATCATTCACATAACGTGGGGAAGGCCCCAACATGACAATCTGTTTGAAATATTTGGGGTTACGAATGGATGCCAGCATGCCGATCATACTGCTGACAGAATGACCGACAAATATGGTATCTCTTAATTCAAGTGCTTCCATAATTTCCAGCACATCCCGGGCGTACCCTTCAAGGTTGTTATATTTAACAGCATCATAATAGTTGATTTGAGATTCGCCAGATCCAACATAATCAAACAAAATTACACGATAGTTTTCGCTAAAAGCAGGGACGATGTAACGCCACATATCCTGATCACATCCAAAACCATGGGCAAATACAATCGTTTGGCTACCCGAGCCAAGCACTTTAACATTATTTCTAACAAGCACATCAATCGTCATTTCATATCACCTCTCTGAGGTAGTACTCTCTCGAATCATTTTATCTGATTATTATATCGGAAAATGTTGGGATATGGATTAAAAATTATTAATTACTTCTCTCATCGACAAATAAATCATTAAACAATGCTCTGAATAGGCACTTTACAATCTGACTATCGTCAGGTAAAATCAGTTCAACATGTCGCGCGACAGAGATCAATATTACGGAGGAAAACCATGATTTCTTCAACACACAGCCCAACTCCTCAGCAACTCTGGGGAAGATCATTCCTATTTATCATGTTAGCCAACGCATTATTGTTCATGGCCTTTGAAATGCTGCTTCCCACCTTACCCTTATTCGTCTCAAGTCTGGGTGGAGAAGCATCCCAGATCGGTTTTGTTACTGGCATATTTATGTTCTCTGCCATCTTGATTCGCCCCTTCACATCTGTTTTGGCAGCTCGAATAGATAAAAAATATCTA
Organism: Paenibacillus sp. USHLN196; assembly: GCF_037144955.1. Taxonomy (NCBI): domain Bacteria; kingdom Bacillati; phylum Bacillota; class Bacilli; order Caryophanales; family Paenibacillaceae; genus Paenibacillus; species Paenibacillus sp. USHLN196. The sequence continues at coordinate 167,281 of NZ_JBBCYH010000014.1, read as the reverse complement.
TTGATTATCGGCATCACCATCTGCGCATTAATGACAGGTGCATACTACCTATCGTCAGGTATTTGGATGATTCTCGTATTCCGAGTGATCCATGGATTCGGATTTGGTTTGGCAACGACATACTTTGCGACGATTGCTACAGAAAACATACCCAGGGATCGCCGGGGAGAAGGCATGGGGTATTTCGGTGTAGGGGAAACCGTCGCCATATCCATTGGTCCGTTGATCGGCACCAGCCTGTTGTTTAAGTACGACTATCAGAGCCTGTTTATGGGAGGCATGTGCATTTTGCTGTTAGCACTCCTGATGACAGTGTTTGTATCCAGAAAACCGAAGACAGGAGTTAATAGCGAATCCACGCAAACCCATGTCCCTTCGGTGAAACTGATCGAAAAGAAAGTACTCTTCCCTTCCTTGTTGATTATGCTCGTTGGCGTTGCAGCCGGTTCAATCATGTCTTTCGTAGCTTTATTCGCCGCCGAAAGAGGGTTTGAGAATATAGCCTGGTTTTTCTTTGTCATTGCCATCGCCAGCTTCGCCGTCCGACTATTCTCGGGGAAAATGTTTGATCGATTGGGACCAGGCTCCGTGTTGCTGCCTTCTGCTGTGTTTGCAATTGCAGGACTGCTGGTTCTAATTATCGCGCAGAATGATGTGCAATTCCTGATCGCTGGCGCGTTATACGGCTTTGGCTTTGGTGCCATATTCCCGGCAATTCAGACCTGGTGTGTGAATCTTGTGGAGGAACATGAGCATGAGAATGCGATGGCTTCCTTCTTTAATTTCTTTGACCTCGGGATTGGCGGTGGTTCGTTGATCCTGGGCGTTGTGGCTTCTGCATTTTCCTATACGGTCGTGTATGCTATCTCTATAGTCATTTTTGTGGTATATATCTTGTTATATTTGGTATACTCCCAAAAACAGCAGAGGTATACAGCTCGCCAACTGGAGGTAGACATTGAGTAAAAAACGAATCAAGGAAATTGCCATTCAACATTTTAATCGTCTGGGGTACGAGGGGACCAAGATGGCGCAGATTGCCGAAGAGGCAGGCATTCGCAAGCAATCCCTGGCTTATCATTATTCATCCAAAAAAGCGTTATTGCTGGAGTTATATGAGGAAGTCGTGCAGGAGGAACAGCGGTTTGTACGCCAATTTTTCAGCGAGTCTGCTACCCAAACGCTGGATCAGCAGCTATATGCCTTTTTACATGAACACAAAAATCGTTTCCTGACTCACCCTAACGTTGCTTTTATGTATATCCTGTCCTTTATCACACCGCTGGAGGTGCATGATTTTGTGCTCGCGCAGTATCGATCGTACCTTGGGACATTGAAGGAAGAGCTGGCAGCCGTATTTACCAGACATCCCGATATACGTCTGAGTCCGGAAGAAGCCACTGTAGCCTTTGTCACCGTGATGGATGGACTGGATGTACAGCTCGTGTATGAGACTCGGCAATCCTATGAACAAGCTTTGGCGATTACCTGGAATGTCTTCTGGTCAGGCATCCAGCGTTAACGGATCGATTACGATGAGACTACACCAATAAGAGGGGCGTCCCGCCAGCCATGTTGATGACTTTTGGGACAGCCCCTCTATTCCTTATTTCACGGTTAAGATCACACGTTGATAATGCTTCAACTGATGCTCTCCATCATCCTGTACTTCAGCAACGATATGAATGGTATCGCCCGATTTGGCATCGTCAGGTATAGTGAGTGTCACCGTTTCAGTATCACTGCCTTGCAATTTTATCGTATCCACCTGCTCATCCTTGGCAAGTTCACGATGTAAACCCAGCAACAGGTCACCCGCCATTTCTGGCTGAACTTTGCTCTGTTCTACTTTGGAATCCTCATATGTGTCCGCTTCGAAATATCTCCACCACGTATACGTCAGTTGATCTCCATCCGGGTCTGTGCCTTCCGCGTGAAGAGTAACTTCCTCCCCAGGACTAACACTCAGATCCACCCCTTCCTTAATCGTTAATGACGGATTATGGTTGGCACCTTCGTAAGCGTCTGCAACTGCCCAGTCTGCACGTGCTGCAAAATCATCCTGGATATCGTCAAACCATCTCATCAAAGAGTACTCGGCTTCATACCGTTTCGTATAGGGATCGTAATCAAGCACATTGTTTCTAAACAGCTTGTCGTTCACGACGCCAAAGCGTCCACCCCAACCGCCGTAGGAAGGGTCTTCCATACTGCGCAGCCCATTATCGATCAGATAAAAGAAGGAAGGAGAATCACCCTCGGATATAAAATCGTATTTGTCGTACTGCGGATTGTTTTTTAGATATTCAGCACTTCCACGTTGTTCTTCGGCCAGTTCACCCTCGATCATTTTGCCGTCACCCATCGATGCATACATATCCATCAGCTTGCCATGTCCGTCCAGAATGTTCTTGATCATCCAGTCACCATGAAGCTTGCTGTTCACTTCTTCGGCATGCATCTTCCATGCATAGGCAAAATGCCAGAAGTTCGATTGGTCATTAAGAATGCGGATATCCGGCCAATTCTTCGCAATGTATTCGTTGTAGCTGTCATCCTGATCCAGAATGATATACAGGACCAGTTTATCACTGACTTTTTTGCGAATCGTTTCCCACTCAGCCGTGTCCTTGTACTGTTCCTCAATCGATTTCAGCGCTCGGGCTGTGGTATTGGTGCCACCCCAGGTCTGAACAATCAGATCACGGGAGTCATCGTCGAGGAAAAGAGTTTCGAGGAACTCGGAACCTTCGGTTTCCTTCTCCATCTCCCCTTTATCGGAAATATTACCGATCTTGGTCATCGCTCGAAGCTGTTCCGGCTCCGGATAGCCCTCCGCATGTTTGAGACAAGTTCGGGTAGATCTCTCCATAGGCATCGATCATGTCGTATACCCACTGTGTGCCTGTCCAGCGGAACGGTTTGATCCCCGCTTCCTCTTCTCCTGCATAATGATACACCGAACTGGTCAGTACAATTCCGGCGAGGTCCATCTCATTCGAATACAAGAGGAAACGAATGACGGAGTTCATATCATCCACTTCACCGTCGGTTGTAATCACCGTTCTGCCTTTGGCGGCTTGGTTGTTTGCAGGTTCCTGAGTTTCATTTTCTGCCTGTTCTGTCGTCTGATTCGGTGTGTCACTCGCGGTTTGCGGCGCTTTGGATGCGCATCCACTAATCACCATGATTATACTTAGACAACCTGCGGCAAAACCGTTTAACCATTTTCTCTTGTTCATAATGCTAATGCTCCCCTTTCTTCTGTACAGCGTGATGTTAGTATTGGGATAAGTACGTCCTCTGTTTTTCTATCCTTAATATGGACCGTTGAATGCAAAAAAACCCGAACATCACTATGAATGGGACCAAGTCCACGCATAATGATACTCAGGTTTTGCCTGCCCGAAGCAGTAACAATCCTTATTTGAGTGAAAGTATACCATGTCCACTCAGGAATGTAAACGTATTCAAATGTTTTTTTGAATTCATCTTTGATATAGTATAATGCTTATAGCCAAGAATCAAATGATCGGCGTAGTACTAAACCAATTCATCGGGAGGAATCAGACACCATGCAACAACTGGATGCGGCCTTAAGCCGTTTTTTGGAACAGCAGGATTTATATAATGAAGCTTATGGACTTTTCCAAAATCATGATCTGCGTCCCCGCGAACAACATCACCAGCCGGAAGTGGATACACGAATACCTCTTTCACCGGAACTTCAGTACCTCTACAGCCACTACGAAATGGTGGATTCCGAAGCTGAAGGTACACTTAAAATGAAAAATGCCGCCGTCGAAATCGGTGATGCCGCATTGATCTCCTTTGTCGCACCTGAACATCTGCTTCGTCAGCAACTGGGGTTCCGCTGGATTGGCATGCATGAACCTTATGAGGAGTCCTCCACTTGGCCAAGAAATCACGTCGTCATCGCAAACTTTAACGATGATCCGTTAATCGTAGATACTGAATCGCCGAACTCTCCTGTATATGCGGCTTTTACAGGGGGAGAACCTAATCGCGTCGCTGACTCGCTGTCTGACTTTTTCAGTGCACTAGCTATCCTGATTGAAGCAGCAAGAAGTTATGACGGGGAAGTGAAAGATGAAGAAACCTATGAAACCAAGCCCGAGTATCTGGAGCAAGTGGAACCTTTATTGCAAGATCTGTTGGGAGAAGAGTATACTGCTCATCTTTTCGAGTATCTGTCCTTTTGTTAAAACGGTGAATTGAAGGAATTGGAGGGCCATCCATATGAACTATGTAGCCTTGTTACGGGGCATTAATGTAGGCGGTAACAATAAAATCAATATGAAGCAGCTGAAAGAAACGTTTGAACAAGCTGGCATGCTGGACGTCGTTACCTACATCAACTCTGGCAATATTATTTTTGCCGATCATCAGGAACGTGCCGATGCAAATAGGGAGATATCTCATGTGTTAGAGCAGGCCATCGCCGCCGATTTTGGCTTACAGATCAGAGTGATGGTGCGAAATATGGATGAAATTCAATCCGTTATTCAGGCGCTACCAGCAGAATGGGTTAATGATGACACGGCCAAAAGTGATGTACTGTTTCTCTGGGATGAAATCAATGATCCCTCTGTGCTGGACAAACTGCCCATCAAACCGGAAATCGGCACGCTGATCTATGTTCCCGGAGCCATTTTATATTCAGTCAGCAGAGAGGACGCAGGTAGAAGTGGCATGAACAAGCTTATAGGGTCCAAAGTCTATACTTATATGACGGTTAGAAACGTGAATACCACACGTAAGATATATGCATTAATGCAAGCAGCAGCAGAGAAATAAATCGGACCCAGCAAAATAGATATTCAATTATTTCTCGTGCAATTCAGTGAAAAATAAAGCATGCAGGAGACATCCTTATGGATGTCTCCTGCATGCTTTTCACCATATTAGGAAACTATTCTTTTCTCTGTATATCAGTCAATTTGAATGCGTCTGCAAGATTGATCATCACCAGGACGTTTCGGAATCTCGAGTTTCAGCACACCATCTTCCAATCTGGCCTTAATGTGCTCCTCATCAATACGATCAACATAGAAACGTCGGATAAATTCACCGGATCGGCGTTCCTGCCGAATGATGCGATTGGAGTCATCCTTCTGCTCCACCACATCATTGCGTTTGGCACGAATAATCAATTCATTACCTTGAACCTGAATGTCTATATCCTCTTTGGCGATGCCCGGCAGCTCGGCTTCAACCGAATATTTGTCTACTTCTTCACGAATGTCGGTCCGAAATGGCTGGGAGCCAGTTCCAAAAGGGGAGAGGAATGAGGTCTCAACCATGTCATTGAAGGATTTCAACATGTGTCCGAATGGGTCTTCATTTCGTATAATACCAGCGCAAATCAGGCTCAAAGTCCGTAAAAGTCGAAATAAAACGATTATCTTACACCTTAGTTCACTATTTTAAAATAGATCCTTTTTTCTTTCGTTTTGACCTTTTTTGACCTTCTGACTTTTTCTGACTATACCGAATGAATGGCGTCCGCTACAGTATTGGATTCATTTTTCCGCATTCCCAGCATCATGATTGCCAGCAAGACGACCAGAACAGCTACGAACATAAATGGAATATGTCTATCCACCTGGTAGAGTGTCGTTGTAAGTAACGGAGTAATGACGGCAGATATCCCTTGAATCGCTGCTACCAACCCTGCCGCACCTCCCTGCTGTTCTTTGCTGACCGCGAGCGAAGCACCTGCCATGAACCCCGGCATCATCAGACCCGAACCCATGCCGAACAGGAAGAATGAGAAATAATACATGGGTAACACATTGAAGACCAGAAACAGGATCATGCTTGTTATCAGAAAAAGGGATCCGAGCATAATCATTGGACGTGGCTGCCATTTCAACCATTTCATCTGAATGACCTGCATGATCAACATGGCTGCTCCAGAGAACATGAGACCAAACGAAACCATTCGGGCCGTCGCGGCTGGTGATAGAGCCATTTGATCCTGAAAATAAAATCCCCCGACAACCTGCAATGTCATGATGCCAATCATCGTAACCAAGCCCGCAGCAAGATACATTCGTAACCCACGTTGGAGCGGGTTGACTTTAGGCGGCTTTTCCTGAATGATCGGTTTGGCTGCTGGAATTAACAACAAGGCGATAATAAATGCAGCGATCGCTATAAAAATGCCAAAATAAAGCGGCCACAGCAGACCGATGATCGTAAATGCTCCTGCAATGGCGGGTCCAAATACAAGGCCAAGTCCATTCGCAGCGCTGATCATGGCCATCCCGCTTCCCCGCTCCTCCCCTTCTGTCACATCACCCATGTAGGCTTGAGCAGAAGAAAGCACAGCAGGAATAAACATGCCGATCAGACTGCGCGTCACAATCAGGAGGGTAAGCAATACGCCTCCTCCGATCCATGCATTCAATCCCCCGTACAGTGTCATAGCGAATAACGCACAGCTCGCGGCCATACCTATAAATCCAATCAATATGACGGGTTTTCTGCCCTTCAGATCACTGAATCGTCCCCATACCGGAGCCATAACAGCCATCATAATGGACCCCAGCGAAATAATAAGACCGGAATGACTTTCTTTCATGCCTAACTCCCGAATAAGCGGTGGCATAATGGGTGCAATCAGCATCATACCCAACATGGCTGCGAATACGCTAAAAAAAATACTTCCTCTGATTCTGTTCATGCTTATACACTCCTCTATATTTCAGTACAGTATCCACTGTACTTGGAGTATACAAGGCTGAGAGAATCCCCACTGCCTCTATACGGAACAATTCACGGCAAGGCGGATTTATTAATCTTATTTTATATAAGATGAACCAATAAAACGTTACACCAGACCACTACGATTGCAGTACCATCTTCCGATCGCTGTTATCACCGGATTTCTGTGATTCCCTTCTATGATGGGAAAAATCCGTTGATAAAGGCGAACGCTCCGCTTCTCCAGACTGATTCTGCACTCTTCGTTCTCGTGTAATGTTTCAGTTCATCTTATTTAATAAATCTTTTTCATCTCGGAGGGCTTCACGCCGAATTTGCGATAAAATTGCTGCGAAAAGGCACTGACATTACTGTAACCGACCGCAATGGCGGCCTCGGTAACGTTGTTATCCTGATTGCGCAGCAGCTTCATGGCGTTGTCGAGACGAACCTGACGCAAATATTCGAAGACCGTGCTTCCGAATAGCGCCTTGAATCCTTTTTTTAATTTAAAATCGTTAAGACCCACTTGTCTGGACAATGCTAGCAAGGATGGAGGATCTACCATGCAAGCCTCCATAATCTCCCGTGCCGTATGTAACTTCCGGATGTCCTCTCTGGAGAACCCTGCGGGGATTGGCGCCAGATCAAACAGCTGGATCATAAATCGATTCAAGATCTCCAAGGCTGTCGCTTCCATCATTAAGGAGGATCGGTAACTGTTGTTTAATTCCACAATCAGACTGTCAATCATCGTTCGTATTCGTTTATCCAGTTGAAATACAATCGGCTTAAACGCCTTTCGTCCCAACACCTGTTTAAAATCAATGGACTTGAAACTACCCAGTTGTGCCGCCGCATAATTGAACAGATTCACCGGAATCCCCAGCGAAAAAGAAGTATACGGTTCCCTGGCCGGAGGATGGAACCACGCTTCGAAATCATGCATGAAAATGAGGGCACCTTGCCCAATCGATAACGAATACTCCTGTCCAGAGATATCGACATGCCGTTGACCTGCCAAGGCAAATTGCAACTCCACAACGGGTGTCTCGGACGCAAAATACGTTGGATACGGCTGATGATATTCAACCTGGGAATATAAAATCTCAATGCCACTGTATGTTGTCACTCTTTTGACCTTACCGCTACCCGCCTTGGAAGAGAGCAGATACGTGTGTTCATCTTGCTGACTATAAGGCTCTTGGGTCAGGTAATGCTGATATACTACGCCTAATGCATCATCCGTGCGCATGGGTATTCACCTCGCCTATATCTTGATCAGACTTGTCAGTAAAGAAAGCCCGAATTAATTGATAATGATTCTCAATTATAATTCTAGCGTATTTTCTCCCGTTCGACCAGTCCTATATATATGAAGGTTCACGTCTGCTTTTTTGCAACACCATTTTATACACTAACTTACATATCCAATTTGGAAAAATATCTCTTATCTAACCTTTTACACAAATCGCAGACTTCTCTTACCTCTCCTTAACATAAGCTCCCTATACTAAAACAATTGTACAACTCACACACACGAAACGATAAAGGGGATCTGGAACATTGAAAAAGAGAAATCAATGGCTTACTGTTCTGTCGATGACTGCCATTCTTACCGCAGGAGCAACCAGCTACACATCCATGATTCATGCTGCTGACGCAACTAAAACCACCAATGATCATGTCGTACTGCGCACAGCCATCCAAAATATGCAGGGTACGGTCACATGGAACGGAAGCAGTCGCAGTGTTGATATCCAGATCGCAGATACTAAAGTACAACTTCCTGTAGGGACGTCTTCAGCCACCATCAACGGTGTGAAAACCCCTTTGGACAGTAAAAGTTACATCACCAATGGGACAACCTATGTATCTTCCCAAACGCTAAAATTAATTACGGATCAATTGATCCTCAACCAAAATAAAACGGGTTTTGAACAGACCGCATCCTATCAGATGCCTGGCGGTAAAGCTGAAATATCAGCCTCCACCCCAGATGGACAGCGCCTGCTCGTAACCGAAGCGGACAATGGCAGCATTGCCGTACTGGACATTGCTGACTTGAAAAACATCAAAGTATTAAAGACAGTCAGCTTCCATGACCTCTCCCCCAAAGCTGAAGTTACAAGCGTAACCGTGTCCAAAGATGGTAAATATGGTCTGGCTGTTATTCGTACAGGGGACACAGACAGTGAAGCAAACAAAGGGTTGCTTGCCATTGTGGATCTGACAACCTACAAAACCGTCAAAACGTATGAACTGGGCATTGGTCCTGACTCGATTGCACTGTCACCTGACGGTCTGCATGCGGTGATCGCGATAGAGGATGAAGAGCTGAATACAGCTGCCGATGAAATTGACTATGCCAACACCAAACGTCCGGGTAGCATTATGGTTGTATCTTTTGCTGGCGGGAACGTATTGGAGGGTGAAATCACCAACTTGCCGGTATCTCTGGACAATGTAGAAGGCGCCATCTATCCGCATGATCCACAACCGGAGTATGTTGCCATTAGTCCAGATAGCAAAACAGCAGCCATCACGCTACAGGAAAACAATGTCGTTGCCATTGTAGATCTGGAGACGAAAAAGATCAGCTCAATCTTCGCTCTTGGCACCACTTCACATCCAGCGGATCTGAAAGATGACGGTGTAGTTCAATTCACAGAGGGTCTAACCGCTCGTTATGAACCGGATGGAATTGCTTTCTCTGCAGATGGTAAATACCTGCTGACAGCCAATGAAGGGGACTTGGGCAAGAATGAATTTGAGGATGGTATAAAAGCGGGCGGACGCAATATTGCTGTCTGGGATCTACAAGGCCAGCGAATGTACGATAGCCAGAACCTCATTGACGAGGCAACCGCTATGGTCGGCTTGTATCCCGATGATCGCAGTCCCAACAAGGGAAGTGAAGTGGAGAATCTAACAGTTTCTACTGTAGACGGCACTACGTATGCAGCCGTAGCTTCTGAACGGGCAGATGCCATCCTGTTCTTCGATCTTGCTGATCCAGTCAATCCGGACTACCTGGGTCTGATTCCTACAGCTGGAGAATCACCAGAGGGAATTCATCGTGTTAACGGACGCAGCCTGTTTGTGAGTGCAGATGAAAGTACTGGAACCCTTAGTTTTTTTGCCAAGAAATAGTTCGAGCACCCTTGGTATGTAAAGGCTGAAATGAGCGCGTTGTATTGAGTAGGTGGGGGCGAAAAGCCCCTATCCTCTCATACTATTGTACGCGCTATTCCATTTACCCACATAATGCTACAAAGGTTATCGGCGCTTCATATCTTCCAATTCCCGCCTGTTCCGCTCTACTTCCTCTTGTAACACTCGTACTTCCATCCTTAATGTGGATACTTCCTCTTTGACGCCAGACCTCTTCATCCCAAGATAGAAAACCAGATATAATACAAGACCAATCATAATAAAGAAAATTAATAGCGTTATAATCCCAGCAATACCAAAATTACTAACTCCATTCATAATGTACGTTTTCCCCTTTCCCATATCTTATTAATTTATATTTACAACAATACCATAATTAAGCATAACGAACAGTATAAAAAGCCAAGAGAGCATGCTCCCTTGGCTTTCAATTCATCTATATATACCTTCCTATCCGGTGATCCTTATTCCCAGAAGAAACGACCTGCGAACACTTTTTCCGTCAACAGTTTATACGTTTCTTCGGGCAATTCTTTTTTCATCTTTGCCATAACGGCTTCTTTGTCTTGATTATATTGTGCAGACATGCCAATCTCTGCCGTTGTATTACTTGCATCCAGACGCATGATTGGTGCTTGCGCATCTTTCGTCCAAGGTGTCCATGCCGCCAAATCAGATGATCCGCCCGTACCTGGATTGCCTGTGTACAGGAACTGCTTCAGGTATGCTGCCATCGCGGCGGACAACTGATCACGTCCTGGTTTGTTTGTATCGCTAAAGTACCCATCAGGGAAATAGGCAGCAATTCCGTCTGCGTGTCCTGTATAGAAGTCCATATCCGCACCATGTGGAGCGCCCAGTAAGGTGAGCAAACGCTCAGAGATGACCCCAGGTTGTGTGCCCCATGCAAAACGATAAGCATATACCGGCGGTTGACCTGCTTCACTCGTCAATTGCTCCGCTACACGCTCTGCATTAAAGCCTGCATAAGCTTCGCTACCGTATTTCAACGCAGCAGCATATTGTTCCGCCTTGGTTTTATCGGTAAACAGCGTCTCATCCGTGATGGATGGAGAGAAGTTCGGATCACCGAAGGCAAAGCCAGAGAATTCCGTTTCCAGGCTGCCCAGCAATACAGGTACTTTTGTGTAGTTGCCGTTATGGATGGCGTCAAAGCCTTCTTTTGGAATCACGGTGCCATCACGGAACAGATGTGGGAATGGGTCCATACGGATTGCAGTAGCCCCAAACGCTGTGACCAACTTGTCCGCAGGCAGTGCACGCAGGTAGCTCTCGAGCTGTGCCGGAGATTGCTTGCCAATCCACGCTTTTGCTTCTTCTGCGGTAGCCGCTTTCCCCTCTTGCACGAGTAGCTTCAAGAGTACATCCTCAGATTTTTTCTCTCCTTCTTCCGGTGATGCTGTCGTCAATCCTCCGCTGAAAGCAACTGCTTTTTGATACAGTCCTTTGCTAAGTGGAGAGATCAGGGTTGCCAGCACATCACGTGCACCAGCAGATTGTCCGGCTAATGTAACATTGCCTGTATCTCCGCCAAATCCTTCGATATTATCCTGAACCCACTCCAATGCACGGAATGCATCGAGCAGACCATAGTTACCTGAGTCATCCAGGGCATGGCCTGTTTTCAGCGCAGCGTTCTCGAAGAATCCAAGTGCTCCCAGTCGGTAGTTCACGGAAATGATGATGCTGTTGGTGCTTCGTGCAAGCTGCTCACCCTGAAAATCTTTGCCTGATCCGGTCATATTCCCGCCGCCGTGCAGGAACACCATAACCGGAAGTTTCGAACTGGTTGTGTCAGGACGCCAGATATTAAGGTACAGCGAGTCTTCACTTCCGGCTGTCGTCTTGCCAGAGATCTGCAAGCTGTTCGCAGCAAATTCCTTAGCCGATCTGGTTCCTGTCCATGAGTCAGGTTCTTGCGGGGCTTTCCAGCGCAGTTCCCCTACCGGAGGTGCCGCGTAAGGAACACCGAGCCAACCGAGTGTGCCATATTGCTCATAGGTTTTGCCATCAATCGCGCCATACTTGGTCTGTTGCACCGTTTGAGGTTTGAACGCTCCAGCTTCTTTATGTTTTAACCAGTTCTGCTCCAAAGTTCCACTGCCATTCTTGAGCTGTATCTGCAAAGCCTGTGCGGTTGCCTCTGCCATCAGGCGGTTGGTAAGTTGACTCGCGCCCTTCCCTTGAAGAGCCTTGATTCCTATACCAGCCGCATAAGTGGAAGCCTCTCCTTGCTGATAATCCGTACCCGCTTCATATCCGAGCACCTTCAGCAGCATTGCGGCATAACCTTCCGCTGTCAGTGGAGCGTTAGGTTCAAACTTCTCCGATCCTGCCACGATCTCAGCCACATACGGATGCTGTTTCAAGTATCCAACGACCGGTTGCAATACTTTGCCTGCCTGAGCCGCATCGTCATACGTTTCCGTTCCCTGATAGGCAAGTGCTTCTTTCTCCAATCCGGACAGACGCAAGTAAAGTACTGCGGCCTGAATACGTGTAGCCTTTTTGTTCAGATAAGCCGCATTAACGCCTTGACCACTGCCACGAATAAGTTCGGACTGAATCAGCTTGTCCATCGCTGCTGAGGAAGAGGTTGCTGTGTTCCCTGCTGCATAACCTGGTAGAGCGGATACACATAACCCCAGAATTGTTGCCACGGCAATCGAACGTTTAATGGTTTTCATGTCATAAAACTCCTCGCTGTCGAATAGTGTGTGATGGGATAATTTCATTGGAAATGTTCACTTGAGATGTGTATCTAGGAATCAGTATTCCAATGTCTGGATGAGTCTATATCTCTATTTAGGAAAAATGGTCTGTTACGCTCGCTCCTTTCTGCTTAACCTCTCTGCTGCGGCGCTTACGGTCATGCCATCATGCATTTTTTTATATAAAAAAACCTGAACCGAAGGCAAACAGACATCGCTTTAGCGTGGTCTACTGCCCTCAATTCAGGTTTTGCCTGCAATCAGTAACAACCCTGAGGAATGAGGCTCATTCCATATGAAAATGTAAACGCAATCAATCGTTTGGTAACTAAATAGTCAACGAATGAACTGACACAGGTATTGCCCTAAATACGGTTACAATCCTGTTGTTATCGTGATGTTAGCACATAATGTAAGCGTTCGCAATACCCTTTTTCATAATCGTCATCATACGATCTCCGATAGGGGCAACAATAAAAACCCGCATTCTCATGCGGGTTTGAACTTAACTTACATCATGATGATTTGCACAGCTATCTCTTAATCCCTCAATATCTGCTATCCTACTTTTCTGGTTGTGTCTACAGCGTGCGTGCCAACTTCTCCAGCAGTTCCACCGCAGGGGCCAATACCGCCTCATCAATATCAAATTCAGGATGATGATGCGGAGCAGGCAACTCGCTGCCAACAATCATATACGTAGCTCTGCCACCTTGCTCCTGTACTCGCCGGATCATATAACTGGCATCCTCGCTGCCGAGAGCAGCACTATCCGATATGGCCTCTGCATGGGTGAAACCAGCGATGCCTTCCGCTTGCTGAACCGCAAGCTCTGCAAGTTCCATATCACATCGAATCGGGATGGCACTTCCAACCACCTCAACGGTAGCGGTTAGTTCGTGCATGGCCGCACTATGCTCAATGATGTGCCGCACGCGACGTTCCAGCTCCCGATTCGTTTCTTCACTCGTCGAACGCGTCTCAATAACCATACGGGCATGCTCAGCAATAATATTGGCTCCTGTTCCACCTTCCAGAATGCCTACATTAATCCGGGTATCTGCCGAACTGAACCGGGGAAGTGCATGAATGTTAAGCATGGCGGTCGCTGCGCCCAGCAGCGCGTTCCGCCCTTCCTCCGGGGAAGCCCCTGCATGGGAAGATACACCCGTGAAGTGTGCTTCCAGCTTGGTCGTTGCCAGGAATCCGGCAGACGCACCTCTGATATGACCGGATGGCACACCGGTACCCAAGTGCATACAGAACAGGCGATCCACCTGTTCCAGCATTCCTTTTTCGACCATGGCATATGCCCCGCGCACACCTTCTTCGGCAGGCTGGAACAACAGCCGGATCTTGCCGGCAAACTTCCGGTTACTCAACCGTTCTGCAAGCGCCAATCCAATCGTTGTATGTCCATCGTGTGCACAAGCGTGCATAATGCCTTCATGACTGGAACGAAATTGTCCCGCTTGCGGTGCGTGTTGCTCCAACTTGCTCTCACGGATTGGCAGTGCATCCATATCGAAGCGGAATGCTGTCGTTGGTCCACCCTGCTCCCCTTGAAGTTCAGCGACAACGGCAGTGAATCCACCACGCATCTGCTCCACAATCACCGGATTCGCACCTTCCCGGAGGGCACGCTGATATGCATCTTCCAACACTTCCGGCTTGGGCAGACCCCGCCGTGATGTGTCGTCGATCGCATCTTTTCCATAAGTGACGCTATACCCAAGTTCCGTCAGCATCTGCACCACTTTGGTCGCAGTACGAAATTCCGTGAATCCCAGTTCAGGATGTTCATGCAGATCCCGGCGAAGCGCGATAATATCCATCATGTGTCATTCCCCTCTCTCCAACCTCTATCTATTTCATCGTATATACAGTTCTACTCTACTCATTCAACGTTAGGAGTCACTATGCCTGCTCCTGTGGATCTCTTACAATCTTGCGTTGACTCCCGGACCAAGTGGCAGGTTGAAGACATACCATAGAATGATCACTTAAAAACTTTTGTCCAGTTTGCCTGAATACCAGCATCCTTCATTAATCGTAAATTTTACATATCGTTAATCCAATTCATATATTGGTTTAGCATTTGTTGTATACAATGGGTTCTGGATACAAAAAACGATACATATATTCTAGGAGGATGCATTCATGTTAAACCGGTTCAATATCCGTGCAGCCAAAATGATGCTCGCGGTGACGACGATTGTTACGGCTACACTCGGAGGAAGCAGTGCAGCGTGGGCTGTGGAAGACACGACCTCAACGACATCTGCATCACCGATTAAAAATGTCATTATTCTGATTCCTGACGGCATGGCTAACGATGCGACTGCCCTGGCTCGTTGGTACAAAGGCTCTTCCCTGACGCTGGACTCCATGGCAAGCGGTATGGTTCGCACACACTCTGCAGATGCGCCGATTGCGGACTCGGCCCCTGCCGGAACAGCTTTTGCAACAGGTTATAAATCTCATACCGGATTTGTTGGTGTATTGCCGGACAAGGCTACCATGCCTGGACAGAAGGCTATTACGCCTGGAGACGAAAGAAAACCGGTCGCTTCCGTACTGGAAGCATCCAAACTGGCGGGTAAAGCAACTGGCATTATCGCTACATCCGAGATTATGCACGCCACACCAGCGGACTTCTCCTCTCACTATCCGGACCGTAAAAACTATGATGCACTCAGCAAACAACAAGTCTACAATGGCATGGATGTTGTGTTGGGTGGAGGTAGCAAATATCTTGAGCCAGCCGGACGTAAAGACGGCGAGAATCTGATTTCGTCCATCAAGGCACTGGGTTACGATTACGTCACTACACCAGCTGCAATGAAAACATCCGATTCGAACAAGCTGTGGGGTATGTTTGCACCCGCAGGCATGGCTTATAATATGGACCGTGATCCTGCGAAGCAGCCAAGCCTTGCCGAGATGACATCCAAAGCCATTGAAGTACTGTCCAAAGACAAAGACGGCTTTTTCCTGATGGTCGAAGGCAGCAAAGTGGACTGGGCAGCTCATGCCAATGATCCGATTGGTATTATCAGTGACGTGCTGGCTTTTGATGATGCCGTAAAGGTAGCCATGGATTTTGCCAAAACAGATGGAGAGACGGCCGTTGTGGCTGTTACGGACCACGGCAATGGTGGACTCACCATTGGTAACAACGCAACTTCCGGCACTTATGACAAAGAGCCGTTGTCCACATTTATCGGACCTTTGAAAAAGGCTAAGCTGACAGGCGAAGGCGTTGAAGCGAAGTTGAATGCCAAGCGCACAAACATCAAAGCAGTGATGAAGCAGTACTATGGTATTACCGATCTGACTTCCGAAGAGATTGCCACCATTAAAGCGGCCGAGCCAGGCAGTCTTAACTATGCAATCGGTCCAATGATCAGCAAACGTGCAGGGATTGGCTGGACAACCGGTGGTCATACAGGTGGAGATGTCGTGCTGTACACGTATGCTCCGAACAATGACCGTCCATTCGGTGTGATTGACAACACGGATGTCGCCAAATATATGGCTCGTGTATTGGATCTGGATCTCGACAGCGTGAGCAAACAATTGTTTGTACCAGCCAAGCAGGCATTTACAGCCAAAGGCGCGACGTACAAGCTGGATCTGACCGACGCCAAAAATCCGAAGATTCTCGTAACAAAAGGTAACACCAAACTGGAACTGCAAATTTACAAAAATATTGCACTGTTAAACGGCAAAAAGACAACTTTGGAGGGTGTCATTGTTTATAACGGTGTAGAGGCATTTGTTCCACAGACGGCCGTTGATCTGATTCAATAATTCGTTAGAATGACCGGAGATTACACCATTTGGCTGCCGAATATTTCGGCAGCTATTTTATTGTTTACTGATAAGGAGTAGGTTCCTGCTAGCGCCTATCGTATAATGAACGTAACAAAAATACATATCATGCAAAGGAGAGATTCACCCATGTTGATCAAATTAAATTGGATCACGCTGAGGGTCAGTAATTTGGAAGCTTCACTCGGGTTCTACCACGACATGCTAGGACTTCCAATTCAGCGCAGATTCGAGAGCCGTGGACGGCAGATTGCCATGCTGGGCATGGAGAATGAAGCCAAACTGGAACTGATTGAGGGCAGTGAATCCATTCTTAAAATGGAGGCCGGCGTGTCGATCGGTTATGAGATAAACTCGTTGGATGAAGCCATGGAACGACTGGCAGAGCTGAATATTCCGATTGTTCGTGGCCCGATCCAGCCCAATCCGCATCTCCGGTTTATTTACATTACAGATCCAGACGGCTTCGAGGTACAACTCGCAGAGCATGTCTAATTAGGCGAGTGTGAAATGAGTGTGCTTATCCGATGACCAGTTGGTTGTGCAAGTGTGCAGTCAAACCAGATGCAAGCTCACACCTGCATCTGGCAGCGTATGCACGTTTTTGTGTCTGTCTACAGCTTCATGCGGCGCATGAGCGGCACACCTATGCGATTCAACAACCGATCAAGCAGCAGCCAGCACCAGCGTCTGCCCCATGGAAGGTGGCGCTCATACACAGCCGAATACTCAAAATCCGCCACAGCACCACGATTGCGTTTGAACTGCGCAGCCCCGGCGCTCTCATGTAACAGATGGCCGTTCTCGCGAGCCTGTCCGATCAGGCATGCCGATAACATGCGGTATAGTCCGACGGACTGGGGCACCGCTGTATCGTAACCGAAGAGCGGCGTTGTCATGATTCCATTTCGGCAGAAATAACCCATGACCGCATCCAGTCGTCCTTCCTTCCGCAGTCCATACAGTCTGAGTGTTCCAGATGCCATCGCAGCAGCAATGAACCGTTCCGTAAACTGGGGATTGTGATAGGAGTATTTTTCAAGGTATAACAGCTTGTATAGCTCCACGATTCGCGGAATATCTGCATCTGTCATATCTGCTTCGTAGACGAATTCGTATCCATGCTTGCCCAATAATTCGTAATCCCGCTTCAACAGCCAGCGCGACTTCGAGTTGCCAAAATTAGGATCATGTGCTTGGTACAGGTAGATTTGTCGGCTCGGAATCAGTCTACACCCCGCTTCCGTTAGCCTCGCCGTCAGATCGGGATGAAGTCCCGGACACAAGGAGCGAAATACAATGACATGCTCAGGGTATCGCTCTTGTACCGATGCAAGCAGACATTCCGCCTGTTCACCGGACATGGCTGGATACAGATTGGTGGACAACAACCAGTTGTTCACATGCACAACTTTGTTGATCTGCGATTGCTTCATTCCCCAACCTATTAGACCGAGCAGCACAGAAAGACCTTTTTCCAACACAGGCTTCTGCAACATGGTCAATTCCTGCTTGGCGTAACTCACATAATGCGTATATGGCGAACAAACGTAAGCATTATCATACTCTGTATCATTCACCGTCAGCGGAATAACGAGATCATCGATCCGGGCGAGCAACAATGTCGTTTCCACGTTGGACATAAAGCTTCGTGATCCTTGCTGCATCATAGGTTCCAGATAAGCCCTGGCATATCTGCCATCCTCCGAATTGGGCCAGTCCATGTCTTTGAACAAATGTTGATCATAAAGAAGCACGCGTTCAGCGCGGTTATGATTCCTAATCTCATATGTACGGTCATCGTAGGCCGATCTGTCTTTCATTCCATTATTCTTCAACCTTTTACTCCCCCATGAGGTACCATCTTCTCTTGAACTACTCATTCACGTTCCAGTGCTACCCTCTCCAGAGTAATTGCTCTGCAAGCTGACGAAACTTGGGTCCGTCTTCTCTCTCGTTGACCTCATCTTCATCCATCTCCATCCAGTAGTCCGCATCCAGCAGTTCTGCCATATCCAGCCGCGTAATCTCTGCACATTCGGGATGTTCACACGCTGCAATCATCGGTTCAGGACTATCGTCCCAGTTGTATCCATTCACGATGGCATGCAGGAGTACAGCTGAATCCAGTGCACGGATTTGGGCAGCTGCCTTGTCTGAAGACTCCTCGTACAGAATTTCATCTACAATACTTTGCTCCGCCTGAGTTAGCTTGAGTCTGACTGCACCTTTGGTGTCCAGTAACATATCCGCTATGTCCGGATTACGTCTCGCGGCGTTCCAGGCACTGGCCTGAATTCCAAGGAGAGCGTCCAGTTTGACTCCATGTTCAATCAATAGCTGAATAGCTTCAATTTGCTTAAACTTCACAGCTTTTTTCAGCGCGGTATCCCCAAGCTTGTCCTCCACTTCCAGGTCCGGGCCGGATTCCAGAAGACACCGGATTGCTTCAGTTGGCATACGATTTGTCAAAAAGAGTATCAGCGGTGTACGTCCACGATCATCCTGTTCGTTGATATCCAATACACCGACGGCTGCTCTGACTTGTTCCACATCTTTGGATTTGCTAATCTCCAACCAATTCACGGTTCGTTCTCCTCCATCCTCTTCACACTCTACACAACACTGTATAGGAAAAAAATGTCGGCATCAAGCTGTACTCCAGATGAAAAAAGCCCGTCCAGTACGCAAAATACGCACCGACAGGCCCTCAACTATTTATTATTAAAGTTTATTCCCAACGGAAGAAGCCTGATGATCCGAGACTAACTCATTCAGGTTCACAATCAGTTGCTCCAATTCTCCAAAGCTCTCTACCATCTTCTGTGTCAGGTTACGTTGTTCTTCCATGCTCGCCAGAATCTCTTCTGTCGCTGCACTGGATTGCTCCGTTACACTCGAAATCTCGGAAACTTCATTCACAACTCTGGTGGAAGATTCCTTCATGGTCGCCGAACTAGTCTCGATATCTGTCGCTTGATTCAACACATGCTGAGAGTTGCTGTTGATCGTACGGAATACTTCCTCTGCCGTATGGACGCTATCTCTTCCTTGTTGTAACGATTGACGAATGCGTTCGAATCGATCCGTCAGTGCCTGCGTCTGCCCTTTTAATCGAGACAGGATGGTTCCGATATCACTTGCGGACTGACCCGAGTTCTCTGCCAACTTGCGAACTTCCTCTGATACAACAGCAAACCCGCGTCCATGCTCACCCGCACGAGCGGCTTCAATGGCTGCATTGAGTGCAAGCAGGTTTGTCTGACTCGCAATATCCACTATGCTGTTCAACATAAGCGTCATGGATTCACTTTCCTCGTTGAACTTTCGCATGTCATTTGCAGTTGTATTGATCGTTTCATATAGATCTTGCATTTGGATGTTTAGCTGGTCCATCTGTGTACTTCCAGTTTGCGTGCTTGTTGCCATACTTGCGGACAACTTTTTCATCTGCTGGGAATACGAAGCAACGTCCTTGATATGCTGATCCGACACAGACAAGGATTCCGAAATCTCGGCCACACTGGTCGCCTGGAACTCAACACCTTTTGCAACCTCACTGAACCCAAGCGTCACCTCATTGGTAATGGAGCCAGTCGCATTCACTTTTTGCTTCAATTGATCCGTATAACGTGATAAACCTTCGACCGATTCCTTCACACGTTCCAGCATGGTTTCCACTCTTTGTTTAGAGTGCTCCACCTCATTCTGGCGTACTTCACTTTCATGGAAGAGCCTTTGATTCAATTGTGAGACCAGCATCAAGACGGCTCCTGTGAGAGCAAATAATCCCACATTGACGATATTACCCATTAGCTCAGCAGAGTCAACGGTATTCATAACAAATAACTGAAGAACACTGTTAACTAGTAATACCGAAAATCCAACCACAAAAAATTTCTTGTTAGGAAATAACAGTAGAACTGCGGTTATCACCAAACTTAACGCAAAATTGACCGTTCCCCAACCGACATAGACTCCACATATTGTTAGTAATACGGTAATCAGCCATGGAATGAGATGAATATGTTTCTTTTTCACATTAGCGTATGTAATCCATACAACAAAGATCAGAGCTACTCCATTGGACACAAGTAACTTCGGCATCATAAAGGCCAGACCCATACCAATGGCAATAATAATCCACAAAATGATACCGATTAATTTGTTCCTTTTCCAAATAATTTCGTCCATACGATCCATGCATACCCCGTCCTTTTATGTAGGTTAAATGTGAACTGTAGGGCCTTTCTGTACTACATCTACTAGTCTTTGGTCCTGCTTATGCACAAATCGCAAAAACGCAGCGCCTTAACATAGTACATATTAACTTCACAAGTATGAAATCAGCGCTACTTTATGTATATCGGTATTGTTAATTAAAAATTTATATGAACTGTAAAATGATATGTAAGCATATCATTTTACAAACAAAAAAGGCCTGTCTTATACGTTATGGCGCACAAGACAGGCCTTTTGGTCGTGAATGGATGTGCAGCAAATCTTACTTTCCGAATACAAGTGTCGTATTGGAGGAGCCTGCATACTTGGTGACGAACTCACGCGCGTAGCTGGCACTCTCTACCTGATAACTGTAATTGGAGCTTGGTCTCCAGTTCGTTTTAGGAGAAGTCGGACTATTAAGCGCTGGTGTACTTCCCGTATCCGTAAACTCACCTTTTCCTTTGTCATCCAGGATGCCACCCTTTTCAGCACCAGCACCAAAGTAGTTGTTTTCGGAATAAATCCGTGCTTTTTCACCAATTGTGATGGCCTGATTAAAGTTGTTTGCATAGTTGTTTTTGAGATGGAAGTAACCATATCTTAAAAGTCCAGGACCACGCACATACAAATTTTCGAAGTAATTGTTGGACATCGTCACATGAGGCACACCATTGTAACTGCTGTTCCCATCATTCGGATGACCGAGGATGACGCCATACTTATGGTTCGCAAATTTGGAATTGCTAATCGTAATATAGTCCGCGCGATCGCCAATATACAGAAGTTTGTCCAGATCACTACCGCCAGAGCTGTAGCTATGACCAGCAAACGTCACATGATCAATCCAGTAATTGGAGCCTGAAGTGATATACATCTGGATATCATCATTGGCATTAATATTGGAAGCGTGTTCAAAAGTCAGATTTTGAAAAATCACATTGCTTGAACTGCTTGTGGATCTGAAATGAATATTCGTTAATGTATGTTTGCCAAAGGAACCTACAAGTGTCTTGTTCGCTCCGAATTCAACCTTTTGCAGCGTAGAGGAAGAAATATTCTGTTCAACGACTACAATCTTGGCTGTAGAGCCCGCCATATGTGTTCTCAAGTCATTGAGATTACTAACGTAAACCACCTGACCGTTCTTGCCACCTGTCGTGGCTGACTTGGATACACCATTTTCATTCTTGGCACTGCCTGCAAAACCAGTCAACCCGTTCGTACCTGTGTTTGGATAACTGGCCGCACCATATGTAGACGGGGCTGTGGAGACAGTTAGCAACAATAGAGTTACAGCGAGTAAAAGCATCGAAAATTTCTTCAAAATTTCACCATCCTTTATAATATTATCCTCTAAGACAACTCGATTATATCGTGTAACTTTGGCTGTGACAATACAATAATTGCAAAAAGACAACAATATTATCTTTTTCGCAACAGCAGATCAGATATAGTGAAAAACAAAACCAGGCCATTCTTTCATACAAAATAGAGCCGCTAATTAGCGGCTCTATTCACGAGTACTATGTGATACAACTCGGAACTGATCCGCCCTCGGGTCAGTTCCTAAAGCCTCTGACGAAAACCATTAACTTGGGGATAATAATATGTTACGACTTCTGATAGCTGCGGCGGAAGGTACCGGGTGTGATTCGTTCCAGCTTCTTGAAGATGGCTCCATAGTAGCTGGTCGATTCGAAGCCGACTTGACGAGCAATATCCTCCATCCCGCGTTGCACATTATCGAGCAGCAGTTCCTTGCTCTTGTTGACTCTTACCTGATTAACATAACTGATGGGACGAATACCTGTCGTCTTCTTAAACAAATGACAGAAATATTCTGGTGTGACACAGATCAATCCAGCCAGCATTGGCAAAGTAATCTCTTCAGCATAATGCTGTTCAATATAGTCCAGAACCGGTTTTAATCGCTCATACTGCTGCCCGACCGTATCGCTGCCCTCGACAGATACGCGTTGAATAATCTCTGTCAATAAGGTATAGAGAATGGCGGAGCAGGCGTAATTGCTTAATGTCTGCTCTTGTGGTGTTAAGGCAGCTTGCAGCAACTCCCGCATTCGGGATAGAAGGTATTCAGGCGATGCAAGCGTGTATACACATGTGTCGACAATGCCAACAGTTTCAAACAAGCTCGCTGACCCACTGCCATCGAAAATGATCCAGTCGACTTCCCAGCTGTCGGATAGCGCATAGTATTCGTGCTTCTGTCCAGGGAACAAGAGCATACCCATACCTGGCTTGACGATATATTCCGTATCACTTAGCTTGAGCTTGCCCACACCGCTGCGGCATTGTATCCATTGATAATCCTGAATGCCTTGGTCTCGGCGGATGTGCTCCTGTTCATGATGCAGACCGATGCCAAGCAAATAAAAAGGGAGCAGCTTGTCTCGAGCAGATAATACCGGAAAATTGCGATTGGGATGAGGCATGCGACTAACTCTCCTGTTATCTTAATATTGTTATATCATATTAATTATTTAAGATATTCACTCCAATTAATATAGCATATAATCGCAATATATTGATAAATAAAGGAGATCACAGGATGACAATTAAGATAGGAATTGATTATTATCCAGAGCAATGGACTCCGGAGTTATGGGAGAAAGATGCCATACTTATGCAAGAGACGGGGGTTGCTGTTGTGCGAATGGCAGAGTTCGCCTGGAGCCGAATGGAACCGACTGAGGGTAATTATCAGTTTGAATGGTTGGATGCGGCTATCGAAGTATTCGCTTCGCGCGGCATGGAAATTGTGTTATGCACCCCCACCAATACCCCGCCGAACTGGATGACAACCCGTTATCCGGATGTACTGCCCATGGATGAGCAACGCCACATCATCCGGCCAGGTGTGCGTGGACATCGTTGCAACAACAGCTCTTCCTTGAGAATGCTGGGCTCCAAATTTGTGGAAGCGATGTCACAGCGCTATGGTAAGCATCCCGCCGTCATTGGCTGGCTAATCGATAACGAGATGCACTATCAGGAATGCCATTGTGATACATGTAATCGTACATTTGTCGCTTGGCTGCAGAAGCGTTATTCCAATCTGGAGGAGTTGAACCGGGAGTGGGGTACGGTCGTCTGGAGCGGTGAGTACAGCAGCTGGGCTGAGGTAACAACACCGCTCGGACCCAGCAAACCGATGAATCCTTCCTATCTGCTGGAATACAAGCGGTTTTGTTCCGACAGCGTGGGCCATCTGCTGGGATGGCAGCTTGAGATTTTACGCCGTAACTGTCCAGATCAATTTGTGACGCATAATATGTGGCAATATCCGAATAGCCTGGACTATTATGATATGCATAACGAATTGGACTTCGTCTCTGTCGATTATTATCCGAATGAGCTGTATCGCGATTATGGCGATCGGTTTCCGAGAAATGGTGCGCTTACGCTGGACTTGGTTCGCGGCATCAAGCGCCGGAATTTCTGGGTAATGGAACAGCTCAGCGGAGCACAGGGTGCCTGGATGCCGATTCAGCGCACCCCCTATCCTGGACTGATCCGAGCTCGTTCCTGGCAGACAATCGCCCGAGGTGCTGACATGGTCGTCCATTTCCGCTGGCGGAGTGCAACCGTCGGAGCCGAACAGTTCTGGCATGGGCTGATCGACCACAGCAATGTTCCTGGACGCAGGTTCAGGGAGTTTGCCGAGCTTACTCGTGAGGTGAACCAGTTAGGAGAAATGCTGGCCGACTCAACCATTGTTACCCAGGTTGCGATTCTGCATTCGCATGATCAGCATACGGCGCTTTCCCTTCAGCCGCAGGCGGAAGGAGGAATGCACTATATAGACAACTTGTCCTCTATGCATAATGCATTTCTGAAAATGGGCATCGGTACAGACGTTATCAACTGGACCGAGGAACTCGACGGGTACAAGCTGGTCATTGTCCCTTCTCTCTTCCTGTTAAGTGAAGAAGTAGCACAACGACTGGAGCGATTCGCAGCTAAAGGGGGGACGGTTGTCCTCACCAATCGGACTGGTGTGAAGAACATGAGTAATGTATGTGAGATGCTGCCTCTGCCGGGGCTACTGGCGGAAGCGGCCGGTGTTGTCGTAAGTGAATATGATGCAATCGGCAACAGTGAGCATCGGATACGGAACGCGGAGGGCAAGACATTCGCTGCGAAGCAATGGTGCGATTTACTGGAACTGCGAGGGGCAGAGCCGATCGCCTGGTATGACAACGACTTTTACGAGGGTGTACCGGCGGTTACTGTCAATAAGTTTGGTGAAGGTGAAATATATTATGTCGGCACTTGGCCGGAGCCATCGTATTTCTATCAGTTGTTTGAAGGCATACTGAAGGAAAAGGATTTGGCGCCCAAAATCCAGTTGCCGGAAGGTGTCGAGCTGTCGATTCGAACGAAGGGGGAGCAAAACTTCCTGTTTCTGATCAATTTGACGAATGAGCAACGAGAGATTACGCTGGACGTTCCTTATCGCAGCTTGTTGACCAGCGAGAGGTTGGATCAGAAGTTAACCCTTCCAGCTCTGGGAGTAGATATTTTAACTGTATAAGATCAGCCGTTTTCATATTTAAAAAGGGATGTCTCACAAGGCTTACGACCTTGAGGGACATCCCTTCTCTGATTTCACTAACATCCACCTAATCTGAATAAGAGTATTGCCAGTTAGTTCATCTTATTTGATTTTGATTTCCAGTTCATCATTCTTGGCTTCCTGCAAATCATCATAGACCTTATCTGGTTTACCACGAAGTTTTAATACCATGGACTCCGGATGGTCCAACAGATTGCTACTGAAAGAATACATCATTCCGTCTTCCGTTCCGCTCCCGCCTACCATGGATAACTTGGTCTGTTTCCCGTTTTTAGTGGTAGTTACAATCTCGAGAGGCTGAACGACCTCACTGATCAACAACTTCATTTTGTAATCGATCTCTTGCTCCGGCTCAAAAACAAATCTAACCCGAGTAACAAGCGGTGATAATTCCACTTCTGACAACATAACTTCATAACCCCCAACGGTAAACGTACGATTAACGTTGAGGATTTCCGTTTTGGGGATAGAGAATTTAGGATCCAGCGCAAAAGAAAGATTCATTTTTTTGGAATATTGATACTTCCGTTCCTTTTCCCCGTTTTCTGAATATTCCACCACATCTGGAACAACGGAAGAAAGCTGGAACTGAAGATTCACTTGCTCAGGCAGCGGTTTATTTCGATTACGCTCAATTGTATTCCGGCCATAAATGGTATGCTTATCCTTCGAAAAATGTATACCTCCTATATTTCCGTTATCAAGGACATAACCTGTTCTTGCATCCGTCATCTTGGTATTGACTATCGAATAAATCTCTTGCGAAGCATCCGTCTTGGCGGTATACAATACGGTTATCCTGTTCTCATCTGCCATAACCGCATTCACGGTAAACTGATATATGCCCGATGTAACCGTCCGATCCACAAGTTGCACATAACCATGATTGAGCGTTGAAGTAATCGTAGCACGGTCCATATCCGAAGTTAGCAGGCCACGAAAGGGCTCTAGCACTCCCCAATGGGTTACAGGCTCAGTATATGTTGCCTGCTCTTGACCATAACTCCCAAGCGGACCTAAGAGAAACCAACCCGCGGCCAGGGCCGTGACCAGCACTGCCGTAATCCATTTGATATGAACGGTCCTACCTGATCGTTTTGTTCTGCCCTTCGCGAGACCACGTTGAATCGCAACAGTCGTATCCGCCGGATTCCATTGCTGTTTCTCTCTTTTTACCTGATATGCATCTGCAAGAAGTGCTTTCTCCTCCGGGTTAGTGGTCATGCCAATCCCTCCTGTTCTTCATCAACTTGCGCAACTGTTGGAGTCCCTTGTGCTGCCAGGTCTTGATCGTTCCTTCCGGTTTGCCGAGGATGGAGGCAATATCCGTCAGTGTCATGTCGTTATAATATTTTAGCAATAATACATGGCGATATTTCGGTTTCACCTTTTGCAAAAGAGATTCCATAGCGATTCGATTATCATCAACGCTAATCATCCAAGATGCCGGAATGCTGTCCTCCATATCCTCCTTCGCCAGAGGTGTCGCCCGCTTGCGGCGCCTCTGTTCATCGATGCAGACATAGATCAGAATTCGAATGATCCAAGATTTGAACGCCTTCTCATTGTTCAGCGTACGACGTTTGATCCAAGCACGGCACGTCATCTCCTGCACAGCTTCCAGCGCATCTTGCTGGTTACGCAGATAACTGTAGGCAATGGAAATGAGCGTATCTTGATGTTCCATAATGGATTGCACAAATTCCGTCTCGTCTTCGGTCTGTACATAGATCCTCTGGTTCATCTCTGCTTTTGTTTCCACCCCGCATCCCTCCTTCTCTCTCTTTCTGTGGTATAAGACGGGTGAGTGAAGCAAACGGTTTTTAATATTTGTTCATCAAAAAAAGCTCCGCCATCATCATGAGGGAGCTTGATTACATAACAATCGGCCGCCGATATACTGAATTACTCACAAGCATGAACAATCCAAGATCAACTAACTTACAGGTTGCCGGTGACTTCGATCCCGTCGGCCAATTGCAGATGGTTTCTCACCCAAGCTATGAACTGATTCAAAAAATTCCGTAATTCAGGCTCTGCAACCACCTGTTGATCCAGCTCTGATAAAATCCCCACCCACACATCCTTCGTAATCGGATTCTCCCAGCAGGGATCAAGAGCCTTCATCTTTTCTCCAGTTCGTGGGTCAGTTAAGGGAAATGAGCGATCCAATGCGGGTCGAATATAGTCAAAGTCTTCATTATATATGAACAGCATGTCTTCCATCTCTACTTCAACCGATTCTTCTATGTATAAAGGGGATAAAACAAAACCCACATTCCGCTGTGGACCTTGATACTGATACATGAGCGCAGGAATTGTTCTCTTTGATTTGTTAGTCATATATGCTCCTCCTGTTTCAGGCAAATCTCTTACCGATCAGAGTTCAAACCAGATTAAACCACCATCAACCTGGCTGGTTTCTCGCTCCATCTGATGCATCCAGCCCCGCGCCTCTTCACCCCAGATATGAAACAAACAGTAGATATACGAATCCCCATCCACAATCTCTTCTAATCCGGAAGCCTCTTCTATCCACACTTCAAGGGCTCTAGGCCAGGAAGGATCTTCACGTTTCAATACAAAGCTGTTGGCTTGGTGTTCTAAGCTGTACATGTTGGTAAACGTTAATGAACTTGCCAAACGCTTCACAACTTCAGGTAAAATCGCAGGTTCTGTTGTGCTAATTCCATATTCCCAGCCCATATGTACAACCTCCCTCAGACTTCTTTTGCTCCAGATGATTGCTTTTGTTCATGCATTTGATGGATTGAACGATCCAACCACAACTCATACCAGTCCAGAAAATGTAATCGATTCGTATTGCCCCAATATTGATCAGGATAGATTCCATTGCGGTTAGCCCGGTCATCAACCCATATCTCTCCGTAAGAGGCTCCCTTAACAATTAGATTCATCGATATGCCACAACCAAAATCACTGATGCGCAGCATGCCTGCCGACCATTTTGGATCAAAATATTCGTGTTCCAGCGCTTCCCATTCCTCTTCTTCCTTGCTGTCATCGAACCAGTCATAGTTCCAGTTCCATGCTTCCGTGAATTGGAAAGGGTCCGAGACCGCGTTCAGCTCATCGTCATAACCCAGCACAGCGTATACACCGTCATTCGGGTTTTCTAAACCATAATAAGGCCCTCCACCCGTTCCCATATGAAGAAGCCATACCTTATAGTCCTCCGGCAACTCAATTCGCCATTTCTGTTCAAATTGCGTAATATCCTTCTGGGTCCACACAGACGCCATTTCATATTCATGGTTTTCTGCGCCAAACAGCTCCAGATCCGGGTCCAGACTTCGGAGAGTGATCAACTTTTCACGCATACGTTCCAGTTGTACAGTGTACATAATCTACCTCTCCTCCTTTGCTACTCCATTACGTTTGTTCCACGGCGTACCCGCGTTGCTGTAACTCATCCAGTGCTGCTGCTACATCTCTCTCAGTACACAACTGCTTAATCAGTCTGGCGGTCACCGGTTTTCCTTCATATACTTCAGCTACGGCTTCCAACGGCAGATCCGGCAAGTCATAGTACCCTTTGGACCAATCAGCGTAATCTTCCGGGTTCTTCTCCACATATCCCAGCAAAAATTCTGCGCCACCTCTAGCGTCCACTTTGTCTTCCTCGGCCATCGCCAGCTGAATCCAGTTACCAACCTTCCATGGCAAGTCGTTCCCTTCCTGCCATAGGCAAAAGGTCACATCCTCCAGATCCAACGTTTCCTCATGATCTCGCAGTACAGCCATCAAGGCCTCTGGTACTTCATCATACATGCCCGGATAGATTTCTCCGTCCTCACGAGCATGTGGGCTCAAGGGTGACTCATGATCAAATCCTTTGATCAGCGTGCCTGAGTTCGTAAACAATACATGCAGATGATCACCTGCGCCGTTATTGATGCTTCCCCATGCCACACCTGGCTGAAGTTCAGCTTCATAATGATGAACGCGTAACCATTCTTCCTCCGAAAAGATGATATCCAAAGCAGCGAGTATTCTCATCCGTTTACGCAGGGCATCTGCATTCATCATCATTATCTCGTTCCAATCCTGCATATGAATCCCTCCTGTTCGTATATGTACACTATATCCGTATTAATTCATCCAGCGTGTTATTTCCCTGAATACTTGGTGTCATGACAATGGTGATCCGACTGGCTTCTCTGGAGACGATACACGCATAATTTCCGGGCTTTAACTGCAACAGAACCCCTTCACACGTCTCATCCGGCTCCAATTCACCCCCAGTGACATCATCCGCCGCTCCCAGATAGACGTGCCCAGACGGAACTTGCAGATGATACCCCTTTCCCCGTTCCGCTGCGTGATCTGGATCTGAATCCTCCTCTTCACCCTCCAGGCTCCATTCCACCTCATACACTCCATCCGCACCCAGATTCAGGAACAGACAATGACCTGCATTCACCTCAGCCAGCTCATCCACTGGAATGGACCACCAGTCCGAAGTATCCTCAAGCCGATGTTTTAACGCTGCCAGATCATACAGGCACAATGTTGCCGTATCTGTAACCATTCGAAATGTTCCTCTCATATTCACCCCTCCCTTCTGTCTGATCCAGGTCTGACCTCAGAAATATATTCCATCATTATATCAAGCCTGATACACGTGTAAAAGGAACCCATGGACCATCTCTGCTTGCGCAACTCTTCATTTCTCGCTCCAAATGGTCGATATAAGCATAACTGACTTTTTTTGAACCTGATGGAGGAAGCCAAGCCATGTCAATTAACAATAGAAAAGAACCCTTTCGCTACACATTGAAGGAACCAATCCACTTTGAGATCTATATTCTCAGCATCAACGGGGTTAACGCACCCGCCAAACCCATCCAGGCCGAACTCTGCGATATCAGTCGATCCGGCTGTCAGCTGTCATTTCCGCTGTCCCTTCCTGTAGAGAATAACGATATTCGGATTGGAATGAATATGCTGCTCTTTGAAGACCCTCTATATATGGAAGGCACTCTCCGCTGGGGTCAAGAAAAAAATACCTCATGGCATTATGGTGTTCAACTCGAAATGCAGGATGGGAACCAGGACCGTCTCTCTAGAGAGATGCGAATGCTTGCAGGACAAGGCAAAATTATTGTGAAATAGTTAGATGCCATATAGCCTGATAACAAAAAAACAGCCCAATCAAATTGGACTGTCGCAAGATGAAACTCTTTATGCCGCTTTACTAACTGTCGCTGGTTGTTCCATTTTGGACCAGTTCACGGTTTTTTCAAGAACCAGTGAGACCAATACCCCAATGACGAGACCATTACTTATGATCGGAATGAGGTACATGGGCAAAGTTTGAAAGGCCTCCGCAGGAATATTCATGACCGCAACTCCCGTAAGGACCGGCAGCGCTACACGATAGATCGTTTTAGAATTAAACGTTGTACCTTCAAGTGTTCTTAGTGCCGTGCCAAACATCTGAAGATAAGCCACGAACAAAACCGCACTGCCGACGCTTGGTGGTATTTGTGCAAAAAATGCTGTCACTGAAGGTGTAAGACCTATCACACATAACATCCCCGCTCCAATTATCAAGGCAGCACGACGCAGAATGCGAGTACTCTCCAAGAATCCGATCGATGATGCAAATAAACCAAAGGGCAGCACACCTACACAGGCTGACAACATCGTGAACAGACCCGTTAGCGTATAGGAATGCCTATACTGACGGCTTGTTGTTTCTGTCCGGTATAGTTTCTCAACTGTGCTTAATGTGGTGATCGAATTCGTCATGTTCACCAACCCCACGAAAAATGCAGTAATGACAATACCCGGTTCCCATCTGGGTGCTCCCCATGGAAACAGTTCGAGTCCAGCCGGGGCCTGATTAGGCTGTCCGCCATGTTGTCCAGGAAACAATAGACTATAAGCGATCCAGCCTGCCACAATCCCAATCAGGATCGCGTAGTTCCCCAGTTTCCCCCTGCCCTTTAATTGAATCCATGCCACCAAAAATGCAATGACAACGGACAATGCGGCAACAGGCAGATCGAAGCGACCAAACTCCGTATATCCAATCATACCTTTGAAAAAATTCATGGTTAATTGAATCGTCATTAGAAACAACATGGCACTCTTCACCATAGGTGTGAACAGCTTTTGCAGCACTTGCGCTGCTCCCAGCCAACCCAGAATCACCATCGTTAGTCCCGCTAATAGAAAACCTGCAGCCAACCCACCGCCAATACGCTCCAGACTCATACCGGCCGATGAAGCAGATACCGTCAAACTTAGCGTCAATCCCCACCATAACCCTGACGGACCATCCATAATCGCATATCGATGACCGAATACAGCTTGAAGAATACACACTGCTCCGGTAAGGATAAATGCGTGCTGCATGGAGGCAGCGATGGCATCCGGAGACAGATGAAAATTATGTCCAATGGATAGCGGAACAACAACTGTATTGGTAAACAGGAAGAAAAACCACTGTATACCTGCCAAAATCAGTGAAGATACGTCCTTCATATTCTTTTGTGAAAAATGCTCTTGATGTCTGTTCATTCGTTTGGAATATCCTTTCACTGTTCTGTATCATAAATGTATAAGTCTCTTCAGACTTGGGTTAATAGTCGTTCCATCACGGCATACCGATGTCGGCTCGCATGTGCAAGTGGTGTAATCCCGTCCCGATCCGCAATCTTTGGATCTGCACCATATTGCAAAAGCAAGGCAACAATCTGTTGGTGACGCGGCCCACCATCTCCCAAAATGACCGCTTCCAGCAAGGCTGTCCACCCCAGGTTGTTGATATGGTTCACATCCACATCACTGCGTG
The DNA here is from genome assembly GCF_037144955.1 of Paenibacillus sp. USHLN196. NCBI lineage: Bacteria > Bacillati > Bacillota > Bacilli > Caryophanales > Paenibacillaceae > Paenibacillus > Paenibacillus sp. USHLN196. Next base: position 135,168 of record NZ_JBBCYH010000014.1, on the reverse strand, counting down.
TAAGCAGAAGCTCCACAATGTCCACATGGCCCCGATCCGCTGCCGGGATAAGAGCTGTGCCGCCAAAACGATTCGTTAACTTCGTATCTGCACCTGCTGTAATCGCCAATTCGACCATGTTATACATACCCTCAGCACTCGCGTATAACAGCAGGTTGTCCAATCGTGCATCCTGAAGGTTAATGTCGGCTCCGGCGTCCACTAGCATCCTTGCCGTGTCTATCTTGTTACCGTGCACCGCAGCCATCAGAGGTGTCCGCCCCAATGCATCCCGTTCGTTCAACCGGTTACCCTGTTGTGTGATAAATCGAATGACCTCATCGGTATGGCCCGCTTGAGCAGCATCATGTATTGTTTTAACCACGTTGTTTTATCCTCCAATTCAAGGTCTTTCTCATGCAGTAATATTGATATAGAAACCAAACCCTGTTAGTCAGGTATGCAAATCTAATGTATGGTAACATAAGATCGTAGTATATTAAAAATACATGTTTTGTTGGCTTTCCATACGAATTACATATACATTGCAAGCGAAGGAGAACAACCACTTGGATATCAAACAATGTCGCTATTTCATTGCCATTGCTGAGGAGAAACAGATTACAGCAGCAGCCCGAAGACTTCACATGGCTCAGCCACCCTTAAGCCAGCAGCTTAAGTTAATGGAGGAAGAGCTTGGTGTAATGTTGTTTGAACGCAAAGGACGTATGATGGAGCTAACGCAGGCGGGTCGCAGCTTCTATGATTATGCGGTTACCTTGACCAAATATATGGAGGAAGCTGTAATGGAGATGCAAAGTTTCCGTCATGGCATCCGGGGCAAACTTGCGATCGGCATCAATACCATATCGGATCGCCTGATCCCGCAAGCACTGCAACAGTTTCGCACCACCCACCCACAGGTTACCTATAAAATTCAACAAAATGAATCTGCGCAATTATGCCGATTGCTGGAAGATGGCAAAGTTGAACTTGCCTGTGTACGCATGCCTGTCCAGACTGAACGTTATGAGGTGCTGCATCTGCCACAGGAGCCCCTTTTCTATATTTCTTCGACACCACTTGATAGTCCGACAGAGATGGGACCAGGAGTGGAGATGGGGACTTATTTTGAACAGCTTACAGGTATCCCTCTACTGCTTCCAAGTACAGAGGGACTCGGCATGTTCGAGTTGATTCTGGACAAGTTCCGGGAGCATCAGGTTACCCCCTCCATCATGGGTGAGTGCTCAGACATTAATATGTTGCTCGAGCTGGTCCGACTCGGCTTCGCCAGTTCCATCGTGCCTCATACGGTACTGCAGCTATACCAAGAGCACCCTTTCCACGTATATTGCATTCAGGATCAGCATTCCACGGTTGGCTCGGCGCTGGTCTGGCTACAAAACCGCTATCTGTCCAAGCCTGCACAACATTTTGTGCAATTGGTGCAGGATATGCTTCCCGTGTAAAAGCTATAAGCAAAAAAACAGCAGCTTTACCGGATTACACTCCGGTGAAGCTGCTGTTTCATTTTTTATGGTTAAGCTTTAGCTGTAAACAACAAGTCTTTTTCTTTGATCGTAGTGCGACCAGCAGATTCAATGGACTCATACTGATGCATATTTGTAATAATAACAGGTGTAATCGTCGTGTAACCGGCTTTTTCGATCTCTTCCCGGTCAAACTCCATCAATACATCACCTACGGTAACCTTCGCACCTGCTTGAACTTTAGGAGAGAAGAATTGACCTTTCAGCTTCACGGTATCAATCCCGATATGAATCAACATCTCTGCGCCTGTATCACTTACCAGACCAATGGCATGTCCACTCTTCGATAACGAGAATACTGTACCGTTGATCGGAGATACAACACGTCCCTCAGATGGTTGAATCGCGAATCCTTTACCCATAATCTCTTCAGAGAATGCAGGGTCTGGAACTTCGCTCAGCGGTTTAACTTCACCTGTGATCGGGCTGAATACTTGCTCATCTTGTGCTTTTGCTTCTTCAGTTACAACAGAAGTCGTTACTGCTGATTTTGCAGGCTCAGCTGCTGGTGCTGCTGGCTCAGTTGCATTTTCTTCTTGGAAGCCCAGGATATACGTAATGATTGCTGCAGCTACGATGGCAATCAAACCACCAACCAGAGCATAAATCAAAGTGCTAATTGCTGGACTGACAAATGCCGCAATACTCGGCAGACCTGCAAGTCCTGTAATAACATAAGATTTAACATTGAAGATTCCCATAAATGCACCAGCAATAGCACCCCCGCTGAGAGCTGCGATAAATGGTTTTTTGAACTTCATGTTGATACCATACATCGCTGGTTCCGTGATCCCCATAATAGCCGTAAGACCTGTGGAATAGGCAAGGGATTTGGTTTTGCTATTTCTCGATCTGAGTCCCACCCCAAATGCTGCGCCACCTTGTGCAAGGTTAGCTGCAAACATCAGTGGAATAATAAAGTCGTAACCCAGTGTTGTCATTGAACCTACAACGATTGGCAACAACGCATAGTGCATACCCGTAATGATCAGCAGTGACATCGTACCACCAATCAGGATACTTGCGAAGATGGACATGTTATCGAACAACCATGAAATACCACCAGACAAACCATTACCAAGAACAGTACCGAGTGGTCCTACAGTCATCAACGTCAGAGGAACCATAATTAAAAGGGTAACTGTTGGAACAATGAGTAACTTAAGTGAAGCATGTATAACACGATCAACGGCTTTCTCTACATATGAAGCAATCCAAACTGCCAGAACAATCGGAATAACTGTAGAAGAATACGTTGCCGCTATGACTGTAATCCCCATAAAGGATGAGTTGTGACCATCTGCCAGTAATGCTGTAATGGTCGGGTGCATAATGCCCGCAGCAAGCGCCGCAGCAATATACATATTACTACCCAGCTTACGTGCAGCACTTATCGCCAGAATGATTGGCAGGAAGTAGAATGCACCGTCGCCGATTGCTGACAAAATGATGTAGGTTGAGCTGGTATCGGACAACCATCCAAGTGCGACCAGGATCGCCACGATCCCTTTGATCATACCTGCACCCGTAATCGCAGGCAGGATTGGTGTAAACATACCTGAGATGAAATCGAACAGCGCACTTATTGGATTTCTCTTTTTCTTTTCCCCAGTTGAAGCACTTGATGTTGCATTATCTGCGTTTGGAGATTTGGACATGTTGCCAACAAGTGCGTTATACACGATAGGTACATCGTTACCAATGATGACCTGGAACTGTCCACCGTTCTCCATAACACCCATAACGCCTGGTGTATTTTTTAGCGTCGCTTTGTCCGCTTTTTTGTTGTCATTGAGGTTGAATCTGAGTCTTGTCATACAGTGTGTGACTTGATCGATATTCTCTTCGCCACCAACAAGCTTCAGTATATCCTTGGACAATTGTTGTGTATCCATTGTGTTTTGCTCCTTTTATGTGTAATGAAGGTTAAAAAAAAACCTAAACACTGAATAATGACAAAGCAGAAAAGCTTATCATTATTCAACGTTTAGGTTTTGCCTTTTTAGCAGTAACAATCCTAACTTTATTCAATTGTTTGTTCATTTCTGACAACTCGTTCAATATGAATGGTCAGATACAGTATTTCTTCCTTGGACAACACCCGATTATAGATCTTACGCGTATAGTCACTGATCCTTACTGCACATGCATGTGCTTCCGGATACTGCTTGCTCACCAAGTCATGAAGTGGATTATCTTCTTCTTTATCTTCAATCGCCATTCCTTGCAACACACGTTGGGCAAAGAACTTCAGATGAGTTAAAAATCGATAATAACTCAATGAATCTTCATCAAGTTCGATCACAAAGCTACGTCTTACAATGTTAAGTATGTCCTTAACGATGTTCGTAATACTGATCGTTTCCCTCATCTCACCGTTCATCTGGGCATTAACCAGATGCATTGCAATGAATGCGCATTCGTCTTCGGGTAACAGGACACCTAACGTTTCCTCAATAATCTGTAGCGCCTTGAGTCCAATGGCATATTCCTTCCGGTACATGCGCTTGATCTCCCAGAACAATGCGTTACGGATCTGCAATCCTTGACGATGTCGATCAATGGCAAAATGAATATGATCCGTCAGTGAAATGTAGATGCTTTCATGCAGCTTCTCACCTAACACCGTCTCGGCATAACGGATAATCTCATCCGAGCACTCGACATATTCAACCGGGATATCAGACAGAAGTGTTTTGAGTTTCTGTGATACTTCCTTACTTTCAAGCGAGAATATTTTTTCGACGAGACTCTCGTCAATCGATTCACCAGTATGCTTTTTGAAGGCAATTCCACGTCCCATAACGACCAGTTCGTTTCCTCCCGGATCAATTACGGTAACTACGTTGTTGTTCAGCACCTTCTCAATTTTCATTTCTTCACATCACCTTGCACCGTCAAAGTAGTAAAAGGCAAAACCAAAGCAGGTCACGAGATATGCCCTGCTTCTGGTTTTGCCTGATTGAACAGTAACAATCCAGTATTCATTAGCCTTAGGCCCATCTTACCATATAATTATCCATATGACAATGTTTTTGTGAAAGCGGTTAATGTGCATTAATGTGACATAAGAAGGTGCGTGTACAACCATGCTTTAAGAACTAATATTTACTCGTTGTTGTTCTTAAGACTTGCGCCATTCGTACCAATAACTTCTTTGTACCAGTGGAAAGATTTTTTCTTGTAACGATCCAGTGTTCCTGAACCGTCATTGTTGCGGTCTACATAGATGAAACCATAACGTTTCTTCATCTCTGCTGTTGAAGCACTTACCAGGTCAATACAGCCCCATGACGTGTAACCCATCACTTCTACGCCATCCTCAAGAGCTTCGCCCACCTGTACCAGATGGTCATTCAAGTATTGAATACGGTAATCATCGTTCACCGTTTTATTGCCATTTTCGTCCGTGATCAGCTCATCAACTGCTCCCAGACCATTTTCGACAATAAACAATGGTTTTTGATAACGGTCCCAGTATTTGTTCAGCGTTACGCGTAGTCCTTGCGGATCAATCTGCCAGCCCCACTCGCTCGCTTTGAGATAAGGGTTTTGCACACCTGCGAACAGGTTTCCTTTTCCTTCAACCCGTTTCTCCTGATCACCTGTCTCACAGATACTTACATAATAACTGAACGAGATAAAGTCTACAGTATGCTTCAGAATTTCAGCATCGCCATCTTCAAACTTGATATTGATATTATTCGCTTTGAAATAACGATTAATGTATTTCGGATAGTAACCACGTGCATGGATATCAGCAAAGATATCATTGCGCTGTTCCGCATGCATCGCTGCAACCACATCATCCGGGTTCGGAGTTAACGGATACGTAGGCATGCTCAGTACCATACAGCCGATTTTCGCTTCAGGCATAATTTCATGACCCAGTTTCACAGCCAAGGCACTGGCTACCAGTTCATGATGGATCGCTTGGTACAGATCCTGTTTGGACAGTTCTGCTTTTGGCGTGTAGATCCCACCACTCATGAATGGTTCCTCCAGGATGGAGTTGATTTCATTAAACGTCAGCCAGTATTTAACTTTGCCTTTGAAACGGTTGAACAGCACTGTTACATAACGCTCGTAGAAATCGATCATTTTACGGTTTACCCAGCCATCATACGTTTTGGACAAATGCAGCGGTGTCTCATAGTGAGAGATCGTTACGAGTGGTTCAATCCCGTATTTGTGGCACTCATCGAACAGGTCATCGTAGAATTGCAGACCTTTCTCATTTGGCTCCATTTCATCACCTTTAGGGAAGATACGGGACCAAGCGATGGATGTACGGAACACTTTGAAGCCCATTTCAGCAAACAGTTTAACATCCTCTTTGTAGCGATTGTAGAAATCGATCCCGATCAGTTTCAGGTTATCCTCTGTAGGACCTTCCGTTCTAGGCGTTGTAATCCCGTGAGGCATGACATCTTGAACAGAAAGACCTTTGCCATCTGTATTATAAGCTCCTTCAAGTTGGTTGGCTGCTACAGCGCCGCCCCATAGAAAGTCTTTCGGAAATGGTGTAGTCATATCAATCATTCCTCTCATTATTTATCACTATAATAGTTTGGTTATAAAACTTAGTTGGTTGGCAATTGTTCCAATCGTTGTAGAATCAGCTCCAGCTGAGCACCTGTAACCGACTTCGATGACTCAAATTGATCTTTGGACATACCGGACATAATACCGGCTTTGGCACTATTCTGAACGGCTTCATAAGCCCAATGCTTATCATTCAAATCCTTGAACAATACTACAGTTGACTCGCCTGCAGCATTCCAACCGCGACTCGTCAAAATATGGTCTACGATCACTGCCATCTGTGCACGTGTTACTTCCTCTCCCGAGGCAAACATCTGATTGCTGACACCTTTCATCAATCCTGCCTTGGTCACTGTCGCAATGGCCTGACGAGCCCATTCAGGAGCAGAATCTGTGTACGGGTAAGCAGATTCGGATACTTCAGGAAGATTTAACTTGTTGGCAAGCACGAGGGCGATCTGCGCTCTTGTCACAGGCTCCGTTGGTTTTGTTCCATGCTCTATGTTACCTCCATCCTGTTCCCCTGAAGTCCCTTTGCTTAGTTGGAACAGGTCGGCAAGTACTTCTTTGTTGTCAAAAGCCGGTACCCATGACCAATGCTTCATGCCACCGTACAGTCTTTGGCTATCCATGTATGCATCGTCATACAGCATCATATTGACATGCTTGGCTCCAAGCTCAGTCAAAGCCTGATAAGCCAAAGAGCTTGTCCGGCTGTCAGTGGTTGGATCATTTTGGGCATGCATAATCCATACTGGGACATCCACAATATCTTTCAGTTCTTTTTTGAATGCTTCTACAGATCCGGTGTAATCCGCTACCGTATCCTTGGCCGCTACAATAATCGCTCCAGCAAACAGATCGGGATATTGTGTCAAGAAACGGAAGGCACCACCACCGCCACTGGAAACACCAGACAGATAGATTCGATTCGGATCAACTTCACCTTCAGCAACCAGCTTCTGAATCAACTCATACTGCGCCACGAAGTACGCCTGCATCTGGGCCAGTTGCTGCGGGTTATCATAGATTTTGAAGCTGTAATTCTCAGGATACTGTACGGCCAGTACGGAAGTATCATACCCTGATTCCGTCCAGACTACAGCTCCACGATTTGCAGTAAGATGGCTGCGCCCGTCCGTACCAACTTCGCCACCACCATGGAGCCATACCATGAGCGGCTTTGGTTCTTCGGACGTGCTTCGTTTCAGTTGATAGGACAAGTTCGCACCATTACTGCCTGTAAATTGTCCGTTTTCAAACTCATCGACCGTACGAGTTTTGACTACATTTACATTTTTATCGTCAAAAGAAAGTTCAGGATACGCCTTGCTTGTGACTGCAAATGCCGACTTAAATCCACCTGGATATTTAAAAGGCTTTACCGCCATATGGATGGTATGATCCGTAATTGTCAATTTTATTCCGTCATCTTCATACTCATTCTGTATGATCTCTTCCGCTTCATTTAAGGGATAGCCATCATAATTTCCAGTAATTTCGAAGTCTGAAGCTTTCAGATTCTGATATTTCTCCGGATTCGCTACAGTAATGTCAAAGGACTCTACCATCTCTCCAGGATCACCAACATAGGTATTGGCCTGGATTCGAGTAACCTGGGTGCTTTCCGCACCAACGGTGGCTGGCCAGATCACACTCAGACTTAGTGTCAGGGCAAGCATCCATCCCATACTTTTTGTGTTCATACTCCATCTTTTCAAAAGATATCCCTCCATATGTAATGTTTGCAGCACATAAAAAAACGGACAAACGCTAATCAGCAGGCCCTCAGGAACATTAAATTCCATTAAACACTAACTGTTATATCAGGTTTGCCCGCTCAGAAAACGTGAGAACTACAGTTGCTCACCATTACTGGAGATTACGTTTTTGTACCAGTCGAATGAATCCTTTTTGGAACGTTTGAGTGTTCCGTTACCTTCGTCATCCAGATCCACGTAGATAAAACCATAACGTTTGGACATTTCGGAAGTGGACATACTCACAAGGTCAATTGGGCCCCATGCTGTGAATCCAATCAGATCCACACCGTCTTTGATGGCTTCTTTCATTTGTTCAATGTGTTTTTTCAGGTAATCCACTCGATAGGAGTCATGGATCGAACCGTCTTCTTCAACACGGTCATATGCACCCAGACCATTTTCTACGATGAACAATGGTTTCTGATAACGATCCCAGAAGTTGTTCAGGGTTACGCGCAGACCGATCGGATCGATCTCCCAGCCCCAGTCGGATGCTTCCAGATAAGGGTTTTTCACGCCGCCAGTCAGGTTACCCGATGTTTCTTCCTTGTCTGCAGATGCAGATTTGGTTACGGACATGTAGTAGCTGAAGGAGATGAAATCAACGGTATTGTTCAGCAAGATCTCATCATCGCCTGCTTCTTTTTGAATCACGATGTCGTTTTCTTCAAAATAACGAGCCATGTAGTTCGGATATTTACCACGAGCATGCATGTCTGTGAAGAAGAGGTTAATCTGATTCTCGTGTTGAGCCAGACGAACATCTACTGGATTACATGTTGCTGCATAAGTTTCCATACGAGCAAGCATACAACCTACTTGGGAACCAGGCATAATCTCGTGAGCAAGCTTTGTTACCAATGCACTTGCTACAAATTGGTGATGCAGCGCTTGATAAGTGGTTTGCAGTTTGTTGTCCACTTTATCGATCAGAATGCCGCCGCCAGTGTACGGGCTGAACAGCATGACGTTAATTTCATTAAACGTCAGCCAGTATTTCACTTTATTTTTATAACGGTTGAACACCGTTTCTGCATATCGAACATAGTGCTGGATCACTTCACGGCCTGCCCAACCGTTATATTTTTGCGTCAAGCCAAGCGGTGTCTCATAATGAGACAATGTAACGAGCGGCTCGATGCCATATTTCAACAATTCGTCGAATACTTCATCATAAAATTTCAAGCCTGCTTCATTCGGCTCTTGATCATAACCGTTCGGGAAAATACGTGCCCAGTGAATGGACAAACGGAATACTTTAAAGCCCATTTCAGCAAACAATGCAATATCTTCTCTAAAGTGATGGTAGAAATCGATACCAAAACGTTTCGGGAAACGTTCTTCGATTTTGCCGGAGAGGATCTCTTCGATTCGGGAAGAGGAGATTTCCATGGCATGTCCGCCTGTACGCTTCTCTTTGGGAACATGAGCGATCATGTCCGCTGTGGAGAGGCCTTTGCCGTCCTTATCGAATGCACCCTCCAATTGATTGGCAGCTGTAGCGCCGCCCCATAGGAAGTTTTCGGGGAATCCTTTTTTTGCCGTGGTCATGAACAACAACCTCTTTTCGAAATTTATTTTGGTTTTTCCAGGTAAAAAACTGCAATTTAGAGCAGAAAACAAGAAAAACCTAAACTCAAGGTAAAATAGCACCAAAAAAAGGAGCTTTCATTTCACCATCAGTTTAGGTTTTGCCTGTCTTCACAGTTACAATCCATCAAAAGATGTTATTGCATATTCTGTTGTGTTTGCTCTTGTAATGTAAGCGTAACATATCTATTTTGCAAAATCAACTTCACTGGATCATATGATCGTTCACACACTCTCACCATCGAAAAAATTAACGCGGCATACGCATAATCGCCGCCCTTAATGCCTGCGCTCCTTCCTCCGTTTCCAGGTAAACAGCGGGACTTTGGTCCCCTAAAGCCGGGATATCTTTCGCCATCCATTCAAAAGCGTACTCCCCCGTTTCACACAAAAGCACCCGACCTATATCTGCCGGAATCCCTTGTAATCGCGCACGTTCTACCCATGCAGGGTCCAACTTTTGTCCAAGTTCTTCGAACAATTCGGAAAATGAGTCCCAGCTTGCCTGATTAAACTCCTTTAAATAGATACCTTTCATACTCATGTAATTTCACTCCCTGGATTGCAATTAATAACTCCGAAGTCCTATCTGACACAATTCATCCTTAAGCCGCTTGAATCCGTTTCTGTAACAGGTAGACTTAATTTTAAATGTTTTTCGGGGGAAAGAACAGTCAAGGAGGATTCAATAATGACTCAGGAAGAAAACACATCCGGTTGGGATGCGATTGATCAATCCATGCGTGAATTGTATGGGGAACAGGAACCAAAACACTACGGCACTGCCCTTCCGTATATGCTCGGTGGGCCTGATCCACTTGATGGTATCAGCGTCTATGCGGTGAACACACCTATGCCTCACTGGCATTTTGTCACATATGGTTTCTCTGAATTATATGAAAAAGAGATGCAGGATGCATCCAAGAGCGGATATGGATTCGAGCTCACCTTTCGTCTTACACGCAGTGAAGCAGAGACTGATCCGCCAGCCTGGGCGCTGAATCTGCTACAGAATGTAGGACGTTACGTGTTCAACAGCGGAAATATCTTTCAGCCAGGAGATTACATGGACGCCAATGGCCCCATCTGTCTGGAATCCGATACTTTGCTGACTGCTCTCTCGTTTATTGAAGATCCGGATCTACCCGCAATCTCTACGCCTAATGGTTCAGTGCAATTTATTCAGATGGTTGGCATTACAGGTCGGGAACTGGAAATGATTCAAAGCTGGAATGCTCGTGGATTCCTGTCTGCCTCCTCCATGTTCATGCCCAAATATGTGACGGATCTGATGAGAAATTCGTACGCAGATATTCCTTCGGTTATACAAGCGGTTGAGGATGGAATGGAACAGGACGGGTCCAGTACAGCATTTTTATTCATACAACAACTGGCTTGGGAGTCTCCTCGCAAAAGATTGCTGCAAAAATCGGTCCCGGCCAAACTCCAGCTTGGAGCCAAACAAGCCGTATTAGTTGGCACCATCCTTCGTAGCCGAATTTCGAAAGGTGCCTCCCTATCCTTGATCGGACCGGATACTAATATTCTGTTCGAAGCAGGAGAACAACCAGCCGTATTGGAATCGGACAGACAAGTTACCCTGACGGTGAACAAACAAATTGTTGAGGAGCTGGCAGAGAACCTTCTTCCGGTTGAAGGGACAATTGAAGTAACTTCGTTAGATCATCTTCTCGTTCAGATTGTTAGAACAGAGATTAAGGACCAGGAAGGACATGTCATTCAAACGATTGGATGAGAACTGTACAGCAAGGAGGAAATAACATGCCTGCCATTACATTTGCCACACGACACGAAGAGTCCCCGACTTGCTCGCATGCAGCAGGAACGGCTCCGTTCGACTATTTACCAAAATCCAGTCTGGACAGGCTTCGCAAAATCAATCACTTTCTGATTCATGCATTCCAGAACAGTATCTCGGATATCAAAGAAAATTTAACGGGCACCTATCTTTTTCTACTCACAGATACGGACGGTGTGTTACTCTCCATGGATTACAGTTCAGATCTTGAAGCTGTGGTGAAACATTCCCCTATATGTCCGGGTATGATCTTCACCGCAAAGAGCTGTGGAGTCAACGCCATATCAGAAACGATGGATAACAATAAACCTGCACTGTTGCTGCCGGAACAGCATGAAAGTCCTTATTTTCAAAGCTGGCATTGTTATGCCGCACCTCTGTTCATGGGATCACAACATTTTGGTTATCTGGATGTGTCCACCATTAATGCAGATATGCAAGGTGAACTAATCGCCATTGCCAAGCTAATTCCAGCTTACATGCAGAACTGTTACCAGAGTCAACAGACTGCTGAACTGTGCGACAAACCGACGGTGGAGTTCACCGAACGTCAGTTAACCATTCTGGAGATGATAGCCGGTGGCCTCACGGTAAAAGCCATTGCTTTGAAATTAAAGATCAAGGAGTGCACCGTGAATCATCACAAAAAAGTGATTTTTAACAAATTAGGTGTGCAATCCAGCACAGAAGCTGTTTCAATTGCCAGCCGAATGTCTTATGTATAGAAGACCCCTATAGATTCCTATAGGTAGTATATGAGAACGTTTGTGCTACAATTTAGGAAGCAGGCAACATGTAGAGAGAGAAACACACACACACACATTTCAGGAGGGTAATATGACAATTCCAAAAAAAGCTTCTTTATTCGCCATGCTCATTATGATTATGCTGGTTGCCGCCGCTTGCGGTGACAAAGCAGATAACACAGCCGCAACAGAAGAGCCTACCCCGACAGAAACAACGACTGGTACTGACTCTGATACAGCGAATACAGAAGAAACAGAGAAAACAGAACCAGCAAGCGAAGAGTCCAAGGAAACTGATAATTCCCAAGACGTTGAGCTGGGGACGACGGAAAAAGGTTCTTACAACAATGAATATTTCGGCGTATCTCTGAAATTCCCGGAAGCATGGGAGTTCCAGGATGCTGCAGGCATGAATGAGCTGACAAGTGCTTCATCCGAAGCGATTGCTGGTGATGATGAAACGAAGAAAAAACAAATTGAACTGTCTCAGACCAAAACATTGAATCTGCTTATGGCTTCAAAGTACCCATTGGACGGAGGTCAAGTTGGCCCTTCCGCTATGGCCATTGCTGAGAAAGTAAGCTTGTTGCAAGGCATTCGTACAGGTAAAGACTACCTGGAAGCAACCAAAAAATTCATGGTGGATAGCCAGTTCCCTTACGATTATAAGGAAATGACAACGGAAACCATCGGTGGTAAAGAGATGGATCTGATGCAAATCACGATGGATGCAGGTGACGGTTCAACCATTACTCAAGATTACTATAGTACAATCATTGAAGGTTATGCTTTCAACTTCATCTTCACTTACATGGATGATAAGACCAAAGCCGAAATTGATACCATCAAAAAATCGGTTCAATTCAAATAATCGCTTTCGATTACTGCCATTATACGAAACACATATAACACAACCCCGATAACGATCTATGGAGATCATTGTCGGGGTTCTTTTTTTACTAAAAAAGATTTCTTGCACTAACTAGATATGGCTACCCAGTGCCCTTCCGTGACTTCTACCCACTTGGAATGTTCCAGATTATAACGGTCCTCTACTTCAACATTTTCTCTAGTTGTTTCTTTGACAACATGTCTCTTTTTCTTCGCTTCTACCGCTGGGTCAGGCACAGGAATAGCAGACAGTAACGCCTTGGTATAGGCATGTTGCGGGTTGGAATAGAGTTCTTCACTCTCAGCCAGCTCCACAATTTTCCCGTTATACATCACCGCCACTCGATCACTGATATGTTTAACCATGGACAAGTCATGCGCGATGAAGAGATACGTCAATCCGAGTCGCTGCTGCAACTCTTCAAGCAGCTGTACGATCTGAGCCTGTATCGATACATCCAGTGCAGACAACGGCTCATCACATACGATGAATTCAGGTTCCACAGCCAGAGCTCGTGCAATACCGATCCGCTGTCTCTGTCCACCCGAGAATTCATGTGGATAACGCTGCGCATGGGTGGGATCGAGACCTACCATCTCCAGTAACTCCTCCACCCGCTTCTCCCGCTGAGCTGCAGTACCTGCAAGTTGATGAATATCAAGCGCTTCTCCAATGATATCCATAATCCTCATTTTGGGATTCAGAGAAGCATAGGGGTCTTGGAAGATGATCTGCATATGTCTACGCATCGTTTTCATCTCCGAAGCCGACAAGCGATTGAGCGGGACTCCTTTAAACAGTACATCTCCACCCGTTGGCTCATGCAACCGCAGAATCGCACGCCCCGTGGTTGATTTTCCGCTGCCAGATTCCCCTACAACGCCAAGTGTCTCTCCTTGACGAATATGGAAACTGATATCATTCACAGCCTTTAAGGTGTTGCCTTTCCCCAGATTAAAATGTTGTCTGAGCGATTTCACCTCAAGCAACGGCTGATCATCCTCGAGATCTCTCGGGACCAACGATACCGGTTTTGGCTTTTTCTTCTGATCCAGACGTGGTAATGCATTCAGAAGTCTGATCGTATACGGGTGTTTGGGATTAGCAAAGATCTCTGTCGTTGTCCCGGTTTCCACAATCTGTCCTTCCTTCATAACAACAACCCGATCACATATGCCTGCCACTACGCCCAGATCATGTGTGATCAGAATAATCGATGTACCCAGTTGGTCCTGCATATCTTTCATCAAATTCAGAATCTGGGCCTGAATGGTAACGTCCAGTGCGGTTGTCGGCTCATCGGCAATGAGCAATTCAGGACGACAAGCAAGTGCAATACCAATCATGACCCGCTGACGCATGCCTCCGGAGAATTCGTGTGGATATTGGTTGTAGCGTATTTCACTACGAGTTATCCCCACCCGCTCCATCATGGCAATTGCCTGTTTCTTGGCTTCCCTTTTGGACACCTTCTGATGTTTGATCAGACTCTCGGAGATCTGTTTACCCACTTTAATGGTCGGATTAAGAGAACTCATCGGGTCCTGAAAGATCATGCCAATATCACGCCCGCGGATGCTCTCCATCTCTTTCTGCGTTTTATTGGCCAGGTCGACCCCTTTAAATAGAATCTCTCCCTTTTTCATCTGCGAAGGCGGGGAAGCAAGCAGCCTCATAATGGAACGTGCGGTCACACTCTTTCCACTGCCCGATTCGCCTACAATGCCCAGCGTCTCGCCTTTTCGTACTTCAAAACTCACTTCTCGCACTGCCTGAAACTCACTCTCTCCAGAATGAAAAGAGACCGATAGATCGTTAACTTTCAATAAAGGTTCCATATCATCACCAGCTCTCATCCGTTTTTCACATTCACTCATCTCATATGTATACCATTTAAATCCTTGACAATTGTTTAGACCCTAAATAATATATACTATATCAATCGGAATAATGCAATTTAAACCTGAATGAGAGGAGGCACGCTTGGTTTGAATCTTGCAGAAGGCAGCAGACTCTCGCGGTTGGTGCACAATTTAAGTTTTATTTATGGCAAAATGCTACTTCATCCTTCCTACCGATATGTTCTGTTCATTCTTGGATTACCGATCAATCTGGTCGTGTTTCTAATATGGCGTTCGAATCGAAAAAATGACGGCTGGGTAGCTGCCAGACAGACAGCTGAGCAAGAACTGCTCGCTTCTTCTTACCGGAACAAGCTGAAGTTGGAAGTGGAAGATCAGCTGCGGCGCAAACATCGTTTCTTCCAGCAGCAGGTCAGTGAGGAAGAATTCAGACGTCAGACCGAGGAATGGTTGGAAGAAACGGTTCAGAATGAGTTGAAGGAGCGGATTTCTCGCATACTTCAGGAACAGGGAAGTCAACGTCTTACGATGGCCGATACATTCCACACCCTTATCGACAAACCGTGGTTTTTCGCGATATCCATTATTCCCGGCTGTCTGATGTATGGCATCCTCTTTTTGTATGGAAATCCTTATCTAAAGTACATATTTGAAAGAATACTGATGACGGTATTTGTCATTCTGGGCGTAGCCACACTCGTATTTACGATTTTGTATCTGTCTCCGTTCAACCCGGCAGCTAACATTCTCGGAGAGACAGCAACGCAGGAACAGATTGCAGCATTCAATCAGGTGTATGGCTTGGATCAGCCTTATCTTACACAGCTTTGGAACAATATTAAGGGAGTTGCTCTCTTCGATCTTGGCAAATCTTTTGCGGGAAATGAAGATGTCACAGCAACGATTGCAAGGAAGTTTCCAATTACCTTGACCCTCGCGGTCATCTCCCTGCTGTTAGCCCTTGTCATTGCATTACCTATCGGTATCATCTCAGCGATTAAGCCTAATTCATGGTTCGATTATACGTTTATGTTTATCGCTCTGATTGGATTATCGATCCCGAATTTCTGGCAAGGACTCATCTTCATTCTGAACTTTTCGATCAAATTGCAGTGGCTTCCCGCTACCTTCAACCCGCAAAATTGGCTGTCGATCATTATGCCAACCATTGTGTTAGGCACGGGACTCACGGCTGCGGTGGCACGGATGACTCGATCTTCCACACTGGAAGTCATTCATGAGGACTATGTGATGACCGCCCGCGCCAAGGGGTTAAGCGAACGTCAGGTCATGCTGAAACACGCTGTACGTAATGCATTGATTCCAATCGTTACTGTGGTTGGACTTCAATTCGGAGCCATGCTCGGCGGGGCAGCAGTGACGGAGAAAGTGTTTAATATCAGCGGTCTCGGCAGCTATATTGTGGATAAACAATTCATCCCCGATATTCCGAGTATCATGGGCGGAGTAATCTACACAGCAATTACGATCTCCATTATCAATGTAGCGGTTGATCTGCTCTACGCTTTTATTGATCCAAGAGTGCGCTCCAAGATGAAACAATATTAACGTGTGTGTTGAACTACCTCTTAAAGCAGGTGTATTATGACAAATTCATCCTTAACACAAGAAATGCGTTTCCGGCTTAAGTCTTCTCGAGAATACAGTCAGGCAAGCTTTGCCTGGATCACGTCCCTTCTCTTGACTGCATTATTGCTGTTCAATAGTTATGACTGGAGCGGGCAGACGTTCAAACCATATCTGCTAACGATACTTGGGATCTATGTATTCTTCACACTGGTCCAAAGTGTCATCACCCTTCGAATTCGAAAAGACTTGATCCGTACAGGTACGATCTCTACTCTGACACGCAGGATTGCCTGGGTTCAACTGCTTGCCATCATTTCAGGCAATATATTTATCGTAACGGCAGCCTTTCATCTGATTCGAAAAGCCAGGAATGTGGAGTATACCTTTGCGGTGTATATGCTGTTGACCCAGTTGTTCGTCATCGGTGTGTCCGCGTTAAATGTTTTCAAACCCTATGTGGCTGACAACTTTCTGCCAGCCATGGCGGTGCTCCTATTTATTTTCGTCATTGACCTGGTCGTACTGATTATCGTATCCCAATATAACGCGACCTCTATCCTCTCTCGCTGGATGATTGGTGTCAGTGTAGTACTGATTCTGACCTCAATCACAGGTAATGTATTTGCCCTATTGCTCGGCATTTCCATTATTGGACGTATTCGCAGACAGGGGAAACAAAAATCAAACTTCTGGAATGATCTGTGGGAGCGGCTTGCTCCGAATATGACTGCCATGTCCGGTTTGTTTTTTATCATTTTTCTGTTCTCGATATCGATCTGCAGCTTCTTTACCTTTGACTACAGCATGGCTGTGGAAAATAACTACTCGGCGCTGCTCCAACCGCCTTCCCTTGCGTATCCCTTGGGAACGGACGACTTCGGACGATGTTTATTTTCCCGGATTGTATTCGGTGCCCGGATCTCCTTGATCGTAGGTTGCATGTCGACCATCATTCCTGTGTTGATCGGTGGAGTCCTCGGAGCATTCTCCGGTTTCTACGGAAGACATACGGATAACATCATCATGCGGCTGCTCGATATTCTCTATGCGATTCCGGGAATTCTGCTCGCCATTGCCATTATTGCAGCGTTTGGAGCCAATACGGTCAATCTCATTCTGGCGCTGAGTCTGGGTTCCATTCCAACTTACGCTCGTACCATGAGAGCCAGTGTGCTCTATGTATCTACTTTTGAATTTGTGGAAGCTGCACGTGCACTGGGGTACAACAATCGTACGATTATTTTCAAACACATTATTCCCAACTCCCTTGCGCCCATGATTATCAAGTCCACACTTACAATTGGTGGAGCTGTTATCGCTACCAGCAGTTTGAGTTATCTGGGACTCGGCGTGGAGCCGCATATTCCGGAATGGGGTAACATTCTGAAGCTTGGTAGTACATACCTGGAAACCCACTCTTATCTGGCGATTTATCCAGGCTTGGCTATTATTCTGCTGGTTCTTTCGTTTAACTTTCTCGGTGACGGTCTGCGTGATGCGCTTGATCCCAAGCTGGAAAAGGCCTAATTGATTGGTTGAAATGAATGATATAGAAAAAAAGAAAACACACATCACACAATCAAGATATGGAGGGTAATCCCATGAAAAAACGTACACTGATCTCATTGTTATTAATTCTCGTCATTGTGATTTCTGGCTGCAGTGTAAAAACGAAAACCGAATCCCAGGCGGAGACCGCACCAGCGGACACAACAGAAACTGCACAAAAACCGGCTGACATTGAACTGCTCGCCATGAGTTCTTCCGAAAATGATGTAAACATTGTCCGCGACCAGCTGACCAAAAACGGCTTCAATGTGAAACTGAACCTGCAGCCGGATTACGGCAGCTTCAAATCCCAACAGGATGCAGGGAATTATGACATTGCCTTGTCCAGCTGGACAACGGTAACGGGAAATCCCGATTATGCGGTGCGTTCCCTTTTCAAAACAGGTGGAGATTACAGTATCCTTGCCGATGGGGAACTTGATAAGCTCATCGATCAGGCAGCTACTCAAACTCCAGATGAGTACAAAGACACGTACAAACAATTGGAAGATCGCTTGGTAACGGATCAGGCATATATCGCTCCTTTGTACATTTCCCTGAAAAGTCAGGCTGTGAACAAAGACATTCTGAATGTAGACACCGTTCGTCTCTCCAAATCCCGCGCCATGGCTTGGGAACCGATTGAATTCAAGGACAGCTCCAAAAATGCCAAAGATCCGTTGATTCTGACGCAAAGTGCATCCGTACTGACTTCCCTTGATCCAATCAAAGGAAACGACGGCTCCATCAACCAGTTGAACACCAATATGTACGTACGTCTCGTTAACTTGACGGATGACGATCAGCTGACAGCAGATGGATCACTGTCCCATAACTTTAGTATTGCTGAAGGTAATTCGGACTACTACTTCATTCTCAGAGACGATATCAACTTTGCGAAGATTGATAACAAAAAAGCTGTAGATACAGGAGAACGTGTCGGTGCAGATGATGTGATCTTCTCCCTGGATCGTGCTAAAAATAAAGATTCCGTTCCGGATCACCGGACGTACAGTCTGCATGAACACATCAAAGAAGCTGAGGTTGTAACGGATCTGAGTGCATTACAATCCATCAAACAATCCAGCGGTAACGGCACAATCCTCGAAGCATTGGAACAAGGATTGGGCAGCAAAATTACAGAACTCGTGACTGACAAAACCAAAGCAGATAATAGCGCAGGTAAATATCAGGTCGTTAAACTGACCACAACTGAACCTTTCCCGCAAGTTCTGAACTACCTGGCTCACCAATCTGCGGGTATCGTGTCCAAAAAACAGGTGGAGAGCATCAACACATATGATGTAGCTTCCTTTGACGTCAACAAAGATATTCCTTACGGTGATCAGAACACGGTGACTGAAGGCGCAGCATACAATAACACCCTTTATACTAGCGGACCTTATATTTTGTCTTATAAAAATGACTATGAAGGTGTGTTCTTAAAAAATCCGGCCTACCGTAAAGGCACGGAAGATGAGCCAAAAATTGCTCAGGTTAACGTCCGATTCATCGCGGATGCAGACAGCGCACTCTCTGCTCTTCGCAGCAGTGAAATTCACTTATACTACGGTGTACCTGAAACCAAGTATGACATCATCGAAAATGACAGCAAACTGAAACTGCAGAGTCTTCCAAGTAACGCTGTCTCCTATCTGTTGTTTAATACGGCCAATCGTGAAGTTGCCAAGAGCAGTGACCTGAGAAAAGCCGTGCTGTACTCCATTAATCAGGATGAGATTTTGAGTTTCTACAAGAACAACAAACTTAAAGCATACTCCACAGTAAGCCCGCTCGTTCAGACCGGGAATGAATTGAAAGCTGATCCTACAAAAGTAAAAGAATTCTTAAGCAATTATAACGCTTCCAAGTAAACGTATAACAAAAAAGGTTGTCACCAAGATCATCTATAAGATCTTGATGGCAGCCTTTTGTCATTCTTCCAGCACACGGCAATCTGCCAGAACATCGGGATAGTTTCGCATGCTGTCTTCATCAGTAATTTTGCGAATAACTTTGCACGGTACGCCTGCTGCAAAAGAATGCGGTGGAATATCACGAGTCACCACGCTACCTGCTCCGATCACACAGCCGTCTCCAATCGTTACGCCCCCGCATACTGTAACGTTTGCCGAGATCCATACATCGTTACCAATCGTGACCGGTTTGGCATAACATAGTGACTTCACATCACCGTTCTGGTCCACCATCCGTCTCCGCTCGCTGGCAATCATGGGGTGAATGGGAGTAACAATCGTGACATTGGGTCCAAAACTGGTATAGTCCCCGATCGTCACTTGTGCGTCGTCTTGTATCGTCAGATTGTAATTACCGAAGAAGTGATCGCCTATTCGGGTATGCACACCATAATGAAAAAAGATGGGGCCTTGCATGAATCCACCTTCCCCGATCTGCCCCAGTAACTGTTGCAATATCTGATTTCTTTCCTCAGTCTGTTCTTCAAAGGTCTGACTGTAACGCTGACTGAGATTATGGGCTCGCCTTTTGATGATCTTTAATTCGGGATCACTTGGACTAAACAACACGCCCTTCATGATTCTCTCTTCTTCACGCATCATGAATCCTCCTCTACGCTTGTTCCTGCAATTTGTAGAATTAAATCCACCAACATGACCTATGGGTCATAAGGCGTTTGATAGAATTCCTGACTTCAAGGCTTGAAGAACCATTTCTCGTAACCCAGCATCGAAATCATGTTGAAACGAGTCCTGATGTACAATCTCGGGCAACGACGGCATGGGATGATCCTTCCCGTACTGTTTCCATGCCAAGTCCAGCTCTTCTCTCTCCACCCGTTCCTGATAAATGACAATCTGGTGCGGGGCAACGACGGCATTAATCGTTTGCAGGATGTGACATACGTTCAGTACAAAATCATCTTTGCTCATGTCACGGTGCCAATCAGGTGAATAAGGAAGATATTTGATCTCACCAAACATCCCGTTTTTCCCACGGATCATCTGTCCATTCAACATCATGCCCATACCCGGCGGATATCGGTTCGGAAAATAAATTCCGGCTACATTCTGTTCCTTCATATCAGCATGCTGAGTACAGTATCCGCTAATCGCTGCATTAACATCATTTTCCACGAGAACTTTCAGTTGGAACTCGCTCTCGATCTCCCTGATCAGATGTGAATGGATAAGTTCTTCATGACTGCTCACTGTGATGTCTCCATCCACGGCTTGCCCCGGAATACCGATGCCGATCATATCAATGGACGGATACTCCGCAATGAAACGCGCGATAAGTTGCAGCACATGCTGTTTATCGAAAGCAGGCAAGAGACTCTCTTCCTTCAACACAACCTTATTCTCCAGATTCATGACCGTTGCCGAAATTAACTCCTGACCTTTCATCTCTTTGATGTAAAGAACAAGAGCAAGCTTGAAGTTATAATTATATCGATATGCCTGAGCAGGACGACCACCGTTAGACGGAACCACTTTATCCTGGAACAACTCTCCGCCATCACATAATTCCTGAATCAGCGCATTAATGGTAACTACACTAAGATTGGTTAGTAAAGCTAATTGTGGTTTGGTCGCCGTCTCAATCTGCTGCATGACTTCACGCACATTATTCAAATTGATGTATTTCATCATTGTAGCGTTGGCTTTTTTCATAACCCTCTCGTTTCTACTCTGGTTCAATTGAACCAAAGCAATGGTATGCATGTCATTTCACACCATATCATAACATAATACCTTACTCCAACACATGAGTTCCATCGTGCTGGCAAAGGATCGAAATCGGCAGAGTTGCATTGTTCACTCAAACAAATCATCCATTGACTTCACAGGCTTCACTTCCATCGGCTGCTTTGACAAGGCCATATTGGCATAGGTACCTGCCCATATTATAACTGCCATAATAATGTATACCATCCCTACTTACCTCCCTGTTTCATGCGGATTATGATTTTGTGATACTTACCACATGTGACTATTCCTCTAGTTAATAAATATACTTTATAAAGTGTATTACGTAAGTAATAGTTCTTTGTCAATATGATTTATCCGATTCCCTCTCATCCCAAGAAACAAGTGGAAAACATCACTACAACAACACGTATCATCTCGATGCTCATAATAAATAACTGCCGAAAGAATCATTTAACGATTCTTTCGGCAGCCGTTTGTTCAATATACAAGCAGTTTATTTTGAATAGATTTGTTGTACCCCGGGCAATAAGGTCACAACTTGAATACCCACTCCCCATGCAAAATAGACCAAGTGAATGATAGAAACATCCTGAATCCAGTACACCTGCGCCATAATCCAGATGATGAGAGCAAACCCTGTATACAATGAAAAAGTCCAAGCCCAATAGCGGTCAGGATAGAGATTCATTCTCTCACCCATCCCCCAATGAACGTAGCGGATGAGCGAAATACCAATCACTAGAGGCATCACGCCAAGAACCAGCAATAGGATGATTCCCGGAAACAAAAAACTGGTAAAAGGTGAATGCTCTAATACAGAATCGGGCAGATTCACCATACTTCCCGTTGGGTCCATGATTAAAATGCTTCCTCCAACGAGCGCCCCCATTCCCAGAAATCCATGCATCACTATAAGTAACCACGACCTGCCTATACTCCGTTTCATCATGAATTGCTCCTTCCGTTCTCTCGTTCTTTATACATTCATGGAGGATTATACTCAAACCCTCTCGTATCATTCTCACACACAGCACGTTATGTTCCTGTGCTTCTTTTCACTACATAGGCTTCGAAAATTATTCAACATGGTAAAACTTGATAAAAGAACGTACGTTCGGTATAATGGAATTATCCTGAACAAGCGAGAGGCAGATATGGACGACAAATTTATTAAGGAATTACGCGAGATTAGTCGGGATGACAGACGAAGATCGGAATTTATGATTCAAGGATTGAAGGAAACACTGCAAGAACGTAAAGGAGAGGGCTTGCTGAAGCGCTGGATACGACGTAAGAAAACAGAGAAGAAAATCTCTCAAAGATTTAATCAAGATCCCTACTCGGATCAAAAGTAACAACATAAAAAGGAGGCGGAATACGCCTCCCTTGCTATTTACATACGTGAATTATTTAGACTTCGTTAGTATCTGATTTATGTGATTATCTATTTTAGCTTTTGATCTATCACGTTTTACGGCAAAATGGCAAAAGACCGGACTGGAAAACCAGAAGCTTTCTCCGCTTTGGGTACAATATTGAAAATAACAGCACCCTTGGCTGGCACCTGATCCAGGTTTGTTAACAGCTCAACTTGATATGTATCCTGGGCAAGTACATAATATTCTGCCAGAAGTGCTCCATTCTTCTGGTAATCCACCGCTGAATCCGTGTCAAAGGTTTCATGCCCAATGGCTTGTACCTTTCTTTCCTCAAATAAAAACATTAGCGCACTAACCGACCATCCGGGTGCATGACTGTTGCCCTCATCATCCTTGTTATCAAATGCTTCATGGTTCGGCCAACGTTTGCTCCAATCCGTACGCAAGGCTACAAAGCTACCAGCTTCAATCACACCATGTTCTCTTTCGAATTCATGAATGTGCTCCACACCCAGTGTGAAATCCGGGTTATTCGCCACTTCAGCGGACTGGTCAATGACTACAAGCGGCAATACGAGCTCTTTCAAGCCCAACTCATCGAGGTACCGGGTATCACGTACAAAGTGGATCGGTGCATCGAGATGTGTCCCGTATTGACCGGGGAACTTAAAGCTCTGGGCAAAGAAACCTTGATCATGATCAAACAATGTATCGAATTTTGCTGCATCAAAAGCTGAAAAATGTGGAGAATCCGGTCCAAAAGTATGGGTTAGATCCACCCACTTCTTTTCTTTTAACAATTGAATGGCTTCAATAAGTTCGTTGGACATCCTTTTATCACCTCATGCACAGAATGGAATAAATTTCCCCTATTATATCTTATTGCACCAGAATTGAGGAGCAGGTATTGTTGCTTCTTCCAACCCAGACCCAAATTTCGGAATGAATGTTATAGTAATCTCTGAGGTGAAACTAATGTCTAGACTGGATAACATGATGGCAATCCTATGGATGCTGAATTCAGGCAGAAAAATTACGGCAAAACAAATATCTGAAAAATTAGAAATGAACATACGAACCGTTTACCGTTATATTGATTCACTTTGTGCTAGTGGTGTACCGATTATATCCGACACGGGTCATCATGGAGGGTATACTCTGTTGAATC
The DNA here is from genome assembly GCF_037144955.1 of Paenibacillus sp. USHLN196. NCBI lineage: Bacteria > Bacillati > Bacillota > Bacilli > Caryophanales > Paenibacillaceae > Paenibacillus > Paenibacillus sp. USHLN196. The sequence goes on along the minus strand of NZ_JBBCYH010000014.1, from coordinate 111,045 downwards.
ATTTTATTAAGAGTCCTCTTCTTTTTGATGTCGAGGAGAAAACAACATTACTTCATGCCGCTGTTTTCGCAAAAGAAGCTGGATATTTTTTAGGGGAGGCGTTAGATAGCGCAACTTCAAAGCTTATGATGCACTCAAATCAAGAACAGGAAAGCATGATTAAGCAACATTTCGAAGGGATTGAAGTCATAGGCCCACATGAAAAACCAACTATAGTGCCCATATTGAGAAAATTGGAGCAAAGCGTGTTAAACAAAGTGTCTGTAGAAGTGGATTACCACACAAGTCATGAAGAGCAACCCAAACGTAGAATTGTCGACCCCTACGGAATGATCTACTGGAATACTAACTGGTATGTTATAGCCTTTTGTCATTTGCGGAATGAAATTCGCAGTTTTAGGGTGGAGCGAATCATCCGTATTCACCAGACAGAAATAACGTTCAACCCTCCACCGCATTTTTCGGCAAGTGAATTTTTTACTCGTAACCTGCTTCCAGAAGCAGACAATTCGGAATCATTTATTTCTATGGTTCTGGCAGGTAAAACAAGTACGCTCGATAGCCTATGCCAGCATTGGTTTTTGGGAAATCATCTCCAAGAACGGACTTCTAAGGAAGCTATTTTTTTAATAGATCAAGAACATATGCATAAATACGTCCCAAGCTTGCTTTTGCCCTATGGCAGATCTGTTCAAGTCCTAAAACCCCTCAGTTTGAAGCACAAACTGGTTGAAGTTCTATACGACCTCATTGACTATTATCAAGTTTAAAACTTTACTGACCGTAGTTGTCAGTGAAGTTTTTTTATAATACGAGAGTAATCCATTCAATCAGGAATAACAGAAGGAGAGTGTATGATGCAAACGAAGAACGTATATCTATATGTATTCGATACGATGGCAGACTGGGAGGTAGGATATCTAACTGCTGAACTGAACTCAGGAAGATATTTCAGGAAAGAGATCGAGCCTTTACAGGTCGTAACGGTAGGCGTAGATAAACATCCGGTAACTACCATGGGAGGATTGAACATCCTTCCTCAGATTTCTATTGATGAGTGTGAATTGAACAGTAATGATGTCATCATTCTTCCAGGAGGAAACACCTGGCTGGACACCATCCATGATCCTCTATTGAAAAAAGTTGCTGCCTCTGTAGAAAAAGGTACGGTTATTGCGGCCATTTGTGGTGCCACTGTTGCACTTGCAAAAATAGGGATGCTGGATTCCAGACAGCATACAAGCAATGATTTAGAATACCTGAAGATGATATGCCCAGATTATACTGGAGAAAAACATTATGTAACGGAGCCTGCAGTAACCGACGGAAATGTAGTTACTGCATCAGGAATAGCTCCGTTAGAATTTGCGATGCACGTGTTGAAGTTGTTGGGTGTCTTTGCACCAGAAACCTTACATGCCTGGTTCAATCTGTATCAGACTCATGAGTCAAACTACTTCTACGAGTTAATGAACTCTATTCAACCCGAATAACCAGTTTGCCACGGGCATGATGGGTTTCACTTTTCTCGTGTGCTTCACGCACTCCCTGTTCACTTAGCGGATATGTTCCATCAATAACCGATTTGAGCTTGCCTTCCGCGGCCAGTTCAGCCAATTGATCCAGTTGATCCCCTTTGGGCTCCATCATGAATACGTTGGCCGTTACTCCGGCCTCCTTGGCAAGCTTCTCATCCGGTTGCTCCACCAGGGATACCAGATGGCCACCAGACTTCAACACCTTGAAGCTGTCGCGCTGAATATCCCCGCCCATCGTGTCCAGTACAACATCATAACCGGAGAGAACCTCCGAGAAATCTTCTTTTTTATAATTGATAAAATGATCCACCCCCAACGAGCGAAGCAATGCTTCGTTGGATTCACTCGCTGTGGAAGCCACTTCAGCGCCGAGGGACTTGGCAATCTGAATCGCATATGTTCCCACACCACCGGCACCCGCATGAATGAGTACCTTCTGCCCTTTGGCTAATCGTCCATGAACTACAAGCGCTTGCCAGGCTGTCATCGCAGCCAGGGGAATAGCCGCTGCTTCCTCGAAGCTCAGGTTCTCCGGTATACGTGCAATAATGTCCCCATCGACAGCAACATATTCAGCATAGGTTCCGAATTGACGCGGGCGTGCAAATACCCGATCTCCCTCTCTGAATCGCATAACATTCGAGCCTGCTTCAGTTACAGTACCAGCCACATCACCGCCCAGAATTAACGGGAAGTTCTCTGCCGCCTCTTTCATATGACCTTGTCTGATTTTGAAGTCCACCGGATTCACCGACGTGGCATGCGTTCGGATTAGCACCTGATTCACTCCACATGCTGGCTTAGCTACTTCCTTTTCCTTCAATTGTTCCGCTCCACCAAACTCCTCAATCACGATTGCTTTCATTAGAGATCCCAGCCTTTCCACTAAATTATCGTTATGCTCTCCTCTATCATTACCCTTTCCCGGTTGTCACTTGACCTATTCATTCAACAAAACCGTGCTATAATGTCGATTATGTTAAACCTTAACCCAATAACCGAACAAGCGAGGTAACGATATGGAAGTTGAAGTCAGTACATTACATGCATTTTCGGACAAGGCTCTTGGCGGAAACCCCGCAGGGGTTGTGTTACAAGCAGCACATTTGTCTGAATTCCAGATGCAAGAGGTTGCCAGACAAGTCGGTTTTTCAGAGACTGCTTTTGTTATGCCGTCGGATCAGGCTGATTTCAAGGTGCGTTACTTCACCCCAAGTGATGAAGTCGATCTATGTGGACATGCCACGATTGCTTTATTTTATCTAATGAAGACACAGCACATCATTGAGGTTGGTACATATACACTGGAGACACTGGCCGGAATTCTTGAGGTCGTTATCGAGGTAAATGGTGAAATCTATCTGTCACAGACATTACCGAAGTTCGGGGAGATAGTGGACCGGCAGCAGATTGCCGATTCGTTGCGCATTCCTTTGCATGATATACACGCTGAATTGCCTGTACAGATCGTCTCTACCGGGCTACATGATATCTTGATAGCCGTTAAAGATATTGATGTGCTGGCCAAAATCGATCCTGACTTCCAGCGTATCACTGAAATATGTAAAGCACATCATGTCATAGGTTATCACGTGTTCACACTCGCATCCGATGCAGAGGGCGTTCTGGCAGAATGTCGAAATTTCGCTCCACTTTACGATATTGACGAAGAGAGCGCAACGGGTACATCTAATGGCGCACTGCTCTGTTATTTGTATCAATACAACCAGCTCACTGATCCTCATCATCACACGTATACGATCAGACAAGGGTATACCATGAACCGTCCCTCCGAGATCCGAGCCCGATTAACTCTGGGCAGCTCCAATGAAATCACACAGATTCAGGTTGGCGGTAGCGCAGTTCATATCGAAAATATTCAAATACACCTCCCTTAGTGGGAGGTGTTTTACGTACTTAGGATATGAAAACCATCTTATGCGAAGCAGTGTAGTTGCCTTTGATTATCATTGAATCTGTTGCAAAAATCGTAGCACTGCCGCCTCCAATTGCTTCAGCCCTGGCTGCTCTATCGGGAAATGGCCTGCACCCTCCAAAATGATGCATTCCTTATCTATCACCAGTCGATCAAAAAAGGATTGGCTGAACCTGATCGGTGTCATGGGGTCCAATTCAGGATGAACCAATAAGACAGGACACTGGCTGAATTGTTCCGGGTTTACCTCCGGCTCCTTATTAAGGAATGTTCTTAATAGTTCCAACGGAATACGTGTGGCTGCCGCTTGTGGATCGTTCATAATGAGCCGAGTTAAGTCCCGGTTATTGGTAATCAGTTGCATCCGGGATACCTGCTTGACCGAAATCCGCATATGATCCAGCAGACTCGGAAACAAATCCATCATGCGTTTTCCCATCCGGCTCACCAGACGATTGGGGGCAAGCTGATCACGCATATCGGGGTTACTCGTGTCTACAAATGTAGTTGCGATCAGACCCTTAACATACTCACTGCGGGCGCTGGTATGATAGGCAAGCATGCCTCCAATACTGCTTCCCAATACAACGATCGGCTTGCCGTCTCTCGTATTTTCCCGTTCGATAAGTGAAACAAGCAGATCAATCCATAGTTCATAGTTGATCCGTGTGCCAGACAGCGCATAACTTAGCCCATATGGGGGAAGATCTGGCGATACCACCTCGTATCCATGTCGCTGCAACATTCGGGCATAAGGAGCAAGCAACCTGCCATTGCCTCCCGCACCATGAATAAACAAAATTTTGATTGAAGATTCAGGCGCGGGTAATCGATCGATATGAAGATGAACGCCATTCGATACCCACCATTCTTCTTCAGGAGCTGTATCATCGTCCAGCCTCACTTCTTCCGGAAAGAAGTTCTGATACTGTTTCCAATAGGGATGTGTTGTCTGATAGGAAGGCAAACTTTTCTTCATTAAGTACATTCTCCTCTTTTCCTATACCAAAAAAAGCCGTACAGTGTACGACTTTTCGTTAAAAACGTCTATGACCATACTTCTTTTTATTACAACTTCATAATTCTGTCAATCCGGAAACTGTACATTGCCCGGTACGATATATGCCCCGCCTGACCCATCATTAGGGAGAGCTGGAATTGTATCATTCAATACCTGACCGCGAATATCGGTAATGCGAACGTTCAGTTTTTCTTTGCCCAATCCGGTTCCGAGGAAATGATTATAATCTTGTTTTTCGAGATTAAGCCACGTGCCATCCTTTTGTTTGACTTCGAACTTCAACACCGGATATTTATGGTTACGAACCTGAATGGCTGCCCACCACTGACTGCTGCCTTCCTTGATCCGATAGGAGACATTGCCTTGAATTGGTGCTTTGGCCACTTTCCAGCTGATATTGATTTTGCCTGCCTTCGGGTCACCGATCAGGTTAAAGGCATTCGGTGAAAGATCCAGTGCCCCACTAGCACCCTCTGGATACAGATCTGTTACATAGACCGTTGTTTTGCCCTTAGGTCCCTGTACTTCGAGATAGGCTCCCGCCAAGGCTGCTTTAACCCCGTTATAATTGAGCTGGAACGGATTGAGTGCAGTAATCTTCATGTCTGCCGGGATGGGATCAAGCAACACCGCACCTCCCGAGTAACCTGAACCTGTGTACGTCGCATACCCCTGATATGTATCGTTCCAAGCAGCTGATGCAGGCAAAGCAAATAATGCGAGACTGAGCAACATCCCTGTACCTGCCCATTTTAACCGTTGAAATCTACTTTTCTTATTCATGAACTATTCCTCCTCGGACGTTCTACTATAAATGGTAGTTCAACTACTAGATTCAAATATAACATTATTTTACATAATAACTTTTTATTTTCAACCTATCTCTACCAAATCACATCCAAAGTCCTGACTTCGGACTTGAACATTCATGACCACGCACAAGATATGGATACATACCATAAATTGGTGGAATGCACACAATAACAAGGCAATATTGGATCGGTACCAATAATAAAAAACGCCACACCCTGGAGTGATTTCTCTCTCCAAATGGTGTGACGCTTATTAAACACTACAGTCAGAATTCCCAGTCTGTCCCGAGACGGCCAGCGTTCGGCTCAGCCCGTTTCCCTTCGTTTCATCCGCTTCCTTAGACGCTCATATTGTGCATAGATCCGCGGAGATTCTTTGGTCAGGATAGGCCCCAGCACAGCCAAGATTAATACATATAATACGGCAAACGATTGGATGGAGGCCATCAGTCCCCCCGCCTTGCCGATGTTAGCCATAATAATAGAGAATTCGCCCCGGGATACCAGGGTAAAACCTACATTCAGTGAAGCCTTTGGGCTCATTCCAGCCAATCTGCCAGCAATCATACCTGCACCATAGTTACTGGCAATCGTCAGAATCACTGCAATAATCGTCATGCCGACAGCTCCGCCGAGTGACGACGGCTCAATGGTCAGTCCAAAGCTAAAGAAGAATATAGCACCAAAAAAGTCTTTGAAAGGCATAATCTGATGCTCAATTCGGCTGACATGCCTTGATTCACCGAGCACAAGCCCCATCATTAAGGCTCCAATTGCTTCCGCTACATGAAGTGTCTCCGAGAAGCCCGCTACCAGGAAGAGCAATGTCATGACAGTTAACAGAAATAGCTCTGACGACTTGATGTTAAGTGCCTTATCAATATATTTGATGCTTTTCCTGCCGATAATCAGGAACAGCACAATGAACAGCAGAGCAGACAGCGATACAAGCAGGACGCTTAAGAATGAAGTTGCCCCGCTAAGCACAAGTCCAGTCAGGATGGAGATATGAATCGCGATGAACAAGTCATCAAACATGATCATACCCATAATAATTTCTGTCTCCGGGTTCGCCGTGCGCTTCAGGTCAACGAGCACTTTAGCAACGATGGCTGTAGAAGAGCTGGTCATGATCCCGCAGACAACGAGTGTCTCCTGAAGTGGCAGATTCATGAACCAGCCCAGTAACAGACCAGAGACAAAATTTAGGCCTACATAGAACATGCCCCCGGTCAGAATGGCTTTACCAGACTTCAATAACCGGGAGACTGAGAACTCCAGACCCAAGTAAAATAGCAAAAACAAAATGCCAAGCCTGCCCATAAATTCAATAAAGGTCGAACTTTCGATAAAACGTAAATCCACAATCCCGATCTGTGGTGCATGTGGTCCTACAGCCATACCAATCAGGATATAGAAAGGAATGACCGAAAAACGTAATCGTGAAGATATCAGCCCCGTAAGTGTAATCAGCGCAACGGCAATTCCCACTTCGAATATGAGCATATCCATAGGCTAAGTCCGTCCATCAGTTAACAATTGTTTGAGATGTTTGATCTGATCCCGTTCACCTGCGACCACGATTGTAGCCCCAGCTGTAAAAACATAGTCTGGACCTGGATTGAATTGCTTCTCCTTGTCCTTGGTCACCACAGCCAAAATAACGGCACCTGTTGCCTTCCGGATATCCATTTCACCAATGGTCATACCTACGCTTGCCGCGTGAGGTTCAATTCGAAGCCATTCGATTAACAGCCCTTCGAGCATTACTTCGCGCTCATTCTGGAACTTCGGTTTATAGGTCATGCCACCGACAATAGCGGCTACTGCCCGCGCTTCATCATCGTCCAGGGTAACCAGAGATACCATATCCCCGAGCTCTTCAGGCGTATCCCCTGATTCCATGTGAAACAGGTCGCGTCGCTCGTCGTTATGAATTACAATGACCAGATGCTCGCCACTACGGGTATGCAGCCAGTATTTACGTCCAATTCCCGGTAAATCTGTCTCCTTAAAGTGCATGATCTGCACCCCCCAGAGTCAATTCGTTCATAGCTTCGCTCTGCAGCTCAATTCCCGTGATGCGTATCCGCATGGAGCCTGATGGCGTCTGAACGGAGCGCACTTCCCCTTTACTGCCTAGCAACAATTGACTTCCTACTGGGGAGAGAAAGGAAATACGCCCCTTATCAGGATCCGTATCCTCAGGCATAACAATCACGAATGAATCCGATGTGTGAAAATCGATGTATTCAAATTCAATGAGACTACCGATCAATAGAACCGAGTCCAGATCTTCATCCGGGCCAAGGAGCAACTTCTCCACATACTGCGTATATGCCGACAGCTGTTTTTCCAACTGTATTCGCTGCGGATCGCGCACGTCAAAATAAGCGTCAAGAAATGTCCTTTTCTCTTCACCCAATGTAAATAGCTGGCTTACCAGCTTCTCTCTGCAATTTTGGCGGGAAGTCCTATGGTTCATAATAAATTTCACCCCCTATACAAGCCTTGTTCTCCGCGTTGATTCGCATGTTTCTATTGATCATCTTGTTTTCCTCCTTGATATTTTGTATAGACCTCAGAACATGAGACCTTCATACCATCTTACCAAAAGAAAAATATTAATCCAGTGTATTCGGCTAACTTGCTGTTAATGTCAATTAGTTTGGTTGTATTATCCATTTAATAATCTAATTCTTTACATTAGATGGTAGATCCATAGAACATTTTAATTACGGTATAAAAAACATTTTATGGATTTCTATCTCGTATTTTTATTTGCTTTCCTGTATATTTAACTACAAACTTTTATGCAATTTATACAAATAAGCATCTACAGACTTTAACACAATAAAGGAGTGCATCGAAAAAGTGTCCACGATAACAAAACAAACTACAGAGTCAGCTCAAGTTACTGCCGCAGAATATGTTCATTCCGTCTATGAGTCGGTTGTCGCCCGAAATCCGCATGAAGACGAGTTCCATCAGGCTGTCAAAGAAATCCTGGATTCCCTTATTCCTGTCATTGAAGCACATCCCAAATACAAGAACCACAGCCTGCTGGAACAGCTTGTTGAACCTGAACGTGTAATTACGTTCCGTGTTCCGTGGGTAGATGATCAGGGCAAAGTTCAGGTTAACCGTGGATTCCGGGTACAGTTCAACAGTGCCATTGGCCCTTACAAAGGCGGACTGCGTTTCCATCCATCCGTATACTCGGGCATCATCAAGTTCCTTGGCTTCGAACAGATCTTCAAAAATGCGTTGACCGGCCTGCCTATTGGTGGTGGTAAAGGTGGTTCCGACTTTGATCCCAAAGGAAAATCAGATCTGGAAGTGATGCGTTTCACACAAAGCTTCATGACAGAGCTGTACAAATATATCGGTTCCGATACCGATGTACCTGCTGGCGACATTGGTGTAGGCGCGCGGGAAATTGGTTACATGTTCGGTCAATACAAACGTATTCATGGCGGGCATGAGGCAGGCGTATTAACTGGAAAAGGTCTTCTGTACGGGGGAAGCTTGGCACGCAAAGAGGCTACTGGCTTCGGCTGTGTGTACTTCGTGCATGAGATGCTGCAATCCAAAGGACTCAGCTTCAAGGACAGTACGGTCGTTGTCTCTGGCTCTGGTAATGTATCCATCTATGCCATTCAGAAGGCACAGGAGCTTGGAGCTACAGTTGTGGCGTGTAGTGACTCAGGTGGCTACATACACGATCCACAAGGCATCAACCTGGATACCGTGAAACGTCTGAAAGAGGTTGACCGTCTTCGCATCAGCGAATATATCAAAGAACACCCGCATGCTACATATACTGAAGGCTGTGAAGGAATCTGGTCTATTCCTTGTGATATTGCTCTTCCGTGTGCGACGCAAAACGAGATCGATGAAGAAGCTGCTGCCCTTCTGGTCAAAGGTGGCGTGAAGGCCATTGGCGAAGGTGCGAATATGCCTTCCACCCTGGCTGCCATTGACGTCTTCCATGGTGCTGGCGTGCTGTTTGGTCCAGCCAAAGCGGCGAATGCTGGCGGTGTAGCTGTGTCTGCTCTTGAAATGTCACAGAACAGCATGCGGTTGTCCTGGTCATTTGAAGAAGTAGACGCGAAGCTGCATGACATCATGAAGAACATCTACACCAGCTGTGTAGAAGCTGCTGAAGCGTACGGATGTGAAGGCAACCTCGTAGCTGGAGCAAATATCGCCGGTTTCCTCAAGGTCGCCGATTCCATGATTGCTCAAGGTGTGGTTTAATTCATCTCTCATTAATCTATACGGAATGAATAAGGGCAGTTCCCCGTTAATACGGAGAACTGCCCTTACTGGTATTGTTACATAGTTATATTGAAATGCTATTGCTCCGACATATCATACGTTTTTATTTTACAGTGATCAAAGCTTCACCATGTTCGATGTTACCTTGTTGTTTAGCCTGAATGTCTGTGTAAATAGCTGTATTCGATACGATCACAGAGGTCATTATATCCAGCCCTGCGGCTGTAATGCCCTCCAGATCGAACTCTACCAGCTTGTCTCCTTTGCGAACAGTATCGCCATCAGAGACATATGAAGTGAAATGCTTGCCTTTGAGAGTCACGGTATTGATACCCACATGAATCAAAATCTCCACGCCATCCTCAGACAACAGTCCAATGGCATGTTTCGTCTTGAAAATCGTAACCACTACACCATCGAACGGGGCATATGCCACACCCTTTGTCGGGATGATCGCCGCTCCTTGACCCATGGCTCCACTAGAGAACGCCTCATCCCCGACCTCTGTCAACGGAATCAGTTGGCCCGTCAGCGGGCTGGACACGATCTTCTCTCCATACACTTCCGTAGTTGCCTGAACTGGAGTCGTAGCAGAAACATCACCAGCAGATTCTTTGTCATCCGATGATAAACGGTTTGGTTGCACCTGTTCTGCTTTTTCCTGCTTCATTGCAGAAGACGTGGCTGCATTTTTGTAACCGAACATGTACGTCAGAATAAAGCCCAATACAAAGGCGATAAGGACAGAAAGGATGAAACCAATGAATCCGGTATCCATTCCATTAGGATTGATGAACAAAGGAATACCGAACACCCCTGCACCAAAGCCATACGCAGTAGAACCCATGAAACCAGCGACAGCTCCTGCGATACCACCTGCAATGGAAGCCATAATAAACGCTTTTTTCGCCGGTAATGTTACACCGTAAATGGCGGGTTCCGTTACACCCATGAGGCCTGAAATTGTCGCAGACATCGCAATCGGCTTCAACTTCTTATCCCGGGTTTTGATCGCAATTGCAAATGCTGCCCCGGTTTGGGCAAACGTAGTAGCATACAACATACCATTGATTGGATCAAATCCGTTTGTTACCAAATTATTGAGCAGGATGGGAATAAATGCCCAGTGTAACCCAAAAATAATAATGGTTTGCCAGAGGCCAGCCAGAAGCAATCCGGCAACAATAGGGCTTAGCCCGTAAGTCCACATTGCTCCTTTTGCCAAATAGTCACTGATTAGCGTTGCTACCGGCCCCACTGCCATAAAAACAACCGGGGTAATTACTGTCAGTGTAATCAGCGGTACAGCAAACATTCTAATGGAAGAAGGAGATATTTTCGTAAGCCATCTCTCGAAATTTGCTGCCAGATAAGAAGCAATAACAATTGGAATAACCGATTGTGTATAGTTGATTAAAATGACCGGAATGCCCAGAAAGGACATACCTGTCCCTGCCGTAGCGGCAGCGGTCATCGTTGGATATACGAGTGCAGCACCAATGGTTGCAGAGATAAATGGATTACCTCCAAACTTTTTCCCTGCAGAGAACCCAAGCAGAATCGGGAAGAAGTAGAACAGTGCATCTGCGGTTGCAAACAATATCTTGTATGTGCTCATGTCTTCCGTAAGCCATTTCAACGTACTGAACAGGGCTAGCAACCCTTTGAGAATACCCGCTGCCGCGAGCACACCGATTACCGGCATAAATACGCCAGATATCACGTCAACAAAGCGATTGAACAGACCATGCTTATCTCCTTGCCCCTTTTGTTCTGAAGTGGCTGACATCGGTTCTTTTCCCATTGTTCCTATCAGGGACTCATAGACTTTGGGAACTTCATTGCCGATGACCACCTGGAACTGGCCACCACTCTCCACAACAGTGAGTACTCCGTCGATCTTCTTGATCTCTTCCTTGTCGGGTGCCTTCATATCTTTCAGGTTGAATCGGAGACGAGTCACACAATGAATGACATTATTAATATTTTCATTGCCACCGACGGCGCTGAGAATTTCCTTTGCTGTTTGATCGTGATTCATGTCATATACTCCTTTACATGGATGCCGTAATATCTTGCAATAATTCTTAATCAGACAAATGAGTATTTAAATATCGTTGTTAAATGATTTATATTTGAATATCGTTCTTGATTGGTGTAGCCCATGCTGCTACAATCGCCGCACTGATGCCCCCTGTCAATTTGCCCACAATCATGGCAGTTACCATAGATTTGTCCATTCCTGCTACAAAACCCAGATGACCCCCAAGCACAAAGGAGCCGCTGACTGCAAAAGCGATACTAATAACTTTTCCCCTTGGATTCATATTTTTGACCATTCGAAAGGTCGGAATATTGTGAGCCAGTGAAGCAACGAGTCCGGCGGTTGTTGGCGCATCCAGATTCAGCAAACGGCCCGCTCGCTCAAGCGGGGTTTGGCAGACTTTATTGATTACCGCTACCATGGGAAAAGCACCCGCCAGCACAATCGCAATTGTACCTACCGTAGTAATGCCTTCCGAGAGCGGTGCCATATTGGGAATTAGTGCCCAACCTGTAAGGGTTTTGACAGCTATAGCCACCAGTCCAATCAGGGACAACAAGGTGATACCGCTTCCAAATATTTTAAACAACCTCACGGTCTGATTCGTAAAATAGCGCAAGCCGATCATAATAATTACAGATAACAGAATCGGTATCATCAGATTTCGGTATATCACTGTAAAATTGATGCCCGCTACTAGACCGCCGACTAAACAACCAACGGGAATGGTACTGATGCCGATCAGTACCCCTTTGGCAAAGTACGGATGATCCTTCCGATCCAGAATGCCCAATGCAACAGGGATGGTAAACACGATCGTTGGCCCAAACATGGTCCCCAGGAACACCCAGGAGAACAGGCCAGCCTGTTCACTCTGGGCCATCTGTCCAGCCAGAGCGTACCCTCCCATATCTACCGCGAGGATGGTATTGGCGAACGATGCCGGATCGGCACCGATCGCTTCATATAATGGAGATATCAGCGGAATAAGCATATTCGCTAGGAATGGTGCAAGGGATACAATTCCCACCATCACCAGGGCGAGTGGGCCCATCGCCATAATGCCCTCCGTGAATGCTGCTCCAAGGCCCAACTTGTTCCCGAAAGCCTTGTCCACAGCGCCAAGCACCAGGAAAAATGCAATAAGAATCATGACAACATCATTAATGGACATGATTACTCCTGTACATACTGCTTCACGTGGTGATGAGTTGCGCTGTCATACGTATCGAATACCAAGCGAAGCGTTTTAACATTATCCGAACCACTGGTCTGGAATTCCGCACCTGTATTCAAACATTCAATAAAGTGGGATTGCAGTTTACGATGACTGTCCTCGTAGTTTAGCTCTGTACGTTCAGCATATACCGTCTCCACACCAGCATTATCAATGATGGACAACCTTCCGTCTTTATATAGCTTAATGGAAGCCTTATCCCCTTCAATGATGAGTTGCTCCTTATGATCCGGAAGCACCTGATTCGGCAAAGGTTCACTCAGTTCACGGCGAGTCGCCCAGCTCATATCCAAGAGACCGACATAATTCCTGTATCCCAGCATGACCATACCGCTGTCTTCCCCCAACGTATAGTTACTAATCTTTCTGGTCTCGGCATATAGACGTTCAGGCTCACCAAACAAGAACCGCCAGGTGTCAAACCAATGCACACCCATCTCATAGAATAGCAATTGTGGCATGTCTCTGAAAAAAGGCTGTGGCAACTTCTCTTCCGGTGCAAATCTCGGAGAATAATAATCCGTATGAATATACCGAATCGTATTCAATTGTCCCACAGTATTTTCCTCAAGCAGTTGCTTGATCAACTGGAAAGGTTCTAACCAGCGCCAATTCTCCGTCACCATCAGACGTACGCCAGCTTCCTCTGCAATTCGTACCATCTCCTCGGCTTCCTCAATGGACCGGGCAAAAGGCTTCTGGCACATAATATGCTTCCCCGCTGCTGCAGCCATTTTCACCAGCTCCAGATGAGTTTCCGGTGGCGTGATGATATCGATTACATCGAGATTCGCATTATTTAGCATCACTGTCACATCCGAATAACGAAATGTTGCCGGGATGTTAAATTGTTCTGCTTTTTCATTCAATGTATCTTCGTGCCTGTCGCAAATTCCTGTTATCTCGGCATCAGCAACGAATTGCCAAGCCTTAATGTGTTTTTCTGACCAGTACCCCGTTCCGACAATACCAATTTTCCACATACCTTCACCCCATCTGTAATGTAAATCTCTATTTGTGCCAGCTTTGGCGTCTCTCTCTGGTGACTCTATTTACGCGTACCGATCACCACCACATCATGTTCAAAAGCATGCATGGGGATTATGCCGTAATCGTTCTCGCGATAAGCTGCTGTCTTGGCAAATCGGCGTTGCACGAGGTCAATGGTCATGAATTCGTATTCTTCAACAGGGAAGTCCACACGCACCTTGGTGTTTACCGGAACATACAGCAAAATCGTGTCTTCCGTGCCTGCCGCACGGATCTCCTTCGTCTTGTTCAATACAATATCCATCGGCTTCACGCCGACCAGCTTGTACTGCTCGAAGAGATACTTGATAAAGGAGTAGTCCCACGCACCTTCGAACCGGAGAGCCGATCTCCAATCATAAGGACTGTCAAAACCTTCCCCCTCCACAATGCCAAAAGACTTGCCTTTCTTATGCCAGCTCCAGATGCCATGTGCTCCATAGGTGACTCCGGCCCCGCCTCCGGCAAGTAAACTATGCCATGCAGCCTTACGGGCATCGAATGCGGAATATCGTCCATAGACATTGCGGCTATAACTAATCTGTTCATAACAAGGTTCACCGTTGATCACTGGACGTACAGGTGACTGATAATAGAAATGTTCTGCAATCTCATGCGCGTAGGCTTGGAACTCCGAGTTATGTCCAGACTGATACATGTAAAAGTCTAGCCCTTCATGGTTCGCAAACACTTCAGGAATCTCTCGTAGCCTGCCTTGAATGTGTAACGTTGTCAGACTGGATGGGCTGATGCGTTTTACAGTCTCCAGTGCTGTCTGGTAGTAAGCATTCGCTTCTTCGGAAGGGAAATCCGTATCCCCACTGACCAGATACATTGGATTAAACTCCCCGAGGCGGTTTACAGCATACGTCACATAAGGCTCAACCGCTTCCAATGGCATCTTCCCATCCTTCTGAAACATCGTGGCCCAGGTATCGGGTACATAGTTGCACCACAGAAGCACAAGCGCTGGTGTGAATCCACGTTCTGTTGCCATGCGAACCATTTCTTGTGCACGGTCGAAATAAGCTTCATTAAATGAAAAATAGTCCATCGAACCGTCTTCTTGCTGGTTGAAAGGTTCGATATTCAGATCAGAACCGCTGGCATCCCATTGGCGCAAAATATTAATCTGCACAACGTTGAATCCCTGCATGCTGCGATAATCGAGATATTCTTCCCATTCCTCCAATGTAGCATTGGTAAATGCACTCCATACGGTATCCGCCAAATAAAAGAACGGTTTGCCTTCCTTCTCAAACGTCCTGCAGTTGGCTGTAACTTGAACAGACATGATTTCACCTATCCTTCCAACTAAACTAATTGTGATATTTTAGTTAATTTAATATAAAACAACATTAAAAATGAATATAAATGCGTTTTCAATTTGAATACTAGCATCTAATTTATAAACAGTCAATCATGATTTTAGTTTTCACGTTTATATTTTAGTTTAGTTTAGTTAAGTTATTAACTAAACTTATCACTTAATTCATGGTATACTAATCCTATGTAATCCACTTAGGAGGTTCCATATTGAAGATTGATGATATTGCAAGGCTTGCTGGAGTTTCCAAAGCAGCGGTCTCTCTGGCATTTAACAACAAACCCGGTGTCAGCGAACAGACACGTGAACATATACTAAACATCGCTCAAGTACATGGCTACAAACCGAGAACCGTAAAAATAGGAAAAGAAGTACCGAAAACAAATGCTATTATTCGTTTTGTTGCCTGCAAAAATTCCGATATCGTCACAGAGCATTACGATTCTCTCCCGTTCTTCAATGAATTGATCCACCATATCACGGAAGAGGTCAAGCAACACGGCAGTACACTCGTCATATCGTCCATTGACGTGCAGGATTTGCAGCAAGAACTGCAAACGTTGGAGAAGGAACAACCTTCCACAGGCCTGTTGTTGCTCGGGATCAATCTAACTGCGTCCATGATTGAAACCATTCAATCCATTCATGACAATGTCGTCATTCTGGACACATCCTTTGAACATGTGGATGCAAATTTCGTGTCCATTAATAATACATTGGGCGGATATCAGGCAGGTCAACATCTGGTCAAGCTGGGGCACAGTCGCATCGGATATGTGAAATCCGGTACACGAATTCCGAACTTTATCAAACGGGAAGATGGCTTTCGTGTAGCGCTGGCCGAACACCATCTGATCGTTTCTGAGGCACTAACCTTCCATCTGCAGCCCATGCTTGTGATGGCTCAGGAACATTTACAGCAATCGATCCGGCATCTAGAGGAACGACCTACTGCTATTTTCTGCGAGAACGATTATATGGCGATCAGTACGATCAAATCATTGCAAAATATCGGCATCCGGGTGCCCGAAGATATTTCGGTAATGGGTTTTGACAACATTTTCGAAGCCAATGTAATCAGCCCTGAATTAACCACCGTACATGTCAAAAAAGATATGATGGCCAAAACGGCCGTCAATCTGATTATGACTAACTTGGGGAACAATGAGAAAAACGGTACACACATCTATGTGAATACAGAAATTGTGGAACGCAGATCCTGTATACCTGTCGCCACGCCCGCTGTTGAATAATTGTTAACAATACAATTGATCGCATTCCGGTGGGATGGTAAAGTGGTACTGACGTGATTTCATCTATGTGTATTATTATAAGGAAGTGTTTATATTGTCTAACCAACCATATGCCAGCACTGCGAGTCCTCATCTGAGCGCAGACTGCGAGCAATGTTTTGGCCTGTGCTGTGTTGCCCTGCCCTATGGCAAGTCATCGGATTTTGCTTTTGACAAGGCCAGCGGCACACCCTGTTCCAATCTGCGCAATGACAATCGCTGTGGTATCCATACCCAGCTGCGGCAGAAAGGTTTCAAAGGATGTACCGTATACGACTGTTTCGGAGCCGGACAGAAGCTGTCTCAAGTGACCTACGCGGGCAAAGACTGGCGGGATCATCCGGAGTCTGCAACTGAGATGTTCGATTGCCTGCCTGCCCTGCGGCAACTTCACGAGTTGCTTAGTTATATGAAGGAAATGATGATGCGACCGGAGACATCAACGCTTCACTCGGCATTTGGGGAGTTATATCAGGAGATTGAGCATCTGAGCAATCTGGAGCCTGCGGCCCTCTTGCGTCTGAATATCGCTGAACATCGGTCCACTGTGAATCAATTCTTGGTCCAGGCAAGTGAAATGGTACGCGCGAATGTACCACCTGCAACTCCTGGACAAGGAAAGTCGAAGAAGGGCAAAAAGCGGACTGGAAGCGACTTTTTTGGCGCCAACCTAAAAGGAGCTGACCTGCGGAGCGCGAGCTTCCGAGGGGCTTTAATGATTGCAGCCGACCTCCAAAATGCAGATGTGAGAAATTCCGATTGGATTGGCGCGGACTTGCGAGATACGAATCTGGGCGGTGCAGACCTGAGAGGTGGCATCTTCCTGACGCAATCCCAGCTTAATGCAGCCAAAGGTGATCTGCATACCAAGCTGCCGGATCACTTAACTGCTCCCACGCACTGGACGTAGGGGAACCGTCTCGTTAAGATACAACCGCCAGCAGGAAAGTATTATGTTCATGCTTGATTCATGCTAATGTTCGAAACGTATTTCGAATTGTATACGGCAAAAAAAGCTCGTCCTATGCATCATAGGACGAGCTTTTTGTTATATCAACTACAGGAATGAATTACGAATTACAACAAGTCGCGGCGAAGATCCTCAGCTGATTTCGGAGACAGGTGACCGAGCGGAATATCAAATACCGTCTTCGCTCCCTTATGTCCTTCCACGCTCAAGCGTTGTGCGGCTCTCGCATACGCCACAAGCACGCTCGCTGTAAATTCAGGATTGCTGTCGAGTTTCAGACCGAATTCAATAATTTGCTTTTGACCGGCACCTGTAACCCCACTGCGAATTACAAATCCACCATGCGGCATGCCCTCATGCTCGGATTTCAATTCTTCTTCGCTGATGAATGTTACTGTCGTATCGTAATCTGCAAAGTAGTTAGGCATCGACACAATCGTCTCACGGATCTCATCCTGATTGGCACCATCTTCTGCGACCACATAACATTGACGCAGATGTTTCTCACGTGTAGACAGCTCTGGTGTCTCCCCTGCACGAATGCGGTTGATCACTTCTTCAACAGGTACAGTATACTGTACACCCGCCTTAACGCCTGGAACACGACGAATGGCATCCGAGTGACCTTGGCTCACACCTTTGCCCCAGAACGTGTACTCTTTTCCTTCTGGCAGGATGGACTGTGCAAGCAGACGGTTCATGGAGAACAAGCCTGGGTCCCAACCTGTGGAAATGACACTCACGTGACCGCCTTGCTCTGCCGCAGCATTAACTTCCTTGTAGAACTCAGGAATCTTCGCATGCGTATCGAAGCTGTCTACCGTATTGAACAACTTGGCGATGGCTGGTGTCTGCTCTGGAAGGTCGGTTGCAGAACCACCACAGAGGATCATAACATCAATCTTGCCTATGTATTGCTCCGCTGCAGAGATATGCTCAAAACGTACTTCTGTGCTTTCAGCGACCATCTGCTCCGGATTACGACGTGTAAACACAGCAATCAGTTCCAGATCCTCGTTCTGGGAAATGGCTTTCTCTACACCTTTACCCAAGTTACCGTAACCAACAATACCCACTCTAATCATGTTCAATCCTCTCCTGTCTTCTTCTATAGTTGTCTATTACTCTGTTTATAATGATATAACATACCATGTAACCTGTCAGGTTTCCAGTTCGAAATAAAAATAGCCCCTTATCTTCTGCTTATGATTCTGTCCAGGTCAACGTCAGTTCAATGACGCCTTCCTGTCCCGCCAATGTTCCTCCGATCAGAGACCACACATCCTGGGTATCCGGGTCGGTTCCCTGAATAATTATATTTTTGTCATCAATCGTTTGACCTGCATCCATCAACTTTTTGGCGTTGAAGTAATCCTTGTAGAGCTGGGATACCGTTTTCATGTCTTGTTCTGTGGAGAAAATCACCATCGCTGACTGCTTTCCTTCATTCTCACCCGAATTGGCTAAACGAATGGTTGCATCTTCCGGCAGAGGGAAGTCACTTGGCAAGTTGTCTGGCAACTCATTGGTTCCAGCAGCAGCTTGCTCACCGCTATCTGAATCCGAGTCTGCTGGCGTAGTCGTACCCTCTGTCTCGGTCACTCTACTTGATGTTGCCTCGCTCGTTTCTTCATTCGTGGCTTGTTCAGCTGTCCCGGATGAAACTTCGGTGTCCACCTTCTCAGTATCACCTGTCGGTTCGTCAGCCGCGCTACTGCAAGCACTTAAGGCCACTACCATCGCCAGTGCCGCACAAGCCAATAAAACCTTCTTTTTCTTCATTATCAATTCCCCCTCCTTCTTCTTAGTTTAATAGGCTACTCACGTTCGTACGTCTGGATAACGGGCACCACATCAACGTTATTCTTGACCCATATGACGGATACGGATAATACACTCAGAGATAATAGACAACTGGCTACGAGTATGGACAGGAATCGGGTGACAACTCTAATCTTTTTCATCCATCCCTCCTCCTCATCCTTTTCATGATGTGTATGCGGAATCATGTTACTCATAGGTCACTGGACGGTGTCACTAATTTCAAGATTTCGGCAGCGACAATATCCGGCTGACTGTTATGGATGTAATGCTCGGCGTGAGGGACAATCTGCTGGGTTCCTTGTCTGGACCATGAAGCAAATTTCACTTGATCTGCCTGCCATGCCCGGCTCCCCTCACTTGGTTGATCTGATCCGGCTGTCAGAATCGTCAGAGGGAAAGGAAACTCCTTTTTGTTCTCCAGCACACGTAATGCGTTGATCTTGGAATGACGAATCTCATCCATCACGTTGTCATTGTATGCATGCTTCAGGGTAGAAATGGTGGCAGCCTTTTTCATCGGCGCAGACACCAACTCCGGGTCAATGACCAGTGTTGCCATCATCTGATCCGAATGCAGCAATGTACGCGCAATGCCTGTTTTAACCAGGAATCGGACTGAAGTAAAATACCATTCGGGCGTATCCATTTCCACCGTACTGTAATATTCAGGACTGCCTCCATCGATCATGACCATGCCGGCTACCTCATCGGGATATCTTTGCGCATATCGGAGAGTCTCTAGGGCACCAAGGGAATGGCCTACCATAATGTAAGGTGGACGTTGGCCGGATGTTCGCAGTAACTGATGAATCTCTTCCGAGATGGTATCCACATCACGAGGTTCATCTGTATAGTCACTGTATCCGTACCCAAACCGATCGTATACCGCAATTTTCACCTTTGATTTCAACTTGTCATACAACGGACTGAAATCCACGTAAGGATTGGGTGTCCCCCAACCTGAGGCAAAAACCACCGTGACTTCTCCTTTGCCAGCGGTGTAGAGATGCATGTTGCGACCACTCACTTCATAGTACTTGCCTGGCGGAGGATAGGACTTCATATCCTGCGTGGATTGATACGCCTCATAGGCTGTACCTGTCAGCAGTAAAAGTCCTGCAGCCAGCATCAGACCTCCCAGCACTTTTAACCCTCTCCGTAACCCCTTCTTCATCTTCTCTACCCCTTACCCCAAAAGGTTCATCTATATATGTATGCTTCAATCGTACCCAAGAAATAGCGGAATTGAAACAATCCGGAGTCCAGTCCTTTCCCCAACCAAAGTCCAGTCTCACTCCCCTACCCGTGACGTAAAAAAACTGCAAATCTCCGATTAAGGAAACTTGCAGTTCATCTATATCTAGAGTTCCAATGTTAGACCCACCGGACAATGATCACTGCCCATCACGTGGCAGTCGATATATGCATCAGCAACCTTCGGCGCCAATTGATTGGACACGAGAAAATAATCGATGCGCCAGCCCACATTCCGTTCTCTGACCTTCGGCATATAAGACCACCAGCTGTATACATCCGTACGATCCGGATACAGATGGCGGAAGCTGTCCACATAACCAGAAGCAAGCAAATCGGTCATCTTGCCACGCTCTTCAAGGGTAAATCCGGAATTACCCAGATTGGGCTTTGGATTCTTCAGATCGATCTCCTGATGAGCCACATTCAGGTCACCACAGACGATAACGGGCTTGGTCTGCTCCAGTTGCAAAATATAACCTCGGAATCGGTCTTCCCATTCCAGACGGTAAGGCAGCCGGGTCAGATCCCGCTTCGCGTTAGGTGTATAGACGTTCACCAGATAAAAATCATCATACTCCAGTGTAATCATCCGGCCTTCCGGTTCGCTGTCCTCCTCCATCCCGTAACGAACGGATATAGGCTTGATTCGGCTAAATACAGCCGTGCCGGAATAACCTTTTTTGATCGCATAATTCCAATATTGATACACGTCTTCCCCCAGGTCCATCTCAATCTGTCCGGCTTGCAATTTGGTCTCCTGAAGGCAGAAAATATCTGCCTGACTCTCCTGGTAATAATCCATAAATCCTTTGGTCACACATGCCCTTAAGCCATTCACATTCCAGGACACCAGCTTCATATCCTCATCTCCTCACATCTCTCCAATATAGCACGGGCACATTCAGAGGGACAAGCCTTACGGTCTGGAATGAGATGGAGTCATTGGAATCCTTATGGGGCTAGCTTGCCTATATTTCGCTATTTAACTTAGAGAACACCGCAAGGTCAATATATCTGCCTTTCTCGAACTCATGCTGTCGGAGTACGCCTTCCTTCTGAAAACCGAGCTTGTGTAACAGGCGAATCGACGCCTCGTTCTCCGGTTCAACCTTCGCTTCGATCTTGTTAAGCTGCATGCTCGTGAATCCAAAATGCAGCACAGCATGGGCTACTTCCGTCATAACACCGCGGCCCCAGAAAGAGGAACGCAAGTCGTATCCAATCTCTGCACGGTTATGTACATCTTCATAGTTCAAGAACCCACAGGTTCCGATCACTTTACGAGTTTCACGGTCTTCAATCATCCAGCGTAATCCCGTGTGTTCCTTGAAAATCTTCGTATACCAATTCATCTCACCCTGTGCATCCTCCACGGATTCAAAGGGAGTGAATGGCATATATTGAACCACAGATTCATCGGAATATAACTCCAACAGATCATGGCTGTCCCCAGCCTCTGCCGACCGAAGGATGAATCGTTCTGTCTGAATTAATGGAAATAGATCAAACCTAAATTGCTCACTCATGCGAGTTCTCCTTTTCAACATTCATTGTAGAAGTCCATTTTACTACACTTGCCTTCATCAAGCTTTTACTATTAATATGTTCTATTAAGGCATTACTGTAGAAAAGGATACATAGGAGAGGACGTGCTATCATTACACAATCATATGACGTTATTATCGTTGGAGCCGGCTCCATGGGTATGAGTGCGGGTTATTATCTATCGCGCAGTGGATGCAAAACTTTATTAATTGATGCCTTTGATCCTCCGCATACGGAAGGAAGCCATCACGGGGATACCAGACTGATTCGCCATGTGTACAGTGGTGGGCCTGACTATGTTGCCATGGCACTACTTGCACAGAAGTTATGGCATGAGCTGGAGGAAACGACGGGAGACCAACTGTTTGTTCCTTCAGGCGTCTTGAATATAGCTGACCCGGAGATTCATTCCTTTCATAACAGATTGAGCCATGCAGATGATGCAGACATTCGTTATGAAACGTTGCATGCAGCCGAGGTGATGAAACGCTGGCCAGGTATTACCGTACCTGAACATTACGAGGCCATGTATGAGCCTGATGCGGGTTATTTGTATAGTGAACCCTGTATTCGTGCCTTCCGCAAAGCAGCCGAGGCTCACGGTGCCACCTTGTTAACGCACACGCGTGTGGAGCATATCGAATACGGACCACATTCCGTTGCAGTTCAGACTTCAGGTGGTGAGACATACCATGCGAATCAAATTATCCTGAGCGCGGGTGCCTGGTTTCAGACATTAAAACCTTTCGTGGATCTCCCGATCCAGGCTGTACGTAAAACGGTTGGATGGTTTGATTCCCCCGAAGCCCTGTATGGCGAGGCGCACTTCCCCGGATTCACATTGGCAGGAAAAGAAGGGACCTATTATGGATTTCCGAGCATTGGCGGATCAGGTCTGAAGATGGGTCGTCATGATACGGGTCAGGTGTGGACACCAGGAAGTACGATGGCTCCTTTTGGTACGGAAGAAACGGACGAGGGTGATCTGCGCAGGCTGCTCGAACTTCATATGCCTCAGGCAGCTGGAGAATTGAAACGTGGTAGTGTGTGCAAGTATGAATTCACTTCGGATGAAGATTTTATTATCGACCGACACCCTGCCCATGAGCGTGTGTGGCTGGCAGGCGGTTTCTCCGGTCACGGCTTCAAGTTCGCAAGTGCCATTGGGCAGATACTATCCGACTTAGTGCAAACGGGTCACACGGATCAGGATATTAGCAGGTTCACCTTGTCCCGTTTTCGTTAAGTGCAAGCCTGCTGAATGAACTTGAACATATGTATGTCTAAAATAGCTACTTTCTTAGAGGGTGCAGTGTTGCTTAGAGCACTGCACCTCCTCCAAGAAAGAAGGACACGTACGAACGTTAATTCATGCCAACTCACACTAATTAACTTTGATTAGGCTCCATTGCTGATTGGCTCCGCCATTGTCGGCCCATTGAATCGTGGAGGCACCCGCGGTCAGAGACCCTTGATTGATGTCAACCGTCAGGCCACTGTTTCGATTCGCAAGTACCACATATCCTCCCACATCAATGGGCAGCCATTGCTGATTGTTGCCCCCGTTATCCTGCCACTGAATCAGAGCGGCTCCGCCTTGTGTAGAACTTGAATTCACATCCAGTAAAAGGCCACTACCCACATTGCGGATGTTGTAATATCCGTTACCTGCCGACTCCAGCTTCCATTGCTGGTTAGCTGCTCCATTATCATTCCACTGAATGATCGTGGCTCCACCTGTAGTAGAAGCAGCGTTCACATCAAGTGCAAGTCCACTGTTCCGATTGATCAGCTTGTAGATGGCCCCGGCTTCATATCCTGTACTGCCATTGTAAGTTGCACCGGAAATGACATAGGTTGTGACCGAATTGGCCTTGGCTGTAGCCGTAAAGGTTTTGTTTTGCACCGCAATATTGGTCAATTGCTGCAACTTCTCTGTTGAAGAGGTTCGATATACCTGAGCAGACGTGCCTGTGTTAGTAAAGCGACTGAGATCATAGGTTACCGTTGTATCTGTCGATTCCGAATTGGTTGTGACCAGTACAACTTTACCGGAAGCTGCATCATAGGCTGCAAGGGTATTGGCATCACTCATGCCGATAATCTTGTATCCGGGACGAATAAATTTGCTGTAATTGCCCATGACATAATATTTTTGGTTCACCGTATAGCTGGTCGTTTGTGTATTGTTCAACACGTTCTTGAAGAATCCCCATCCTTCTGCACTATCCACGGCTTGCCAATACACCCATGCACTCGCTCCCATATTACGAATATCCTTGAGGATGGTCCGTGACATCGTAAGTCCGCTTGCATCCCCGTCTCCATATTCCGAGGTCCACAGATGTTTGCCCGCAGACGTCGCTGTGTTGCGCAAAGCAGTGCGATTGCTTCCGCCATACGTGTGTGTGTTGATCTGACTAATGGATGATTTAACCGCACTGCTGTAGCTGTTGAAAGACACATTGGTATCATCAATACTATATTCTTCCGGTGCGCTCAGCTTCGTGGACAGGCCCTTCGCATTCAATGAAGCTTGTACCTGACTCAGAATCGTGTTCTGATCCGCCCGGTCAAAGTGCATGCCCTCCTGATCATTGCCCTGCTTCCACCACGTCGAGATCGGTTCATTGAGCGGAGTTACGCTATCGAATGTGATCCCCCAGTTATCCCGGAAATGCTTCACGACCTCAGTCAGATAATCGGCAAAATCATCAACATACTCAGGCTTGAGGTTATTCCCTCCATTCGCTGCACCCGACACATTGCCACTGATCGTCATCCAGTAAGGTGCAGAATTCGCAAAAGCTTCGATGACATTCACGCCTTGAGCTTTGGCGGCTTGCAGCATATAACGCTGGTTCGCATCTGCAGTCCAGTCATACACCCCCGGAGAAGGCTGGTAACCGGGAACGGCTTTGCGATATTCGAGAATATTGGACGATGGATTATCCCCGCCTCCAATGTTATACCGCAGGATGTTCAGACCAAGTCCGGTATTCGCGTTGAACATTTTCTCCACATATTCATCCCGGTTGGAGTATTCTCCTACCACTTTGCCCCACCACGCGAGCGATGTTCCCCATCCCTCCATCGTCTGATATTGCTTCGATGGATCGGCAACAGCCGTGTAAGCTCCCGCAGCAGATACCACTGTTCCCAGTCCCAAACTGCCTGTTAGCAGACTTCCTGCCAGCAGCAGCGAGCTCATTCGTTTTAACCACTTCATCCGCTTCACTCCTTATGAATTTTTCAAAACACGAACACCCATTATTGCCCGATCTCTCGGAAGGTCGCGTCTGACTTATCGAGTGCAGTAACGACAGCTTCCAATTTCAGTACATTATTGTAATGTCTCAAATACAAGTTAGGGTTACTAAACGAGGCATACGAAGTCCAAGCGGCGTTAGCAAGTCCATTGACACGTTTGAACGTGGCATCATTTCGGAATGTGGCGCTGCCGTCATTTTTCACCAATGTGATGTTGCCATTATTATTGCGCAGGAAATAACCTGGATAATTCATGGACTCAAACGAAATTCCTGTTGCATTCGCGAGACCAGGAACGATGCGGAACTGTGCATCCTCCGCTGGACTGATATTGGCATCGATTCGCGCCTGATAGTTGTAATGACGAATGAAGCTGCCCGGTACATTGAATGACTCCAACTTGCGGATATCGCCAGGCTGTCCGGATTCTTTCAATACGGTCATATGCCGGACGAGTCCGGTAAGACCCGCAATCTCCTGCTTGGCACCCCAGGTCTGGAAACCGTCAGCAGAGTCGCTGTAATAATATTTTTGTGTTGCATAGCCGTCAAAGTAGATTCGCCATGAACCATTATCCAACTGAACAAGCGCCGGACCTTCAACCCAAGAGCCCCAGCCGGCCCAATCCCCTGTGCCTTTAAAGGTATAAGGTCCGGTCAGCGAGGTCGATGTCGCATATTCAATGTATTTGGTGGTTTCATTCTTGGTAAAGGCATGATAGGTTGAGCCTGTCTGAACGATAAAGGTATCAATATAATTGGGAGTGATGCCTGCCAGTTCAGTAGGCGCGGACCATGAGGTAGACGTCAGATTGCTGCCTGAAGCGGTAATGACATAAGGTTTGAAATTCTCATAGTTGCCTGGAGAGAGGGACACGATAACGTTCAGACTGCCGTTGCTGTCTTTGAACCATTCCGGTGCCCATGTGTGTGCAATCGTGGTAGGAGTGGATAATGTAATGTTACGGACAAATGTCCAGTTTACCTTATCCGGGCTGGAGGCGATACCGATGGTATTACCTGACCAGTTCGTGGTGTAAACGACGTAGTATAGACCATCTGTGTGCTTCATGATGCTGGGATCGCGGATCAGATCAGCCGGAGGTGTATAGGCTGGCCCTTTCAGCAAACCATAGTGGGTCGCATTATAAGATTCGTAGATATACATATTGGACTCACTTGTGTTCGTAAAGGCTGATATCGTATAGACACTTGTTGCTGCTCTGGCAGTATTAGGGAATAACATCGTTAATAGAAGTAATGTTCCGAGGAGCATAATCATCCCGGACTTGAAACCATTGGACTTTCCTATTCCTATTCCCTCTTCCTTCTTCGTCAACATTGGGTCATCTCCTTATCCATGAGTGATGAAAAGAGGATTACCTTACTGTATTACCAAAGACAAAGCTTACCTGAGACTGTCCCTGATGAGCAACACCTCACGACTACCTGTTCGAATTCCAATTACATGAAGCATCACTCCCTTCACAGATCATGGATGAACACTTTTTATGTAAACGATTACAAAAAATTAAGCTACAAGTGTTACCTCAGCTCATTGTACTGACCTGATCACCACAGTTCCCCCATTCCCTTAGCCTAATTCACTCCGCAAGTTTGAATCCAAAGACACAAGCTCGGGTTATTTGACTAAGAAAATGAGGTAGTGTGACTGTGGTAAAAGGTGAAAGGCCTCGCCCAACTCGAACTATCTCGATCCAGTTATTGTTCCCAGCCATAGTTGGATCGGTAAGACAGCTAACGATCAATACATGAACTACTCCACGACAACCCAAGGATAACGGGATAGTTCATCCAACAAGAATCGTACACGTTCTGGCGTTCTGCCTTCTTCATCGAACAAAAGCAGTTCATTCTCTTCCTGTAGCCAAGCGACTGGGATCTTGTAATCCTCTTGTGGACCAATCTGCCAATAACGTCCCAGATGATGTCCATTCAGGTGAATGGTTCCTTTACTCATTCCGGTCAGACGAAGCATCAGGTTCACTTTATGATGCTCGGATACTACGGGCTTGGCGAAACGCCAGCGGTACCAGACGGGCTGACCATACGAGCCTTGGACTGGATCATGGTTGGATACAGGGTGAGACTTCTCGTTCAGCGTAGCACGATTGACCGATTCACCCGAGGTATGGGTTACCCGATTGGCACTTGAATTGCCACCTTCGGCGATACCAGGGTGTGCTGCACGCTGAATTGACCCCTGTACTTCAGGATGGACCGATTTTTGTCCTACCCCCGAGCTCTCCCATTGTTGCGGAAGCAATGCATCTGTCCCTGCCATACGCCAACCCTTCAGTTCTCCCTCACTCGGATACGTGATCAGTTCCAGTCGGTTCAACGGTGAACGGCTATACGGCATTTCCAATGTATTCGTCTCTCCCGGCTTGATGTAGAGGGACAGATCCAGCGTCTGAAAGGCAAACCAGTCCTGATATCCATCCATCGGAACTTCGATGCCGTTGATACGAAGGCCTTTGCTCAGTGCACCCACGAGAATCGCACGATCCATGCCATCCAGCGTAAAGCTTCTGCTTAGAAGTGAAGCCTCTTGTAGAGAATTCACTTCATCGAGGTGAACACTTCCACTCTTCATGCGCCAACCTCGGCGAATATCCTGAACTTTGCCACCCAGATATGCAGGACCAGCCAGACCTTTGCTCTCACCCAGATGTGGAGAGAAATTCAATCTGCCCATATGCTGTACCAGAATCTGAAGTGTGTTCTTCCCTTGGACTACTTGCAACTGCACTCCTGCGGCACCTACCTGACGCACGAATGCCTGCTGAACACCATTAACGATTATTCTGGCGGTATCCTGGATATCCGGCAAAATGAAATTCGTGGTTCCTTCTTTCGGACTCTCGAAATCGCATTCGTACAACAGATAACCAAAATCTTGTCCATACCGGGAAAAGCCCTCCGGTTGTGCACTGTCCGGACGCTGCTTCGCAGTTAACGTAACACGTGACAATTCTGGAGAATCAGATAACGTCGGTGCAATTGGCGATGTCCATGGAAGCTGCTGCTGTATTCCAGCAATGGACTCCTGACTGACGAGAAACTCGTGACCTGTGAACGTCCGTTCTCCATCGGCCCAGTCACCAAGCAACGTAATTGTCCGATCTGGGTCAGAGATCATGCCTTTGACCTGGCCGGATGGCAACACGTCTACATCATCGAAGCCTATTGCATAACGAAGTCCCTTCTGTTCTGTTGCTTCCAATCGCCATGTTCGATTCATCGTTTCTTGATCTAGAATCATGAAACGGATCGGTGTGCCGTTTGCTTCCAGTTGGATTGTTCCCGGCTCTTGAAAATGAAACAGATCGAAGCGGTATACGTTCCTGGCCGAATCGTGTTCGACGAGCACTTGCACCGTACTGCCCGTGACGTTCAATGCATCAGTTTCCAGTTCAATAACAGAGCGCTGCCCGGCAGCTGCCACGATGAACAGGGTCAATTCTCCGTTTATCATTTCATTGCCCGTAATCATCGTTCCTGCAGTCAGATAAACTTGTTCGGCAATCGGTACCCGATCCAGTACCGGAATAATCTGTCCCGGATTCAGCGCTACGGGAAGAGTGCGGACTTCTTCAAGCGTAATGTGCATCGTCTCCCGTTCATCCTTGTGACTCTCCAGGAACCAGATCTTCTGGTTACCCGCTTGTCTGCCTCGCACAGACACGCCTTCAGGATGACGTACATGGTTCTGCTCTGCGGGAATTTCCTCTGTTTGCATAAGAAGTGCCCCGAATGCATGTACGAAATAAGATAGATTCTTGGTTACCGCATATTTCGGTGTCACTCGTCCATATTCATTCAGCGGTGCATCATAGTCATAGGACGTAATCATGAAGATATCACTGCTACCCATCGTTCTGCCGCCATATCCACCGAAGTTCGTGCCGCCGTAGAACATGTAATGGCTGATTCCGGTATATCCGGCTCGCAGAATTTCCATGATTCGTTTCTCCAGCAAAGGTACCGTCTTCTGAATGGCAGAAGGCCCTCCCCAGTTCTCGAACCATCCGGTCCAGAATTCCGTGACCATCTTCGGTGTCTCCGGTTGTTTGGCACGAAGTTTCTCATAATGTCCGTCAGCACCCGACCAGAAATTAGCCCCTTCAATCGTGCCTTCCGCCCCGCCAACGCAAGTGATCAGCGTAGCGTCGATGCCACGTTGTATCAATCCATCTCTCAGCGTATTCATGTGGTCACTTGCCGCTACGTCATCCATCAGGTACCCGTATTCATTCTCCACCTGAACCAGAATGACTCTGCCCCCAGCGGATAGCTGGCGTTCCCGAATGATCGGCACAATCCGGTCAAAGTACAGGTTCACATAGTGCAGATACGTCTCATTATTTTCCCTGAATTTTACGCCATCCTTCGTACCCAGCCAATATGGAAAACCGCCAAAATCCCATTCTGCACAGATAAATGGACCCGGACGCGCAATGACCCACATGCCCAGTTCTGCGCACAGATCCAGAAATGCACCGCAATCGTTATCCCCTTCAAAGGACCACTGTCCTTCTTCCGGTTCATGCACGTTCCACGCAAAGTAGGTGTCGATGCAGTTCATGCCTGCCAGCTTCGCCTTCAACAGAACCTCACGCCATTCCTCCTTCGGCATGCGGAAATAGTGGATCGTTGCACTGTTCAGAAATACACGCTCTCCGTTTAGGAAGAAACTGCGTGCATCGTATGTTAACTCGGATTGAACACCGTTATCAGCCCTGGTGATGTTCTTCTCCTGTTCCTGAAATAAAAGGGATGCTTTCTCTGTCAAAGATGTCCCCTCCTTCTCTGAATTTTATATAAATTGAACTAAAGATTATTTACACTGCACACTTCGATGACAGAACAACCTTCCGATCGCTGTTATCCCCAGATTTTTTGATTCCCTTTTCTCAAGGGGAAAATCTGGTGATAGCGTATGCTTCCGATGTAGCTTTCTTACAGAAAGCTTGTAGGCGCACGCTCCGCTTCTTCAGGTCCTTTCTGTCCTCTCCGTTTGGTGTAAATGTTTAGTTCAATTTATATAGGTTCATATGTCCTGTAATTAATTTAAGGTGAACCAAATTCGTTAAACTAAAAGCGATTTACACGGGTACTACGATGACAGAACAACCCTCCGATCGCTGTTATCAGTTCGCCTGCAACGTCACGCCTTCCAGTACAACGGTTGTGATGGAATTATCTGCGGTAGGTACTTCCAGTCCGTTGGCATACACCGGAATGTCTTCAAGCTGTTCCATATTCCGATCTGGAGAAGTCTGATACACCTGAGCGGTCGATGATTTTCCGTACGCATAACCTTCCAGTTCAAACGCCGTTGTACCTGCTGACAATTCATTACGAATTACCAGCACCAGTCTATGACGTTCTGCGTCATAGGCAGCCAGCGTGCGTCCACCATCCGTTGGAATAATTGTCGCACCAGGACGAATGAACTTCGTAAACTGGGCCATGCCATAATACTGCTTGGTCATCTCATACTGCTCTTCTCCGTTAAAATTGGCATGAATGAATCCCCAATTGTTATTGGCCCCTTCATCTTCAACGGCCTGCCAGTATACCCAGGCGGATGGCTGCATGATTTTCAGATCGAACATGATCCGCTCTGCCAGTTCCTGCACCGAGGTCATGTCCTCATGACTGTGCGGCTCACTGCCGCCTGTTCCGTACTCGGACATCCACAGCTTCTTGCCATGGCGTTCTGCCAGCGTGCGCAGCTCTTCCATTTTGCTACCATTATAGGAGTGAGTATTGATCTGCTGGATCACGTCCAGCGTATCCTGATCATAGAGGTTGAAATTGAACACCGTCTCATCAATGCTGTTATCGTCTGCGGCACTGATGACCGTTCCGTCCAGTCCTTTGCTCTGAAGGGAAGCGGCCACTTTCTTGATAATCTCGGCCTGTTTCTCATTCGTAAAATGACTGCCTTCCTGCATATTGCCCTTCTTCCACCAGTCGGAGGAAGGTTCATTGAGCGGATTCAGTGTGCGGAAGGTGATCCCCCACTCGTCCCGATAATGCTTCACGACTTCGGTCAGATAATCCGCAAAGGCATCATACTGATCATCACGCAGATTATTGCTGCCATCCACAGCTCCGGTAACCGATCCACTGATCGTCATCCAGTAAGGTGGTGAATTGGAGAATGCTTCGGCAATGTTCACGCCGCGCTCCATCGATCCTTGTAAAACAGCACGCTGGCCTGCATCGGCATCCCAGTCCCACTCTCCAGGTTCAGGCTGGAAGCCAGGTACATCCCCGCCGGGACGAAGAGCTTTCATCTCCGGATTTTCCTCACCGCCAATATTGTAACGAACGATGTTCAGACCCAATCCTTTCTCCGGATCAAAGACCAGATCCATCACTTCACTAACCTTCGCCTGATCCTTCCATCCGCCAAGATCGTTGGCCCACCAGGCAAGTGACGTGCCCCAGCCTTCAAAATGATCATAGGACTGGTCCAGCTTCAGACGTACCGGCTCCCCTTGGAACTCAAGTGTTTTGGATGATTCATTGGCATAATGATTGATAACAATTCCTCCTCCTGCCAGCAGGGCAATCAGGGCGACACCCATGAGGATATAGCTCCGTTTGCCTCTGCTGCGTTGTTCTTTATGCGCCATGGGCTAAACAATCCTTTCTCCATGTACGTTGATTACTCCGTTGGCCTTGAACGTCAGGTCCAATACATAAACACATTACAGCCACCTTCTGTTACTTGATTCCACTGCTTCCGCCGCTAATGTTGGCCTCATAGACATAACGCTGTCCGAACAGGTATACCAGCACCATCGGAATGGTGAGGAACAGGGAAGCGATCATCACAAGGTTCCACGGCGGCATCTGACCGCCACCTACCGTAGTCAACAGCTGCACCCCGAGTGCCAGCGGCATTTTCTCCGGATCATTGATATAGATGAGCGGCCCCATGAAGTTCCCCCAGTTATAGGAGAAAGAGAAGATCGCAATGGCCGCAAGTATCGGATAAGTCAACGGCATGATGATCTTCCAATAGATTCCCGGGTGACCCATACCATCGATCATGGCGGCTTCATCCAGTGATTTTGGAATACTCATGACGAACTGCCGAATCAGGAATACGTTGAACGCTCCGGCGAAGAAGCTCGGTACGATCAGCGGGTAAAATGTATTAATCCAGTCCAGATGGCGGAAGATGATGAACTGCGGTACCATCGTCACCTCACCCGGAATCATCATCGTACTAAGCAACACAATAAACAGGAAACGGCTGCCTTTTGCCTTGATTCGGGCAAAGCCGTAGGACACGATCGAAGCTGACAATACCGATCCGACAATCGTAAAGACGGTAATGATGACCGAGTTTTTGAGATACGTGCCAAGATTGTTATTCGTAAAAATCGTATAAAAGTTCGACCATTGGAACTCCAGCGGTACGAAGGTAAAGGCTGACTTGACGGTTGTTGCGTCACTTGCCAGTGCAATGGAGATCATGTACAGGAAAGGCGAAGCAAGCAGCACCCCGACCAGAATCAGAAAAATATAGGATATCGTCTTCTCCACAGTCGATGTATTACTCATTGGCTTTTCCCTCCTCGTAGTGCACCCATAGCGCCGATGAACGGAATACAACCAGTGTCAACGCCATGATGATGATGAATAGTACCCAGGCAATCGCTGATGCATATCCCATTTTGTAGAATTGGAACGCATTCTGGAACAAGTAGGGCACAACCATCTGACTTGAATTGTCAGGTCCCCCGGCAGTAACAATGAATACCTGCGCGAAGGTCTGGAGCGCTCCAATCATGCCAGTCACGAGATTGAAAAAAATGACGGGCGTTAGCATTGGGAATGTAATATGGAAGAACGACTGTGTACTCTTCGCCCCATCGATGGCAGCGGCCTCGTACAGTTCCTGGGGAATTCCTTTCATACCTGCAAGCAGTAATACCACGCCACCACCCACACCCCATAGCGACATGAGGATCAATGCAGGCTTAACCCAGTTGGGATCAAGAAGCCAGGCAGGACCCTGAATTCCAAAGATCGCAAGTGCCTGGTTGATCAATCCTTCCGTCGGTGCAAGCAAGTGGATGAAGAGCAATGAACTCGCAACTACCGGAACGACGGAAGGCAGGTAGAACAGAATACGGAAGAAGGTAATCCCTTTGATCTTCTTGTTCAGGTAATAGGCAATCCAGAGCGAGATCGACATGCCCAGCGGAATGGATATTAGTGCATAGAAAAACGTATTGCCCACCGACTTCCAGAAGATCGGATCATCGGTCAATAGCGTTTTGTAATTGTCGATGCCAATAAATTCAGGGGACTGGAACAGATCCCAATTCGTGAAGCTCATATAGATGGAAAACAGGATCGGCCCCAGGGTCAGCCCCAGAAACCCGATCAGCCAAGGCGAGATGAAGATGTAGAACCATTTCCCGTCCTTTTTTCTCACGTTAAGCCCTCCCATGACGCAGAGAGCAGATGGAACCCGCATTCACGCCGAATTCCACCTGTCCTCCTGTCGATGCTATTTGAACAACCTCTATTTGTAGAGTCTTTCCAGTCCACTCTGGATCTCAGTTACGGTATCATCAAGCGTAGCTTTGTTGTTGAAGTACACACCCAGCTTATCGTTAATAAGCTTCATCATTTCGTTCCACTGCGGGTTGAACGGTTCTGCATAGATGGTCGATTCACTGAACGCAGCCATGTTGATTTTCTTGCCGCCATATTCGGCATTCAGGAATTCATCACTGGACAGACCTGCTTTGGTTGCAGGAGCATCCTGACCGGCTTTGACCATTGGCATCTGTGCTTCAGGTGTGGTCAATGCTTCAATCACTTTGAATGCTTCTTCCTTGTGTTTGGAAGCGTTCGTAATCGTTAACCCGTTGAAGAATGCGTTCGTTTCGCCCCATACTGGAGAGATATCCCAGTTAATGCCTTCCACCTTGGCAAGCGAACCAATGTTCCAGAACCCTGTCGTTTCCATGGCGATCTTGCCTTGAGCGAATAGCGGATCAGCTCCGATATTCCCCATGTCGGCAATCTCGGTTGGCGTTGGTCCCGCACCGTGTGTGAAGGTCAAGTCGTTCATGAATTGCAATGCTTTACGCACAGGCTCTGTATTGAAGGTCGGTTTACCGCTCTCATCGAACAGTGAGCCACCGTTCTGGTAGATGAGCTGCATCCATTGCGGCCACCAGCTGCCAGGGTAGTAACCCCATTGCACCGTTTTGCCATTCTCCTTCACCGTCAGCTTCTGAGCTGCCGCCATCAGATCGTCTTGTGTCCAATCTTTGGTTGGATATTCCACTCCAGCCTTGTCGAACAGATCTTTGTTATAGAAGAGGACCATCGCGCCTGCACGATCCGGCAAACCGAATTGCTTGCCATCATACTTCATCAGGTTTGCGATATCATCGGAATAACGTTCGGACATGTTCACATTGTTCGCCTGAATCATGTCGTCCAGCGGTATTATCTGATTCTTGGAGGCGTAAGCCTGATAGTTCTCGGCAATCATCATGATATCCGGCGCTGTTCCCCCGGCGATCATTGTCTGTACCTTTTGGTCATAATCCCCTGCAACCACATTGAGCTTCACGTTAATATCGGGATACTTCTGCTTCACAATGTCGAGTCGCTCCTGATAAATCTTCTTCTCATCCTCTGAGCCCCAGATCGTCATGCTCAGATCCACCTTGCCACCGGACTCGCCGGAAGAACCGTTGTTACTCCCGCTGCTACAGGCTGTCAGACCCATTACCATGACCAGCATCAATAACGAAATGACCTTAAGACTTCTTCTCATACGTTACGCCCCCTTGAACTAATGAATGGATGACTACACTGAAACCCGTTTCATGAAATGGGTTTCATTAAGCTGAAACATAAAACCCGTTCCACTTTATGAAAGGGGTTTCATTCACGCACTCATTATATTTCACCCTTCAAGGAAATGTCAACGCTTTCTTTTCCAATTACAGGCCCCCTTATCTTGCAGCAGGTCCTGTACTTTGACGCACAATTAGCTCCGGTTGCAGAATGATCTGCTTCTTCGGTTTGCCTTGGTTAATCAGCTCATGCAGCACGTCCACAGCCTGTTTGCCAAGCTGATACGTGTTCTGGGATACGGTTGTCAGTTCCGGTATAACGGCACTGGCGAGCGGCGTGTCATCGAATCCCACAATGGAGATATCCTTCGGAATGGAGAGCCCATGCTCAATCGTCGACTTGATGGCACCAATCGCCGTGTTGTCATTAACGCAGATGACTGCGGTCGGTGGATTGTCACGATCCAGCAGTTTGGACATCTCGCGTTTGCCGTCGTCGATGGAGAAACTGCCGAGGAGCTGACGCTCTTTCGGGATTTCGAGCCCATGCTCGCGAAGTTTTTTCTGCACAGCTCTGACCTTGACCATGGTGGTGGACAACTCTTTCAGACCGCCGACAAAGGCGATATCGCGATGTCCCAGTTCAAGCAAATGCTCAGCTACCAGGGCTGCCCCTGCCCCTTCATCTGTGTACACCCGGTGGAACCCGCCTTTGGCAATATTGCCATTGACCAGCACGATCGGCATACGTTTGCCCATATCAATCAATTCCTGAGCCATGTCATCCGGACAGACCTGCATATTGATTCGCCCGCCGAGAAAGATAATCCCGTCTACCCGCTTCTCTCGCAGGATGGACAAATATTCAGATTCCCTGTTATAATCGCCTGCAGTATTGCAGAGAAAAAACGTGTACCCCAATCCGCGAGCCTCATTCTCCGCACCCCAGAAGACTTCCGGGAAGAAGGGGTTTGTAATGTCCGGCAGGATAATGGCAATGGTGCCCGTCTCTTTCTTGATCAGACTGCGCGCCTGCGCGTTGGGCTGAAACTGGTGTTTTTCAATGATGGACATAATCTTCTCTCGGGTGCTTGCACGCACAGGTGCCGTATCATTCAGCACCCGGGAGACTGTCGCTACAGATACGTTTGCTTCTTTGGCGATGTCGTATATGGTGATCGGTGTCATAGCGGAACCTTCCTTTTTCTCTAATTTTCCCTATTTTCCCTGCTTATCATACCAGATAAGGAATGGCGATGAAATGGGTTTCATTGATGGGCGAATAATTTCACACTGGACCAATAGAAGTTTGGGGGATGACATTCATACGTGAATTGTCCGATGCGTTACTCATTAGCGTCAATATTTTTACAGGACATGTTTGCTTTTCTTTATTTCTCCTTCTAATCTGTGTTTATGGTCCATATATTAAATTGTAAGCGAATTCATTGGAGATTAGAGGAGTGTGAACGACGTCATGATCATTCAAGTCAGTCCGCTGGCAGAAGCAAGACTTACTGAAAAGCTGGGAGATCGACCGGGCTATTTCAAATTGTTTTATGATACCGATGGATGCGGTTGTGACGGAATTGCGGTACTTCTGATCTTGAACGACCTGGATAGCGATGATGTTACTGTAGAAGCAGGTTCGCTTCCTTTTGTAATTAACAAACAGCAGCAGATTTACTTTGAACCCTGTCTGCGTCTGCAATCCGAGCACAGCTTCCCTTCGTTCCGTCTGAGCAGTGATTCCATGATCTATGGCAGCAACGTCAAAGTCCATGATTTACGAGATACCGCAGACGTAGCCCCTCAGCCAACCGGTTGGTTCGTACGATAAACGTTGACTCAGCACTATAATCAAAACCTCCCAACCCCAGATAATATGCGGGATGGGAGGTTTTTTATCAATTTCAACGAGTTCATCAGGCATTATTCTCGTAAACATTTCATATTCGTGCAGTGCCTCTGTACCTCTGCCCTCTATTTCCAACAAGTTTTTCAGGACCAAAGAGGTGAAAGCTTGATAATTAATATAGACTTTAGTTTAATACAAATAATTACAAGTAAACCGTATACTTAGATAACCACATATGAATTTAGGAGATACACAAAACGGAATACCTAATTAAAGGTATAAGTCTAGTTATACCAAAAACACGGTTAGAACATTGTATCCGTTTAGAAGTGTCGAGGAGGAATATTGAAACTTATGAAGTTACCCACAATCTTGAACGTAGTCCGCATCTTGTTGAGTATTAAAGTTATATACCTTATTGTTTCTTTCAGTGTATTTCTCTATATTTTCAGTCAAAATCCTGAAGCCTTTGCCGGTTATCAAGTGAACGGCAATGATTTGATTAATTTCTCTAATGAAATTACTGGGAGAATCATATTTTTGATCATTCCTAGTTTGCTTGCTATCATCTCCATCACCAAACGACAGTTTAGATCGACTGTTACGTTCCTGAGTATCGCTTTATTTATCGGACTACTGAATGAAGGACTATTAACTGGACTTGTTCAACTATTCGCCATGTTAGTTGTGCTCTTACATCGACCAAGTAAGATATTTTTAAAGCGCCAGGATTCAAATGACGCAGAGACACAATACATCGCCAAGAAGAGCCTGACTTAAACGTCAGGCTCTATTTTTGATTGAAACGACCGGTATCGGACAGTATGTACACTTTAATTTGAAATAATGCTCTTTTTCTGAATCTTCGATCCTTTTATTGTGTCATGCTGTGGCTTCTATGATCCCTGCGTTCTTCGCGATCAGCCTCTTCCATCTTACGGATATATCGCTTTAACTCCTCTTTGTGAATCTCCAATTCCACCAGACGGGCGGATGCCCCATCAAAAAATGATTGCATTTTATACCCCAATGTGGTGGCAGCATTACCAGCCCAATCTTGTTGCAAGCGACCATGAATGGAACGCATTTTCTGCTCCTGTTGCCTCAAGCGTTCCTGCAACTGCTCACATTGTGCAACTGCTCTTTGCAGATCCGACAGGGATACGGATATTCTCCCCATGTTGCCTTCCTCCTATTATTTGAACTCGTCTGCCAGCAAGAAATCCTCACGTTTGCGTTCTATGTATTCCGCGATCTCACCAATCGATTCTTGGTACCAGCGGTTGATCCGCTGAAGCGTTGCGGTCGCGTTATATGCTATCGGCGTGAACGATTGACTCTCACTGGTGGAGATATGTGTTTGGAACATCTGGATGGAAGCCTGCGCATCGCTAGAAAATCCACTCAAGCTAATCCGCATCTCCCTTGCTGCTTTCGCCAACTCCTCCGGTGTTAATTGAATCTTTCCTCCACCTGCTTGTGCGTTGGCCGCAACTGCGACCAATGGTGCTATAGCACCTCTTACAATGCTCGACAAGGATGCAAGTGCTTCTTGATGAGCCGTCCAGCGTGGTGATATGCCGATCTCTTCTCCTGTTGCCCGATTAATAAGTGGTCCGACAAGATTTCCATTTTTGTCGAACTGATATTGATTCATCGAATGGTATCCTTTGCCCTCATCTTTGGAGAAGGAATCGAAAAGACGATAGACATTGCCTACTTGAAACTTATCCAGATCGATATTAATCGGAAAATCATATAATACAATCGGCGAGTTTGCTCCCAAAGAGCGAATCGGAACCGTAAGTTGATATCGAAGCATCCAATTCTGATACATGGCATTCGCCGAATCGAAATCCTGACCTCTGTAAAAGGTGCTCCCCACGTGCCTGTCATACTCGACAATTCCGCCAGCACCGACAGAATCGTTGGGATCCACGACATTTACGACTTTACCGTCGTAATACCCCTCATTTACTTTGGCTAAACTCACATCATCCAGCAGGTTGGTCACGCTCGGTGCGCTGTAAGTCATGGCCGACAGATCCTGACGTGCCGCCACGTATTGCGCCAATCCGCCACCGAGCGAATGCCCTGTCAACGAAATACTTGCATCAGGATACGTCTGGCTCACTTTCTCGTAGAGTACTTCCGCTTGGCGAAACTGGTTGTTCTCCCATTCAATATCGTCCTTGATCGCTTCGACAAAGCTTTTTTTAAATATGTTGTGATGGTCCGGGTCCGTGACGGCATCCTCCAGCCGGCGTGTTCGGCCGCCAAGAACGTCGAACACATCGGTCTCGTAATCGGCTCCCATATCAAACCAGTTTCCACCCGGTTCAGTTCCGCGGTAACCAATAACGATCTGGTCGGTTTGTTCGTTTTGAAGCACTAAGGCATCGAAACCTGAAACTTTATTATGTAACTCAGCACCCTCAGGCTCGACAACTTTCCAAGGTTCCAATTCTGGGAGGACAAATCCCTCGGAAACGTCTTGATATGCAAGCTTGGAAAATTTCATGTACGTCTCATCTGAAATGTAAGTTTTCAAAAAATAAACCTCCTATATTTACTCTTAAACTTAAAATATAGTAATATACCCATATCATGATAGATGCAAGGAGTGGACACTATACTAAAAAGTAAGTCACTAATTATATTTATTTTTGTTTGTTTTGTCCTAATTATGGGAGGTTGTAGCTTTATGTCTGATTCTCGTGAAGATGCTCAAACCGTTAACAAGGCTATGGAAGCAGGAAAAACGTACTTTAAAGAAAAATATGATCTCAATGTTGAATTTACGCGCCACAAGTTCAATCCTCCCGATCTTGGGACAGACGTGGGGCTCTATGGACATTTGACAGAAGATAAGGGTACAGAAGTTTTTCTGCTTATTAACTATGAGACACTTGAAGTCGTCACTGCGGCCGTTCCCGAAGAACTTACTCAATAATGTTTCTGAGCCTCTTTCTGAGGCTCTTTTCTTATATTAGACATCAATTTCACGAGACATCATCATGATATCAAACATTATTTCAGTAATCAGGATCTGCACGCCAAGGGACTTCCTTCTTTTTTCCAAGGGAGTAAAATTCATTATAGGACATCTATTCCTGTCCAGGTAGTTAAACACTCAAAAACAGGAATATAGTCACACTCTTCCCCCAAGTGAACAGTGATTCATTGAATAGTATAGGCTGTTGTTACCAGAAGAGAGAAAGTTTAATTTTCATGAATATACCAGTTAATGCAACTCCAATTGTTGTAACTGAATCTGTGATCCAATAATTAACCTATTAGTTACTAGTCTCTCTCCAGATTTCAATACACATTCGTAATCAATCTCAAATTGGGTTAAGCTAAAATCGGTATAATAGACTGTATTTAATATTCTATAATTTCATATAAAGTTCCTTGTTCGACTGAATCCATCAGTTCAATATTACTAAGATTAATTCACACGAATCTCAATAGGATTCATGGTTAACAAGATATCCCCGGTCATATCTACAAAGAGATTTTGTTTCCCTCTTTTGGTTACCATAAATTCATCTTCAACCTCAACCACTTGACCTGATTTAAACTCAGTGAAATATCCTATATCCATATAACTACGCTCCTCGTTACTACCGGAGAAGGAGAAACGAATGATAGGTTTTCCATGGAAAACTTCAACGGGTTTAATACCTGTATATTTTAGAGTTCCTTTTACTTTCAGTGCCTCACCAGTACCTAAAACAGTTGGTGTTGTGACTTCGAGAACGAAATCAGATGCTACTACACGTTCAGTAATTGTATATTCATTTTTTTCTTTTGATGAACATCCAGCAAATATCATGGATACCACTAGTACCAACATTATGATGTTACTACTCATTTTAATAACTTCATATCACCCCTCTCATACTCTAACGAATGATGTATAGAAAGGGTTGCTCAATTTGTTCCTTGGTTTCCCTGAACTATCTCCAAGCATAGAGAGGAGACTTGAGACGATTAACTTTAAGCATTGATTTTATACATCAAAAGGAATTATTTATTTAGGTTAGGTTACAGCCACTCACTTTAATTAAAGCGTCTCAACCAATTTCTTAATCTTTGAGTGGGAAATTAAATATACAGGACCCATTGTTTCTATTTTGCCATCCTTTACACGTATAGCGCTCTCCTGTTCTGACGCATAAACATCAATCTCTTCTGACAAGGGGAACAGGTAGCCTTGAACAAACATGGCGTAGTCGCGTTGAGAATGAGATTCGTAGGCAAAATGATCAAAGCCTATACCATCATAAATAGTACTTGTTTCAACCTTATGGCCAGCGTTTTTCGAGGATAACCATTTTGCAGCCATGTTTAACGCACCAGCACTGGCACCTATGATAACAGCATTACTGTTCTTAATTGCATCCGATAATTCATAATCCGTCAAAAAATCGTTCTGCAAAACAGGATCTCCACCGCACAAAAAAATGACAGAAGCGTGATGAATTAATTGCTGGGCATCTTTCTTCTGCATGCGGTAATCCATGAAATGATTTTCATCAAAAATAATGTTAGCCTGATTCAACCATGTCCATTCAGAAATATCATCAAAGTTAATTTGCTCATCTGTATAACCAGACGGGTCAGCGCTAATCATAACAAGCGATTTTCTGTCTTGTATGTCCTCATGCAACAATTTGACCAGCTTCTCTGGAAAAAAATCATTAAACCAACTGATATAGTAGTGAGTACTCAAACTTAATTACCTCCATATGTATTATTTACATGCATCTATTCTTAACGAAAATATATTATATTACAATAGTCTGGAATTGTAGTGTGCGAAATATGTTCCCACGTTAACCTGCTCGTTAGCTGAACAAAAGTAGCTGATCACATTGATCAGCTGCTTTCTTGTTATTATTGAACTATCGTTTCCCGTTAGTTTAATGTCGAACTCCTAAACTTAAATCTTTTGAATTGCCATTTCTATTTGTTTATTAAATTTCGCATTCTTCGAATTGTCTACGGTTTCATGATGCCAATACAGAATAAGAACATTTTTATATTGATAAATGTTTGGTATTTGCATATCATACTTTTCCTTTTGATGATTGAAATCATTTAGACCTTCTCTTCGAGCTGTCTCTGAATTAAAAATGTATACTGAAATGTACTCTTTATAAACTTCTTTTACTGTTGGTCGAGACACAGAAAACCTGTTGGCGTGAACGTTATTTAATATCCAATCATTATTCAGTTCTTCTTTAAACATTTCAATTCCCTCAGTTTTTAAAGCGGCTGTCACTTTATCCAAAGTAAGATTGTTTTCGTTTTCAATCAAAAGTTTCTCTTTATCATTCACATTCACTGGCTCATTTCCCGTTTGATTAGAAAAGCAGCCAGATAGAATGAAGCAAATGACTATCAGTGTAATCATCATTTTTTTCATAATAATCCCCCTTTTCATCAGTTAACGACGTTTGGAAATGGAGGAAGGTTGCTAAGATAAGGAATTTGAATTTTAATATTATGCTATCCTGACCGTTAGTTTAATCCTTACAATAGGTTAAATTGAAAACCACCTGATTCAGCAACCTCGCAGAGCGGTGAAAAGAAGTGCCATTGTTGATTTCAATGTAATACTCTATAATAATTATCGGATTTAAAGATAGTGTAAGTATCATAGATACCAATTACGAAAGGAAGCTTCAACATGAAGGAAAAAATTATTGCCGGATTCCTTTCAGCTGCTTTACTACTTAGCCCAATAGCTGCTCTTGCAGATGAGGCAGTTAATCTCAATGGGAAATTGGTTGATGGTCGAGTATTTATGCCTTTGAGAGCCGCGGGTGATCAGATCGGAGCAGTAACCACTTGGAATCAGAAAACTCAAACGGCAACTGTTAAAAAAGATGGAAAAGTATTGGAAGTAAAGCTAGGGAAATACGTTAAAATGTTTGACAATCGAGTGTACGTCCAGTTCCGAGAGTTTAACGAAACATTCTTTGAGCAAGACCATATCGTCTGGCATCCAACTGATTTGGTTGCTAGTTCTGAACACATCACTGTCGATATTGGAACACTGGATAATGCCCAAGCCTTCAAATTGGTGAAACCTTTATTCAGCAAACACGAAGATTCTAAGGAATATTTCGAAGATAAAGACAACTCATACTACGGTCTTTCAATCTCTTACTCTGGAACTGATAAAGCAGTTGTTACCGTTAGTACTGGACAGAAAGACGAGTACGGAAGATACATTTACACATGCTCATACAAAGTTAACGTAAGCAGGTATAGCTCTGGTTGGAAAGTCGTTTCATACAATTACACCAAAACGGAAATTCCTGACTGGGTTTATTCTTAATAGAACCAACGCTGTACAAAACTTCTGGAGTCCTGAAACAGGCTCCTTTTTTATTTATACGTATAATAACTTATAAAATGAGGACCACACCTTGTCGCAGCAGCGAACTAACCTGCCCGTTATTGAACAAAAGCAGCCGATCATATTGATCAGCTGCTTTCTTTGCTTTATAACACTATCGTTTCTACGTTAACGTAATGAAGCTGCAATCTTTCCGGTATCTTCATCCTTGTTTCTACGATGGAACTAAAGCTCTTCGTTAGTTCCATTGTTACTTTTTCTTTACTGGTATCCATATCTCACCCTGTGTATGCCCCGGCATTCCATAATACATTTCAAATTGAGGACCCTCAACCTGTTCGTATCCAGATGTCGGGAACCATTCGGTATATACCCGTTCCCAGAGTTTTTGTAAATCACATTGCGGCTCCGGGAAAATAGCAAATGTTAAAGCTGGAACAGATAGCTTTGT
The DNA here is from genome assembly GCF_037144955.1 of Paenibacillus sp. USHLN196. NCBI lineage: Bacteria > Bacillati > Bacillota > Bacilli > Caryophanales > Paenibacillaceae > Paenibacillus > Paenibacillus sp. USHLN196. The sequence goes on along the minus strand of NZ_JBBCYH010000014.1, from coordinate 67,109 downwards.
AAATCTCTTCGGAATTTCAAGTCCCTTTGGTAGATGATAGCATACCATGTACTTGAATGATTCTCCTGTATGGTCATATAAGGCAGCATGCAGCACGGTATTACCCAACCGCCCTAGCAACTCGTTCATTAGATCCACACTGCCGTCCTCATCACATTGCTTACGGAACTGAGGAACATCAATAAATGACATTTGTAAATCCTGACTTACAAGACCATAAACGCCGAACATCTCGAAAGCTCCTCTTTGTTCTATCCGGTAATTCATCTCGACATCTCCTCTTATTGAGATATGAAAGGACATTCGAGGATAGGCTTTTAAGGAAACGCCTTTATCGCGCGCAGATATCGGCATAACCCCATGGAGATTCTTAAACGCCCGTGCGAACGCTTCCGGCGATTGGTATCCATATTTCATAGCAACATCGATTACCCTTGCATCGGTTGTCTGCAGTTCAAAAGCCGCTAATGTCAAACGACGACGTCGGATGTACTCGGATAACGTGATTCCGGTAATGAACGGGAACATTCGTTGGAAATGATAGGTAGAGCAACAGGCAATCTGCGCTATTTCATCATATGAGATATTGTTCGCCAAATTTGTTTCGATATGATCCATTGCGCTTTTCATCCTCTCCAACCAATCCATCGTTCGCATCCCCTGAAGATCCATCCCAACAAATCTTGTCTAATTAAGTTCTCCCTCGTCACCACGTTAACCTGCCCGTTAGCTTAATGAGGTCATCAGTCTAATATAATTTTTCCGTTCGCTACTGTCCTAAAAGGTATACAAAAAAGGACCGTTATCATTTCTGCAACGGTCCCTATTGTCATACGTTAGATGTAAACCGCAGTTGATCACGTTGATTCTTTTTTCAATTATGCTAACGTTTCCCGTTAGTTAAATTTTGCCCTGATTCAAATGAAAAGATAGGACCATCCCATTTTTCGTTTTGTAGAAGCTGCTCTCTATAGGAGCTCTGCGTTCTATAGGTGCCTATAATCTGCTTCCAGAACGCATAGGCGGGCTTGTTATAGAGTGTTTTCCTTATTTCCCATGTCCCAGTAAATTCATCAAAGAGTATGTGTGCAACATGACTCCCCACCCCCTTACGCCTATGTTTCCTCATAATAAAGAAGTCACTTATTAAATTTGTTTTCTCAGCTGTACTTAATTTCATATACTCAATAGGTACGTCTAGACTTATGAGAACAAAGCCTGCAATTTCTCCCAGCAGCGACGGTAAGAGGTCTGCCAGTCCGGACGGCCAGTGGTACAGGAAGAGGCGTCGCAGCCCGCCACCACCAGGACGTCTATCCCGAACCAGCGGCACCCAGTTGAAATCTGTATCCCAGCTTTCGTCAAATACATAAGCCATAGTATTGTTATCAATCAAAAATGGAGTATGAATCAATCGCCTTCTATTATGCATTATCGCTGCTCCGACTTTAGTAAAAAGGATAAAGAGTATGTCTATTCTCTTTCCTTGATGAGGCGGAACAATATCCGACGGTTGGTGTTCCAAAACTGGAGCGGACATCGTCTACTCAGGATACAGTCCAAGTGGTTTCATCACTTTAGAAGCGGTAGCAACAGCAACATCCGCTCACAACCTCGACTGTAGGGGCTCTGTCAGGTGATCCTTATCACAAGCCTACACAGCAGTAAACAAAGCCTTTGTCCATAGACGAAGGCTTCATTTACTTTAACTTTATCTGAGAACAAGTTAATTATTTTTGAATGAAAGCCCTGGAAATGCAGCATAGGAATTGATATCTACAGTGCTTACCCGTCCCCAATTTTGTATTTTTCCTTTCACAATATCAAAATCCCAGATCTCTTCGCTTAGCTTCTCTTCATTAGATATAACCTGCACACGTACCTTGATACCATTTTTGGTAGTTTGGGCATCTATAATATTATAATCTATAATAGCCGGATAAATCCCACCAATCGGGATCATATCAAATCCATCAACTGTAACTGATTTGATTAACTCATCATTACGACTATCATAAGCAGCGATATAGACTGCAATAAGATTTTTAACGCCAGACCAACTACTTCCGCTTAGGTCAAGTTCTTCTTTCCATACATCATCCTGCTGAGGCTGATTGTTATCTCTAATGGTAACAGTTTGATTTTTTTGATTCCAACTTACATTAGCGCCTAATGCTTTTGAAACAAAACTGATAGGTACCATCACTCGGTTATCAATCATTCGTGGTGCTACATCAGGAGTAACAGCTTGATTATTTACTACAATTTTAATAGTCCCTTTTGCAAAAGCTAGCCCTACTAATGCAGTAAGTGAAATAACGACTGCAAAAAAGGGAATCAGAATTCTCTTCTTCATATATAACATCCTCCCCAAAATTAATTGGTTAAATGGCCTTTATATAGCCACTGATCCCCCGTTTTCACAAAATCAATATAGATGGCAACATTGCCATCATCTACTTTTGCCAAAAATAATTGAACCTCATTCTCACTCACTGGATCAAATCCGCGATACTCTAGGTTCCCTAACTCAATTGGTGATAAGAGAGAAACATTTTGCTTAGATTCATCATCTTGTAAAGTATACGTATCGTCCTGATCATCCCACGCCACTTCAGGGACAGATAATGTTGCCAAGGCTTCGTAATCTTTATTATTCATAGCGTCAATTATTCTGAATGCTGCATTCAAAGGGCCTCTAACTGTACTCATATCCATTTCATTCAAAGTATTCTGAGCCGCTTCTAATTCATCCTTAAGTTGATTGTTTTCCGTTTGAAGATCCTGAATTCCCTGATCATCTTGGGTAACAGGTAGATCTTTATTAGAATTATCACAAGCAGCCAATGCGAAAGCAAAAATAAACATCAATACAAATCTTCTCATTATATACCTCCTTGAATACGGTTGCCCTATATCTTGATAAACGAGCAATGAGCAAGTTTAGTTACACTAACCTGCCCGTTAGCTTAATGAGGTCATCAGTCTAATATAATTTTTCCATTCGATACTGTCCTAAAAGGTATACAAAAAAAGGATCGTTAGCATCTCTGCAACGATCCCTATTGTCATCTTCTTTGTTCATTAAGCTAACGTTTCCCGTTAGTTCAATAACTCGGACTTATTTTATCTCTCTTAAAAAAAACAATTACCAGTTCTGTCCCTCGATATCTTATCAATGTTGTATTCGAATGTACTATTACTTTCTTAGAATATATTGTTGTATAATTTAAAGTATGGAAAAATTCTTAACTGATTTAACCAAAATTCAACCAAATTACTGGAGGGCTACCCTTCAGATGGATGTGTTCACTTCTATACATCACAGAAGATATTATTGTCATCCCAGATTTGCGTCAATTGAGACATGTTCTTCTACAAGAGCTGGCACATTATAAACGCAAAGATTTTATTATGGGTTCAATCCCTTATGGACGTTAGTGGTATAGCTACATAGGTTTAATCCTTTGGTTTGGCTGGCGCGCCAAAAAATGGCCTCCGATCGGGAAATGGCCTGTGAGGCGGTTGTCCTTTGAAGCGCTGGGTGAGCGGGAATCTTTTTCATATGGCATGACACTTCTTATGCTGTCTCGTTTTTTTCCAAAGCTCTCGTCCTCGGATTAATCTTTCATTTTTCTTCACCAACAAGAATGAGACGAAACGGAGAGTTACAATGATTACGAAGTTTAAACACGGTTCATACAAACTATTTGCCACGGCTATTTTGCTGATAATAGTTTTAAGCGCAGTTTTGGTTACCAACGCCAATGTCGATTCAAATGCTTCTCAAGCAACGGATTCAAAGGAAGAAAATACGGTTTCCTCCTTTCAGATCGACAGACTGATTCCATCGTTCAAATGGTTTCATAATCTGGACCGGGCGCTCGCTTTTTCAACGTTTGACTTTAAAGTGCCTGATTATCTGCCCGAAGGGTATCGCCTAAGAAATGTGGATTTGAATGAGAATTTCAGTAAAGCCAATAAAGCAGACTGGATTGAATTAGCTACGATCACTTTCGTATCGAACTTTGGCCAACAAGACGAACAACACTTTGAAATACAAGCTTCCAAAGGAAACGGCACTTTGCTGGAGCATCAATTATTGTGGGGGGCTTCATATTCCCAAGAACCAGACCTTGCTCCTTCTTACCAGCAAGTAGACCTGACATTAGGTAGGATGAAAGGTATTATGTACACCACTACAAGGCCCAAGTATAAGAAAAAACCTGAAAAAGCCAAAAGTTTTGTATGGCAGGAAAACGGTGTAACGTATTCGATCAATTATTTTAGCGCTGATCTTACACAAGAAGAGCTGGTGAAAATCGTTCAGTCATTTGCTTTGCCAGAACAAGTTCAATATGTCGATTATAAGGGTGAGGGCAATTCATTCCCTTTATATGATAAGACGGATTTGCAGGAAGCAGAACATCTTCTTGGCTTTCCAGTGAAATTCCCGTTTGCCATATCAGACTATGGTCTTAAACTTTCCGATTCGGTTATGCAGCAAGCCGACGATCAGAACACCGGGTTCTCCATCAGACCGGACACAGATGCCTTGAAGAATAGTTATCGCGTTCCTTACAACTCTCCCATTTATGAAATAAATGACATGATTGATTATTATCAGAGCAAAGCGCCTATTGTGGATGTGAACAAGTTGTCGTTCATGCACAAATTGGTGATTAACGGTATCGAAATATCGGCATATAAAGATAAGGATCATATCTATTGGGCGCCTATCCATTCGGATAACAATCAGTTGAAGTTCAAAACGCAAACGTATTACATGTGGAAGCAAGACGGTATTTATTATGCGGCTTTTTTCCTTGGGGTGGACAAACACCAGGAAGAAAATCTTAAAGCTTTAGTAATCGCTCCTGCCCAATAACCAGGAAAATGAGGTCAACATTATGAGAATCAGATTAGCACTTAAGGAGGATCAATTCGTCCCGTCGGTCATTACGTTGAATTATAAGTATTGGAGCAGAGGTTTTCAGCTAAGGCTAAGTTAACCTGCCCGTTAGCTGAACAAAAACAACCGATCAGGTGAACTGCACCTCCATTGTTAGTCGTGTTTAACAAATGTGGTGCAGTTCACAAGTTGATCGGCTACTTTCTGAGGTTTATTAAGCTATCGTATACTATTAGTGTAACAAATGACGACTGATATAATTTGCTACTCCAGTATCATCGAAAACCGAAATGCTTTTCAACTTCCAATAACATCTGATCTTTATTGGACTGAGATGTTCTCATAAACCATTTTAATTGATACTGCTCTGTTTGTTGCAGGTAATGATTCGATGCTCTAACCACCGTATTTTAATGTTTCATCCCGTGCACGTTGTGGATCTGATAAACTAGGGAACAAAATCCTTCATGCCTCTCAGATGATCTCGATTCAGATAATCAGCTCGAATTAGGTCATCATCAGCAAACAAATAAACAACTCGGTTGGGATTAACAATCTCCCTTAGAAAAGCAGGTTCCATAAAGGTATCTACTACGATTGGCTTCTCTTTCCCCATTTGTAATACATCCAAAATAATAAACTCCACACTTTCGTCAAACACGGAATTCAACCAGTGACTTCTATCGTTCCCCCGCCCTAAAAAGAACCATTCCCAGTCAATGAAGTGTCGATCTTAATTTCTGATAAATCTATTCCTCGGAATCGCTTTTTACAAAGTAATTACCGTGAGAAAGAATCTGTTTGGTATCAGCAGTTAAATGATCTAAGTTATCCACCGTTTCCTTCTCGGAAATGAAGGCGTCTTTCTCGGTTACCCTATTAAATGTTCCAAAAGATGTCGTTATACCACTGACATTTTCTAGAGCTCTATTAATTTCCTCTTCTGATAATTTTACTGCAGGACCAAAGTCTGGATAGTTTGGGTTATCCGCTTTAGAATCAACATCATAACTACTAGCATAAATACTTAAAGCAGTCACTGCTGAAACAGTTATTATTAATGCCGTACTGATAAAGAATTTTTTCATTGGAGGTCACTCCTCAATCGTTTCTATAATGTGTGTGCATTCATAAATCCTTTGCCTTCTAGTTCAACTGGGCCTTTGTTTTAGTAGAAACCAGAAAAATAACTAATGATCTGTATACTGCAAAGCGTGAATCGGTGTACCTTTAGTGACTTCACCTGTCAATGTATTGATTTCAAGTGGCTCTACTAAAACCTTCCATCCATTTTCGCTTTTGAAAATTTTATATGGGAGTGGTGGTGACTGTTCGTAGTCTTGTCCTGCATACTTTTGAACTACATAAAGTTGAACTTCATCCGTGTTGATTTGTTTGCTTTCCACAATTTCGTACCCTGTAGTCGGATTGGTTTTAAAATCCTTCACATATCCTTCTTCACGACTTTTCTCATCCAAATAATTGGTATCTTTAGAATAGAACATCATTCCTTCTACATCCCTAGCAATGTAAGCCTGAAAGTACTCCGTTGCTGCTTCCATCGGAGTTTGGGCTACGACTCTTTCCGCAGTTGTAGTCGATGCTACTAAAATAGAACCAGCAACAACACTGGCAAGTAAAAGCGATACTAATCCTTTTCGTTTCATGGATTGAGAACTCCTTTTTAGTGATAGAATTGGTAATAGCGATCAAATTAACTTTAGATCTACTTAGTATAACGCATTAAATTATTGGAAAGTTTTTATATTTATGAGAAATTTGTTTAACATCTATCTTTTAGCCTCTTTATCCAAACTCTTCTTTACGTCCACCTCACTTAATGTTAGATTTTATAACATATCATTACGAAAGCGAGTGGGTTGAAGATGGATCTGCAACAATTATTGACTATCCCCATTCTCTCCAAAGCAAAGGTAATTGCTGGACATCGCGGACTAGATCGTTTGGTACAATCGATTAATATTATGGATGCGCCAGATATTGTGCAATTCCTGAAGCCGGGAGATATGCTGCTGACGAACGGCTATATCCTGAAAGACCGCCCCGATGCTCATCTTGCATTCATTACAGATATGCACGCGATTGGTTGTGCGGCGCTTGCGGTCAAGACACAGCGCTTCTCTCTTGAATTATCCCCGCAACTGCTCGAGACAGCCGATAAGCTGGGGTTTCCTATCATCGAACTGTCTGAGATAGACAATACACTCGGTGAAATATTTCAACAATCGATCAGCGCCATCCTTCAGAATAAAACCCATGAGCTCCACTACGCCTTATCTATTCACAAACAATTTTCCACGATGGTTATGCAGGGAAAAGGTATACCCTCCATCGTAGATACGCTGTCTCAGTTGCTATCCTCACCTGTACTTCTGCTTGGTTCAAAGAAGCAGATTACGGCAAGCTCCCATTATGCACAACAGATGGATCGCCAGTCTCTCGCCGCGCCCATACTAACATTTATAGATGATCACCCTTCCTTCCATACCGCAATCTCGATCTGCCTACTTACTGCCGATAAATATCGACATGCTGAGCTACATCCCATCTTTACTGATCGGCACGAGGGCTATTTAATCGCACTATTCGACGATTCCGCAAACTTTAAGCTCTCCACTCTGGCACTGGAACAAGCCGTCAATGTGATCGGTCTGGAGTTAACCAAGAAGCAAGCGGTCAAGGAACGTTCCCGCCGTTACAAAAATGAATATTTCTCCGATCTCATTCAGGGCTTCATTCGTTCTGAACAAGAAGCGCTGCATCGTGGCAAGAAATATGGGCTACAAGCCAAAGGAAGCTCCGTTCTCATCATTGCTAAAAAGGATGAATCTTTATCGAGCATGCTTAACCAGAGCCTCACTCCCCCTGGAGAAGAGCGACACATCTCGGAACGAGACGCTTATTACGAGCTGATTAAGCAGGAGTTCGCCAGACTGGATCTCTCCTTCGTCATGTTCACGAAGAACGACCAGTTCGGTATACTCGTCTTTTTGGCCGAATCGTCTTGGGACGAACAACTCGTTGTTCAGCAGCTTGAACAGATCGCGAGCACCCTATATACGGAATCGCAGCTCAGCCTATCCTTTGGCATAGGCAATCCCTACACGAATGTACTGGATATCGGATTATCCTATAAAGAAGCAGTCAAGGCGCTTCAATCCGGCTATCAGATGAGAAAGACCCGCTTCGCTCATTCCTATCAAACCATGGATATAAGCCGCCTGCTGCGCATGATACCTTATGATGAAATGCTTCAGTTCCATCAAGAAACCTTTAAGGCCTTCGCTGGCCGAGATCCAAACGAGCGCAGCGAACTGATGAAAACCTTGTCCTCTTTCTATGAGAATCACTGCCAGATCGTCGATACGGCGAAAGAGCTGTTCGTACATCGCAATACAGTCATCTACAGGCTTGAGAAATGCGAAAAATTGACCGGCAGGAACATCAAGGATCCGAGTGAGAGTCTGCGCTTCCGCCTCGCCTTCGCACTGGAGTCGCTGCTGAATGTCAATCCAGCCCCTAGCAAAGCTAATCATACGTCTTAAACCGAGAACGTGTCATGTATAATGACACGTTCTTTTATTTTCTTTTCCCAACCCTATCTCTTTTGTACATTTTAACTGATTCATTTCTATTTTTATGTTCATAGTAACTAATGACAATTGGGCAAACAGTCTATATGATTAGGAATATAATCATCAATGTCATATTAATTAACACAAACTCACACCAAGAAACAACAACCAACAGGCTGTAGGAAAGGGGCTACCTATCATGGCTATACAGATACAAGGCGTATCCAAATCATTTGTCAGTGCAACCGGAGAAGATATTCAGGTCCTGGCTGAGGTTTCGATGCAAATCAAGAAACAGGAATTCTTCAGTATCGTGGGACCGAGCGGTTGCGGTAAGAGTACGATCTTCAATATTATCGCGGGTCTGCTTAAGCCAACGAATGGCAAAGTTATCGTCTGTGGCGAAGAGATCGACCAGACTACCGGGCATGTTGGCTATATGATGCAGAAGGATCTACTGCTTCCTTGGAGAAGCATCCTGGATAATGTCACGTTAGGCTTGGAAGTGAAGGGCATGTCCAAAAAGGATCGTGGCGATATTGCCATGGATTATCTGGATCGCTACGGCCTGGCTTCATTCGCAGAAGCCTATCCCTCCACACTATCAGGCGGTATGCGCCAACGTGTAGCCCTCATACGTACCCTCGTTACCCAGCCCGATATTATATTACTGGATGAACCCTTCTCAGCACTTGATTATCAGACTAGACTCATTCTGGAAGATGAAATCTTATCCATTCTAAAATCCGAGGGCAAGACAGGCGTCCTGATCACGCATGACATCGAGGAAGCGATTGCCATCTCCGACCGCATTGCCGTTATGAGTAAAAGACCAACAACCGTGAAGCAGGTGTATGACATTGGTCTCGCCTCGCAATATGGCTCAGCACTGAAAGCCCGCTCCGACCAGAAGTTCAAGCAGTATTTTGAATCGATCTGGGCAGAGCTTGATATCCAGATGGGGAGGATCAGCTAATGAAGAGCACATCACCTGAAGTTACCCTTGCCGGAAAGCCTGCTGGAGTTACGAAGAGCAAGAGCAAACGCAGACAGTCCACATTCTCCAAAGACTGGCTGATGACGATGCTGTGGCGGTTCATTATTGTAGCGGTCATCTTGGTGATCTGGGAATCCGCCGTTCGTCTGAAACTGGTTAACGGATTCCTCATGGGATCACCAAGCGCCATTCTTGATGCCGCCATCACGATGGCCAGCTCAGGCCAACTGCTTACAGACGCGTTTGCAACGGTGAATGCCACCGTTATCGGCTTTGTAGCCGGAAGCTTAATTGGTTCATTAGCAGGACTGCTCATGTGGTATTCCAAGTCCGTTGCCCGTGTGCTCGATCCATTCATCGTAGCGCTGAACGGCATTCCGAAAATTGCGCTCGCTCCCATGATTATTATCTGGTTCGGTTCAGGCATCTTCTCCAAGATTGCTCTTGCCTCCGTGGCAACATTTATCGTAGCGCTGTTATCCGCCTACCAAGCGACTCATCAGATCGACGAATCCCAGATTAATCTGATGAAATCCTTCGGTGCAAAGAAGTCACAAATTTTCCGCAAAATTATCGTTCCATCCTCTCTGCCATGGATTATCTCGGCCTTCCGTATCAATATCGGATTAGCATTGGTGTCTGTCGTAGGCGGAGAATTCATCTCTTCAGATAAAGGGCTCGGACATATGGTATTCGTCGAAGGTAACCTGTTCAACCTTCCGGCCGTATGGGTTGGCGTGTTCATGCTTATGCTGGTCGCCATGCTCCTCTACACCTGTGTCGGGTATATCGAATCCCGTCTCCTCCCATGGAATGACAACAAGACCAGCAGCAAATCCACTTCTGTATAGCTGACCTACAACCATAAAAGGGGCCTGATGACTAATGCGTACATTCAAAAAGATAGCTATTCTAGCAGCGATGACACTTCTATTGACTACACTGCTCAGCGGGTGTGGGGGCAATGCCACAACACCCACTAACGGCGCAGGTGCCTCTAATAGCGAGGGGCAAGAAAATACACAGGTGGACAAAATTATGGTGTCTGAGGTTTATCACAATCTGCTCTACCTTCCCTTGTATGTAGCGAATAACCAAGGTTTTCTAAAGGAGAATCGCATTGAGCTATCTTCTATCCGTGCTGCCGGAAGCGGGCCAACAGCATTGTCGTCGGTCATCTCAGGTGAGTCCGCATTCTCCTTCCACGGTCCTGAACATGTCGCATTCGCTAATGCGAAGGGCGGAGATGCTCGCTCACTGGTCCTTCTATCCGGCAGCGCTCCAGTATGGGCAGTCGCGAGAGAAGGAGTAACCGTGAATTCGACAGAGGATTTCAAAGGTAAAACCATCGTAGTGGGCTTGGCGCCTACAAGCTCCAACAGTTTACTACGGAAGTTGTTCGCTGACAATAACATCGATATCGACAAGGATGTGACGATCACTGAGGTTCAAAATGGCTCCGAGCTTGGTGCTGTATTAGCAGGCAAAGCCGACATTGCTATCGTTTACGAACCTCAACTGGATCAAGGCATTGCAGAGGGGCTGCATATTGTCCATGATTTCACGAAGGATTATCCAGACTTCGCCTTTGCAACGATGAACACAACCGCAAGCTTCATTGAGAAGAATCCCGATCTCACCCAGCGCTTCGTGACCTCAATCGAGCAAGCCCTAGACTACATTCAATCGAATCCTGAAGGCGCCAAAGCAGTCGCAGTGAAGGAATTCCCGAATCTAGACAAGAACGTCGTGGAGCAAGCGGTACAACGCATGATCGACAGCAAGGTATATCCTCCGGAGGGACTCATCAATGAATCAGCATTCGAGACCGCAATTGGCATGCAGCGCTTCATCGGCAATCTGAAGGAAGACCTCGCTTACGAGGACATTATCGATTCAAGCTTCACCAAATAGAGAGAGAAAGGTTGATTACTCTGAAGCAGGACGACTATCTCACACACCGACGTACAGAAAGCGCCAGATATGCGAACGGAGTTATTACCAGCGAGGAGCTGGCCCTATTTACAGCCGACCTAAAGCTGATTCGAAGCTTCAAGCTGCCAGAAGAAGTAGGTCCCAATCCCCCGCATAGGAGAGTGCCTCTGCGATGATTACGAAACCACTTAACGAGCTGACGATTGCTGAAGCCGCAACACTGATCAAAAACAAGACGGTATCTCCTGTCGAGCTTACGAAATCCTATTTGGATCGCATTGAGAAAGTAGAGCCTGCTGTGCAAGCCTTCGTTACAGTCACCGCAGAACAAGCCTTGCAGGCTGCAAAAGAGTCTGAGCGCAAACTGATGAATGGCGAATATCTCGGTCCTCTGCATGGCATTCCATATGGAGCCAAAGACATTATCCATACCGCTGGCATACGCACCTCGGCAGGATCAAGTACCTATCCTGACTTTGTACCCGAGACGAATGCTACTGTAATTCATAAGTTGCAGGCAGCAGGTGCTATCCTGCTCGGCAAGACGACAACGACGGAATATGCCTTCCAGGGAGGAGAACCGCCAACCCGCAATCCGTGGAATCTAGAGCATACCCCGGGCGGTTCCAGTTCCGGCTCCGCCGCCGCAGTAGCGGCTGGCATGGCTTCCTTCACACTCGGAACACAGACCTTCGGATCTCTGCTAAGACCCGCAGCTTACAACGGATTAACCTGTATGAAGCCCACTTACGGCAGGGTTAGCCGTAACGGTGTCATCACAGCCAGTTGGAGCCTGGATCATATTGGCGCCTTCACTCGATCCGCACAAGATAACGCGATCGTTCTTGAAGCGATGTCCGGGCAAGATGAGATGGACTCCTTCACGCTTCCTCATGGCAAGCCAGACTTAACAAGCGCTCTTGAGCATCCTATCTCAGGAATGGTCATCGGTCTGCCGAGCAACTTCTTCCAGACCGATGAACCAGCGATCTTGTTAGCCGTAGAGTCGGCAATCACCGTACTTGAGAAGCTGGGCATGCAATGGAAGAAGGTAGACCTGCCTTCTTATATGGATGAGACATGTGCTGCTCATCGTACGGTAATGCGGGCAGAGGCTGCCGCCTTCCATCAAGAACGCTTCGCAGAAGCCTCTGATCGTTACGGACATACGATGCGGGAGCAGCTTGAGCTTGGTTACCAGACGAGTGCCGTTGATTACTTGCAGGCACAGCGCATCCGAACGATATTCCGGAGTGAGATGATGATGCTGTTCGATGAAGTGGATGTGTTATTGACTCCATCAACACCATATACGGCCCCATATGGCTACAAGACGGGTAGCCCAATTTTCAACGGACCGTTCACTAATACAGGGCTACCATCCATCACCGTTCCTATCGGATTCGATACCATCTCAGGGAAGCCATTGCCTATCGGTATGCAGCTTGCTGGTCCACTTATGCGAGAAGACCGCTTGTTGTCCATCGCTCATCATTATCAGCAGGCTACGAACTGGCATCAGTTAACAACAAACATACACACTCATTAGGAAAGGAATGACAACGACTATGTCTACCATCATACATGCAAGTGCTGCACCCCAATTCCCGCTTCCTTTCTCCCATGCTGTCCGAGCAGGAGATATGGTCTACGTGGCAGGTCAAGTAGGTGTCAATCCACAGACGCTTGAGCCCATTGGCGGCATTAAGGAACAGACCGAACAGTGCATTCGCAATATTGAGGTTATTCTGCAAGAAGCCGGACTTACACTTGATCATATTGTGAAGGTAACCACTCATCTGGCCCGAGTAGAGGATCAGCCCGAATACAACGAAGTATATGCGCGAATGATTAAGCAACCATACCCTGCCCGTATTACCGTATTCAGCGGTTTAGGCCCCTATTTAATTGAAATGGAAGTGCTGGCGTATGCACCATCCGTTCGTGGAGAATAGCACATCACCAAAAAACACCTGTACCCGTAGAAGGGTACAGATGCTCACATTTTCGAGAAACCCGGTCTCTTTGGAGAAGCGGGTTTCTTCGTGTTTCTATTTTGTTTTGAAGCGGGATGATTCTAGGCCAAAGGCCACTGCAGACGATTGGAAATTGTAGACTTTGGGTTAATACAAAATATGACATCCACATCGTATAATGTATGAAATACATATCGTGCAGGAAGAGGGACGACTTATTGAATACAAAAATGCCCACTTTATTAAACGTCATCCGCGCCCTGTTAGGGGTACAATCCATTTTCATTGGGATTTCCATGACATTCCTTATTGCAGATCTATTCCGTAATAGTGCGGATTACTCCGCGTTTCCGCTATCTGATCAGGTCGCCTATTTTACAAGTATCGGGTTCCGGGTCCTCATGGTTCTAGTTCCGCCGATTCTGACCATCGTATCTATCTCAAGACGAAGCTATAAACTAACAATTACATTCATGAGCCTGGCCCTATTTTTTGGCGTTGTGTTCTTTCAGAACTTCCTCGTCTTGCTGCACATCTTCATGTTGCTCTGTCTGTTGCTTCATAAGCCCAGCAAGGTGTATCTTAAGCAGGAAGGCCCTCCGCGAGAATACAACCAGGAGAATCTGCGGTTATAGATTCGAAGTAGAATAGGAGAAGTGATATGGCAAAAACAGCATTACCCACGCTATTAAATGTCGTGCGCATTTTATTGAGTGTAAAACTGATCTACATGATCGTGTCCTTTATCGTGTTCCTCATTGACTTCAACCAGAACATAGAAGCTTACCTTGCTTTCTCGCGTAAAGGTGATGATCTGGCTTATGCCTCTGGCGTAATCATAGCGAGAATGTTGTTTATCATCGGTCCCAGCCTGCTCGCTGTTATATTCATCACCAAGAGAAAGTTCAAGCTCACCGTGACGTTTCTGAGTCTGGCGCTGTTCGTTGCCATTCCGAATGAGAGTAACCTGTTCACTTTGATTCATCTCTTCGCCCTGCTCATCGTGCTCTTGCATCGTCCAAGCAAGTTGTATCTGAAACGAAAGGATACTCGTGTCAATGAAGCAGTAGTTGATCCGAAGGATTAATCAAAAAGGAGATAAAAACATTATTTTTCTAATGGATAATCTAATCGGGGACTACGGACTTATCAATGATAATCCGGGAAAATTCAGCCTTGAAGATGATTCCACAGGTTTAATCCAGTCGTTAAGCCAAGAGGAGATTTAGTCGCAATTGGAATTTCGGGAAACGGTACTCGCAAGATATGATCTGGAATAAACAGATGAGCGCACAAGAAATTATGTAATAATAAAAAAACAAGGACGTTCCTTAGTATTACAGGAAGGTCCTTGTTTGATAGGATTCACTATACAAAGTGAATGTGAAATTTACAATTACAGTGCAGCTTGATAGATTTGTACTACATCTTCACGCTGCAATTTTTTGAAGAATCCGAACGGACCGAATCGCATCGCTTTATCAGCCATCGCATCAATCTGACTGTCGTCGATGTCATAGTCAGCCAAACGGCTAGGGGCACCAATTGAAGTCCAGAATTTGCGCAGCGCTTCAATGCCTTCTTCAGCGACTTGTTTGTCCGACTTTCCAGTAGGATTAATATCAAATACATTAACGGCCATACGTTTGAATCGATCTACATCGACATCCAGATTGTGCTTCATCCAGTGCGGGAACAGAATGGCAAGGCCTCCCCCATGAGGAATGTCGTACACGGCCGACACGGCATGTTCAATATTATGAGTAGCCCAATCCCCGGCAAGACCCATATTCAGCACATCGTTAAGCGCCATTGTTCCGCAATAGAGAATGGTTTCGCGCAGTTCATAGTTTTCCGGATCTTTGATCAGACGAGGCGCAGTCTCAATCACCGTTCGGAGAATCGTCTCACAGAATCCAAGCTGAACTGGTGTATTGGTATCCAAATGGAAGTAATGTTCAAACACATGAGACATCATATCCACCATGCCATATACGGTCTGATCCAGAGGTACGGTATATGTATTCACCGGATCAAGAATGGAAAACGCCGGAAAGGAATACTCGCTGAACCAGGCCCATTTCTCCTGCGTATCCTGATTGGTAATCACTGAACCGTTGTTCATCTCGGAACCCGTCGCTGCCATGGTCAGAACCGTTCCCAGCGGAAGTCCGCCTTGCGGGGTTGCTTCACGCACAACTACATCCCACATGTCTCCATCGTATTTGGCCCCCACTGCGATCGCTTTACCACAATCAAGCACACTACCGCCACCAACAGCAAGAACCAAATCAATGTTATTGGTTCTGCATAGCTCTACGCCCTTATGAACCGTGGAAAGACGCGGGTTCGGTTCTATACCAGCCAGTTCCGTAACCTCTGCTCCGATATCCTCCAACTGGCCGATCACCTCATCGTACAGCCCGCTACGTTTGATGCTTCCACCACCATATACAAGCAAAATACGCTTTCCGTATTTTGGAACTTCTGTTTTTAGTGCTTCAATTTGCCCTTTGCCAAAAATCAGCCGGGTCGGATTGTAAAATTGAAAAGATCTCATAGCGTATGTTCCTCCAAAGAAGTCTGAAATTTTTTGCATCCATCATTATAGTTCTCTTTATTTCGTAAAAACAAATGGAAAGTTCATTGACTTAACGTATTCGGTTCTACGATATTCTTCCATTCTCTTCGAAAACCTATGTATTTTATCTATGATAATATTAACACGCTACTGAACTGACGAGCAGGAAGGAGATAGTCTATCACATGTCCTTTTTCAATCTATACGAGTGTTAATTAAAAAAAATATTGCAAACGGAACAACGTTCCGTATATAATTGGAACACGGTTCCGCTTATACTCATCTTTAGTATAACAGGGCGGCGCTAGTCACAAATGGATGCAAAAAAGGAGATTACTATTATTATGGAACTTAAAATTAGTACACCCACCCCAATCATCTCGGTGAAGCCGGTAGTGCTGCCAGCCCCGGGCCGTGGTGAGGATTTGCAAGTGCGAGTGTCTGCGCCCACGATTGGGCGGGAATTGCCTATCATTATTTTCTCCCACGGCTTTGGCTGGTCGTTGGACGGTTACGGCCCGTTGGTCGACTTCTGGGCTGCTCAAGGCTTCGTGGTCATTCAACCCACCCATCTCGACTCGAGGACGCTGAACCTTCCTCCTGAAGATCCCCGTACACCACTGATCTGGCGTTTCCGAGTCGAGGACATGAAGCGCATCCTCGATCAGCTTGATCTCATTGAAGCTTCCGTTCCCGGCCTCAGTGGGCGCCTTGATCGCAGTCGCATCGCTGCAGCCGGACACTCCTTCGGCGGCCAGACGGTGGGCATGCTGCTCGGCGCGCGAGTCCTCGATGCCCACGGCGAACCGGGAGAGGACATGTCCGACTCGCGGATCAAGGCGGGCGTGCTGCTTGCCACGACTGGTAAGGGAGGAGCTGACCTTAGCCCGTTCGCGGCTGAGCACTTCCCCTTCATGAACCCGAGCTTCGCGGATATGAGCACGCCGACGCTCGTGGTTGCTGGGGATCATGACCAGTCCCACCTGTCCACGCGGGGGCCAGACTGGTTCACCGACCCGTACTTCCTGAGCCCAGGTAGCAAGAGCCTGCTCACCCTCTTCGGAGCAGAGCACTCGCTTGGCGGCATCTCCGGCTATAGCGTTGCGGAGACAACAGACGAGAGCCCGGAACGAGTCGCCTTAATCCAGCAGCTTACATTGGCTTACCTTCGCAGTGCATTCGGTCTTGATGATTCCAGCTGGGTAGCAGCCCGCTCAGCTCTGGAAAAGAGTGACAGTCCGCTCGGACGTATCGAGTCCAAATAAGGGATTGGTGATCGCATCGATCTGACAACTATAATAAAGCTTAATCACACATCATTTAACAATGTATTGACGATCAAATTGTATATCGGAATGAATAATTTAAGCCAGGGTCATACTCGTTTCGGAATGCTTACGAGTATGGCTCGAAGTGTGTGATAGCAGCATTGAACACAAATGAATGTAAAAAAGGAGATACCATGCGTATGGAAATCAAAATTAGCACACCCGTTCCAGTCCTTTCGTTCAGTCCGGTAGTACTTTCCGTTCCCGGCCGTGCTGTAGACCTACAAATGCGGGTCACCGCACCGGCGACCGGAAGCGAACTTCCGATCATCCTTCTCTCGCATGGACACGGTCCATCCAATCATCTCTCCTCACTGAACGGATATGCTCCACTCGCGAGCTTCTGGGCAGCACATGGATTCGTTGTCATCCAGCCGACCCATCTGAGTTCGAGAACGCTGAACCTCGGTTCGGATCATCCCGAGGCGCCGCTATACTGGCGATCCCGGGCTCAGGATATGACGCATATCCTTGATCAGTTGGACACAATCGAGTCCGCTGTTCCGCAGCTTCACGGACGCCTCGACCGGAGTAGAGTCGCCGCAGCCGGCCACTCCATGGGCGGGCATACCATAAGCCTGCTGCTGGGAGCGCGGCTCACTGATCCTCATGACGGAACAGAAGTGAACTTGGCCGAGCCCCGGATCAAGGCGGGTGTACTACTTGCCGCGCCCGGCAGAGGCGGCGATGCACTCAGTGAATTTACGATCAAGAATTATTCCTTCTTCTCTACTACCGATTTCTCTGAAATGAGGACACCTGCACTCGTTGTTGCTGGGGACAAGGACAACTCCCGTCATCTGACGGTTATGGGCCCTGATTGGCACACCGATCCGTATTTCCTTTCCCCCGGCCCAAAATCCCTGCTCACTCTGTTCGGCGCAGAGCACGGACTCGGTGGAGTGTCCGGCTACGATGTCGCCGAGACGACGGATGAAAATCTTGAACGGGTCGCTGCGGTTCAGAAACTCACCTGGGCTTATCTCCATACTGAACTCTATCCGGAAGATTCCGCATGGGATTCAGCATGTATGGCTTTGGCAAGTGACGATAACCCACTGGGTCGTATCGAAACCAAAGGAAGCTGAATGATTGACTGATGGAGCGTATCGACTTGGCAGCGGCGATATCATCATAATCAAAATTTTCCTCCGATAAAGGAAAAAGGAGCCATCTGCATGGCTCCCCTGTTCAATCGTATATATCTTGTTATGGCAGCAGGAACTTGACCCGTTCCTGCTGCCGTTTTTTATTCTGTGCAATCCGCACAATGACCACGAGCCTGGAAAGAAAGCTCGACCCATCGGCAAGTACGCAAGCTTTATTTTCACTTGGCAGATGGCTGGATAGCATTGAAGCCTTAAGTATCAAGAGCAGTCACTCGCTTACAGAGTCGCACGATAGCGCAGCCCATCTACGAGCAGAGCAACCATCTGCCGAGCCTGCATGGGATTGCTCTTATGTCCCGCCGCAGAGAGGCTCGCTACTGCTCGTAGCAAGTCATCCGGTTCAACATCAGCACGCACCTCACCCGCAGCAGCAGCAGTTTCAAGCAAGGTTCGCAGCGCAGGATTCAGCCGCTTATCAAAGTAAGCAGGCAGGGTCTCATATGCCGGGTTGCCCGAATGCAGCGCCGCCGCGAGTCCACGCTTGGCCGCTATGAAGTCCACGTATCGCTGCATCCATCGCGCCAGGGCCTCACCGGGTTCATACTGGGCAGACAGCTCCTCCGCCGCATCTGCACAGGCATCGACCTCCTGCCGGAATACGGCCTCGATCAGATCCGAGCGCTGTGGAAAATGACGATAAAGGGTGCCCACACCGACACCAGCCTTCTCCGCAATCTCCCGCACTGGAGCGTCCACTCCCGAGGTCGCGAACACCGTCATTGCGGACTGGAGCAATGCATTAATGTTGCGCTGTGCGTCGGCGCGCACGGGTCGATCCGTGTGGTCGCGAGGTTCCAAGCCATCACTGGGGTTTTCCGTTTTGTCATTCATCCATTAGTTCCCCCCATCCATTTAATCCTCAATTTACATTCACGGAATTCATCCATTACCGATTACCCGAATTATACTATTAACATCAATATGACTCAACAACCATATGTTCCGAAAATCCGAAAAAAGAAATCCTCGCCCTATAGAACGAGGACTGGAACGCCTATCGGGATAATGCCCCGCGACAATACATATCCCACGTTCCAATCCACAATGATGCTCTGCGGATAACCGTCCATTCATAAAAAAGCTCCTGCCAGCACGAGTGGCAGAAGCTTATTTGATATAGATGATTCAGAGTGAACATCGCATCCAGAGCATGGATATACTTATCGATGACTTTTTGGATCTTTTCCCTAGCCCAGCTCCGCGATTCGCTGCCCAATGCGCGGAAACAGCCCAAAAGCATTCTCGTAGAACACCTTATCATGATGTTGTTCCGGTACAAGCCGGCGGACAAATTCAGCATACAGATCGATGGGCGCAAGCGGCCAGTCGGTGCCGAACAGCATTTTCTCGTAATGATCCGAATAGACCAAGGCCCGGCGGAAATGATCCATGAATAAAGGCTCGTTCATGAACCGTTCAAAATGAGGCCGATCCCCCACCACAAGACCAGACAAATCCGCATACACGTTAGGATTCTTCGCCACCACTTCAGCTGCATCCATCACCCAAGGATCACCCAGATGACAAATCATGAAGTTCACACCTCGCTGCTGAAAAGCCAATTCATCCACCGTCAGTGGATGCGAATATTTGAGCAACCCGTTCATGGAATACGTGTCTCCCGTATGGATGACAACAGGCAAGTTATACTTGGCTGCGAGTTCATAGACCGGGGTATAGATTTTGTCATACACATAGTGATGATAGTATCCGGCATAGAGTTTGATTCCGGCTACCTCAGGGGATTGCAGTCTAGCTTCAATCCGGTCAAGCTCGTCCTGAGCGTGTTTACCATCTAGCGCATTGGGATTGATCCCCACACACTCCATGAGGAATGACGGAACCTTCTCTTCCAGGTCAAGTCCCATCGGGTTAGGAGAACTGGAATCCGGGAACGCTCCCTTCGTCTGCTCCGTAACCCCCATTCCGATACCCAGAATGACATCGTTCTTATCAAACTCCGCTTTAAGACCAGCGGCAGAGTAATCCACTTTAGACAGATCGATCGCTGTTCGGTGAAAGCTGTCGATGTCCGACAGATGAATGTGAATATCAATGATCGGCATGTGAAGCCTCCTTTTCATCGGTAGAAGTTGCAAAATTCAGTTTGAGAAGGTCATGCACATCCGCTGAACTCAGCGGGATTGGCCCCAGGACAAGATATGTTGGCTCCGTCCAGACCGTTTCCCCGTGATAGAGTGTCAGATGATGATTCACGTTCAGACCCGTCACCTGATTGTTGGCAAACCCCCACGCACTCTGATTCGGGTAACGATGGACCGCATGCAGCATGTTCTCACGCGAAACCGATCCTACTCGCAAAAGGTCTTCAAGTGGCAGGCCCACATCCACCTTGCCTAGCGGGAATCGATCTTTACCCGGTTGCTCTATCCAACCTTCTGCAAATACAGATGAAGGCTGGAGGAAACGTTCCTCCGCAAGCGAGTAATTCGTCAACGTCAGGCCGCTCTCGTTTGTCACGGCAAGCAGCGTGCAGAGTACAGGGACACCCCGCAGCATCAGATAATGCTGGTGGATCGTGATTCCCCGATTCGCTTCATGCTTCTCAATCCGGGTGGTCAGTTTTACACCCTTCCAGACGTTGCCGTATTGATCCTTCTGCTCTGTCCAGGAAGCGGCCCTCTGTTCCAACTGGCGGCTGAAACCATTCATGCCTGGAACCCCAACACCCAGCCCGCCATACCACGGATTCCACCACGAGCGTGGAGCCGGTTCAGGATACGAGCTATCCAACCATTCTTCTCCTGCATATTTCAGAGAGTGTACTACACTCCCGAATTCAGGAGCAACGGCGATCGACAATACTCCATTGTCTACGGTATACAAGGGTCCAGATGAACCTTCTTCAAGCATTTGCTTAACCTCTGTTCCGCTCTGCGGGAACCAAAGGGCCGTTCGCTCCTGAATCCGATCTTCACCCCGGTATACCCCACGAACTTTCCAACCACTCACGTGTTGGTCATGGTGATCCGCTTCGTCTGGTGAAAATGTCAGCTTCGCGGAGTTAAGATTCTGCTCCGGATTGAATTCCTTAGCAATTGCCATAACCTCCGGTCCGCCACCCTGCTGTACATACAGCTCCAGCTTGCCCGCAAGCGGAACCAGTTTGTGTTCAGTCAAAGCTGCTTGTAGCACATCCGGCGCAAATGGATTCCCCTCACCCAATGTCAGATCCAGATGACTGTCCAGCAACGGAATAATTGGGTTACGCTGTTTCCGGGCAAACGCACGGAAATCCGACCATTTGGCAAACGTGTTCAGGGCAAACACCGTTTCCTTGGTTCGTGCTACAGCGCCTGCCTCCAAACGTCCAAGCTCATGCTGCAACCCCAGCGTGTACTCCGGACGAATCAGCTTCAGGGAAGGGTCCCAATAGATGCCGCACGCGCCATACTCTTCCTTGCAAAACAGCCAGTTCTCCGTAATCTGCGCACTATCCCAATGGTTCGGATCACCTGCATAATCATCACCCATATCCACAAAACGGTCTTGGTACGGAAGAATTAGCCCATTTCCGTAGAAACCGAAGTTATTCATCAGAAACAGGTCTTCTTCCCAGGCGGTGTCTCGTGTATTCTCAACCTCGTGGTGGAATTCAGCGATTCCATTCGCAGACAGCTTGACCACAGACTTGATCTGCAAGCCAGGGAAATCCTCCGAGTCATACAGTGCTTCAAGAACCTGACGTTCCCCTTCAGGATAGATCTTCACTTCTTTTGCTTGTTTCTTGGATAACTCTTCGGCAAACGGCTTACCCAGCTTCGGATAAGTCCACCAGAATGAATGACGGGAACCGGGATATTCAATCCACATGACATTATCATGCTTGTTCATATGGAGCGAGAATGCGCCGTTGACAGCCACCCATTGATCCTCAATCTGCCCGCCATACTTCCCTTCGATTCCCTTCATCAGTGCAGAAAGTTTGCTTGTAAAAGAGATCGCTGAGTTCCCCACTGGGACAGCCTTCACTTCTACTTCTTGGGAATAGAGACCATACGAACGCAAGGTGAATGGCACAGGCACAGACACTTTACCTTTGGCAGGTACCGTAAAGCGCACCGAACGCTCCGTCCATTCAAGGAATTCATCCTCAGGCAGGTCCAAGCTGAACTCCGTTTCTGCATCCACATTATTTTCCACGTTCAGATATAATTCCGCCGGGATGCCTGGATAGAGCTCTTTCACGGGCAAGACGGTCTTGATCTTGGCTGGGAATTTCGGGGCGATCCCCGACCTGAACTCCGCTTTCTTACCGCCGATTAACCAGGTGCTGGCAACAACGGGATGCGTCTTATTGTTATTCTGTTCCTCTGTAATCGGATCAAGGTGAAACTCGCCTTCCACGATGATTGTTTCTCCCGGAGCAACTGCTCGTGCAGCGTCCAGCGCAAATCGAATGTTTTGGTTATCCTCACCCTTGATCTCAACCGCCAGTTCGGACGCGGAAGTGTTCTTGATGCGATAGCGAACCTTATAGCTGGAACCGAATACCAGATCATGATCGTCGACTTCTGTTGAGATTTCGTAATCCGGTGTTTCAAGGGCAGTCAGCCCGCGACCCGACTTTTCAAATTCAGCTCGCAGGGAGACATCTCCCTTTTTCCACGTATAGTCAAAGAAATCAAAACCACGTTCCCCTCGGCCATCCGGCTCGGTGACGAGTTCACGCGTGCTGTCTGCATACCAATCTAACTCCTCAAAATAAGGAGCAAGTGCTTCGGTCTGCAAGATCGTGGGGATGAAATTCATCAGATGCACATGTTCATCTTTTTTCTCCCAGAAGAATCCACATTTCTTATACATCGGTACAGCCTTCGTATTCCCTGCCCACGTGAACAGATCCAGGCGGGGCCATCCGGCCTCTACGGTCTTGCGCACTGCATTCAGGATCAGGTTGCGTCCGACCTTGTACCCGTGATAGTCGGGGCGAACGTTAAGCAGCGGTACATATAGGGCTTTCTCGTCATAGCGGTAGTGGGCGAAACTGCAAAAACCAACCACCTCTTTCCCATGAACAGCTAGAAATGCATGAAGATTGGACGAATTCTCCATCTCCCGGCGAACCGTTTCCTCAGTTCTTAGGTTGGTTCCACCTCCCCAGCTTTCATTACTACGGTTCCACATATCCGCGAGTGCGGCAGCGTAAGAGGGATCGTATTCAATAATATGAATTTGTTCGATAATCGAAGTTACGGTCATGCTCTGATCTCCTTCTCTTTATGTATAGGATGGTGAAGAAGCTAGTGATAGTCTTATCATACTATATTTGGAAACATTTTCAGAGAGTTATATCCTTGCTTCCGTACGAAGTTCTGTATTAGCCATCCGTTGAATCCATGTCAAACCTTATGTACAGGTAAACATATAAATGAAACATCTACCGAAAAGACCTTTCATGTGAACTTTGACAAGCTCTATTCGCTATTGTTACTCTTTGTACAGGAGTGTTTCTTTTATATAAAAATAGATAGATTCTTGGAGGGAAAGCATGACGGAGTGGATTACGCAATTTATACTCTTTTTTAAAGATTTGTCTTACGCAGGTCTGGTCATTGCCTTGTCGTTTGAATTTGTACCCGCTGAACTTGTGCTGCCCATGGCAGGATACTGGGTGTATCTTGGGGATATGAAGCTTTGGCTGGCTATACTCGCTGGTACCGTAGGCGGAACGTTTGGACCTCTCACGTTGTATGCCCTGGGACGATACGGCGGCAGACCGATGGTCGAAAAATACGGCAAGTATTTCTTGATTCGCCCCCACCATCTGGATGCTTCCGATAAGTTCTTCGAGAAATATGGCAGCGGGGTAGCTTTCTATGGACGTTTTGTACCCGGCATTCGGACCGTGATCTCCATCCCTTGTGGTATGGCGAAGATGAATGTGTTTAAATTCAGTATCTTTACATTCTTGGCCATGCTTCCGATCACCTCATTGTACATCTACTTAGGCTTCAAATTAGGCTCTCAATGGGAGCATGTGGATGAGATTGTTAAACCTTATATCGTTCCGGCAGCGGTGATTTTCTTAGGCGCTTTTGGATTGTATGTGCTTTTGAAGCGTTGGAAAAGAAGAGTGGCTTTAAACAAGTCATAGGCTTGCCTGAGGAAATGCGGGCTGTATAGTAGAGTAGCTGGTATATGATGAAAAAAAACTTACTCTACATGGCCCGTGGTTATGATTTGTTGAAGATACTGCGACAGGTGATATCCGTACTAATCTACTTGGTTATTCATATGAAAATCCCCACCGATCCTGAGGATAAGTGGGGCTTTATAATTTAATTGATTTCTAAATCAATTCCTGCCTTTTTTTCAAATACACATACAACACTACTCCCGATGCCGCACAGATCACAGCACATAGACCGATGAATCCATATCCCGCCTGAAGTCCGCGCAGCAGTCCCAACTGAGTGGTTGGACCGTACATATTCTTCACACCTTCAATGACCCAGCCAATCACATAGTTACCGATGACACTACCAACCCCCATCAGAGTAACCGTGAACGTAATCGCGGTGTCACTGCCGTTCGGATATCTGCGTGCGATAAACGCCATTACCGTCGGATAGATCATTGCAATACCTGCCCCCGATACAGCAAAGAAGAACGCAAGTCCCTCCCCGCCCCCAATCGCCAGGAATGTACATACCGCCGAGAAAGCGGAAAACAGAATTAGCGACAGCACGAATCCGATCCGGTCCGTCAATGGACCAAGCAGCAGGCGTCCCAGCGAAAAACTGAGGAAGAACGCAGACAGTAGCCCAGATGCTTTGACCGTGTCCCACGTGTAGGCTTTCTCCAGAAAGTTAACAAGCCAGCCCCCAACCGCCAGTTCCGATACCACGCCAAAAGAAAGAATAAGCACCATCAGCCAGATGGCTGGATCACGTGTTAACGTCTTGAGTGATGTCCGATCTTCATGAGGAAGATCATCCCCCGGAAATTTGCTGCGCAGCGCCGCAATGATCGGCAGCAGACAGAGTGATAACATCACCAGATACATACCGCGCCAGTCCAGTTCGTGTCCGAACACGTGCAAAGACATAACACCTGTCGCCAATAAAGGCGCCACTGTTGAGCTCAGTCCATAGAAGAAATGGGACAGGTTCATCATCGTACCTGTGTTTTTCACAAAGATCCTTGCACCCAGAATCGCCAAAGCAATCTCCAGCATGCCGTTACCGATGTACATGAAGAAGTACGATGAAGCAAAGAGTGGATAAGTATGAGACACATAAATGAACACACCCGATAGGATCATCGATGCAAACGATATGATGCTAACCGCCTTGATGCCCCATTTGCGAACCAGAATAGCCGTGAAGGAGCAGGCGATGAGGTACCCCAGTGCATTCAGGGACAATAACGTCCCGAGCTGTTTCTCATCCAGATTGAAGTCGAATTGAATGCGCGGAATGGCTGGTCCCTTAATATTTTCCGATATGCCAAATACGATAAATCCAAGAAAGATCGTTGCCAGCTGCATCGCGTACAGCTTGTTAAACTTTCGTTTGTTCCCTTGTGTACCTGCTTGCTCATTCAAAATAAGTTCCTCCATTGTGTTCAGAAAAATGGTTACACTTCATAACTACGATTGCAGTACCATCTTCCGACCGCTGTTATCCCCAGATTTTTCTGACCCCCTGTCCTAAAGGGAAAATCCGGTGATAAAGGCGTTCTTCAGATTGGTTCTGTACTCTCCGTTATCGTGTAAAATATGTTGTTTAACTTCATAAAAGTAGTTGCTACCACTGCTTCTCAATCACCTGGATTCGATAGGTCAGGCTCTCCAGCGTCACCGCGACCAGCCCAGTCACATATTCGCGTCGGGTGTCTCTCTGGATAATCAACTCAGGCATATGCTCCAGTGGAATCATTCGATCCAGACAACCTTGCGTCAGACCATCCCGCATGGCCGGGTCCATCGTATCCCCTGTAACCACAATCGTCGCCGGGTTAATGATCGCAATAATGGATGCCAGCGTCTGTACCACCAGTTCCTGCAACCCTTCAGTCGTTTTCAACATGCGCAGCTGCTCTTCTCGTGACACGCCAAAAGGTAAGAAGGACACCTCACCTCCAAATTGCGTATTCCCCGTCAGCGGACGACCATCAATGATAAAGCCCGCACCCGGAAAATGGTTCTCGGGAAATGTCACGACTGCGAAATTCTTCTCTTCTTCAAATTGCTGCTGGTTATATAGTCCGTACACCGTCAGATTCATGTCATTGCCAATGACCACTTCCACGTCATCATATTGCTCCTTGAGCCTTAGCCCTAAAGGTTGACCCGCCAGTTCGGGTACGTCACAAATGCCAATAACACCGTTGTGTGCTACACCAGGTATACCGATACCAATCGCCTGCACATTGTGGTGTTGTTCGATCAGGTTTGCAATTAGATCCTCTACCACCGGGACATTGATCTCATCCAAAATGAGTGTCTGTTCGTCCGCCATCTCTCCGTTCAGATTGGCATATGTATGTGTGATCGAGTGAATGCCGCCCTCCGTTCGAATAATCAGGCACAGTACACTGGCGTAGTCCGCATTGAATTGATATCGACTCGCCGGTCTTCCCCCACTCGATTCATCCGGGCCCAGATCAATAATCTCACCAGTTTGGAGTAATTCGTTAAGGATCGTGCCGCATGTCGCTACGCTGAGTTTTGTTAGGTTTGCAATGGAAGCCTTGGTGCCTACGCCCATTGATCGGAGCGTATTCTTCACAAGTTCAACGTTAATGCGCTTCACCTGTTGGGTGTTGTGTGATGTGGGTAACATGGTTAGTTGTATGCCTCCTTTCGTTCATTTCGAACCATTCAATGAATGTTTTTAAAAGTATTTTAATAATTGAAGTGTAGGGGGATTTGGGAGGAAAGTCAATGCTTAATTGAGAGCGAAAAACGTTTGGATGGGAAGGCAAAAAGACAGTGCAAGATCATCTTTTGTGATCCTGCACTGTCCTTTAGTTAAGGTGGTTTTATGTAGACTGGCTCATTTGATTTGCCAAGATGCTCTTCTCCAGTCGGACTTCAAATAACTTTCGATTCAAATCCTGTTCCATGGCATGAAGGTGATATGCTGCTTGTTTCACCGTGTCCATGTCTAGCACACCTGCCTGCTTCGCGATGATGCCCATTGCGTCTAGGATGAGTTTGTTGCAGGTAACCAGTTGGTCGACGTAATCATTTTCTTGTTCGATGAGTTGTGCGTACTCCGAAGAGAGTTCTTCGCTGTTGGTACTTGTCATGTCACCACCCCTTTGTTAAGGAGAGGGTAACACATCAAGATCAGGAAGGTGGTACGTTTAGGCGTATCATTTCTTTAAATATCTAGTCGAAACCTATCATGAAACACATGAGGTCGCATATGAGGCTAGATTTCAGTCGTTATCTTTAAACTTATTCAAAGACAAAGTTAGTTCTCCATAATAGATAATAATTCCTCAAATTCCTTATCTATAATTGAGAATTCATTGTGACAATTCTCCAAGAAAACTTGTCTTCTATTCTCAAAATTTATTCTATCTTGAAAATGTTCAAAATCAAGTTTCATACCGTGATTTTGGTAATATTCATAGGAGTTTGTATTTGGTACAGGGATAAACTCAGGTCCTTCCATATTAAAAACTACACCTTTGACAGAATACATATTCAATAACTCTATCAGTTTTACATCAAACGATAAAAAAATTGGGATAAGTCCTCTTCCTTGCCCTGCCCTCAACATTCTTTCCATAAACCTAGGTATTATGAAATCCCATGCTATGTTATTCAGTTTCTCAAATAACGAATTTTGTTTACCACCTTTATTTATACTTAATAACATTTTAACATTCTTACGATCCTCAAAATACTTATGCGCTACAATCGACTCTCTATCCATGTACACTCCAACTGTTTCGTCTATATACTGAAAATATTGATTCATCTTTTTCTTGACTCCCATTTTGCTCCCAAACTCGATTTTTAGAATGCCAATTAATAATAATAAACATGCCTTCTGTTGCAAAACTATATTATCGCAAAATTCTTTTCCAGAATTTGAAAAATAAACATCATTCATAAGAGACTTAGCGCTATCTTTAGCTTCTTCTAGTGAGATAGTATAGTTCAAAATCCCCTTATTTAAATAATCTTTACTGTCTATATTTCTAAATAATTCTAAACTAATAAGATTATCCAATAAATCACTGTTCTCTTCACCATTTTTTTTTAAAATATTCTTAGAATTCTCAACTATATAGAACCAAAAATCATAATTAAATCCTCCTTTTAATAATTTGTCAATAATTTCGTAAACTAAATTTGTTAAAGAGCCTAAATTTATTCCATTGATAAACTTATGTATATAGCTAGCAAAATTAGAATCAAACATAATTGAATAGTCAAACTCAACATTGACAGATTTCCCACTCGTCATTTCATTTATAATTTGGTTATCTAGAAATAATAAATTATCCGAATTAAAGTACGGTACAAAAACATTATTGGGGTCATTAATAAGTTCAATAAGACTGTTCGGAAGAACAGATTTATTATATTCTGGAAGAGAAACAATAGAAAAATAATTCTTTAAAGATCCCTCCGTGTTCAACCATGCGTTAAGTAAATCTGCTGGGTGCTTTGCATCAGTAATTGCACCTAAATAGGTGAGTAATTTCTGGTTTTCATTCATTAAATATCTCCCTCTTCTACAAATTAACAGATCAATAATTATAATGCTCTCAAATTTATTATACTTTGTTTATTCTCACAACGTAGAATAAAATATTCCTTATCTCATCTTTCAAATTATTCATAAACGCCTGATATAAAAAGGGTAATTACACCATTCTACTTATGAAGGTTATAAAATCGTAGAGTAAGACTTCTAGATTCTGATTCATTTTTTTGTACTACCTCTGTATCTCCTCGCCCGCGCCTCCCCATTTGACACCCCCTCCAAAAAGGTCTATCCTAATAACGAATAACCCATTCACTATTAAGGAGTCGTTCCCGATGGTGCAAGCAAAGAAAGACGAAGTCAGGAAAGAGATTGAATACGCGGCGCTCAAGGTCTTTTTTGAAAAAGGCTATGTGGATGCCAAGATGAGCGATATCGCGGATGAGATCAATATTTCCGTGGGCAATATCTATACTTATTTTAAGAACAAGAAAGAACTATTCTACGCCGTCGTGCCGCCGGATTTGGTGGATTATCTGACAAATGTGCTGGTGGAGACGATTCACTTTGATAACCAGACCTTGTTCGAGGAAACGGATAGCGAGCGAAAGTCGGCGCTGTTGCAGGAACAGGTGGATGTCCTACGTAAATACCGGAATCAGATCGTCATCATCTTCGAAAAGAATAAAGGCACCATCTACACCAACGCCAAGAACGAGCTTGTTGAGCTGATGATCGAAACGAAGAAGGCCTATCTGAAGAACCAATATAAACGGTATGAGATCGGAACCGAAGAGAATTTGATCTTACTGAACATCCTCGCGCACAACGTGATCGACATGAATTTGGATCTATTGAAGCGGGATATGAGTGAGGACAGCCGGAAGCAAATCTTTGAAGCGTTGTATGTATACAGATTGTACGGTATGAAGAGTCTCAACGAATAACGCTCCTTCTCATCATTTATGCTGGTTAGACAAAGCGTGCAGATCAGATCAACTTCACTTGGTTTGCACGCAAAAAAATATCTAACATTAAATCGCTCTATTTTTTTGACCAAAAAATGAATTTATAATTCATTTTTAAAACAAGTATCTACCATTACCAAACTATATAAGTTGAACCTACCTTTACACAATAACGGAGAGGACAGAAATAATCAGAGGAAGCGAAGCGTTCGCCTTTATCACCGGATTTCCCCTATTAAGAGGGAATCAAAAAAATCTGGGGATAACAGCGATCCGAAGGTTGTTCTGTCATCGGAGTGGCAAGTGTACATACCTCTTTCAACTTATATAGCCCCACCCACATTCTAAGGAGGAACACAACATGAACACCGCTTATGCATTAAAAAACGTCAATCTGATCCACGGCGACTCAAGCCGCAATCTGCAAAAAAACATGACCATTCTCGTCAATGAACAAGGACTTATTCAGAATATAGGCCAAGATAACGAACTGCTTATCCCTAGTCACTACACAACAATCGATCTCTCAGGGAAATACGTGATGCCAGGACTGATCAATGCCCACGTGCACCTCTTTGCAGATGGTAAACCGTTTAGTCTCTCGGTCAGTGAAGGTTTGTTGCAGTTTGCCTATGATCGGATATTGAACACGAAGTTCGGCAGAAACGTTTTGAAAAAACGCATGAAACGCAACGCACTGACCGCACTCCATACGGGTGTGACAACGATGCGAAGTGTGGGGGAATTCTTTTACACCGACGTCCAGCTGCGGGATGAGATTAACAACGGTGACTTTGTCGGCCCTAATCTGCTTGTCTCCGGGTTTTTCATAAGTATAACGGGCGGACACGGTGCTCCATTCCTGGCTCTGGTTGGCGACTCCCCTTGGGAAGCACGAAGAAATGTACGGATCAATGTGAAACACGGCGTGGATCTGATCAAAATCTGTGTGACGGGTGGCGTGACGGATGCGAAAATGGTGGGCGAAGCTGGCCGTTTACAGATGACGGTGGACGAAGTTGCAACGATCTGCGATGAAGCGCATAAGATTGGCTTGCGGGTGGCAGCACATGTGGAGAGCACGGAAGGCGTAAGAGTTGCGTTACAAGGTGGCGTCGATACCATCGAGCACGGTTCGGAGATGGACGACGAAATCATTCGTTTGTATAAAAATAATCCCAATGCCCTGAATGGCTACACCGCACTCATCCCAACCCTGCAAGCCGCCTATCCATCCGCTTCACTGGATACCAGCGTAACGAAGGTAAGTGCAACGGTAAAAGAGAATTCCAGACTCGTCTACGATTCCATGCTCAACGGCGTAAAACAGGCGATCGAAAACGACATCACCATCGGTATAGGTACTGATGCCGCCATGCCTTACGTGACTCACTATGATATGTGGAGAGAGATGGACCACTACATGAGACAGGCCAACCTGAACAACAAACAGGTCATCGACATGGTGACCCGAACCAATGCGAAGATCCTCGGTGTTGACGATGTTACAGGGACGGTGGATATCGGGAAACAGGCTGATCTGATTATCATGGAGCAAAATCCGCTGGAACATATCGAGGCCTTGTCAGACATCTCTATGGTCATGGTCAAAGGAAATCTAATTCAAACACCATCTGTCACAAGAATCAAAGAAGTCGACGATGTTCTAAACTCAGTTTGGTAAATTCAGGAGTGAATATTAATGAACAAAATCATTCCACCACCCTCTTCAAAAACATGTAAAACCCAGTATAAAAAAGCACATACGAAGGGAGGATACCCTGAAACCGTAGGTGCTTTTGGTTAAACAAAACTTCAATTTAACCCTCAACATGCTTACTTTTGTGAACGGAAGGAGAGTTCTTCGTTGAATGGAGTGTCTGTGGTGTTTAAATCATTTCATGCTCTGTCTTTTTCTTACCCACATGTACACTACTATTGAACCTACTAAAGCAATGATCAAACTCATTATTGTTATACTCATATAATTATTCGCAGATGTACCGGAGTTAATGACCGGATAGCCACCCGTACCGTCTACTTCTGGATCAACTCCTTGGGATTGCACATCTTTTAAGAAATCAATCGTCTTGGAGGAATCCCATAGCTGATTATTATCCATACCTCCCATAAGTGATTTTTTCTCAGTAGGTACATCTGGTATATTTACTTCTTTACCATTGATCTTCACGGCCAAATAACGGATATTTCCGTCCTTTATTAATACCGGATTAAGCGTATCTACGTCAGTAGATAAGGATTTTGTCATCGTATTTAAGGACGCATCCAACCTGGAGGCATCTCCTCCTGCAAGAACCACTCTGAACTCACCTTCGAATTGTTCTATACTAAGAAATGACTTTCCAACACCGCCCGATTGCACAATAAAGTCATACTTTCCTGTCGGCTTAGACACATCAATCAGACTGTCAGATACTTTTTCAAATTTCTCAGAGTCAAATAAGTATACTTCGAAGCCAGGGCCTAAAGTGACAGACTTAACTTCTTCTTCATTCTCATAGCCATATCCCACAGGATCGTCTAATACCATTTTTTTGAATTCATCCAATCCTTGTCCTTTGGCAAAGGTCTGTACATCTTCAGGTACATTGCTGGCATAACTACTTGGAGCCATAATGTAACTGACCATTAGACCTATCCCTATCATCATTAAAATTCTAATATATTTCATGATTATAGACCTCCTCAGCTAATCCTTATTGATAATGCCAAAAGTCTTTAAGTCCCCATCTCCACGTTCTTTCTGCTCCCGTACCTCCGTTAAATTTCGAGAATTCCATTGAAGTTTTCACACCATCCCAAGGATCCAGATAATGCATATAATAAGTATAGGTAGGAGTATTACTATAGCCATAAATAGCAACTGCATGACCAATAAGAGCCGTAGGACTATTCCATTTCCAGCTTACATACACGGGGCGTCCTCCATCAATCTGACTTTTTACTTGGGCAACATTCAGATTACCTGAGTAATAATTAGAAGATACTCCATAGTCATGCATTCCACTTTGGGCTTCTACTGTGGACGCCGATACATTAGCAAAGAACTGGTTGACTTCACTTTCTTAACGAAATCGCATTGATAGACATTTTTGTTAGCCATGAATTTAAGAACACTTGAACTAACTGCTGCCCAACACCATTCATCCTTCTCTTGCTTTGCAATAGGATATGATGGCAAATTAGTAGAAGCAGCATATGCTTGTGACACAAAAGAGAGTGTGAATATTAGTGCAAATACGGAGAATAATAAAGTTCTTCGAGATTTCATTTTAAACCTTCCCCCTCATTTCATTAGAATTGAATAAATTTGTTAAAGTGTGCTTATCTACCGCAATCTTTTTTGTTCCCTCCAATCCAAACCTTCCATATTTATGTCACCCACACTGTATATAACGAGTTATTTATTATAATTTTTTACTTTTTTTAAAATATTTTAATCTAAGTCCAAAAAAAGTAGCGCAAAGCATATCCACCATTTGAGGCTTGTTGCAGTGTGCCTATGATCGGATATTGGATACCAAGTTCGGAAAAAAAAGAGTGAAACGCACTGACCGTACTCCATGCAGGTGTGACGACGAGGCGTCGTGTTGAAGAATTCTTTTACACTGACGTGCAGCTGCGGGATGAGATTAACAACGATGATTTGTCAGACCCAATCTGCTCGTCTCCGGTTTTTTCCTAAATGTACGGATGGACATGGGGCTCCTTATCTGGCACTGGTGAGCAACTTCCCATGGGAAGCATGAAGAATAAGGGTCGCTTTACAAGGTGGTGTGGATACCATTGGGTACGGTTCCGAAATGGACGACGAAATCATTCGTTGATACCAAAATAAACCTAACGTCGTTCTTCTTCCTGACGATAGGCGGGATAATTGGGCAACTCATTAATTTCGAGAACATCTTGTCCAACATCAGGACCAAATTCTCGTCCAATGGTTTAAATGAAGGATTAACGGTTGCCATCTCATTGTTGTGTGTGGGATCGATCCCGATTCTGGGGCCACTACAAAGTGCGTTACAGGGGGATAATACCTTTTTACAAATCAATACGATTTTCTCAGGTATTACGTCATTGATTCTGGCATCCACCTTCGGGATCGGCATTATCTTCTCAGCGTTCATTCTGTTGGTCATCGAAGTGCTGGTCTTCTTCTCAGCTGATTTCTTATCCGTCTTCATGACAACAAACATTATGAACGAAATTACTCTGATTGGTGGCATCCTGGCGCTTTGTACCGGATTAAACATCTTGAAGATTACGAAGATCAAAGTGTTAAACCTGTTTCCTGCCTTATTTATCCCGATCTTTTTGCTTTAGCTTCAGATATGTAAATATAGAATTCATCAATCATACGTAATATTTGCTTCAATTAAATATGCTTTATCTTTAGGATTCAATAATTCAGGCATTATTCTTTGAGGTGGCGGAATATCTTCAACAGGTTCTCCATCCAAAAATAATTCAAGTGCTTCTTTCGCCATCAATAATGCTTCTTCAACTGAATCGCCACAGGTGATACATCCAGGCAGATCAGGAAATGTAACATTAATTCCATCCTCAGCAAAATTAAAAATTGCGTAGTATTGGTAAGTTCGAATCATATGGGACACTCTCCTGTTATCTATACTTTTAGCAAAAACAGCAAAAAGCCTTTCGGATTATATCTGAAAGGCTCTCAACTCGCTTTTACTCTTAATTTCCCTCAAATATATTGTTATAAAATTAATCATTCAATCCTTTACCTTCCAGGATCGGCTGCATGTACTTCTCGATTCGTGACACTTTTGTTTTGGATTGCTTCGGTTGTGAGAAATAATAGAGATATGCCCGCTGCCGTCCAGGTGTCAGTGCTTCAAATGCATCTCGGAAAGCAGGATTCTCATCGAATTGCTGTTGAAGTTCCTCAGGAACGCTATATTCGGCAGTTTTTTTCATTTCCACTTGCAATCCGGCCTGTTCCACTTCAATCGCTTGCTGGATATAGGCTTTAATCCAAGCCTCCTGTTCCACAATCTGCTCCAGGCTGGTGAAGCGAAGCTGGCGTTCTGCCTGTACATTCTCCGTTTGCTGGACCAAAATGCCGTGTGTATCCTTCAGCAGAGCACCTTTGAAGAACAAAATGGCCACGTATTCTTTGAATCCATGGATTAAAACGATGTTTTTCCCACCCAGCATGTAACAAGGGTGCATCCATTTCATATCTTCTGTCAGTTCAAAATCCCGAATAATCTCTCTCAGCTTTGTGGACTCTTCCTTCCACGTTTTGAGTTTCTTTAGATAGCCGTCAACTTTGCGATTCCCACTTGTATCGGTCATGGAGAAATACCTCTCTTTATCTCATGTTCTTATAGGTTCAATTGTACTGGTTTTCAAGGGATTGTACAGCGTTGCTTACAGAGCTTTTATTGACTTTTCCACTTGAATTCAAACCTGAATAGCAACAAAGACCATCCTGTTAGATGGCCTATAATTAAAGAAAGTGATTTAAGAAGACGTATTAATTGGTTTGAATTATTTGGGGCGAGTTCTATTAAATAAGTGGCTAAAGAAGTCAATATGGACGTAGAGTATAATCTATTGTACTCCACCTTCTCTCTTGAAACACATTCCGTCAATCCCAACCAAATGATTGAGTACCATGAGGTTGCTACAGTAAAGCCCCTACGAGGTTATGAAGATCCTGATACTCTAATTTTCATGGCAGTTAATTATTTATGGAGAGCAACGGACCTAATTCTAAAATCCTTTTTCCCAACTAAACAACTATCCTTTTCAATGTTTATAATGACTCAGCCAAAAGGAACTATGTGCAAACTAACTGAAGAACAACTTCAATTCTTTAAAAAGACGGACCCACAATTGTTTGATAAACTCGTAGAACAATCTGAAATCCCATCAAGTTAATTCCGGCTGCGGATAAGAAATAAGACAACCAGCTCTCAAGTACGGTGGCTGGCTGGCTTATTTAATTGTACTTGTTGATGGAACAGAAAGTCTTATGAACCTTCAAGCACCTTATCTTCAATGACAGGCGCCGGGATTTCTTTAATCTCTACGGATTCTTCCGGAACAAAACTCTGGATCTTCATCGGCATGGAATCCAGGTACTTGTACTCTTCTGTCTTGGTTGAGCTAGTTACAATTTCACCGTTTTTGTCTTTCTGATAAATCACACGTTTCGTCGGTAAACCCGTATTTACATCAATGGTTACAACTTCCTTGTGGAGGTTATCCTCCGAAACAGCATTTTGCTCGTTACTCTCAATAGCAGAAGGCGATTGTGTGCCCGCAGTTTCCAGTACTGTCCAATCCTGACTCTGTAATTCTTCTTTAGCATTCTCCAACAGCGAGATCTGTAGCAACTTCTCATTTTCAGCAGCTATGTTGTCCGGCATGGTCCAAGTATTCCCAACCAATTTTCCTGTCTCAAAATCTCGACCATACGAAGTGATTTTCTTACCACCATCTTCAATAACCAATTTATTATGAAGCTGGTTATCACGGTATTCCTCAGTGATTTCTGTCAAATTCACACGGTCCCGGTAGCGAACGATATATGATCCGTCTTCAAACGATTCTTTAATGTAATCAATCTTACCCTGGGTCGCCTTAAGTGCTGCGCTTTCAACATCGCTTTGAGCACTAACTATAGACGGTTCATTCAAGTACATGTAGCCACTCACAGATGCAGCTACCAGTGGTATGGTGAGTAGTGAAACCAATGTTTTTTTCTTCAAAGGTTGGCCCTCCTCTAATTTAGTCAGTATATATTCTTAATGCTTTATTCTGATTTTTACGTGCCTAACATTTCATATCCGCTATATAATTATCCGTTTTGTACTTAACAATCCACTTAGTGAGGAATTAACCATACTATCCAATATGGAACTCAGTGTATTACGTTCGCATTTAATCTCTAAACCATTCAAAGTGTTGATACTACTTTCTAACACTAAAAAAAGCGATACTCCTGAGGGAATCTCGCTTTAAGTTTATTATGAAATCAGCATCTTCACGTATTATAAAATATTTTGGAAGTTGAGCTTAAACAAATCAATTAAGGTTACGGCGTACAGTTTCTCCATTCAATAAATTTACAGTTTGATCATTAATTGAGATTGTGTGGTTATCAACCCATTCCAACTTAACTTGATCTGTCTTTCGCTCATAGTAAAATACTCGTTTAAACCATAGAGGTCCTTTTAGTTCTCCTATAACTCCAGAAGACCCCATGGCACCAGCGTCAGTTTTAAAGAAATTTAATGTATAGTTCTTGTCTGGTGAATGCGTAGTCGTAAGTAATTCTTTTGAACCCGAAAACATGGATGTAAATGATAAAACACCAAAAAGTAAAACGATCAGTACTACCGAAAGAAGCATGGATATCCAACTTCTTACCTTAGCTGACTTGCTCGATTTATCTTTGAAACTTATTAAACTTAGGACCAAACCTATAACTGAAAATAGTAGAATCACGTAGTTTGGTGGTATAACTAACCATTTATTATTCATGTTAGAATACAGTGAATACATCGAAATAATGGACAAAAAAAGTACTAAAAACAAAGCTAACCAGCTTATTTTTTTCACTAAAAATGAACCCCCTTTTCCTTAAATAGATAAAAATTCGCGGTTAATACATCTTTTCTGCTTAATGAGATGACACATATCCCTCAATACATAAAGAAAATGATTCCTAATTTTACAGGAATCATTTTCTTTATATTATAAAGTTTAGTCGAAGATTATGTCCATTGTTAATTATCTTGTAGCGTCATTGAATCCTTGTTGTATAGCGGCTCTATCATTTTTATCTTCTGGAGTCCAGATATCACCGTTAGCATACTGACCACCATAAAACAAAATTTGCAAAGGAAATAAAAATTGTCCAGTGAACCCATAATTGTAATTTCCAATATATTCAGTAGTTACTGTTCGACGTCCTGTGTGCGTATCGGCCAACCATTGTTTCTGAGCACCAC
Organism: Paenibacillus sp. USHLN196; assembly: GCF_037144955.1. Classification (NCBI taxonomy): domain Bacteria; kingdom Bacillati; phylum Bacillota; class Bacilli; order Caryophanales; family Paenibacillaceae; genus Paenibacillus; species Paenibacillus sp. USHLN196. Next base: position 28,944 of record NZ_JBBCYH010000014.1, on the reverse strand, counting down.
CCCAACCTGGTTGGGTTTTATAATCCCAAGGTCCACGTATATTTACTTTTGCTTTAAACCATATTGCTGTGGACGCTGTTGCTACTAATGCGGGTTGGCCCGTCGTAGCGGAAGAATAAAAAACATTCCAATAGTAACTCGTCAGTTGGTTTCTATTGGCTGTAACCATTCCTTTAAGATCCAGAATTTCGCTATATGGTGTAACCATATCATCAGAAGGATTAGAAGGTTCAACAGTAATTAAATTGCTTGGTTCTTCTCTTGATAACTTAGCGATTTTTTCATCAGATACCATCTGAGGGTCATTATTATCGTCAATATATGAGTAGCCCGCTCTAATCAGAACATTTGTTGATTGAAGACTATTAATATAGTCTTGGTATACGTTTTCATCTGTAACTCCAAGCTTCTCTTTATTAACTTCAATTTCATTGATGTTGATCAGACCTCTTACAACTTTAATAAGGTTAAGATCTTTAGCTTTTTCATGTAATTGTTGTACTTGAGCGACCTCTATTACTTCAGAGTCTGCAGCTTTTGCAGAGAGATTGAAACTCATGAATAGCGCTATTGCTAAGATCGTTCCCAGTACGTACTTCAGTGATTTGTGATTTATAGTATTCATTTAGAATAACTCCCTTCAAATTAAAAAGTTAGACGAAGTTACTATCCTCCTTTCTACATATGAGGCTTTGAATAAACAGCTAAAGATACTATTGTTAACTCCTATTTTGGAGTAGACAATCAATTCAACTCTGGTAAAGAAGTTAAGATAAATTACCGCTAATATATGTATTTATACATAATCTAATTTAAACATATATATATTACATAAAAATATTCATTAAATACATTGATTCTAGTATTTTACATTTAATTGTTACAATTTGTCAGCAACGGCGAACTATTTTGCTTATATACCACAATATCAAATCCATAAGATATAAAGAAAGCCATCCTCCTAATTTCAGGGTAGCTTATCGAATGGATACTAAATACGAGATTGCACTTCAAAAATAATCTTATGCCCACTCTTGTTCATGGAGCTTCAGTGTAATGTTAACTATCGGTTTGTACGTGCTGACTGATACATATCTATCAAATCTATTTCTTGCTGAATTTGAAAACTAGATTCTCACTCGTTTTTCTAAATATTTCCAGTAAATCTCCCTTCAGCAAGTGGGTTTGATCCTTATTAGATATACCCTAGGCAGCGTGCAATATTTCCATTGAGTTGCTCGTCAGTCATAACAGACAACCGTGACAGTTGATGGTTCATATACAGACCTCCATCCGGATTTGGATAGCACGGACCGGGTTCTTTCACAAGAAGATATGACTCCACATGTATACAACCCACTTTTACTTGTATAACCCCATTTTGCAATCATAGCTGTTCGTGTATATGATTCAAGCTATTGAGAAATACGGGGCGATTAAAGGTCTTTCCTTGGGCATTCATCGTCTTCGTAAATGTAATATCAATGGTGGAGGATATGATTATCCTTAAAATTAAAAGGTCCATAGACAATCTATGGGCCTTTTGCTTTGGTTAACATTTCTGGCTTAAGCTAATATCTAGTAGTGACTGTGTCTCTTCTTCCAACATGGAGGAAGCTATCATCATGAAGTCTTCAACCCCAATTTCAAATTGACCTTTACGAAATGGAAACCCCCAATTACGAGTCCCGCGTGTAAAAGTGAGTTGGTCTAACAACGTTGCGATCTTTACTTCTCGACACGGAAGATAACGAAGATCTCGGCGAAAGGGTATAAAGGATTCCGACATCTGATATTGGTATATCCTATCGTCGGTAATTTGACCAATAGCGGTAAAAGCCTGAAGTGGCTGCCCTGTTGATATGTCTGTGCGTGGAGAATAGTATATCAACCAGTCACCCGTGGACATCTGTCGCAAAAGTGCTGACTTGCCATGGCACAACTGAGCAAACCCTCCCTCTACGGCTACATTTACATGAGAAGCAGATACAACGCCAATCCAATATCTGCTGTCCTGATTTGGTTTCATGGATACATCCCATTCCCTTCTCTCGTTTACATTTCCAGATTCGATTTCAATCGATCCAATTGCAAAAAATGATGTCTGTAGTGCATCTCTATCAACAAAAACCACTCCTGAGCGTTTAGAGCGCCAAGCCTTGGATGATGTATTTTGTTATTTACCGATGCTTGGTATACAAGAGGTTCTGTACTCCTCATCCGTTCCACGACCATGTGAAGCCCATCGATCAAGGACTCCATGCTCTCGGGTGGTTGCGGGGTGTACTGCGGGGAAGCAGGGACTTTAACAGGCACGGGAGGGAATTGTCCTAATTCAAACACTTGCCTACCCAGTTCTGTTTTTTCCTCCCCCAAGTTTAGAGTCGAATCCTCACTGCTCAAACACTGCTCAATATTATGCAGATGCAAGAAAAGCGCTGATTGAATCAAATGTACATACATCTGTCCAATGGACCATTCCTCTTCACTCTGTTTTTTATGTAAGCTAGACTGATCCAAATTTTTCAGTTCTGCCAAATATCGTTCTACTGCCGTTTCAAATGATTTCAATACTTCCGTTGTACTTCTCATCCTTCAACCCACTCCTCTTAATCTGTGATATATCAAAGTATAAAAAAACACTACTGACAGGTGTATGTCAGTAGTGTTTTAAGATGTTTTTGGCTACTTCCTGCATTCGGAAGCGCAAAGACTCCGGTTCCAAGACCTCGATATCTCCACCCCAGCCAAGTAAATAATGCAAGATTTCCTCCGGATAGCGGACACGAAAATGAAAAACAACACCTTCCTCTTGCTCCTCAAATGCATCCATATAAAAATGAAGTGCCTCCATAACTTTGTCAGCGATTTCAGGTTTAGCCCGGATTAATACTTGTTCGTTACGGTCGTCAGGAGGTCGATAACTGTTTAGATCAAAATCCGGCGGCAACAGGAAGTGATCCTCCAGCACGGAAAATTCAGTCATCCGTGACAAACGAAAATGACGGATGTCTTGTCGCATATCACAACGTGCAATTAACACCCAATTCTCCTGAACAAGTGAGAGTCCGTATGGTGAAACCTCACGCATATTATACCGATTGCCATCCGTTCCTGGCATTTTTTTCAGGTACATAAAGCTGATTTTACGTTGTTCCAAAATGGCATTACGTATTTGGTTAAGGTATGTTTTCACTCTAGCTTTAGTTAAAGGTTCCACCGTATGAAGCAGTCGCATCGTTTCCCGAACACGTGTTGATTCGTTACGAACGGCTTCTGGTAAAATCGCTTCAATTTTGCGTTGAGCCGACTTAGCCTCCAGCGCGTATTCTGTATCCAATCTCTGTTCGATAAAATCAGCTCCCATGAGCAGGGAAACGGCTTCTTCTGCTGTGAAGCTTACCGGGGGCAGGAAATATCCTTCCATGAGGGAATAACCATGACCCGGAGCTCCCATAATTGGAACGCCAGCTTCACTTAAGGCCTGAATATCTCGATATATCGTCCGTACACTTGTCTCAAATTGAGCAGCTAAATCTTCTGCTCTTAGCATCTTTCTTCGCTGCAATTCAAGCGTAATCGCAAGCTGCCGCTCCGTTTTGTTCATTTTCCAAGCCCCCACCGTTTCATCATCCAAACCTAACTCATTCTATCACAATAACTTGCCCGTTCGTTTCGTGAATTAGATCATTGGAACGTCTTACATACCATCCAAGATGAGATAGTCTTAATCCAAAAAAACTGATACCCAAAAGGATATCAGTTTTTTTTTATCTGCTTTATATCTACTTTATATCTGCTTTATATGCGGTTAATTCTCTTCGTTACTTCTTACACGTACATGGCGAGCAACAAGTTGTAGATCATCGTCGCTGCTTCCGCTCGTGTCGTTTCACTTCCTACACGAACCGTATGGTCTGTATATCCACTCACAATCTTGGCCTGCACCGCTACATCCAGTGATTCTTGTGCCCAAGATGGTGTCTGCGATGCATCGGTGAAACTTGGTTTGACGGATGTATTGTCAGACACTCCGGCTTGTGCATCTGAACTTACTTTCAGTGCATTTGCCATCATGACAGCCATCTCGGCACGCGTAATCGTCCGATCGGGCTTAAATGTGTTATCACCGTAGCCGTTCACAATTCCGGCTTGCACGGCTGCGGCAATATCACCTTTCGCCCAGTCTGGCATACTGCCTTGATCTGCAAATGTCAGATCTGACTCCACTGATTTCAATGCCAGCGCCTTACTGAGCAACGTAACAAACTCAGCACGTGTGATCTTCTTCGATGGTTGGAACGTACCATCTGTGTAACCTTGAATCACGTTCATGCCCAACAAACGATCTGCGTAGTCGGAAGCCCAGTGTCCATTCAGGTCAGACAGATTCACCGGTGTGTAACTGGATACAACGAATGTACCCAGATGATTAACATTGGCCGTTATGCTTCCTGCTGCATTCATCTTGCCACCGATAAATACCCAGCTCTGACGAGCTTCATTATAATAGTAGATTGCAGGTTGGGTGCCATCAGGCAGATCTTCCGAATCCACATTCAGGATCAACTCCGCCTGATCATTCAACGTTCTTCCGCCACTGCGGCTGATTTTTACAGCTTGTCTAAGTACATTCAAGGAAGCTGCATTCTGCAACTTCTCTTTGTCAACAACAGACACTTGCAATGTATCCTTGGAACCAATGGCTCCCGATGGAACATTAAATTGCACGATGTCTTTCAGACCCGTTTGGACCGGCTGATTCGCTTCCACCTCAACCTTCACTTCAGTGGATGAGTCTGACCCCGTTTCCGGGTTGGTTGGTGTGGTTGGAACGGTAGGCGTTGTTGGCACACTTGGTGTACTTCCTCCAGAACTCCCACCAGAGTTGCCTCCATTACCTCCACCTGAACCTCCCCCACCATTGTCTGAGCGGGCTTGTACAGTAACGGTACGGATAACTTCCTGAGCTTCATTACGAGCGATATCCTTTACGTTATACCGAAGGGTGTAGATCCCTGCTGCTTGTGTGTTCACCGTGCCATCCACCTGCACGGAACCAAGGATGCCGACATTATCAGAAGCCTGTGCTCCAGGCTCGTTGTATGTGTCTCCCACCTTCAGCGTCATCTGGCTGCTACCTTGCAGGGTGATAACGGGAATCTCACGGTCTATTTTAATAACCAGAGGTAAAGTATACGTTTGTTCCAGATCATCTGTTGCTCGGAATAAAAGGTTGTGCTCTCCCGGCTCCGTTATCTCCAAAGGTGTATTCTCTGTATATAGTTCGTACGTCTGCCCTCCATCACGAGACAACTCGATGATCGCGGAAGTAGCAGGCGCGTATACTGCGCTGGTTACACTGACCGTTACGGACTGGTTCGTCCATGTATCCGTGTGATACGGCTGGCCGTCAGCGGTAGTCATGTTGCTTTTTAACACCAGCACCTGATTATTCGTGCCTTCCACAATGACAGTGAACGTTTTGGGTTGAGACTCCGTGCCACGCTGCACGGTTGCTGTCAGTTCCAATCGTTCATTATTGTCCGGTTGCGTTACCAGCTTGCCCTCGTTATTCATTAGTTCCGGCTTGGAGCTGGACCAACTAATGGTTGCCCCGTGTTTCCCTTCAACAGGAAGGATAAGATCGGAATGGACCGCGCTCAGATCACCCAGATCGATTGCTTGAAGCGTATCGGTTACCGCCTGTGCATCACTGTAAGGTGTAGCACTCATGAAGATTGGGTTGGAGTAGAACCACAGATCGCGATAGTTGCTATCGTTAATTTGATTAAAACGGGTCGTTGCATCAGCTGTTGTAATCTTCGGATCAAGCTGTGGTTCACCATTTACAGTCTCACCTGTCACGTTCATGCCCAGATTCGTACCGCGCAGGCGGAAATACTTGTCCTGGTCTGTGGCTTTGATCTTGGTTGTGATGACATTATAACCTTCGGCGTCTGTCGTCCAATCGTTGGACGTGAAGGTAGCCAGCACTTTGGTAGTGTCGTTGGTGTCTTTGTTATATGCGGCTGTACCCTTCTGGGCCTTGGCTGTCACATCCCCAGCGATGAGATCGACGTGATCCACCACGGGTACTTGTCCAGCTGACGTGCCACTGTTGATTGGTTTTTCATAATTGTTGCTCGTGGTCGGACTCTTGAAGCGGATCTTCAGCTCTACTTCATCGCCTTGGGTCACATGAAGGTCTCCGCCCATCTCAACCTGAGCACCCGCTCCAGATGCTGTGAAGTCCAGTGCGTTGATCAGATCACCGAATACGGAAAATGATTTCCCCGAACGCAGTCCATCCAGAACAGCCTGCATACCTGTACCCTCAATCCAGGAATAAGTCTTGGCATATTCGCCCGGAAAATAACCACTGGAATTCGTGCCAATCGTCTTGAAGTGGTAATCCGAATTGCCATAGTTCCAGAAGTGACGTCCTTCTCCAAGCAATGCATCCCATAGTCCGCCAACCTTGGCGACCATATAGTCTACACCGCCGTATGTGCGGTATTTGTATCCATCATCAGCGGTCGGATTAGCTACATTGTAGCTTGTGTTGTACCCTCCACGATCCGGTTCCATCTGGTTACCCAGCATGCCTTCGATACCAAATACCACTTGTGGAGCCAGATCGTTGAAATCACGGAAGTCCGCGATGGTATATTTGTTTTTGCCGCGTGAAGGATGGTTGATCATCGCATAACTTGTCGTTGGATAGTTCGTTGCGAGCCAGTTGATGGCGGTTAGCGCATCCTCATGATTCGTGTACGCACGCCCTCCGTTCTGATCCCATTTCGTTACATCTGCCGCATTAAACAGGTTCGCTGCGCGATTCGTGAAACGGTATTCGAATTCCTTGGCTGCGTTCAGCGCTTCGGTTGAGTTCGGCTCATCCGTGAGAATGCCGACCCCAACGTGTTCATGTGTCGGCATGTCCCATTCGAAACCGGAAAAGATCGTTTTACCTGCGTATTTGCCTGCATCCTGAAGTGCCTTGATCTGTGGTACCTGATATTCATTCATTCCTTGGGACATGGGTATTGGTCCACCCGAAATGTCGTTCCCGTTGTGATCTCGCTTGGATAACCGCAAATGATCCGTAAGCGCGATCCAGTCCAGCCCATATTTCGTTAAACCCGCGTCGAGCACGTTCTCCAGTGAAACCTGTGCATCATCGGATTCAAACGTATGTACATGCAAATCGCCCGTTTGCCAAGAACCTGTTGCCGAGCTATTGATCGATGTGTTATCCTCCGCATCTGCATACGTTATCGCAACAGGGAACGCTCCCATGACCATCCCTGTAGCCAAGGGTATAAGTGTAAGCATAGCGAGCATTTTCTTGCCTTTATTATTGAACAAAATCATCCCACCACCCGTTCTGAGTTGTTGTGTCGGGAGTAAATATAAGAGACTTTTGGGGGCAGGGTCAACGGCCTGAAAGCATGTATTTAAAATTTTACATATACCTGCATTCTTTCATATTCCGTTAAAGGTTTCTCAAGCTTTTTCTAACAGAGTCATGCTCTGTACTGCTCCATATTGGGGGAGTGAATCTAGGGATAACGCAGCAAATAGGAGGCGATACAAAATTCAGAGATTGTTCACGATTCAGGAAAGTTCCACCACTGCTGTGGATCATTAGGAGGAGAACTAGCGTAGGAGAAATGATGAAGCGGAGTAAATAGTGGGTTTTGTAAAAAGATCAGGGTCACGTATACGCTGAGTATAAAAAAAGTACCCACGAACTACAGACATAATATGCCATGAAGCCGCAGGTACTTTGGGTTGAGCGGGATTTTGCTTCAGCATTTACATCTTTACTTTTGTGAACTGGGGACGAGTTGTTTGTGAAATTAAACCTATCTCCACTTTATATTTAAACTGGAAAAATACGATACATAAACCGATAATGTTGAAGATGGCTAACAACGCAAAGATTATTATTCATTGAAGGAGTTGCACACTTTTGAAAAGATTCTATCTAGGTTTTGGATTAACGATCATCATTATCATTGTACTATTATCAAGCTCTACTCCAACAGAAGCAGCATCGAAGAAAGTAATCTTGAAATTGTCAGATGGAGCGACGTACTATGGTGAAGTTTTAAACGGGAAACCTCATGGTAAAGGAACCGCGAGATGGGGAGAAACTGAAGTTTACTCTGGAGATTGGGTGAGTGGTACGCGGCAAGGAAAAGGCAAGTATACATATACATTAGTTAAAGGTGGAGGTGTCCCCTTTGAGGATTACGATGAATCTAATATGGGCCATGGAACAGGTGAATTCACTATAAAAACCTACACCGGATCGTGGATTAATGATACATATCATGGTAAAGGAAAAGAAATTACGCAATGGTTAGAAGTACAGTATCTTACTTCTTCTGATGGCAAGGTTCACCCTATACTTGGCAGCTACATCAACACCATTAACGATGGAACATTCAATCAGGGCAAGATGTCTCAGGGATATTACGCAATCCACTCTTCAGATACTGTCTCACTAGGATATACCGATCATACGACTACGATTGCTCTCAAAAATGATTATTTCAACGAAAAGTTAACCGGGGATAAGGACTTTTTTGACACGATTATCAATTATAAAAAGAAACACGGTTCTTCTGAAAAATATATTGGGATTAAACCATCCGAATTCTCCAAAGGTACATTAACTAGTGGCAAATTCTCGGGGGTTACGCATCTAATCGATTATAGTAATTCAGTTAGTTATTCTAAACAAGTCATAATGAACGATAACGTATTAAAAGAGAATCACATAACATCTGCCGTCTTTAATAAGGATCGCAAGAAAATCATTCATGAATTCCTGCAAGCTATTAGGCCCTATTCAGTCAAAATCAATACCATCTCTGACGAGATTATGTCATTAAAAGACATTAACTACGAGGAAATGATTCCCTAGGTAGTGGAGGTCACAAAATGAGAAAAAAGCGATGGATTGTGAGCATAGTCATTTTGATTATCATACTTTTCATGAGCGAATTGATGATGTTGTCCTCAGGAAAGGTTGGCGTTCTCAACATAACACAGAGAATCATATCAGGTGCACCTCATGTTATCGTTCAAGGGCAGACACTGTCTTACCAAGGTAAGGTTCATTGGGAGGATATCCAAAGTAGTATCGAAGAATATTCCGCAAGCGATGAAGGAACGGTCTTGTATAAAGCACTAGGCACCCCTGTCCCACCACCTTGGATATATGTGAGAAAAGGAAACCATCAGGGTTTCCGATATAAAATCCCACAGCTTCCCTGGAAACTATAAAATGATCTGGGAACTTCACGAGCGGACATCACCAGATGTCCGCTTTTGCTATGAATTTGTAGTCTACCTCGCTCAATGGTGACATGTCCTATGGTTCGCTTATCGAAAATAAAATCCACACTATAGAAGCTCTCACTTACCATCCAATCCATTAAACTGCCTTAGCAAGACGGTGAAACGCTCCAGTTCCTTATCATCCCATCTGGATATACGGTCATAAAAAGCTGACTCCTTCTCCTTGAGCGCACCAACCGTCGATTGTTGACCAAGTTCCGTAAGAGATAGTAACACCCCGCGCCGATCTTCGGGGTCTGGCTCTTTGCTAACATATCCCGACTTTTCGAGTTGTTTGATTAATCGGCTGACCGAGCTGCGGTCCATTGCAGTCGCTTCTGCCAAAGCTGCGGCGCTTGTTGGGCCATAGGAGTACAGCCACCGAACCAGGTGAAAAGCGGCAGGTTGCAGGTCCGCATCAAAACGCTCGGCAGATCGAACGTTAAGCGCATGCGAAGCACTGATCAGTGCATGAATCTGCTCACCCAGCGCTAGCTCCAAGGTTGCTCTATCTTTGGTTTTGACTGGATTTTCACTCATTATTGTTAACTCCCTCTCCTCGATACATGAAAGTAGGCTTCCAGAAATATAGTTGACAAATATCAATTAATATTTATAGTTGATTTATGTCCATTATATATTTTCGAATCTATTCGTGTCAAAAGGAGATCTTCTTATGAAAACTAAACATCCCATTATTGTAATTACCGGAGCAACAAGCGGTTTAGGGCAGCTTGCTGCCATGGACCTCGCCAAACGCGGGGCACATCTTATACTCACAGCCCGAAGCAAGGAACGCGCTGAGGCTACCAGGTACAAAATCAAGAAAACCATGCCTTCTGCCAAAATCGAATTTTTCTATGGAGACTTGTCCTTACTGAGTGATGTAAAACGTATTGGGTTAGAGATTGCAGCCGCTTATCCGCGTATAGACGTACTTTTGAATAATGCCGGACTTCATGCTTTTGAACAGCGAGTCACGTCCGAAGGATATGCTGAGATGATTGCCGTGAATTATTTGGCACCTTGGCTGTTAACGCACACCTTGCAGTCTTCCCTGATTCAATCCGGCCATGCCCGAGTCGTCAATGTTGCATCTGAAGCTTCGCGGAATCATGGCACACTGGTGTTGCCAGATGACTTAAGGGATATCACTCCTTTTACTGCACGCGGTTCCTCTCCAATCTATGGCAAAACCAAACTGCTCAATATTATGTTTACTGGTGAACTCGCCAGACAATGGCGCGGAACTGGAATTCGCGTAAATGCCTTGAACCCTGGCTTTAATGTTACGGGTCTTGGACGAGAGCTATGGTTTGCAAGTATGCTTGAACGCATGTTAACCTTTTTGCACATCGGCGACCCGCGCCGGGGTGCGGATATCATTACTCGGTTGGCTGTGGAACCGAAGTATGGCGAGGTTTCGGGAGGATATTTCAATGTGGGAACTGGGGCATCTATTGTTCCTATACATCCTGGCGGAGATGAGGCCATGCAAAACAGACTGTGGATCGTTACGACACAACTGATGAAAGATCACGGCTTGCTGGATTAATCGAAAAAGAACAGGGGGTGTTCCATAAGCCATAAACACAGCTAGGAACACCCCCTCTATTTTTCAGTAACTTAGATTGTGGCAAATACATTGTCGAAACCTGCTTTCGACTTAGCCAATATTTCACTCGAACTTAGGGTCGGCGCTGGAGCCAGTACCTCCTGAGCCACCACACCATTGTAACCAATCGCCTGCAGATTTCTCAGAAATCCACCCAGATCAATGACCCCTTCGCCGGGATACAAACGCTCATAATCCAGCAATTCTTCAACGGGCAGATCATAGGCATCATTAATATGAACATGAACAACCTGTTCTTTCTTCAGCTTCAACAGATCTTCCATCGGTAGACCATTCGTATGCCAGTGATAGGAATCCACCAATAAACCTACGTTAGGCGCATGGATCGTCTCGATCCAGTCCAGCGTATCCTCCACACGCCAGATAAACGGATTCTTCCATTGCGTTCGCAAGTGATGGCAGCCCACAAACTCCAGACCCAACTTAATCCCGTAAGCGTCCAAGATATCTGCGCAAAGTCTCAAGCGTTTCGTAGCCGCCGCCATAAATTGCGCTGCCGGTTGATCCGTTGAGGGTAAAATATACGTGCAACAGCTGTAACAGTCCAGCGAAGCAGAAGCTTCTGCCATAGCGACCAACGATTGCAATCCCTCACGGAATTGTTCATCTGTCGTCCGCCACTCCACCGTCAGACCCGATGAACCGATGATCACCTGATTATTCTCTAGCAGATGTTGTGCCTGTTCCTTGCCATAGGTTTGAATCAATGAGAGCGGATTCAAATCTACAGATCCGAATCCGTGCTTGGCCGCATCTGTGATATATTGTTCATCAGACTCCATGTTTCCCAATCCCGCATTTGTTAACCCTCTAATCATCCCAATCTCCTCCTGTGACTCGTCTGGAATTACAGATTGTCCAACACTTTCTTGTCCCCTTAACCAACACTCTGGCTTGAACAGGGCATAATTTTATAATAACAGTACTCTCTCAAAAAGAAACCATAATGTCCCATTCTTGATAACACTAGTGCAAGCAGCTACAACTTATGTCCAACTTTCACGTATTAAAATGAACATCTAATTAAGGAAGGGATTGGTAATCAAAAAGATGAACTCCATACCCAATAAACATGTCCCTACCCTTGTTTTTCTGGTATGCGTTGTCGTCGTGTCCTTACTTTTCGGGATATTATCCAAGCCGTATTTCACAGAACCTATATTCTATGTAGATCAGCATAAGTACACTTACGATCACGAGCAAGGTAATCAAATTACGTATGAGAGCGGTACAGCAGACCCCATTCAGATCACCGTCAATCAGCAGAAGCGTACGTCAGCATCGATCAGCAGAACTATGTCATTACCCATATCGCCTCCAACCCTATTGCAACGTATAACGTGGTATACCCTAACGACCACCAATATACAGTGGAACAACAATCCGAGCAATTATTAAGTTACGATGAAACCGGGAAGATGCTTTCTCCGGTCAACATGTATGTAGACAGCCAACGAGTCATGGAGGATGACGAAGAGCAGTATACACCTGCCACGCTCGTGACCGCTGCCTATCCGGAATATCATCATACGCCAGGTACACCTGTTCTCCTGTTCATTGCGCTTGCCGGACTCATCTATGGATGGTGCAGCTTCTATTATCCAAAGTTTCAAAAGTTTCAATTCCTGCTCTCCCTCCGCTGGATATGGTTAAAAGATCCCGAACCTAGCGAATTTTATTACCTCATGTGCAAAATTGGCGGTATAGCTTACATGATCGTAGCCATCTGGGCCGCGTTTCAGGCATTTTAAGATATCTTCTTCTGAGTGGAGTATGCTCAGAAATGCTCTGCATCAGAAAAACGGTAATCATGTCCAATCCATGGATGTGATTACCGTTTTGTTTTATTTTATAAGGCTCTCATTTAAAATATATCTATCTCACACGCTCTAACGTATATCGATTACGCGGAATTTCAAGACCCAGATTACCACGGAGCGTATCCTGTTCATATTCAGTTCGGAACAGCCCTCGTTCTTGCAGAACCGGGACAACCAGTTCCACGAAATCTTCCAGTCCATTGGGCACCACGGTACGAACATTGAATCCGTCTGCCGCTTCGCCTTCATACCACTCCTGAATCTGATCTGCGATCTGATTCGGTGTACCAATAAACGATGTGCGTGGAGTCGATGCCAGCAACGCTACTTGGCGCAGGGTCAGCCCCTGTTCCCGTGCCTGCTGCTTAATCTTATCTGTTGTACTGCGGAAGCTGTTGCTGCCGATCTCCCCTATCTCGGGAAAAGGTTCGTCCAGCGGGAACTGGGAGAAATCATAATGATCGAAGTAACGTCCCAGATAATTCAGCGCTTGGTCAATGCTGACCAATTCAGCAATCTCCTGATACTTCCGCTCAGCCTCTTCCGCTGTTCTACCCACAATGGGGCCGATGCCTGGGAAGATCAGAATATCCTCTGCCTGACGTCCATATGCCACCGCTCTTGCCTTCACATCCCGGTAGAACTCCCTTGCTTCCTCCAGCGTCTCATGTCCTGTGTACACGGCATCGGCCGATCGGGCAGCCAGATCTTTACCAGATTCGGATGAACCCGCCTGGAAAATCACCGGATGACCCTGCTTCGAACGTCCCACATTAAGCGGACCCTGTACGGAGAAGTGCGCCCCCTTGTGATTCAGCGTATGCATCTTCGCAGAATCGAAGAATACGCCCTGCTCCTTATCTCCGATAAAGGCATCGTCCTCCCAGGAATCCCACAGGCCTTTGACCACATTCAGATGTTCTTCCGCAATTTCGTAGCGCAGAGCATGGTTCGGATGTTCGCCTTTGCCGAAGTTCAGTGCCGAGCCTTCCAGAGGTGAAGTGACCACATTCCACCCGGCCCTCCCACCGCTTAATTGATCCAGTGAGGCAAATTGCCGCGCAACCGTGAAGGGTTCACTATATGAAGTAGACAATGTAGCAACCAACCCAATGTGAGAAGTTACCCCGGCGAGTGCGGACAGAAGCGTCAGAGGTTCAAAGCGATTGAGAAAATGAGGATTGGACTTCTCGTTAATGAAGAGACCATCTGCAATAAAAAGCAGATCGAACTTCCCTTTCTCCGCGATACGTGCCTGCTTCTGGTAGAATTCCAGACTAACACTCGCGTTAACGGGAATGTCGGGGTGACGCCAAAAGGAAATGCTGTTCCCTACGCCGTTCAGATTGGCTCCCAGTTTCAATCGTCGTTGTGACATATATATATTCCTCCCTATTTCATTGTGAACGTTCACTTCTTCATATGTGTTCCGCCAGAGTCTACTGTCATACGCAAACCCGGTTTACCCGACTGTTTCACATCACTTACGCGGACTGCCCAAGCCGCTCCCAGGAGTACAATCCCTGTAAATAGAAAAATAAACGGAATGCCGATCCATCCACCAAGAAAACCGCCGATTAACGGTCCCAGCACAATGCCGAACTGACTCGCGGTCTGACTCAGACTGACAGCCCTCCCACGAAAATCGTGATCAGCATACTTGATGATCAGCGCATTGAGCGCCGGATAAACCGCGGCAAAGAACAGACCATAGACAAATCGCAGGCTGCCAAAATAAATCAGATTCGTTGCTGTCATCTGCAGCAGACTGCCAATTCCACCACCAATCAGTCCAATATACAATGTTTTCTCGTATCCGATCCTGCCACCAATCTTCCCCCAACGCGGCCCCATAATAACTGTTGCCACACCAATGGCTGAGAAGACGATACCAGCACTAAGTGTTGCACTGCCGATATCTCCGCCAATCTGTACGACATAGAGTGTAAGCACCGGTTCGATAATGAGCACTGACGTTGAAACCAGCAAAATCAGACCGTAGATTCGCATCAAGCCGGGAGTAGAAGCGGCTCTCTTCAAATCCCCCATGATCCTTGTTGGAACCACCGTACGAGTAAGCCGTGACTCTTTCACACCCAGAACCATCAGAGCCGCGAGCAACGTAATCACAGCCGATGCAACGAAGCATCCCCGCAGTCCGATCCAGTGACTCAGCACCCCTCCGGCAAGAGGACCCAGTATCCCACCCGCGGCGCTGGCCGTGGAGATCACGCCAAGTGCATAACCCACATGTTTCTCCGGAGTATTGGTGCCGATCAGTGTAATTGAGGCGGGATGAAAACCAGCCATGAGTCCCTGAAAGACCCTTACCGCGATAAACGTATACGGATCGTAAACAAAGAAATTAGCCAGATGCGCAATGCCTAGCCCAACGCCTGAACGGACCAGCATCAATTTGCTGCCATATCGATCAGCCAGCGATCCCCAGAAGGGTGCGCATAATCCACTGATCAGAAAGCTGATGGAGATGGAGATACCCGACCAGGCTTCCAGACCGGTATGGATACCAAGATCATTTTGCAGGAAAATAGGAAAGAACGGAACGGATAGTGAGTACGCCATATGATTAAAAAACAGGCCGAACCACAGAATATACAGATTTCGTTTCCATTGTGGCATCTTGGCTTCTCCATACTATATAATTCCTATATAAAAAGTAGGTTATTATCCATATTAGAGTACGACCACTGGAAAGTATAATAGAAAAGTTCAATAGACCCATTCAAGAATTAAATGAATGGGTCTATTATATCCAATCGCGCTGTTATCCCCAGATTTTTTTGATTCCCTTTTCTCAAGGGTAAAATCCGCTGATAAGCCTATGCTTACGACGTAGCTTTCTTTCAGAAAGCTTTCAGGCGAACGCTTCGCTTTTCCAGTTTTTTTCTGCCCTCTCCGTTTCTGTGTAAAAGAATAGTTCAACTTATATAGATGTACAGTAAAAATTACTACACTTGGACCGACATAAACACATCGACCTCATCTTCACTGTCCAATATAAATCCAAATCGTTCATACAATCGGCGAGCAGGACTTCCCTGCAACACATTTAAAATAACCCGTTTCCCCTGAACTTCATCCTGTTCCAGCAGCAATTTCAGTACCTGAGTTCCTATTTTCTGTCCCTGATAATCGGGATGTATGTAGAAATGTTCCAATAGAAATGCCTCAGACTTGGGCTTCAAGGCGACACAACCTACCATTGAACCCTCCACTTCAATAATATGTGTGTCGGCAGGGTCGAATGTATTTCGGAAACGTTCACGTACCTTCACATCATCGTACCTTCCCAGTCTGGTTAAATCATCGTATAAAACCAACGCTCGCAAATCGGCCAGTTGCTCTTGGTCTGTCTGTACAGCTTGACGCATTGTTATTTGGTTCATTGGTTGGATTCCTTTCATTTTGAGACACGTTAAATTTAAATTTGGAATGTCTTATCGCACGATAGAGATAGGACACTAAAAATCATACCTTTGGCAGCTCACTTGAGCAACATCGAATTTTAGAACGTACTATATTTTCAAACTACTTAACTCTTCAAAAAAATAAAAAAGCCCAAAAAGGACAGTGCGTCGTTTGGCTTATACCAATAAGCGAACCCGCAACCGTCCCTTCTGGGATGTATATTATTTTAGAGAACTACGAAGCATGTGAAGCTTGTGCTGCTTGTTGCAATGCTTCCAGACCCAAAGCGAGTGCACCACACAGGCCTGCATGCTGGCCCAATCCGGGCTGGACAATATATTGATCGATATGTTGCGTAATTGAAGCTGCATTCACATAACCATTGAGATTCCGCACTACCCGCTCCCGGATCATAGGAAACAGATGATCTTGCTGCATCACACCACCGCCCAAGATGATCTTCTGCGGCGAATGAAGCAGAATGGCAGTTGTAATCGACTCCGCAATGTAAAAGGATTCAATCTCCCACGCTGGATGATCTGCCGGCAGTTCACTGCCAGGGATCTGCCACCGTGCTTCTATGGCTGGTCCTGCAGCCATCCCCTCTAGGCAATCACCATGATACGGGCATAATCCGGCAAAGTGATCATCCGGATGGCGTCTTGTGCGAATATGTCCACCCTCGGGATGTAACAATCCGTGTACTCGTTGGCCCCCTGCCACGAGTCCAACACCAACGCCTGTGCCAATCGTGTAATATACACAGTTATCCAGTCCTTGCGCCGCTCCCCACGTCACTTCACCGAGCGCGGCAGCATTCACATCCGTATCCCATCCAAAAGGAACCGGAAATTCATGCTTCAAGGTTCCAATCACATTACAGTTTTCCCAACCAGGCTTAGGCGTGGTCGTAATATACCCATAAGTGGGACTATCCGGTTGCAGATCAATCGGACCAAAAGAGCCTATCCCGATTGCTTCCACACCTTTATCCTTGAAATAGTCGATCACCTTGGCAAGTGTTGTCTCAGGATGCTCTGTTGGAAAACTGATCCGGTCTTCAATCTGTCCATGCTCATTACCTACACCACATACAAACTTTGTTCCGCCTGCTTCAACGGCTCCAATACGCATCGTTCTGCACTCCTTCCCTTCATTACAATTGACCTTTAGCATTGGTCGGTGATATTTCATAGATATGAAGTGAAGAGAATGCCAGATCCGTATTTTCGGCATGAACAGAGATGCCCTGGCAATCCGCATCCGGATAGATCAGATCCGTAATAACGGCCTGACCATCATTTGCAAATACCTCCACAGATGAATGATCTACGAAGATACGCAACCGTTGATTCCCATTCACCTCTTTTAACTCAGCTGTATGACGGCTCAGGAAAAGTTCATGAAAATGGCCGATGCCCGATCGACTACGATCAACATATACTTCACTTCGGGTCGAGTCTACGCCAACGACCGTCTCGTGATCTGCGCCGCTTCTTAGCGCAAAGTGGAACGACTGATCCTGAGCCCACTCTGCATGGATCTCATAGTTCACTAGTTGCAAAGCGTTCAACTGCTCACTCACTTGCTGAATTGAAGCATCCTGTAGGGACAATACTGGCTTACGGGCTTGCTCAAGTTCACGTGCAGGACGTTGAATCAATATAACTTCTCCCGCTCTTGTCTCCAGTGTCAACTCCCGGGCAATGGTCATCGCTCCACGGTAATTATTGGTTGGCGTCTGGTTGGCATACATCCAGTTGCTCATCCAGCCGATAATGAGGCGTCTTCCATCTTCCTCAGGAACGTCAGACCAACTAACTCCTGCGTAGTTATCCCGACCATAATCAATCCAGCGAACCGTATGGGATGCCTCGTCTGGGACAAATGTAGTTCCATCAAAATCTCCGGTAAAATATTGTGTTCTGGAGCCTTCAATAAAAGCAGGATCTGCACCGATGCTAACAAGCATCACCCATTTCTCCTGCCCTGAATCTCCATCCACTGCAAGGGGGAACAGGTCGGGGCATTCCCACACGCCATCGTGTGAACCAATCCCGGCGCCGAATTCACTACCTAGCGTCCAATCCTTCAGATTGGGAGAACGATACAGACATACCGTCTGACCACAAGCGATAATCATAATCCACTCCTTGGTCTGCTCATGCCAGAACACTTTGGGATCACGGAAATCGACAAAGGACTCATGCTTTAATACCGGATTACCCTCGTATTTAGTCCAAGTTCTGCCGCTGTCTTTGCTATACGCCAGACTCTGGGTTTGTATGGCATCTTGGTTTTTAACTTCAAGATGGTGGGTGAAAATAGCAACCAATCCTGGCTCATCCTCAAAGAATCCGGTCGTATTATTCCAATCCACTACGGCACTTCCCGAGAATATAGTGCCATTCTCATCGGGGAGTAAGGCTATCGGAAGTTCCTCCCAGGAGATCAGGTCCCTGCTCACTGCATGGCCCCAATGCATGGGGCCCCATGTGGTTCCATGTGGGTGATGCTGATAGAACAAGTGATACTCCCCATTGAAAAACACCATGCCGTTCGGGTCGTTCATCCACTTCTCTTTCGGTGAAAAATGGTATTCATTTCTGTAATCTTGTTTAAGAATTGTCGACATTATGGTTTCTCCTCCGTACTTTTCTTTATTTGTTATTACGGTCATATCCCGCTTGTTTAATCTGCAGCCATTCTTGCAACCCAAGGCGATCCAGCTCTTTCAAGTAAGCATCCCATTCCTGATCTATTTTCCCGTTCTGATACCATTCTGTACGCAGACGTAACACGTAGGCGAAGAGATCGGTCTGAATCGTGGACAATCGATCCAGTTCATCAATGGAGAAGAACACACTTGGATATACGTTCTCCGCTTTCATATGCGGAACCATAACCTTGTCGAGAAGTTCCATCCGCCAAGCCGCATCTTCCGGTTTGGTTGTGTATTTGTCATAATAACTGTCGAGAATGGCCAATGGTCCTGCGATACTGGTTTTTTGTCTAAGTTCCACAGGTGCAGAGCCTTCCAGTGGAAGATGCTTCAGCATCCCCTTGGCTTCATCGAATTCAAAAATATTTTGCTGACTCTCATCTCCATAGGTACCCCAGTTGTTCTGTACGGATTGAAGCGGATCGTACAATTGGTCTACCCACTTGGCTGTGGATTCCAGGTTTTTATTGCTGCTGGTAATGACCATGCGACCACGATCAAGTCCTATTCCGTTTGTTCTTGTGACATTGACCTCTCCGTTAGGCCCGGCAACCGGAGGCAGAACATCATACGTATCATTCATGCCTGTAATGTTAGCCTTATCCCATGTGAAGTACATGCCGTACTTATTATCCTTGCCTTTCGCAAGATACGTGTTCCAATCCTGCTGGTACGATTCGACATCCACGAGGCCTTCCTGAACCAACTCATGAATGTATTTAACCGCTTCCTTGTAGCCTTCATCAGCTGCCGTGAAGACCACTTTCCCATCATTGGTTACCACGGTATGATCCCAGTTCTCCCCGAGTCCAAATGCCGCAAAAAGAAATGTCAGATCTTCTCCGCCCGGCTTGTTAATGAAAGAAAGCGGAATTTCGTCAGCCTTGCCATTACCGTTCGGGTCTTGAGTTTTGAACGCGATCAGTACTTCTTTTAATTCCTCGGTTGTCTTCGGCATCTCCAGCCCGAGCTTGTTCAGCCATTCCACATTAATCCAGGGCAAGTTATCCACCGACTGAATGCGTTGTTTGCCACTGCCGAGTTCTTCAATCCATGGGAAAGAATATATATGTCCGTCCGGTGCAGTGATCATGCTCTTGTATTCGGGAGCTTCCTCCAGCACCTTTTTCAGATTGGGCATGTGTTGTTCAATCATGTCCTCAAGTGGAATGATCGCCCCGTCCTTCGCCAGTTTCAGGAGATCATAATCCCCGTAACCTGCATCAAAAATGGCATCCGGTAAATCACCGCTGGCTACCGCCAGATTCCTTTTTTCCGCAAACACGTCACTCGTATAGTTTTTCCAGTTGATATGCACATTGGTTTTCTCTTCGAGCCGCTTGTTGATCAGCTTGTCGTTCGGATCAGCAGGAGCCAGAGGGGAACTCTGTGTGATAAAATTCAATGTCACTTTACCATCAGGTGATTGCGCTTCACTTGCTGCTCCGCCTCCACCCCCTCCACAAGCAGTTAGAAGGAGCACCGCAGACAGCATGGAAATGGACGCCGTTGTAACGGCTTTTCTGGACTTATTCACTTTTTTCATAATCATGACCTCCATGAGTTGGATTGGACCGAACTTGCTGTATCGCAGGCTGTTCACTATTTGAGAGAACCGACCATGACACCTTTTTCGAAATACTTCTGGAAGAACGGGTACATAATGATGAGTGGCAGACTCGAAATGACAATCGCTGAGTATTTAATCATCTCGGAGAGCCGTTTCAGTTCTGCCATCGCAAGCTGATCACTGATCATGCCCGGAGCAGCCTGATTCTGAATCAGAATGGAACGCAGAACGAGCTGTAACGGATGCAGGTTTGGATTATCGAGATAGATCATTGCATCAAAATAGGAATTCCATTGCCCAACGAAAGCATAGAGTGCGAGTACAAAAATGATCGGTTTCGACAACGGAATGACGATCTGGAAGAAAATCTTCATCTCGGAGGCGCCATCCACATTTGCAGCTTCTTTCAGTTCCCGAGGGACTCCTTTGAAAAAGGTTCTGGAGAGAATAATGTTCCAGACATTGACGGCTCCAGGAATGATGATCGCCCACACCGTATCCAACATGCCGAGATTACGTATGAGTAGATACGTAGGAATTAATCCCCCGCCGAAGAACATCGTAATGATAAAGATAATCATGAAAAATCCGCGTCCCGCTAGCCTATCATCTGACAATGCATAGCCTGCAAATATGGAAATGGTCACGGTGATCAGTGCAAAGGAAACCGAGTACAATACCGCATTCGCAAAACCTCGGATCATGGCTGGATTGGATAATATCATCTGATAACCGTCCAGACTCCAGTCGGATACATTGAAGGATAGTCCACGGTTCAATAGCACTGTGGGGTCCATGAATGAGGCGATAACAATGTAAATCAAGGGAACAACGACAACCAGTACAGCGCAGGTGAGAAAGATGGCATTGAGTGTGAGAATCAATCGATCCATTCCCGTATGTTTAACAACCATGGGTAATACTCCTTTCCTAGTAGAGGCCTTCGCCTTCATTCAATTTCTTCACGATCAGATTCACCGTCACCAGCAGAATCACATTGATAACCGAGTTGAACAATCCCACTGCCGCTGAATAAGCGTAATCTCCCGATTGCAGTCCCACCTTGTAGACATACGTGGCAATGATCTCAGAGGAAGGCAGATTCATGGATGTCTGCATCAGATAGGCCTTCTCAAATCCAATGGACATAATGCCACCAGCTGCCAGGATAAAGACGATAGCCATAATCGGACGAATGGTTGGAAGGTCGATGTGCCGAATACGTTGAAGGAGGTTCGCTCCATCCAGATTGGCTGCATTGTGAAGCTCTGGATCAACATTGGCCAATGCCGCGACGTATATGATGGAAGCCCAACCCGCTCCGGTCCAGATATCGGACAAGATGTAGATCCAGCGGAAATATTCCGGTTCAGACATGAACATGATCGGCTGACCTGTAATCCATGTGGCTAATTGATTAATTGGCCCTGTCGGTGAGAGGAAGATGAACAGCATTCCCACAACGACAACAACGGATATGAAGTTTGGTGCGTACAGAAACAGTTGAATATTTTTCTTGATGCCAGCTTTACGTACTTGATTCAGCATGAGTGCCAATATAATGGGCACCGGGAAACTGAATATCAATCCCAAAAAGCTGAGTTTAAGCGTATTCATTAAAATGATATCGAAATTGGGTGAAGCTATAAATTTCTCAAAATGCTTCAGACCTACCCAATCACTGCCCATGATGCCTTTGATCGGGCTGAAATCCTTAAATGCAATGATGGCTCCGTACATTGGGATGTACTTGAAGATAAGAGTCAAGATTAAGGCGGGTGCAAGCAACATATATAAAAAGTAATTCTTTTTGAGTTGCTGCAACTTATGACCGCTGGTCGTCCTCACTTTAAGTACCCTTCCTCTGCCCTTTTTGCTGTCTGCTATGTTATCCAACATGCTACCCCCGTTTCATTCTTGAAGTTGACAATTGTTTTCAGTAAGGGCTTTCAATTTTTACAATTGCCTATTTAATAATTTACAATTTATCAGGTTTCAAAGGATTTAGTCAATATGTTTTGTAAAAATAATTTGTGCATTTGAAATATATTTCTGTGCATCAATGTGACTTCACATTACTGAAGTTGCATATAGATAGTATTGATTTTATAAATTAAACCCAGAAATCCCCACATTATCACCGTAATTGGTCTATCATTATTACTAATGAAAAAAGAACCTTATGAATAAAACCAAAAACAGGGTACTCATTTCAGAATGTAAACAGAATTGTGCATTTGTAAAATTAAGATTGCTATTTATCCCGTTCTATTATACATTTGACGTAGAGAAGAATATGGATGACTATTGATTAATTAGAGGTGAGGTATTAGATGGCAAAGGAAAAAGTCACGATACAAGACATCGCTGATGCTTTGGGGATCTCCAGGAATACGGCTTCCAAAGCATTGAACGATAGCGGAAACATTCCGGATGAGACTAGAAACCGTGTAATTAAAAAAGCAATTGAACTTAAATATAAACAATTCGCCTATATGGAAAATGAGCATGTTCTAACCAAGGCTCCAAGCAATATTGCCTTGTTAACTGAAAACTTGCCTAGTACATCTCACTTTGGATCATTGCTGATTAGTGGGTTGGAGAAAAGAATTAGTGCGGAGGGATACAATCTCTCGATTCATATCGTACGTGAAGACGATCAAGATGCGCTTACACTGCCCAATAATTTTGATATTGCCAAAGTCGACGCTATCATTTGTATTGAATTATTTGATCTGGAATACACTCAGCTTATTACTGATCTCGGCATCCCAACGATCTTTATCGACTGCGCTTCCAACATATGTTATCCCGAATTCCAAGCGGATTTGTTACTTATGGAGAATGAACATAGCATCTATCAGTTAACCAAAAAGTTAATTGAGAGCGGCTACACAAGTATCGGATTTGCCGGAGATTACAATCACTGCAAGAGCTTTAATGAGCGATGGACTGGATATCACCGTGCTATGCTGGAAGCGGGCTTGCAGATCGACCTGTCCCATTGTATCGTAGATAATGATCGCTTGTTCTTCTCCAAGCCAGGATGGTTGAACCAGCGAGTGGCAGAGATGGCATCCCTACCTTCCGCTTACGTATGTGCTAATGATTTTATTGCGGTCGATCTGATGCGGGCTTTGAAAGCCAGAAATGTTGCTGTTCCACAAGATGTGGCGATATGCGGATTCGATAATGCACCCCAATCGCGAATTATTGAACCTCCGCTAACGACGGTTCATATTTACAGCAATGAAATGGGCATTAAGGCTGCAGAGATGCTATTATCCCGAATTAAAAACCCGACACAGCCCTATCAGGTCTCGCATATAGTGACCAAACCCATCATCAGAGAGTCCACGCCAGCAATTATGGCCGATCATTCTCAGATGGTTCATAGTTCTGCAAAATAAAAAAAACGTATGTCTCACGAGTAACAGCTCGTGAAGCATACGTTTTTTGGTGGTTTCGATTTGGTTGGATGAAAACTCTATCCTATCCATCGCGGCCTAGATAAAAATCATCTCGCGATTAGATCTCTTTCAGGATGCCTTTTACCAGCCCGATAAAGGTTGTTTTCACTTGGGCAGCCACTTCAATGACTTCATCATGACTTAACGGCTGATCCAGAATGCCACAGGCCATGTTCGTCAGACAGGAAATACCCAGCACCTTCATCCCGCCATGAATGGCGACAATGGCTTCAGGTACCGTGGACATACCTACAGCATCCGCACCCATCGTACGAATCATGCGAATCTCGGCTGGTGTCTCATATGCCGGACCACTCCACCACGCATAGACACCTTGCTGCAGGCCAACGTTCTGCTCTTCTGCAACCTTCAGAGCGATGCTGCGCAGTTCGCGATTGTACACCTGGGACACATCAGGGAAGCGTACTCCCAATTCAGCGTTATTCGGTCCCATCAACGGGTTATTGCCTACGAGGTTAATATGATCTGTAATGAGCATCAGTTGGCCCGGCTCAAAGCTTGTGTTGATCGCTCCGCAGGCATTCGTGATGAGTAATTGTTCAACACCCAGTGCCTTCATGATGCGAACTGGGAACGTCACTTCATCCAGTGTGAAACCTTCATAATAGTGAAGGCGTCCCTTCATCGCTACAACCGTTTTGCCCATCAGTTGACCAATGACCAGTTCATTGGCATGGCCGATGGCCTCGGATTGCGCAAAGTACGGAATTTCTGTGTAGGGAATAACGGTCGCATTCTCGATCTCGTCCGCGAGTGCTCCCAGCCCCGAACCTAGAATCATGCCTACGGCAGGCTTGATATGGATTCGGCTTAATATGTAATCTCTTGCTTCCTGAATATGTGCGGATTGATGCATAATGATATCCTCCTGATGATCTGAATTGAGTTAACGAGGTACTACTAATCAAGTGTAATGAACAATGGTCATGATGTAAATGGAAGCTGTTGTCCGAATCATTGGGGGGTGAATCCTACCGATTCAGGTCAGGGCTTCAGCCCGCTGTTTGAATCGATTCCGTAGCAAAACATGCCCTCCTTGCTGTTATTCTAACATTCATTTTTCATTTTATAAAAAAAACGACCCTGTGTGTCACAGGATCGCTTAAAACCATGGAGCTATGCTACTACAATAAATATTTGTTTCTGCTCTTCATGTAATCGATCAGCATGACCAGTAACAGTATGAATGTGGCAAACATCATTGGCTTGGCGAGAGTACCCTCTTCAAAAATGAAGTAGGTCGCCACCAAGTTTCCTGCAAATATCATCAGGTAATTGCGGATGCGATCCATATACTCATCTCATTTCGGACAGAAATTTGATTCGATACCCCTACATCTTCATCTTTCGTTATCTTTAATTATACGCCAGAATGATTCCTTTGGCTGTAACTGTTGATCAAAAACAAAAGGCCAATTTTTGCGTCCACGTACCGGGAAATGATCCAACCAGGTATAATTATCAGCCACTCCCCAGAATGTCACAGAGGTAATCGAGGATTGATATTCACGGAACAAATTGAAAATCTCTTCATATCGACGCTCCTGTAACTCAGCCATTTCCGAAGTGGGCGCAGTGAGATCCGTTCGACGATCCTCATAACGGAACACCGACATGTCCAGCTCGGTAACATGCAACTGCACATCCAGAGAAGCATAACGCTCAATAGCCATTCGGATATCCTCAATCGAAGGACCATGAATATTCCAATGCCCCTGCATACCAATCCCGTGTACAGGCGCTCCCTTATCCAGCAAAGACCGAACCAGATTGTAGATCTTCTCCCGTTTGACCGGATCCGTCTCATTGTAGTCATTATAGAAAAGCAGGGCATTCGGATCAGCCTCATGAGCCATACTGAACGCTTGCAGCAAGTAATCTTCCCCCACCAGCTCTAGCCACTTCGTATCCCGCATGAATAGGTCGGTCTTATCTTCAATAGCTTCATTGACAACATCCCACGCATATATTTGCCCCTTATACCGACCTACTACCGTATCAATATGTTGCTTCAAGCGGGATAATAGCAGTTCTCTGGAAGCGGGAGCACCTGAGGTATCCTCAAAGACCCATTTCGATGTTTGATTATGCCATACCAGTGTATGTCCGCGAACAGCTATTCCTTTACTGACGGCAAAATCAACAATTTGATCCGCTGCCTCAAATGTATAACGATCCTCCCCCGGGTGAATTTCTTCGAATTTCATCTGATTTTCAGCGGTGATGCTATTGAAGTGCTTGGCGATAAACTCCCCTTCGGACTGCAACATTCGGGTATGTACAGCAGCACCTATTTTGAACTTGTTGGCATAAGCAGCATGTAGTGATGGAATTTCTGATGACATTTACAATTCCTCCCTGCCTGTTTTTATCCATCATACCGCTTTATGAATGCGCTTACCATGAACAGATTAAACATCTTTCCCCTCATATTTAACTATTATTGGTCCCTATCCCTGTTCGTAAAACAAAAACACCCCCATGTTCCACTGCCCAGGGCAACAGAACTATTTTCATGGAAGGTGCTTTGTAATAGTGATATTCCGTTGATTCAACTCAGGTTTGGAAATGGTATTAAGCGTTATAGCTTGTCGACCTGTAATAAAGTTACCTGTTTCAGTGTACATGCCGGGTTAACCTGCTCCTCGGACAGAATGTTAAGCTTGATCAGACTTTTCAGCTTATGGCTGTCCACCTTGGACAACAATCGCCAGATATCTGGGTCAGGCAGAGCAGCATACAACTTCTGATCATCGTATTCTTTACGTTGCTGAAGCACCGTCTTCACCGTGTAATTCCCAACCTGTGTCTCATAGACACCTTGTTCCGCGCAATACGCGACAATCTCATCTCGTAGCACAGACAACTGTTGCTCAATATTTTTTTGCTGCTGCTTCAATTCAAAGTAGGTTTGCACTTTCTCTTCCATAACGATCACGCTCCTCTACTACCATAGGTATGCAAGGAACGCTGGTTTAGGACAGGCTGTTTATTTTATTTGCAAAAATGTCGTCTTACTATTCCTAATCACAGCAGGTGTTCATTCAAATATGGATTATGGACAGCCATGCTGTGAACCCGTTCCATTACATTTGGCCCCATCGGTACATCTCCAACGCGCGTTAACAGAATCCAGCGAAGACAAGCTACAGCTTCAAAAACCCGCTCCTCTTCCAGCGTGTACGTATGACTTGCAGAACGTGCAAATTGAGCGCGATACATCTCGCCGTTACTTTCCCCATTATAGATGGTGATCAGAAAAACAGACCATGCCATATCGTACCTCGGATCGCCGTATTGCCCATTGGTCCAATCGATAATGGTGTAATAGTCGTCCATCTCAAGAATATTTCCCAGATTATAATCTCCATGAATCAAATGGTCCTGTCTGATCTGAACAAGCTGAATCAAGTTTGCTAGAAGATCATGAATATCTTTATGTAATTCAATTTGAGGAAAAAAGTATTCAACAAAATTATATCTGGATATGTATTCTCCATCTTCTCCAGCTCCCACTTCATTCACAGGATAACGATGGACCTCCATTAATCGTTCAGCCAAACGTGTCAGTTTAACTTGCGTTAATTGGGTAACCGGCTCGCCATCATAGCTTGTTAACAGCACTTGATTCTGTTGGTCGTCTAATCCCCAACCGTAGGGCTTAGACACACGAATCCCACTTTGATGAAGCTTAGATAATAACCGATATTGTTTGGCGATATCCGGTTTTGAATCCTTGTTCCATACCTTCAATACGTACCGCTGATCCCCAAAGTCGATTCTCATCACATTCGCTTCCAGTCCAGGTACCAAAGGAACGATCCGATGCTCCTGTTCAATCACCTGCTGGACACGTCCATCCAGTTGCATCCAATCTATCTGGTTAAGTTGAATGGTCATCGTTCTCCTCCGTTCATTCATGCCATACCGCGCTCTCTCTGTTAGTCAGGTATAATCAGGCCTTTGCCAATGACATTGGCGGATACCGGCTGCTTGCCCAATTCTCTGGACCATACGGACAGCTGTCCCATATGGTGAATCTCATGGGCGATCACATGTCGCATGACTTCTCCCCATGAATCTGTACCGACCTTGCCAGCTGAGCGATGATCAATATAAGCTCTTTTTTCCATACTCGGCTCCCAAGCTGTAACAAATGCCTCCACATCAGGACGTAACTTGTGATCCAATCGCCTTACCGCCTCAAGATTCTGGTAGTTTGCAAAATCTTCTGCATCATCCGGTTTGCCCTGAAGTAACTGAAGCCAGCTCCACTCTACATCAATGATATGAAAAAACGTTTGTAATATGTTGCCTACTCCGCCTGTGCGTGGCCGAATCAATTCTTCATGCGATACATCTTCACACCACGCATACCATTGCTCGCGCACCATCCAGTTATAACGAAAGAATGTTTCCATTGGTATATTCCCCTTTATCGGCTATATTTTCCAGAGAGCTTTGATCAATTCTGTATTGGCAAAGGTTTCATCCGAATGTTCAAGATCACCATAAATTCCGCTGACCTGATTGAATCCGGATTTGATCCAAAAGCGTAAAGCAGGCCAATTTTTGAGCGCTACGTTGATTCGAATTTCCTTGTAACCAAGTTCGGAAAATTGACAAGTCAACGCCTGAATTAATTCTTGTCCATATCCCTGCTTCTGGATCTCGCTCTGGATATATAGGAATTCGAGATAGATCGAATCTTCGGAGGGATACCCATGGTATACACTTAACAAACCAATATAGCGGTCATCCTCATTCGTGCGAATGGATTGAATTCGATAATTTTCCAGCCTCCCTCCCGGTGATATGCTCCCATCACAGTAGACAGTAGAAAAAACAAAACTCTACTTCTACCATGATGGGAGTTTTTGTAATGTCCAAAAGAAGCCCGGTTTCATATGAAATCAAGATTC
>NZ_JBBCYH010000013.1:0-212698 GCF_037144955.1 Paenibacillus sp. USHLN196 | reverse complement strand
AATCTTGATTTCATATGAAACCGGGCTTCTTTTGGACATTACAAAAACTCCCATCATGGTAGAAGTAGAGTTTTGTTTTTTCTACTGTCTACTGTGATGGGAGCATATCATACCAAAGGTTGGCTTTTTTTTCATGTGTTTTGTAAAGAAAGCTGGATATTCATTGGGATATTCTATAAAATGGAGATATATTTTAAAACTGTGTTTCACTAAATGAAACTAAAGGCGGTGTATGAATGACTTACAATATTATTGGTCTTGATCATATTCAGCTTGCAGCACGAGAAGGTTGTGAAGTGGAAGCACGTCATTTTTTCAATAAAGTACTGGGCTGGACGGAGATTCCTAAACCTGAAATTCTGAGAAAACGGGGTGGTGTATGGTTCGAGTGTGGCAGACACCAAGTGCATATTGGGGTACAAAAAGATTTTATTCCCGCTACAAAAGCTCATCCGGCATTTCATGTACAACATTTGGATCAGTTACGTGATCATCTCATTCATAACCAAATTCATATTGTAGATGACGAAGCAAGAGCAGATGAAGGTGTAAGACGTTTCTATATAAATGATCCTTTTGGCAATCGCCTTGAGTTTTTAGAGTTGGTTTAAAATCATTCGTTTAAATCGTTTAATTTTGATGTAGACACTTTTTTGCAGCATTGAACATTTTTGCATCAGTTCTGAATAGGGTTGTAAAAAGCAGAGGTTTTCTTTATGGTGAACTCAGCTGTAATGAAATGTGAAATGTTAACGATACGCTGAGGAGGAAGATGATGAGCAATCAGCCTTATGAAATCGCCAGAGTTGATATTAGCGAAGCCGGAGAACGGTGCAAAATGCTTTTGGGGGATCTGAATGGGGATGGCAGACTTGAGATGTTGCTGGTGCAAGCCAATGGGGGCATAGACGATCGGTATGTCCCGCATCAGGTATGCTGCTTAACTGCGTTTGATCTGGAAGGGACATTACTATGGCAGGTGGGAACTCCTGATCCGAACGCAGGAGGTCCGGGCTCAGACTATCCCGCTCAGATCGCAGATTGGGATGGTGACGGCAATAATGAAGTATTGTGTGTCATGGACAAACAATTTCTTGTATTGGATGGCGGGACCGGTGAGATTAAAGAAACATGTGATCTGCCGGGTGATGAAGCACATGACTGCATTATACTCGCCAACCTGACTGGTAATCAGCAAAAAATGGACATTATCCTGAAAGACCGCTATAAGACGTTATGGGCATTGGACCATGATTTCAATTTATTATGGAAGCATGAAGGGAATCCAGGACATTTTCCATGGGTATACGATATCGATGGAGATGGTAAGGATGAAGTGATGGCTGGATATGACATGTTGGATCATGATGGGACGCTGTTATGGTCTTGTCAGAATCTTGATGACCATGCAGACTGTATATGGTTTGGCGACGTTGACGGTGATGGGGAAGTCGAGGTTGTGATTGGTGGCAGTGTCACGGTCATGATGAACCGCTACGGTAATGAGAAATGGCGTTATGAAGATTCGATTGAATCACAGCATATTGCACTGGGCTATTTTTGTACTGGGATGGAAGGTTTACAGGTTGCAGGGTTGGACCGAATTATTCGGGGTGACGAGAATGGTAAGGATGGAATGTTCATGTTGAATAACGCAGGTCAAGAAATATGGAAAGAAAATCGTATGACTCGTGGATGGTTAACGATTATTGAGCCTGTAAATAACTGGGATGAGAGTGGGCTCGATTATATTTTTGCCTATCGCCGAGGTGGAGATGTATTGCCTTCTTTGGTAGATGGAGATATGAAAACGATTACTGAATTCCCGGAAGAGGGATATGCGGTGCATGCAGACCTCGTTCAGACTGGGTTAGAACAGATCATCATCTATGATGCAAAGGAAGCAGTGATTTATTCTAGTACTCCGATGACATTATCACTTACCGATGCAAAAAGAGCCAAGCCACAGCTCAAAAGGCTGTATAGCTCGACTCTCTACCAGGGTGGGGAAGTTTAATGTCTAGTATTCACTCGTCTTTCTCCGATGCAGGCGGACCATTCTGCGGACTGGATTTGGACTGAAGCAAGGCGGCCAGGTCAGTGCCTGTTGTAACCGTTAAACGAGGTAGCTTCATGGGATGATCTCCTGGATGCACAAATCCGGACTTTACTGTAAAAGCCATGCGATATCCATGTTGCTGTAACTTGTAGATCATCTGTGTACTCGTATAACCAAAAGGATAGGCCAAATAAGGTGTGTCTATTCCGGTTTCCTTCATTTGCTGGATATCATCATCCAGAAGACTAGTGTCCAGACCGACAGGTACGCTGTTCCCACAGCGCATAAATCCCTTGTGATGCAGGTTATAGGTATGGCTGTTGAATTCAAATACGTCGGTTGCTGCCTGCATCTCTGGCTTGGAGATGAAACTGTTGATGGCGGGCTCCAATACCGAAGGTTTATCCTGAATTTTACTGCCTATGACAAACAGGGAGGCATGAAAATTATATTTCTGAAGCACGGGGTAAGCTAATGTATAATTGTTCTGGTATCCGTCATCAAAGGTAATTACAATAGACTTCTGTGGTAGGGATATCTTCCCGTTAACATATTGTTCAAGCTGATCCAGTGTAATCGTCGTGTAACCTGCGTCATGCAGGTATTTCATATTTTGCTCGAAATCCTCCAGATTAATGATGGATTTATTACTTGCCTCGTGATTGTTGAGCTTGGGTTCTATGTAATGATACATCAGTACAGGTACTTCTGTAGCGGTACCTTTTTCAACCTTGAAGGAAGAACGATCCAACGCAGATTGGCTGGAGAAATCAGTGTGTGACAGCTGGAACGCTTTGCGTTTGACTATATCCCAGGATGTACAAGCTTTGTGTGACATGGCATTACTAGGATGAGTTACGGCATAGGCATATAGTGTAATGGAACATATGAGCATGGCGAGTACAGCAAGCGTGATCTTTTTCCAATATTTCATGAGTCTTGGGTTCTCCTTTAAAGTGGTCAATAAGTTATATCATAGACGATAATTCTATACGGGAGGTTACAGTATTTTTTCCTGTATCAGGTTGACTTGTAGAAGAGAGCGTTAAGTTAGTTCGGACAGTATGAATTTTGCTGATTGAATAATAGGCACTTTGTTTAATTTCCCTTGTGTTTTGATATGCTGCGTGATACAATAAGTCTGTTATGTGGAATACGGCGGTCCTCTATGGATAATGAAGGAGACAAGGTGATCTCTGGAAGAAGTATGAACGCCTGTACGGAAGGAGGGAGTCATAGATGAATATCGTTCAAGCGATTACACAAGAACAACTTCGTAAGGATATTCCGAGTTTTCGTCCTGGTGACACTTTGAAAGTGCACGTTAAGGTAATCGAGGGAACTCGTGAGCGTATCCAATTGTTCGAAGGTGTTGTGATTAAACGCCGTGGTGGTGGAATCAGTGAGACTTTTACAGTTCGTAAAATTTCTTACGGTGTAGGTGTGGAAAGAGCTTTCCCGCTTCATTCCCCAAAAATCGATAGAATCGAAGTGGCTCGCCGTGGTAAAGTGCGTCGTGCGAAGCTTTATTATCTTCGTGAACTACGCGGTAAAGCAGCGAGAATTAAAGAAATTCGTTAATATAACGGATACCGGGAAGGGCTTGGAGACAAGCCCTTTTCGTTTTTGTCCGGGAAAAGTTGAACCGGAGGTACACTTCCGAGTAAAATGGTATGGCAACACATGCGGCGAATAGTCCGGGAGGCTTGTGAAATCAGTTATTGAAGTGCGTGTTCAAAAGACCGGTTTCAGTACCGACTTTTTGAACAACCTCTTGAAGGCATTTGAATTGTGGATTAAATGTACTGTAATGCTTGGTGTAAGATTACATAACTGATGTGAATATTTTGTATCTATCCAATGATTATGTGGAACGATGCAGATGCTGGATGTGTGTACTGCTATAAACATGTACTGTGAAGAGAGGAAGATCTTGAATGGAACAAGAAGTTCAACAGGACCGGGGCAATCCTGCCGAAGAGAAAGACAGCCGATCCAAAAAAGCTAAAAATGAGATTGTTGAATGGCTTAAAGCCATCGTTATCGCATTAGTTCTCGTCATTCTAATTCGGTGGTTGCTCTTCAAACCATTTGTTGTGGACGGACCGTCCATGCAGCCGAACTTTGAAACGGGTGAACGTGTGATCGTCAACGAAATCCTATATGATATCAGAGAACCGAAGCGCGGTGAAGTTATCGTCTTCCACGTACCATCCGAAGGTCGGGATTTCATCAAACGTGTTATTGCTGTAGAAGGTGATACGGTTGAGGTGCAGGATGATACCGTGATGGTTAACGGCAAGAAAGTCGATGAAACGTATATTCAAGGAGCCATTGATGCAGCGGAAGCGAATGGTGGAACATATAACGTGAAGGATTTCCCGAATGAGCAGTTCCCTGATGGCAAAGTGCCGGCAGGTCATGTGTTTGTCATGGGAGACAATCGTCCAAATAGTACCGACAGCCGTATGATTGGTTATGTTTCGTTAAAAGATATTATTGGTCGTGCAGATGTGATTTTCTGGCCGATCGGTGAAATTAAGTGGATTAACCATTAAAATCGAAGTAAATAATGAGGTGAAGACAAGTTGACGATACAATGGTTTCCAGGTCATATGACTCGAGCCAGACGCCAGATTCAGGATAAGTTAAAGCTCATCGACGTGGTCATCGAACTGTTGGATGCCCGTCTGCCTGTCTCCAGCCGTAATCCGATGATTGACGAAATATTGCTGGATAAACCCCGGATGATTTTGTTGAACAAATCGGATTTGGCAGATGCCAAAGTGACGCAAGAATGGATTGAATATTTCAAAAAAGAAGGAATTACTGCTTTTCCTGTAGATGCTTCAACAGGCACTAATGTTAAAGACATTCCGGTACAGGCGAAGCTTCTTCTTAAAGAAAAAATTGACCGTCAAATTGCCAAAGGGATTAATCCTCGTGCGGTTCGCGGGTTGATTGTGGGTATTCCCAATGTCGGTAAATCCACGTTGATTAACCGACTGGCTGGACGGAGTATTGCGTTAACAGGAGATCGTCCTGGTGTGACGAAGGGGCAACAGTGGATCAAGGTAGGCAAAGAAATGGAGCTATTGGATACTCCGGGTATCCTTTGGCCCAAGTTCGAAGATCAGAATGTAGGTTACCGTCTTGCCGTAACAGGTGCGATCAAAGAGGAAATCTTGAATGCTGAGGATATTGCCTTTTTTGGAATCAGTTACTTGATGCGTTACTACTGGGACGCCCTGGAAGAGAGATACGGACTTCAGGAGTTCTCCAAAGATGCAGATGATTCAGACAGTGTTATTGCGATTATGGAACAAGTCGGCCGTATACGCGGTTGTGTTGTAAGCGGTGGGCGCATTGATCTGGAGAAGGCATCGCGGGCATTTCTGCGAGAGCTGCGAGCAGGTAAAATGGGACGTTTCTCTATGGAAGCCCCCTACTAAAAATGGACTCTACACAATGAAGATATCTATCTTCATCTGTTCATTTTCTATAAACAAGTGCCGAAAGAAGCGGCCGTTACCGGATTACCGGGAACGGTCGTTTTTGCGTATAAAAACTTGGAATTGGAGCCGAATTTGCGTTCAAGACGATAAAAATGGAAGAGGATTGAAGAACAGTACGCTTAATGGAATTGGCTGACCTATATATCAGGTGCGTCAAAATCGTGCTATGATGAATGGTGGTGCAATTCAGATTAGACAAGGTCTGATATATTCAATTTAAACCATCAAATACCGATAAATGAAGACATCACTATCTTTATTGTTGTATACCTCAAGGGAAATATTTGCTGAGATACACCGATTGTACAGAACAAAGACTGCCGATCTACGTCTATATTATAAAAAAGTTGTAAGTGATACACATGCTGGAGAAGTGTGGGTAGAGGAGATGAGCGTTGTGGTTGAACATAATGAAGAGATCGGGTTGAATCTGCTGGATACCCCGGTTGGAACGAAGAAAAAGAAAGAAGCCAGTGAACCTCGAGACTTGTTGCTCTACGAGCGGGAGTATTGGGAGAGTGGATTTGAACGCATTGCTGGCATTGATGAGGTAGGACGGGGTTGTTTGTTTGGGGATGTAGTTGCTGCGGCAGTTATTTTGCCGAAGGATCTTATCCTGGAAGGCGTGAATGACTCCAAGAAATTAACGGAGAAAAAACGTGATGCATTATATGATGTCATTATGGAAAAGGCGCTCGCAGTGGGTATCGGGTACGCGGATGCAGAGACGATTGATCGGCTTAACATCAAGCAGGCTGCGAGACTCGCGATGAAACGTGCTGTTGAAGCATTGGGAGAAGTTCCTGATTATATGTTGGTAGATGCCGAGAAGGTCGATGTGAATGTTCCACAACTGTCCATTATTAAAGGTGATGCCAATAGTCAGTCGATTGCAGCAGCTTCTATTATTGCGAAGGTAACGCGAGATCGACTCTGTAAGGAAGAATGGGATACGTTATATCCGGAATATGGTCTGTCGATACATAAGGGATATGCAACAAAAGTTCATCGAGAGCAGATTATGGCGTTGGGAGCAACCCCAATGCATCGGCGCAGTTTTCTGGGCAATCTGCTTGGAGAGCAGCAGTCATTGTTTTAACACGGGTTTGAAGGAAGGAGGGGGAGAGATTTGAATATCGGTTCCATGATAAAGGGGTTAATGGGAGATAGTAAGCCCGGCAATGCCAAGCCGCTTGAATTAAAGGAAGGTCAGGTAGTTCGCGGTTCCGTGGTAAGTGTATCCGATGATGGTGGGGATGCGGTTCTGCAGATTCAAGGTGTGCAGGTGCGCGCCAAATTGGAGACTCCACTCCGTCCGGGTGAGACCACGTTGCTTCAAGTGCAGCCTCCAGGTGAAAATGGCATAACGGTAATGAAACCTATGGCGGGTACACTTGCTGAGCTGCCACAAGCTTCGCTGAACAACCTGCTTAAGGATGTAGGCTTGCCGGATACGAAAGGGAATCGTGAACTGTTACTTGCCATGCAGCGTAGCGGATTGCCGCTAACGAAGGATAATGTGGCTCTGGTCCAGAATATGATGACAGCCAAACCCGCACAGGTACCTGTGGAAGAATGGGTGCAGGCGACAGGAATTGCTTTTCAGCGTGGTCTTCCGGTTACGGCGGAAACGGTAAAAGGATTACATCAGACGGTGTTTGGCCCCCCTTTGCATCAGTTGTTAAGCGGGTTGGCTGATCAGTTGGAAACGATGCTGACACAAACAACAGGTAAACCAGTAGTGAATGGAGAACAATCTGCTGCGATGAAACCGGGTATTGTGGCTGGTGTACCTGTCATGCTGAATGGAGCACAGGCGGAAGAAGGATTGATTGCATCAAGCAATGGTCGTCAGGTATCTGGAGCAGGAACACCTGCTTTGTCAACGCAACAAGGACAAGCGGCATTGGCAGGATCTATTTCCATGACTGATAGTGGGGCAGAGGATGCAGGTACTGCGGTGAAAGGAAACATGCAGACTGGTGGAGGCACAGTAAATGCTGAAGCCGGGATGAAGGCCGTTACGAGTAACGTTGAAACGGCTGGCAAGGGGGCCACAGGTATTCCGTCTGGAACGGGAATACCTGGAGAGAGCCCGCGCGGAACTGACGCGGGCCAAGCTGGGAGCCGCCCGGGTACACCAGGGGCGGCTGCAGAATCTGTGGCTGGCCGCGTAAGTGCGGGCCAGCCTGAAGCAGGCGCGACCGGGCGGACTGACGGCCGCGCTGAAACGCCTGCTGCTGCAGGGACTCCGTCCGCAGCAGGCCAGGCGGCGCCAGCAGCGCCTACGGCAGCGCAGCTGGCGCCCAAGCTGCTGGCGCTGCTGGACGCCCTGCGCAGCGCGTCCACTGCCGCACCGGCACAGCCTGGTGCGGCAGTACAGGCCGCCCCTGCATCGCAGGGCGGCCAGGCGGCTGCGGCTGCCGGAGGCGTGCCGCAGCCGTTGCCAGCCGGCGCTGATGCGCCGCCGGCTGGCGGTAGTGCCGCAGCGCCTGCGGGAGCTGCGGCAGTGCCCGCGCCTGTCACCCACGAGGGAGACCCGTGGGTAGGGCGCGTGCTGAAGCTGCTCGGTGCGGAGCACGAGCAGCAGGCCGTTCACGGCGCGGCTGCGCAGCCGCGCGTGGGAGATGCGGCGAGTCCGGCGAATGCTGACACGCTGAAGGGCTTGCTGCTGCAACTTGCCAGCAGCGACGGTGCGCCGGCGGCACTCAAGGATGCCGCCGGACAAGCGGTGCAATATCTGACGGGTCAGCAGTTATTGTTAACGACCGATCGCAGTGCTACGTTTGCACAGATGCACTGGTTTATTCCAATCACCGGACCGGACGGGGAAGAAACAGCTTCCGTTCAGATTCAGTCACGCCGGGGTCAACGCGGGGAGCTGGATGCATCCAATTGCCGTCTGTGGTTTGATCTCGACATGAAAAGTCTCGGACCTACGCTGGTTGATGTACATGTGGTTAACAACATTGTCAGTCTGCGTGTCTTGAATGATCGCGAAGGGATGGGGCCGCTTCTGGAAAGTGGCCGAGAGGTCATCCATCAGGCTCTAGACAAGTTGGGGTACCAATTGCTCACCTTCAAGGCGGAGCCGTGGCCAGTGGGCCAGGTACCTGGCGCGGAACGTAAAATGTCAGCCTCGGACTATAGTCCTGAACGATACAAAGGGGTGGACTTGAAAGTATGAAAGATGAGTCGTCACAACCGGATCTGCTCTCCAAAAAAGCGGTTGCCCTAAAATATGTCCCTGGAGAGAGCGAAGCACCCGTTGTTGTAGCCAAAGGCCGCGGTAAAGTCGCAGAAGCCATTTTGGATAAAGCCAAAGAAAACGGAGTAGCTGTTCAAGAGGATGCAGCTCTTGTGGAAGTGCTCTCCAAGTTGGATCTGGATGAACAGATTCCGGCAGAACTGTATCAACTGGTAGCAGAGGTTCTAACGTATGTCTACCGTGCAGATCGACTGGCTTCGGGACGTGGGGAAGATGAGTCATGGTAGAACGTAGAGTGGGCCAGGCTCCTGGAATGAAGCTCACACGACAGCAGAAAGGTCGATTAGGTGAAGAGGCTGCCTGTCGTTGGCTGCGAGAGAATGATTATCGGATCATTAGACAGAACTGGCGTTGCCGTAGCGGTGAGATTGACATCATTGCTTCCCGTGAGGGCCTGATTGTCTTTGTAGAAGTAAGAAGCAGAAGTGGAGCCGCTCAGTACGGTACACCTCAGGAATCGATCGATATGCGTAAAATGCAGCAGGTACGTTCAACCGCGTCCGTGTATTTGCAAATGACGGGAGAGACGGATCATCAGATCCGTTTTGATGTAATCGCCGTGATGCTTAATCAAACAGGTGATGTTGTCTCAGTGGATCACATTATCAATGCTTTTTAAGGTTTACACTAAAAGATATTGCGCTAATAATGTTACGAAATGTATCTTTTCTAAGTTCCTGATATATTCTATATCTTTTCTCAAAGTACAAGTTTATTATGTCTTATCATAGACCCTTTTTTGTTTGATAACAGTCAATAACTAAAGCCACATTTCCTCTCTACACGGGAACTGTGGCTTTTTTTTTGATTCAACTTAAAGAAAAGACCAAACGAAGGAAAGTGCGACATAATAAAATCGTTTAATTTCAGAAATTATAGATACAAATTGTATCATTTGTAATAAAATAAGAACGTTGAAAAATTAAAGAGAGGTTGGTGGGATGTATGGAAGAGCTTCAGAACGCTTCGAACAACACAGTAAAAAGAGTATGGGAGTGTCCTCGGATGGAGGTACTGGATATCAGTCAAACCATGAATGGTGGGCAGGGCATCTGGCAATATGTTTGGGACGGAGAATTCTGGAAGCTTGAGCTTTTAGTCAGTTAAAAGAGGTTAATGAGGAACGTTAGATTCATAAAATATATAGTGAGGTGTAGTGAGAAGATGCATACTAGTATCAAATGGATGATTCGACTAAGTGCACTATCTTTAATTTTCATTTTATGTGGAATGATGTATTCCGGAGTTTCTTATGCAGCTGATCCGTCTACCCAGGCAAGAATATCGGGTAAAGTTATTGATCTTGAGGGGTTTCCTATCGAGGATGCAACAATCAAGTATACTCTTAGATATCAAGGGGAAGAGACTGAAAAAAGTGTGAAGACAGATGGCACTGGAAGTTACTCCATACTTGAGTCTGTCCTGGATTATACGGAAATTAGTTTTATAATTGAAGCAGAGGGCTATGTGACACACAGGCACCGTAATACCTACTATTTATCAGAAGGGGAACAGGTCCTTGTTAATTTCGAGCTATATGAACCTTCTACAATTATAGGGACTGTAACGGATCAGACAGGGAAGCCGGTTCCAGATGCTCTGGTGAAAGTAACAGGGGCCTTGGATCGTCCAGTTAGGACAGACCAGCAAGGGCGGTATGCCGTTACTGGACTTGATTACGACTACAATCCAAACATAGCAATCTGGGCAGATTCTGCCGATTATATGCTTTATGAACAGGATCGCTTAGATGTTCGAGCGGGGGCAACCCTGGTAGTAGATGTTGTTTTGACAGAAGCAGCACACGTGCGAGGAAAAGTTTTAGATGAGGCGGGCAATCCAATTAGTGGAGCTAAAGTGAATGCTGGAGGCTCGGCAACAACAGATGCTCAAGGAAACTATTTTATAAAGCGCGTTCCAACAGGTGCCAGAACAATAACGGGGGAAGCAGCAGGATATTTAAAATCGAGCCAGATTGTTACCCTCGTACAAGGAGATCATAATACGTTTAATATCGTACTTATGAAAGATGCGGACATAACACCTCCTGTAACCAAGTACAGATTAGTTCCTATTACAGATACTGTAAATGGGACGACATACGTCAAGGGATTTACATTCAGGCTCCAGGCAACGGACGAAGTCAAAGGTTCGGGCGTAAAAACAACTCAATATCGAATCAATGGGGGAGAATGGAAGAACTATGAAGGACCCGTCAAGTTTTATGCTCCGGATGTCAAGGTGGTAGAATATTACAGTACAGATGTTGCAGGTAACCAAGAGAAGTACAACAAAATGGACTTTGTTAAAGGTACATTTGAAGGAGTAGGTTCATATTGATTCAGTCTTTGACGTGATCGTGATATAGCAATGATGTAAGGATACTGGTTCATATAGACGGCTCCGACATGATGATCGCCCTTGGTGAATCAGGTATCGGAGTCGTTTTTCCTATATGCATACGACTGAAGGGGTATCAGCAATTATCCTGTCTTTGAATCTTCTGAACAGAAGAGTGTATAATCAAGAATGTAATCGTTGTGTCTTTTGATTTATTACCAACACATTGTACTAGGCCGCGAATCACTATTGCGGTTGCAAATTTATTTATAACCAGGGAGGTACGGCCGATGAGTAAAGCTACGAAAACAACGAATGAAGTCAGAAATGCGATTCAAAATCGTCGCACGGTGAAAAAATTCAAAAAAGAAGCTGTTCCTACACAGCAGATTATAGAGTTGCTGGATACGGCAGTCTGGGCTCCTAACCATAAATTGCGCGAACCATGGAGATTTTTGTTGTTTACCGGGAATGGGCGGGAGAAATTGGCCGAGGCTATTGATGCAGAAATGGGAGAAGACAACAAATTCTCAGCCAATATTTTGCAGGTTCCATCCGTTATGCTTGTTGTTCTGGAGGAAGATCCAAGACAGAATATATGGGACGAAGACTTCGCCGCGGTAAGTGCGTTGGTTCAGAACTTTATGCTTGCAGCCTGGAGTGAAGACATAGGAACGTTCTGGGTGACCAAACCATTTTTGTACGCTCCCAAATTCCGCAAATCTCTTGGAATAGAGGCGGGTGAGAAGATTGTAGGCATGATTTATATGGGATACCCCGATGTTATTCCTTCTGCCAAAGAACGTACACCAGCCAAGGACAAACTGACTCTTTTCGAATAATATAGTATGGTAAAACGCAGCTGCACAAGAGCTCTATATGTTTTAGGAAAATTTACGTACAAGTACCTTTCTTCACAGAAGAGAAGGGCTTGTACGTTTTTTGTCATGTTGGCGTGTCTATACTGTAGAATCTGCATGAGATATCTTTACATCCTTCTCGACTTTTCATCTGATGTCTCCAGGTTCGTAAGTATTTTCACTGCCTCTCGGCAAGCTGGACTGTTCCTCCTCCAGCTTCAAAATAAATTAAGATCCAGTTGTCGATACTGTATGGCTTCAGCCACATGAGCTGTCACGATTTCACCATCATGATCCAGATCGGCAATCGTCTGTGCCATCTTGATAATGCGATCATGTGCACGCATGCTCAGGTTTAACGTTTGCAGCGTTTGCTCTAACAGCTGCTCTGCCTCTTGAGGGAGTTGGATTGTACGCCGCAAAAGCGTGCCCGAAAGCTGGCTATTCCAACGGACCGAACTTTGAGCATAACGTGCAGCCTGAATCCGATGAGCGTGGATGACTTTTGCTTGCATTTCCGCAGAGGAAGGGGAAGCAGCAGACTTGCGCCACTCGCCTGGCGGAGGAACCTCAACCTGAAGGTCGATACGGTCCAGTAATGGTCCTGAAATCTTAGCTCGATACGCTGCAACACGAGCGGGACTGCATATGCAGCGCTGCTCCTCTGAATGAGCTGACAGATACCCGCAGGGACAGGGATTCATGGAACATGCCAGCATGAACTGGGCGGGGAAGGTGAATGCGGCCCGCGCCCGGCTAATCGTCACTGTGCGATCCTCTAATGGCTGTCTTAATACCTCCAGCACTTGGCGCTGGAACTCAGGTAATTCATCCAGAAAGAGTATGCCTCGGTGAGCAAGACTCACTTCACCCGGTTTCGGGATACCGCCGCCTCCAATCAGACCAGAGGTAGATATCGTGTGATGCGGGGAGCGAAAAGGTCTGTCTGCAATCAGGCCTTGTGGCGCTTCTTTCAACTTGCCTGCAGCACTTAATACTTTGGTTACTTCCAGCGCTTCATCTTCTGACAATGGGGGAAGGATGGTAGGCAATCGTTTGATTAACATCGTTTTACCCGTACCTGGTGGCCCAACGAGCAATATATTATGCATGCCAGCCGCAGCAATCATAAGCGCGCGTTTTACATGGTGCTGCCCGAGAACATCACTATAGTCATCCGTAAATAATGGAGTCTGTCTCGCCCTTTTATCCTGCATCCTCTGTGTCCTATCTGTTTTAGGAGCAGCGAGATGAGCATAATTTTTTAACACAATTGGTCCTGCATTTGCTGTAATTGGTATTCCAAACGGACTCGCAGATTGATCTGAATTTTCCGGCGCGATATCCTGTAAATGACGAACACCAAATACCTGAATACCTCGAATCAGAGACGCTTCCTCCACGTTATCCAAAGGAAGGAGAACGGACGTAAAGCCTTGTCGCTTGGCCAGATCAACCATGGATAAAATACCGGGCACTGATCTGATCGAACCGTCCAATGCCAGTTCGCCAACCACTAATGTCCGTTCGTGGGGAGGAAGCACAAGCTGGCCGCTTGTCATAAGTAATCCAATCGCAATGGCGAGATCAAAGGAAGATCCTTCCTTGCGCAGATCAGCGGGGGCCAGATTGATTGTGATCCGCTGTAAAGGATACTGATATCCGCAGTTTTTAATAGCTGCACGAACACGTTCTACAGCCTCACGAATAGCTGAATCCGGTAACCCGATGATAGACATAGTAGAACACATAGTCAGTATAAAGGGACTATAAACCTTATAAAAGCCTAGATTGGAATCTTAAATATACCTCATGGTATAATATCCCTATAAATATCAAGGAGATGAATACAATACGCGCAATTAAATTGGATGCAATAAAATTTCTTTTCATTCTTGGAGCCGCAGCATTAGCTATTTTGCTCTATAAGTACATCCCCAGTTTCAGTGTACTCAATCAAACAGCATGGAATGGTCTAGCCGATATGACTGAATCAATTTGGACAAACTGGATGGTCGATGCTGGATACTTTAAACCTGACTTCTCAAATACAGCCCCTTAGAGGGCTTTTTTATTTTGTGAGGACTCCTTAATTTTCAGTTGTCGTGATTCACGATTATCAGATTCGATTGTAACGATTCGTTACATCTGAAAATCCATATTTGGATTCTCACAGGTGAATTACCGTTGAGCTGAACGAACGGAATTTTCCGTTGGTTGTTGGTGCTTACTTAACTCATTTCTGTTACGGAAACAAGAAATAAAACTCAATCGCGATTCGTTAGTGAGTTTCGGTGAAACGCCGAATCTGAAAAACAATTCAACGGATGACCTCTTACACTTGTCGCTGAAAATCGGATGACTTTGTATGATCTGCTACTACTCTATATGGTTTACATTGCGTCAACCAGTTCAACCGCCAACT
Source organism: Paenibacillus sp. USHLN196 (assembly GCF_037144955.1). NCBI lineage: Bacteria > Bacillati > Bacillota > Bacilli > Caryophanales > Paenibacillaceae > Paenibacillus > Paenibacillus sp. USHLN196. Next base: position 198,231 of record NZ_JBBCYH010000013.1, on the reverse strand, counting down.
TTGTCGGGTCAACTTTCCTTCAACTTGAAGGAGACGTATTTCGATAGCTTCTCGATATGGTTTAACACGGCGTTAAACGGTTGTACAATGCGTACAACGCAAGTTCTCAATGAACGTCAGTCTTAAAATTGGACACAGCGTCCAACAGCCAAAGGGTGTATGTTTAACATACTACCTTCAGTTACCTTCAGCTTGAAGGAGACTGTGTTATAATATAGCTCATCACTACTGACATAAGGATTGAACAGAATGCGAGAAGAAGACAACTTGTTTGAACAGATCATGAAACTAAAACGTGTAAAGTTAGTGCAAGGTAAGTTTAAGCACAAACCCAAAAAGCCAAAAGTTGAATTGAGCGAGTTGGAAATCAGATATAATAAGTTAATTAATGAATCGGTTGATAGGAGCACATCACAGGAAAGAGTGATTCAGATAAGAAGAGAATTGAAAGAGATGCGAAAATTGAAGAAAAATCAAAAGTAGAGGGATCGTCATATTTGACGAAGGTCAAGCAGAGTCCAAAATTGGGCTAACGAACTCACTCCTCAAATTTGAGGAGCCAAATTCAAGGCTTTTTACATTATGTCAAAACCCTCATTTACCTTTAGCAGCCATCCACACAGCCGTAATCAACAGTACTACACTCGTAACAAGCACCACATAAACATACCTTAACTCCACTCCAAACCTCTCCATAACAAATCCTAGCAAGGCTAACGAGTCCCCAAATAATAGAACATATGATCCTTTTTTCATCTCGCAACTCCAATATATTACATCCATTGTAATGTTAGTCTGAATTATGTATGCTTAAGATAGTTGTTACCGTTCTGGTAACATATTTTATACATAGAAATGACTCCCCTAAGTGGAGGAGTCTAGTTGGCTTATCAAATTGGACAACAGGGGATGACACGATGAAGAGAGTAAAGATACGAACTATTATAATTAACAGTTTAATCGCAATTGCAGCTATTGCTATGTTCTATTTTAAAATAAAATACTTTACATGGTAAATACAAAAAAGACCCAATTAGGGTCTTTTTTTTTTAGTATGGAGGTTTTTTCATCTTGGATCGGTGCTCGGCTTCATTAATGATGGCATCCATATTTTCCATGATAACCTTCATAGTAATATCTTTAAATTGATTTTTAAATTCATCTCTATTTGTATCAATAGCCAGATCTTTGTTTCTGTTTTCAACTTTATAACCCGCATGACCTTTTCCGGTCATTAACCACTCTATGGATATGTCAAAGTATTCTGAAAAACCAATCATGAAAGAAGCTTCTGGTTCATCATGACCGTCTTCTATTGATTGGATATAGAGAGGAGGAAATTTTCTATGCGTTTCATAGTTTTTGTGTTTAATTATTCCAGTCATCTCATTTGAAAGTCTGTTTATAGACACACCGTACAACTCTCTAACTATTTTCATCCTCTCTCCGATAGTTTCATTAATCGTTTTTGAAACAGTTTCCCATTCTTTAATTGGTTCATGTAAAGTAAAATCCTTTAAAGATTCAAAGTATTCATCCATATTCATATCTGTTGCAGATATCGCAGTGTAAGACTCTGTAGCATCAATACTTGCCTGAAGAGCATTCATTAACTCAGTCACATTTAACTCTGAGTGCTTATTTTCCACAAACTCTCCATATCCTGCTTTAATCATCAATAGATTATAAGGATAATCATAAGCGGCAGCTAACTTTTTAAGTTGCTCTGGTGATGGCTTTATATGATTTTTAGAAGATGAATGTATACCATTCTCGAAATTACTTATTGATGGATAGCTTATTCCTGATTCTTCTCCAGCTTTTCTAACACTCCAACTTTTTGCAAGTCTTAATTCGCGAAGAAGTTCTCCTAACTCATTTTTAAATGAAGATGTTTCCATATATAAAAAACCTCCGTTAACACGTGTTATGAAATTGTTAACAAAACTCTTGACTTAAATAACCGTGATGATTTATATTACTATTATAAGCTGTTAGCAAGTTTATAACAAGTGTTAACACCTAGAGATTTAATACATAAATAACTATTATTCAACACGATTCGACATATTTCATCCATTTATACGACAAAATCCCCACTCTAAGGATCAGAGGAGGGACTATACTTACGCTATACGATTCAATACTGAAATAGTTTAAGTATTAGAAAGAAGCGGGGTCATCAATTTCCGTTACTTCAAACAAGTCGTCAATTTTCAAATTTAATGCTCGTGCAATAATGAATAAGTTTTCACTCTTATGTTGGACGCTTTTATCAAATCTATTGACTAGCGTTTGCGGTATATCAAATTCTTTAGAGAAACTATTTTGAGTGTATCCACGTTCAGTAAGAATCTTGTTTAACTGGGGTTTTACTATCAACAATGAATGAAACCTCCTCAATGGTAACTAAGTTGATTATATAAGGAGAAGAAAAAATAATCAATTAATAACTATTGACTAGTCGCTAGTGACTAATGTATAATAAGGTTATCAAGTAAAGCACCACACAAACAAAACGGAAGTCGGGGCACAGTGATAAGGGTAGAACCTTTGAAGCCGCTCATACCTTACGGGGTTAAAATGAGGGTGTCAAACTGAGTGCAGGTTTGGACTGGGTACAACTTCCAATATCGAAAAAGGAGACGAATACATAATGACACTCATGAACAAACCATCCACAACTTCACAAGTAGAGGAGCAAACTACAATGGCAACTGCTAGTAATATTTCTTGGACATTTGACCAACTATTGGCTGACTGCAAAGTAGGTAAGAAAGCCATTCAACTGATTGCTGATATAAAATCCATCTTGGTTACTGAAGATTTGCGCTACGAATTCATGATTCGAGTGCCATTCGACCCAACAGGATATGATGTGTTTTCACTTGTGCATAAGATGAGAGAAGAACAACTCAGCATCAATCCAATGTCAGATGAATCCTTCTTGGACATGTTCATGCTCAATCCACTTCAAGCACTCATCCAATACTTCAAGCATAGCATTACTCCTTATCACATTGACCGTATGAAACAATGGGGCATAGACATCAAAGATGTAATGGAATTGAAGAAAACGGATAATATGATTCACTTTGATCATGCAATGATGGAACTATATTGCAGATAGTCAATCATACATAAACACTGTACTGGAACGAGCAACATAGTATTGTAAAAATTCACGCAACAACGTTTGAATTGATCATATATATTGCTCTCTCTGTAAATACCATCTCCCCAGATGAAGAAAGAGCAATATATATGAATGATAGTATAGCATATTCGATCTTGCTATTAACCGCTATTTTAATTACAAATTGGAGGAAATTGAATGAGTTTAAATCATAAGTATTCATATAAGGCTTTTGTGGGCGCTGATAACAATACATACTCTTATGTAATTGCATCTCCTGATAATAAAACCGTATTAGCTTCAAGTCTCAATCCAAGCAATGCACCAAAGCTTTTATATGAAAGAAGACATTTGGCTAGTCTTTATGCATTGCTTGGATGCCTTAGTAAACTTCAATTACTAAACATTGAAGATGCACTTATTACCGTTGATAGTAAATTGAATTGTGATGCTTTAAACATGGATATTGATTACACTAGATTTTCGGTTAAGTACAAAAGTCTTATCCATCGAGTGAGACAAATGCTATTAGCATTAAACAACGTTGAGTTAACTTTCAACTACCACAACCCTATTAAATTCATTATAAAAAATAATGTCTCTTTTCATGATATCCAAAAGGGATGGGACAAGATCAAATCCATAAAAAATGATGATATCACGAATTTTATTTACCATGTTGATGTTAAATCAGCAAAGGATAAATATAAAATTCCAGCAATAGAAGCCACAGAGATTTATTGTTCTGGATATCATGGATATCTATCCTATATTGTGCAACACAAAGATGTGGGTAAAGTTGATCATGTTATTGAATTAACCGAGGAACAGAAAAATCATTCCAGTAAACCTCAATACCTTCAAATTGCTTCAGTTAATCTTGCATTAGATTATATAGAGAGTAAAAATCTTGCTAAGGTATGGCTGTATCTATCCGATATGGCGTTCATAAATCAATTAAAGAGTGTAGGTAAAATTGCACAACAGAGTAAGGTCGACATCTTGAATTTACATCAACGCTTGGAAAACTCCAATATTGAAATAATCTTCTTGGATAAAAAGGAGAATCTAGCGCGCTTGGCAATTAAAAAGTTAAGAGAGTATGAGCATTTTAAATCTATCTCAAATATTTAATGAAAGTGGTATTTCATTCCCACTTGTGGGTACGTACCAATGTGGTACTGGAACAATGCAACAGCGTACTGTAATGAGAAACATTGTATTCGAACAATTCACCTAACAACGATTAAAATAGTTTCCCCCTTTGAAGGGGAAAAGAGGAGTAGGGCTATGAACAAACTTTTAACACTACTTAACAATGTCCTCCTGTCCATTCTTGAACTTATGATTACTCGCATAACACCATCAATACACAACTTGACAGTACCAACTATGTTTACAAATTATCTAATTTCACTAGGTGAAAAATTGGAAATAGCAATCAACAAAGGAAGCGTTGAAAAGGAGGTCGAACATGGAAGAGCCTGAAGAGTATTACGAAGCACATGAGCGGATTAAGCAAGCGATGTACAAGTATGAACTTGAAAATTTAGATGTAGAATTCCTAGGTGGCACTGAATATGAATTGGAGCAAGGAAAGGTGATTATCAGGTATTTGAGGGACAGATACTATCTAGTAACTATCCGATACTATGATTGGATCTTTGAGTATGATGATCAAATTGACATATCAAGGTTTAGCATAGCTGACTTCAATGTGTTTTCTAAACTGATTGATCAACAAAATTTAAAATTGTAACTCGATTAAACCTAGTTTCAAGGGGGTGACGATTTGGCACCCCCCTACTAAGCAAGGAGTATGCAAATTGCATCCCCCTTTAGGAGTGTGAACAGATGGATGTAAACGAAATATACAAGCAGGACTATGACAACTTACCACCAGATGAAAAGGAAGCTTGGAAGTTTGATCATTATTTCCGTACACGCATAGCAATTGATAAATACTTTATCTTATATGGTTTAGATGTGGCTATGGTTGTTGCAATGATGGAGAGGGCAAAGGAATCTAACATTCGTTTTCAGACAATGATTGACTTGATTGATGCTAAAACGCTACCACCATACAGCCGAGAATTAAATGAGTTTGAATCTCTATTTGCAGATTTATTTGATATTGTATTGCGTCCCTTACCATCAGAAATAGAGTTAACCAAGAAAGAAAAAATTATTAAATTTCTAAAAATGATATTTTGGATAAAATAGGAGGGAACAACATGTTAAAAGTCAAATTCAATTGGAAGAATATCGTTTATACCACAATGGTTATTGGACTGTCATATCAATTTTGGTTAGGAATCATAAGATGATGAATATAAACGGCACTGTGTTGAACAGGTCTCTGTTCAAAGATATAGAAGGATTGAATATGTCTGCGAATCCAGAAAGACCAAAAAATGATTCGAACTTCTCTGTTAACCTTAGCGCCCATGGGAATAGAATGCATGAATATTTATTTGAGTCAGAAGATAGACTCGAATTCAAATACAGAGGACTAATAAGGAAGCTATCAAACAAAGATAATACTGGTGAACAAAGAATGAGAATAAAGGAACATTTGACATGTATTCGTAGATTGAAAAAAAGAGTGAAAGATTTAATATGTAGAGCTAACGCAACAGATTTAATTAACAAACTTCAATTTGATAAATTGATGAGCGACATAGATATTTGCATTAAGAATTAAAATAAGTATTGTATTACGAAAATAATACTATAATATGATTAAGGGGGAACATACATATGAGTACAATCTATAATGTTACTGGACTGCATAACGAATCCGTATATGCGGACATAAGAAGATTTATTAATTCATTCACTAGTAGCCATACTCAAAGGACATATGAGCGCAATATCTGTAAATTCATGATGTGGTATGCAAATAAAATGCCTGAGCAACTAGATCCAGAAGATTTACCAATAAAGAATGCTCAGTTTATTGAGTATCAAACACATCTTAGAAATCATCCTTTAGAGTATGAAAATACAACTATCAATAATATGGTTGATGCAATACGTAGCTTATATGCATTTTTGCAGAAAAACGAATACAATGTTAAGTCGATTAACCTTGAAATTAATTCACTCATAGAGAACCCTCAACATGCAGGATCGTTGTTTCCAGATGAAGCCGAACATATGGCGCAACTTGTAGTTAAACAGCGCAAGGGAGTAGAGAAAGCAGCCTTGATCCGTATGGCTTACACTACATCATTGCGTAAATCATCGTTGCTCGATATTTGTTTTAAAGATATCACGTACAATAACAAGTATGGGTATTATGAGTTTAATGTATTAGTTAAAGGTGGAAAGAAGATTCCTGTAAGTATCCCCACTTGGTTATATGAAGAGTTGCTTACAATCAAGGAACAGGAATATTATAAGCAATATACAGATGATAAAGTATTCCATCTTAGAAACAAGGCGATACAAGCCATGATGGATTCTTTACGTTTAGAATTAGATATACCTAAAGAGCGCAATATTGTGTTCCACAGTTTCCGTAATGTTGTTGTTAAAGTTGGCACCAAAGAGGAAGCCAAAGAGCAGCTAGGGCACAGCAGTATTGTAACAACAGATAAGTTCTATACGCATATGAATATGGATCTATCCAATAGACCCAGTATGAGAATGCACAGCAAGATATCTGATGATGTATTTCATTCATTGTCAAAAGAGGAATTGATATCTCTAATATTGAATGAAGAATCAGCAGCGATCATGAGAATGAAATTTAAGGCAGATGAGATTGCCAAGCAGAAAGAGGTGTTATAGTGGATATTAAGGTATCTAGTGCAACAGTAACGAGTGCATTTACTAATGGATTCAGTGTTGATTTTACGTTACAAGGTGATAGCACAGTACATAGTGGTAAGCTGTATGAGAAGCATGGACATAAAGGGAAATATGAGATGGCAGTCTATTTGACGGAAGCAATGAGGAAGTACACGAATGAACCGCACAGTGAAATAGCTGATGACATTGCTGACCAGATTGTAAAATTGATTGGTGAAATTGAATAGTGTTACACATACTTGAGGACTCCCACTTTAACGGTGAGTCCTTTTTCTTTACCCTAAGTTAAACTTAGTTCAAACTAAAACAAAAAGCCCACATATAGTGAGCTGAAGGATTATGTATGCTTAATATTCTATTTACGTTTAAGGTATATAAAGCCAGTAATTAAAGCATACAATCCAACCAATGACATGACAACAGTGGCAATTGTATTGTTCATTAAGACTGAAGTACCCAAGAAGATAGCAGCGATAGACAACCTTAATGATGCTTCCTTATTCATTTAATAACACTCCTCACATTAGGATAACACTTAACAAAACACTTAGATACAGATTGACTATAGTCAACAACTATTATACAATTGACTTAATTATTTTAGGTTAAGGGAAAAAGTGGAGAGGTGTTTGCTTCCTCTCCTTCATAGTCATTGGGCTTGTGGTGAGCCATCCATTTTATTTGCGCTTACGTTTTCCAGAACGTAGGTGCTTTTTTTGTTTGGCTAGTTCTTCTTCTTTCTCTTTCTTACGTTTAGCTATGTATTCTTTGATATCATGATACACTAGCCGTAAGAATGTTAGGACGGATACAATGACTACTGTCTTTTGCCAAGGGTCCATGGTACTTCCTCCTTCCCTTAACCTATCTCTATTATAGTATTATTTTTGTGTAATTGCAATCATATATTCATTCTTAAACGAAGTTTTTTAGGTGTTATGTGAAACAAAATCAGATTGGAAGTGAAGAGATGTTCAGAGTTATGAGAGATTACATAGAAGGCGATACACTAACGCTGTATGTGGAGTGTGTGACTGATCTGCTACTGAAGTATGATCTAGTTATCCAGATAGATAAGACCCAGAAGAGGTATAGCGTAATCGACAATCCATATCCTGAAAATGAAAATAGAATTCAAAATCTAGGAATTGAAAGCGATGAAGTGGAATTGGATTTGCAAGAATGCATTCGTGGAAAGCTGGATGCAATTTTGACTGCTGAAAATTTAACTGAGGAATTCAAATATGCAGAGTACATATATAGTATCAAGCAATGGTTAGACGATGGTGAGTCATTGTATTGAGTGTGATAGACATGATCATGGAGTGGTAACCAAGTTGGATAGGACTGACTGCTGAGAGTTAAACCATGAGGATAGGATAGAGTAGTAGTCAAGTTGACCACCACTGGATATATAGTTGAATAGAGTATAAGTTTAGAATGAGTCTAAATTGAATACTTCCCCTCCGATTTTACTGTTACCCTTTGGTCGATGCCACTGTATTATAACAGTTAAAAAACACCTTAAAAAAATGATTTTCTCCCAATTATTTTCCAATTTTAAAATGAATTCTGGCTCATTAATATGGATCAGCTCACAGTATGCCTATGCCTATCTAATCCGCTCTAAAGACCATACAACTATTCTTATATGCACCTTAGGAAGAGTACCGGGGGGTATTAAAAATCCAAAAAGGTGACAAAATTCCCAGAATATGCCCTAGCACTTCTACTCCGAGACTCAGTATTATTTTTCACTTACCTTTACCATCAATTTTCACACAGTACAGTCGGAAGTCTAGTCGCAATTCCCCTTATATATCAACACTTTTTCCCTCTAATTATCTTCAATTTCTCTCCATTTTCACTCAAAAATGACCAAAAACATCTCAAAAACATTGATATATCAGCCTTTTCACGACTCTACTCACCTCATTATACCCATTTATCCTTTACTGGCTTGATTTATGCCACCTATCGCCTCAATTTACGACTGGAATTTTTCATTCTAAACGGATCACTTCCTTTAAATAGGACGACATATTTGTTTTAATAACATAAAAATAATACTTTACAAGAATGAATATATGAATTAAAATGAGAATACGGACATCAAATCCGAATACATTAAGGGAGATTGAGAGGAGAGTTTGCAAATAAAAGAGGTAACGAATGAAAATTGAGAACATCCAAGTAGGATCGGTAGCAAGAAATTATAAGCACATGTGTAGTTTAATAGGAGAAATTGAATGTACAGGAAAGTCAAAGCAGTTACAGCTTAAACGATGGAAGTGTTATTTTGAATTTGAACGACAGGGAAATAAAATGGTCGTCACAGAGATATTTGAAGCTAACAAGCCACTACCAAAACGTGGTGGAAACAATATTAGTCCTCATCTGAATCAGGTTAAGGAATTGATTATTCAACTTCTTCTACACTCTGGAAATAAGAAATTGATTCTATCCAAGTACAGACTACTTGAAGCACTCAGTATGATAAATATGAATTACCGACAAGGAAAGAAACAAATAGATAGACTTAGCAATGAGACTAAAATAAAAAAGATTGATATTTATGACTTTTATAATGCAGCAGACGACATGTTAAAGAGGAATATAGAAAAATCTTTGAGTGAACTTGAAGATAGAAGAGCCATCTTCTGGTCAAAAATATTTATGGTTTCGAAAAATAATAAAATAGATGTAGCAAGCGATGATCAGGTTGAGTTAATCATGAATGTTCAATTAGAAATTCTAAAGAAGATGGGGTATGAGAGTTTAAAAGAAATATTCTCATCAGGTAATATTGAGGAGTTTAATAGGAAGACAAATAAAAGACTTTATGAATTAGCAGAGATAAAATACATATACGAAGCATATAGTGTGATCCTTAACAGGGAACGGCTAGAAGAATTAGAGAAGTTAAGTAGAAAAACAATACGAGAAATCGAAATTACATTAAACCAGTCTGTCATACATAGATTAAATCAAAATTCAACTAAGCGTCATAATAAATCAATTGGACAAAACGATGAGTTCTTTGGATTCTTTTCGGAAAATAAAAAATCATATAGGATGAGTGAGAATTACAGCACTAACCAGTCTAAGTTATCAGAAATCCTTATTGATATCCAACATCCGGTAATATTTAATGAATAACCTATACTCATAAGTTTGTCACCTTAAAGTCCTATAATACAAAACAATACTATTAGGGGAGTAAAAGTGACAAACTTATATTGTACCTGAAATGAATAGCTAATAAGCCGCAAAGGAGGTGAATTGCCGCTAGGCAAGAGGAGGAAACGGCGGCAGGCTGATTAATTCGTTTACGAGCGTAGCGAAGTGATTTAATTAGGATGGTGATAGAGTTTCCTCCTAATTAGTATCAACGACACAACAATAATAGGTGGCGAGATCCATTCCGTTTCACTCCATGGCTGTCGCTTCACCTTCATCCACAACTTACGTTGTGTCTGTCATTTGGCTTACTTATTCCTTAACTGAGTATCAAATATAATAAAATAATAAATACAAAGGAGTGTTATAAATGAAAAACAATAAATTTGATAAGTCTGCTTTGGAGAATTACCTAGACAAACGTATCAACAAAAGGCTTTATAAGAATGATCAAACTGAAATAGAAAAAATCATCTATTTAACTGACTCAGATAACAAGTTGCAGAAAGGATTTAAAATACTCAACACTTACTTTATTGAAAACAATCTACCATACACTATCAATGGGATTTACTTTGATAAAAGAACAGCGTTGAGTGACGGATCTGTAAATCCAAACTATAGAAAAAGATACTGGCTCATGGCTAAGTATACTGTAAATTAATTAATAACACATAAATAATACTGGAGGTTTTAAATATTAGCCTAGATAAACAATTCATGATCTACTCTTTTGATACTAAAGATTTCTATAATAAAGAAGAGAAGGATATTTCGGGAGGAATGAGCCTACTCAGACAACTTATTACATTCCAAGAATCACAAAAAGAATTTTATGAGATGTCTAGAGAGGATCAATTTAAATTTTTAGATAATCTCGAAAAAGAGATTAACAAGTCAATTAAAAATGGATATAAGCCCAAGAAACATATTTACGATTACTACATAGACAAATATGAATACGAAGAAATTCTGAGAAGTTTAAAATATTGCAAAAAGATGCGCGAAGTTTTGAAAGAGCAGTTCAAGCAAAAGTTAAGTTCTAACACTTCAACAAGAGTATTAAGAGATGATGCGGTTAAAGATTCTAATTTGATTAGTGTTTTTGATTCTGTTTTAACAAGGACGATTGGATTAAATCAAAAAGAAATCTCAAAAGACATTATCATTGTTGAGACAAAATACTTTGAAGTCTTGGATAGCTTGATTGGAAATGGATTTATGTATCAAGACAAAAAATACATATGCTATACTGCATCTGCTGGTCAGATTAGAACAAAGAAAACTGTTTTCATAAGAGAAGACTTGTATAAACAACATCAAAATAGTCTGATGTGCGGATTACTATGGGAGGATATCAATAAACGTAACGGAATTAACGTTAACAAATATCTCGCCTATCTAGCACTGTCCAACTCAGCAACGGATGAATGGAAAGATTTTAACATCGATAAAGTAGTTGTGGTTGATGATTTCGAATCTCTTGTTAATTGTGAAGTTGATTACATTGATCACGAGACATTTGAAATTGATCGTAAAGTGATGGATATACCGATTGAACATACAGATGGATGCGGAATGATGTTACCAAAAGTAAGTAAAAAAGCATTCATGGTTCGTGCTCCATGGGTAAAGGGACTCCTTATGCCATTTCCATTTGATAAATTTATTCGTGAGAATAACAGAGAAGTTGGATTTGGTAAGTATGGAAAAGTAAAAGATATCTACGGTAAGGAATATCATCTCATCAAGGATGGAATTGAAATTGTTTTAACAAAGAGTCAATTCAAGAACTGGAAGTATTATGATTCGTGGGATGATTATAAAGAGAAGTTTAAAAAACATAAATGCCAAGTGGGAATCTGTAATATAGAAGATGATCATCCCAAGAAAGCTAAACTGAATTATCAAATGCTTCAAACATTGACGGATATGACCGAAGAAGAGTTGACCAGTATCAGTAAAAAGACTATTGATAAAATAAAAGCAATTGGTTCAGATAAAGATACAATGCTAGAGGTTTTAGGAGTTACAGAGCACAACGCAAACAAGAATAGTTACCAAAAAGCATTAGAAATCTACCCTGAATTACTCAAGGATGTACATAGCAGAGAAACATTAAAGAAAGTTAAGAAAAGTATTATGCAGAAAGCTAAGGGAGGGAAGTTACACATAGATGGCAAATACACATTCATTGCTCCTGATCTGTATGCTTTCTGTGAGTATTTAATTTTAGGGGATAAGAATCCTAAAGGACTTTTGCGAAATGGAGAAGTATACTGTTCATTATATGGTGACGGGACTAAACTGGATTGCTTAAGAAGTCCTCATTTGTACCGAGAACATGCAATCCGTACCAATAAGATTGAGAAAGAAATGAAGCGTTGGTTTATCACTAAAAGCGCATATACAAGTTGTCACGATCCAATTAGTAAACTCCTTCAATTCGATGTTGATGGCGACAAATCACTAGTATGTCGTGATGAGTTAGTTGTTGAAATAGCAGAACGAAACATGGATGGGATTGTTCCTTTATACTATGAAATGAAAAAGGCAGAACCGGAGCTTTTAAATAGTAGAACTATATATAAGGGGCTAGAAGCAGCCTATAAGAATGGAAACATAGGTAAAACAAGCAATAACATATCAAAGGTTTGGAATAGTGATAAAGTAGACTTGGATATGATCAAGATACTTGTTTGTGAAAATAATTTTGTTATTGATTATGCTAAAACCTTGTATATGCCCAAGATTCCAAAGGAGATAGACAAGGCCAAAAAGAAAATCACGAAACAAAAACTTCCACACTTTTTCAAGTATGCAAAAGATAAAGAAGTGGACAAAGTACAAGTTAAAAATGGGAGTATCGTAAACATGCTTGATCATGTAATTCCGAATACGCGGTTAAACTTTGGGACAACAGGTTTGGGGAATTTCAATTATAAAGTTCTTATGAGTGGTAAAATACATAAAGATAATACTTTGAGAGATGAAATAATTAAGGTTTACACTGAAAGAGATTTAAAGAAGTATAAAATGGATTTCGATCAGGCAAATGCCGATTGGACAGGAGATAATCTCCCGATCTATCAAATTATCAGAAATGAAATCATTAGTGTTGGTTTAGATGTGGAATACATAGTAGACGTACTGATTGAGTTCCTTTATGAACATAAGAAAAGTAGCTACAAAACGACATTATGGTCGTGCTTTGGTGCTGAAATATTGGAGAATATCAAGATGAATATTAAAGATAGCTCAGTCCAGTGTGAGCGTTGTGGGGAACGAACAGAACCAAGAGGTAAAAAGAATCTATATTGTGTAGATTGTGCAGATATTGTGAAGAAAGAAAAAGCCAAAGCAAGAAAAGAACGATTTGAGAATAAAAATACGAACGCTTCTTAAAAACTCTGTAACACTTGGTACATAAGGGTTTTCAGCTCATCTTTAGAGTTCAATAACACAAAAATAATACAGAAACCCTTATGTACCAACGGTTTATCCGTTTTTCCTTAATGGTGTTTAAGGGAGAGAGAAAGGCTACTTTACAAACAAAAAAAGCATGAGTATTTCTCCCTACCTTTTTTATTCATCAGATTTGCAATAGCAACACCCCGCATAGCATAGCGGATCTTTTGTTAATTTTAGACATGAATTAATAATTGCTTTAGATTTACTCAAACATCGAGCCAACTATCTCTCCTCCAAGAATAGTTGGCTCATCCTATTTTCTATTGTTAGTTGAATGCTCATCTACTGAACACTGACCTAACAATAGAATCACTACTTAAGAAAAGGTGATCCTAAAATGACAGATAGAGTATTGAAAGAACCTGAATACATGACGTGCCTTAATTGTGATACATCTCGTAAAGTAGGTACAGCTACTTATTATGAACATAACAATCCGTTGGTTGGAACAAAGTACTATCCACTTTGCAAAAAGTGCATCAAACAGTTTTTTAATGGCGATGAAGACACAAAGCAGCAGCGAGTTAAAACCATCCTACAACAATTGAATCGACCTTGGATTGTAGATATGTGGAATAGTTTTAATCAGGATTGGGGGCAATACATTAAACATGTTGCTTCTTTTCACGGTTCCAAAACATTCTTAGATAGTGAGTTTGAAACAATTGAACTTGATAATACAACTAGTGGAACACTATCAAATAATGATGAACTAATTGATAAATGGGGACTAGGCCACAAAGCAGATGAGTATATCGCCTTTGAAAAAAAGTTTGATTTTCTTAAAAGGGATTATGCATTAAGAAACTCTATGCATGAGGAAGCGTTGAAAAAGTACTGTCGCTATGTTGTAAAAGAAGAATTTGCAGTAGTTAATAATGATTTCAAAGGTATTGAGATGTGGTCTAAATTAGCCACTAAAGCAGCAGATGATGCAAAAATCAATCCAAAGCAATTTACTAAGGCTGATTTAACCGATGGTATTGATAGCTTTGGTGAAATGAGTAGGGCGGTTGAAACGGCAGTAGATGTAGTAGATATTCTTCCAAAATTTATACAACGACCTAACGACAAGGTTGACTTTACTATTTGGTGCTATGTCAATTATGAAAGAGAGTTGCATGGTCTACCATTAGTGGAGTATAAGGAAATATATAAATTTATCGAAGAAAGAGAAAAGGCATACGATGAGGAAGTTGATTTAACTGAATTGAGTGATTTGATGTGACGAATGAATATAAAAACAATGTAGAGGAGCACATTGATAATTACAAAGATTTTATAAGTTGGTGTCGGTGGAATCCAGACTTATGGTATGACTTAATTACACCAGAAACAGGAGCAATTAAACTTGACCTTGATCAGCGTGTATTCTTAAGATGCATTACTAGATTTGCAAGTACATATGGCGTGTTTCCGCGTGGTTGGGGAAAAACGATGCTAGAAGTAATGGGTATGGTACATTGTGCTATATTCTTTCCAGATATAGATATTACAATGACTGCCCAGACCCAAAGCAATGCAAGCGACTTGCTTAAAGATAAGTGGCATGAATTGATCAAATTTTATCCCTTACTTAAAGAAGAAATAAAAAAAACTCCAACCTTTACAAAAGATGATGCTGAAATTCTATTTAAGTCTGGTGGCAAAATTGACATATTGGCTAACGCTCAATCAAGTAAAGGCCAACGTAGAAGAAGAATAAACATTGAAGAGTCAGCGCTATTAAATAACAAGTTGTATGAAGATGCACTAGCGCCAGTTGTCAACGTACCGCGTAGAACGATTGGTTCAAGAGCAGTAATTAATCCTCAAGAAATGAACCATCAAATTAATTTCTTTACAACGTCAGGATTTCGAGGTACTGATGAGTACGAGAGAAGTCTAAGTATGGTAAAAGAGATGATCGAACTCAAAGGAAAGATAGTTCTAGGGTCAGGTTGGAAGTTGGCGGTTAACTATGGTAGAGGTGAACCTAAATCAACTATCTTGAATAAAAAAGAAAATGGTAATCCTACATACTTTGCTCAGAACTATGAAAGTAAATGGGTTGGTAGTAGCACTGGAGCTTTGGTTGATATCAGAAAGCTACTCGAACTTAGAACACTAAAGAAACCTGAATTAGAATCAGATGGTAAACATGAATATATTTTATCTGTGGATGTAGCAAGGTCACTTCAGAACAATAACAATGAAACCTCGGTAGCTCCGTTAAAGCTAATTAGAAATAGCAATGGGAAAATTATTAGAATTCAATTGGTTAATTTGATTAACTTTAAAAATGGATTGAATTTTAAAGAACAGGGCATCCAAGTAAAACGAATAAGGAAGAAATACAATGCTAGTGTAGTAGTCGTTGATGGCAATGGACTTGGAACTGGTCTAATTGACGAATTATTGAGAGAAGTTATTGATCCAGAGACAGGTGAGAGCCTAGAATGTTGGGACACTATAAATGATAATAGAGAACCAGAGATAAGTGGATCTCCGAAATATGTATATAATTTTTTGGGACAAACATTTAACAGTAACGGCATAGTAACATTTATGGATATGGTTGATTCTAAAAAACTTGAACTTTTAGAGAAAGACACTAAGAATAAATTAGACGATGTTGATTACGCCAAGAAGGAATATCCATTTATTCAAACAGACAGATTAATAGAGGAAGTTTCAAATTTGAAGCTGAAACCAGCTCAAAACAATAAAATAACTGTTGAACAAGTAGTCAAGAAGATCAATAAGGACAGGTACTCCTCTTTAATGATGGGACTTTGGTATATTGATACATTCTTAAACAAAACAGTTGAACAAGTTAAAGTTGATCCTAAAAGGATGTTCTTGTTTAAAAAAGCTAATCTATATGGTAAGGAGGGAAGAATTTGAGTGAAGAAATTCCCGCTTCGAAATATTTAGAAATTTTCAAGCAAATGAAACTCATTAGTGTGGGAAGCAACAATAGAAAAACATCAGTTGTTAATACATATACTAAAGATGAGGTTAAAGATTTATTAAAAACAAGGGAAAATAGAAAAAGTCAGCAGAAACTACGAATTATCAGTAAGAATTTATATGAAGCATCTGGTCATTATAAGAGCTTAATTAATTACTTCTCAACTTTACATACAATGGATCATATTGTTGAACCTCTTTCAGTTGATATTAATAGTGTCAACGTAAAAAAGTATAGAAAAGAATATGAGGAATATTGCAGAGCGATTGAGCAAATGGATATAGCAAATTCATTTTCTGAAGCCAGAATGACTGCATATATGGAAGGTGTATTCTATGGGTATGCCAGAGTAAGTAAGGATGGTTTTTACATTCAAAAACTTGATCCTGATTACTGTAAAATAAGCGGTATCAACTCAAATAATGGTTTGCTAGTGTATTCCTTCGATTTTTCTTACTTCGATATAAATCCATCTCAAATTAGTTCCTTTCCTGATGAATTCACAACAATACAGACAAGAGTTTCAAGTAATAAGCAGAGAACGGATAAATGGGAAGTTATTGATTCACCATTTGCAGTCTGCATTAAGACATCCATTGATTATAATCCTACACCAGCTTTCGCAAGTGTGTTTGAAGGTATTTTAGACATTGCTGATTTTAAGAGTCTAGCAAAAACCAAAGAAGAAATAGATAATTTTATGTTGCTTCTTCAGAAAATTCCGATGAAACCAGATGAACCTAATAAGTATATGTTGGATGCTGATACAGTATTTGAAATGGATGAAGCTTTGAGAGAAAACACTCCAGACCAAGTAAGTACTGTAACTGGCCCAATGGATATCACTGCTATTAAGTTCGAGAAAGATTCATTTGATAAAAACAAAGTTGGTCAAGCAACTGAGCAATTATGGGAAGAATCTGGAGTTTCAGGATTACTCTTTAATACCAGTAGCAACACTACAACTGCTTTAAAATATTCTCTAACAACAGATGAAGCTTCGGCTTTTACATTAATTAAGAACATCGAAGTCTGGTGTAATGCTTATTTGCTTTTAACCCTCAAAACTAAGTATCCATTCAAACTAGATATTCTCCCCGCAACAAAACATAACCGCAATGAACTGCTAGAATCAGCCTTGAAAGCTGCCAATAGTGGATTCTCCACAAAGAATGAAATCATGGCTCTACGTGGCTACTCTCCAAATGCTGCAACAATGAACTCCTTCCTAGAAAATGAAATTCTAAACCTTCCTGATAAACTCATTCCTTTGTCTTCAGCTCATACATCTAGTTCCGATTCCAGTAAAGGGCAACCTGAAAAGCCAATTGAGAAATTGTCTGAAAACGGAGTTAAAACAAGAGAAAATGAGTCCAACGAAGATGTGTAAAGGAGGTGAGAATAATAAGTAAGGTAATTAGATTTAATGTTCAGATGGAGAATGTTGAAAAAGTAGATTCCAGATTCTCAAAATGTAAGATTCGAGTTTTGTACGCTGGATTGAATAGAAACAACACATACATATCCGAAAAAGTTATCAATGAAGCTGCTTCAAGTGCATTCAATATGCCGATTGTTGGTGAGTACGATTCATACTCTGAGAATTTTGAAGGTCACGGTGGGAAGATTGATGTAACAGGCGAAAAGCCAGAGTACGTTGAAACAACCATTCCCTATGGGTTTGTGCCCGAAACGGCAGAACTATATTGGGAAGAAGTAACTGAAGATGACGGTAAAGTGAATAAGTACTTTGTCATTGATGGTGCTTATTTGTGGACTGATAGATATCAGGAAGCTGCTGAACTACTAAAAAATGAATTCAATCAATCAATGGAAATCAAAAACATCGAGGGCAACTTCTCAACGATCGATGGTAAAAAGGTATATGAAGTTAAGAAATTTATGTTCTTGGGCTTCTGTATTCTTGGCATCAACAAGGAGACTGATCCACATGGACATGTTGAACCTTGTTTCGAGAGTGCTTCAATTGTGGGGTACTCCTTGATTGATACAGAGTTTAAAAAAGAATTCAAGAATATGGTTCAGGAAATTATATATTCGTTGAAAGGAGAAGGTAATTTGAAGAATAAGTTTGCGCTAACTGCAACTCAAATGTTTGCAGAAGCTGAAAAAGAAATTAAAGCCTTGGGTACATATACTGATCCCTATTGGGAGATGGATATTCAGAAATACTACTTGGTTGATATCGATTCTACCAATTCTAATGTGATTGCCTTTGATAACCAAAAGCATCAACTTGTAGGAGCTACGTTTAGTATCGATGGAGACAAATTTACTATTGATGCAGAATCTATCAAGAGATTTAAAGTAGATTACACGCCAATGGATATTGATGTAGAAAGTAACTTTTCTTTGACTGGATTCTCTGAGTTTGCAAAACAAGTTAAAGAAAACACAGAAAACAAAGTGAAGTCTGACTATGAAAATAAAGTAGTCGAGATAGAAAACAAATTCGAATTGCTTCAACAAGAATACGAAGATGTGAATTCAAAGTATTCTGAAAAACTTGTGGCTGAACGCGAACAAGCTGAAGTTGAATTGTTTGAGCATTTTTCATCTGAACTTACAGAAGATGAGATGAAAACAGTAAAAGAAGACAAGGCCAACCTATCACTTGATGATATTGAGAGTAAATTGTATACGCTGGTTGGAAAGAAGAAAGCTAAATTCAGCTTTAATACCAATAAGCCAAACTTGATCTCAGTCAATACAGGTAGCAACACCAATAAAAAAGAAGACCCGATTGATAAACTCATGAATGGTCAAATTTAACTAAAATATCGGAGGAATAAAAAATGGCAGTACGTTTGGATAAAATGCAAGCATCATATAGTGGAAATATTGAAATTGGAATCGCAAATTTTGACGTGGAGAACGGAGAGGTATTGACTATTGGTGGTCTAGTTGATGGACATCGTGAAGCGGTCATCGCTGCTACACCAACCGATGTTACCCTTGATGAAATTCTTTTGGCTGCTTCACCAGAAATTGTCTATGAAAAAGATAAGCATAACATTCTAGACTTTGTGAATAAAAAGGGGGAGAAGATTCGACTTTATCACCATGCAGTTGGAAACACGGTGACCGTAACAGACAATCTGATTGACGGAACATCGGTAAAGGGTCAGTATTTGATTCCAGTTAATGGATCTAGCAAATTGAAGGTTGTTGCTGATCTATCTGATAACACCCGATTCGCTGCAAAAGTACTCGAAAAAGTCCGTATCTATGGAGAACCTGCAACTCGATATAAAGTAGAAAAACACTAATTTAAAAATATAAATTGATTGGGGAATATAAATGAGCACAACAGATATTATTAGCGTAGGCGTAGCATTGGCAAATGGAGAGGTTGGTAAATATTCCGTTGAGGAATCTAACCAGAAATACCGTGAAGCATTAAATAAACTAACAGGCTCTGAAAATGGGGACTTTGATCCAAAGAAATTCCGTAAAAATAAGAATGAAATCTTTGAAATTATTGAAGAAGTGATTGATGCTAGAGTGGAGGAAGGGATTAAAGATGAGCTTGACCGTTTTGTAGATGTTCGATCTGTGAAATTCGGTGACAAGCTATCTTTCCTGCCGGAATCAGATGAACTACTTCATGTTTCAGAAATTGCGGGTGGCACAAATAATCTGAGCAGACAACGACTTGCTCCGGGCAGACCTTACCAAGTCAAAACTGGCTGGGAGGGTGTGAAAATTTATGAAGAGCTTGAACGGTTTTTGGCTGGATACATTGATTGGATGAAGCTAATTAGCTTAATTGAGCGGTCATATGGAAACAAGGTAAAAGAGAAAGTCTTCTCTGCGCTGAATGAAGCATATGATAGTGTTTCTGCTCCATACAGTTATGCTGGAACTTGGGATATTGAGGAATTCAATGATATTATCACACATCTGGAAGCTGCTACGGGACTATCACAGTTGGTATTGGGAACTCGAAAAGCAGTACGTAAAGCTATTCCATCCTATGTTTCAAATGAAATGATGAATAGTCGCAACCAAGCGGGGTATTTCGATACAATTGATGGAGTTAGCTTCGCCATCTTACCTCAAAGACACAAAGTTGGAAGTACAGAACTAATGTATGATGACGATTTCTTGCTGATTATTCCTAACGGTGAAGAGAAAATTATTAAACTGATCTTTGAAGGAGAAACAATCATTGAAGATAATGATGGCAGTTTGAATGCCGATATGTCAAAAGAATACTTCGCTGGCAAGAAGTTTGGAGTGGGCGTTCTTACTTCAGCTAAATTTGGAGTTTATAAACTATCATAATTAGATTAATCCATGGGGAACTCTTATTGTTCCCCTAAATTTTCAGGAGGTTAAGATGGCTACAAGAAAAAAAACGATTGAAGATAATACATCTGTTAAAGTTGTAAGTCAATATGATGGAGTTTTGGTCTATAAATGTCCAAAGACTGGCGAGCGGTTTTTGTTTAATGAGTTTGGTGTTTCTGACAGCATGACTGTTGCTCAGTTAAGAACAATGTCTGCACAACATCAAAGATTTTTCAAAGATGGTTGGCTTAAAGTTGAGGATGATGAGGTTGTCCAGCATCTTAAACTTGAGAAACACGCAAAGAAAATAATTACTAAAGATGATTGTGTAGAATTGCTTAAAGAGAATCCAGAACTTATTGAAGAAATTTTAAGTAAGCTCGAAAATGACCAATCTAGACAGAATGCTTTTCGATATGCTCAGAATGAATATGTAAATGGTCGTCTACGGGATCACTTCGTAATTAAAGCTATTGAAAAAGGTTTGGGAAAACAACTAGACCCGAACTCTTAGAAGGGAGGGCTAGATATAAATACATTGTTTGAAGAAATCTATGATGTGTTTTTGAGTCAGATAAATGATATTGAATTCATTGAGTCAGATATGGACAACCAGCTCAAGTTTCGATACTTGTTGAATGGTATCTCCAAATTTGATAAATGCAAATCAAATCTAAAGGAACGGAATTCAATCGAGTTTCTTACAGAACTGTCCGATCAGGAAATCATGATTCTTGGAAAGCTTATGGTTATTGAATACCTTTCACCCAAGATTATCTCTTATAAGAACCTAGAACAGATGATGAGCACAAGAGATTTCTCTATGACTTCTCAGGCTGCTCACCTCAAACAGCTTATGGATATTAAACGTGAAATCAACAGTGAAGTAGAAAATCTAATTATTCGATATACATACAACAACATGAAGTTGAGTAAGCTGCGATGAGCTATTTAGATAAGTATAAGCGCAACAAGCCTAGCAACCTTAGAGAATTGAGAGTTTCAGACACAAAGAAACTATTCGAAAATCACTATAGAGACACACCTTCATATTTTAAAGTCTCATCTGCTAATAATGATTTGACTTATGAGATGCTAATTAACGATTCATCGGATTTGAAAGATCAGAAGTCATTGACCACTAGTATTGACTCTCTAATTTCTTTGGGTGAGACAATTGATTGGAACAATGAACAATGGATTGTTGTACATTTAGATATGAACATGGGTGATATCTATAAACGTGGTCGAATGTATCAATGTCTGTCTCAGTTGAAATGGATCGATGATGAGGGTGCAATTCAGTCAACTTGGTTCACATATTATACAAGTGATATGGGAAGTTTAGGTATTAAAGAGGGGAACGTTATTTCTCTTCCTGATGAGACTAGAAGACTGATTATCCAAAATAACGAACATACAAATAAGTTTGAAAAGGATCAACGATTTATCTTTGACAGGTCGGCTTGGGACATCAACTATATTGATAGGTTGAAGTCTGGGCTAATCTATATTGTACTGAAGCAGGATCAAATCAATTTAGCAACAGACAATATGGAACTTGGTATTGCTGACTACGATAAATTAGCAAAGTATGAAATCTCAATCTTGAATGGTGATATGCTTGCCATTAAAGTAGGTGACAGTTTACAACTCAATGTTAAAACTACGAAAAATGGAACTCCGGTTGAAATACCTCTTTTATTCACTTCTTCAGATGATTCCGTAGCTTCTGTATCTGATACAGGGCTTGTTTCTGGTATTCAAAAAGGCAGTTGTAGCATCCAAGTTTCAGGCAAGGGTGTTTCAACAAGTATTGAATTGAATATCATTGAAGAATTGACCCCGAATTACACTGCTGAAATTCTTGGAGAAGACAGTATTTACCTCAATAGAACCTCTACTTACACAGCCATATTTAGAAACAATGGATCTGAAATAGCAGACACTTCTAGATTTTGGATTACTGCCTTAGATGGAAAGTCTACTGATTTAGCTGTAATTGAAAGTCAAAATCCTTCCAATAGGACTTGTGTAGTTAAGAGTAATAACAATCGTAAACTTGGAAGTTTTACTTTACATGTTGAGAATTCAAATGGACTATCGACAGGTAAAAAAGACATAAAAGTTAAATCACTAATCTAGAAAGGAGATGTCATTTGAACACTATTTTGCGATTCGGTGAAATGAAGGCCGAACAATTTATTCAAGGAGTAAATAACAACTGGATTGTTTATAGTCCACTCCCATATGCAAAACAACATTCTTCCGCTATCGATGATCTGGTTATCATTAATGGATTGAACACCAAAGAGATTGTAGATGCTGATTTGGATGTGACCATTGATTCACAATATGATTACGTTTATTCAATTTCAACTGATAATAAGCTGAAACTTTCATTTGATAAGTCTAAGCACACCGACAAGTCAAGTGTAGTTGAAGCATTGAAATGTGTAGCTATTACATATGCATTGGGCAATCTTAAACCTAACGGCAATTACTATAAGGTTATTGTTCGTAATAGTCTTGGTGAGGAAATCCATCGTACAACTCCTATGACACTTGATAAAGTCGATAAAGTTATTTCAACTTTTGATGACACAAGAGACCTTGGAGCAAGCGGCTTTTTGAGCTATCAGACTGTTCGTGACTTTATTGTGGAGTAGCCATGTCTAGATTCTCTGAGTTATCCAAAAATCGACTTGAGGTATTGGATAGATTACTTTCTGACACAAATATCCTAAAGGCTGTAGTACATAACGATACCAGTTTTTTGGATAAGGATATTCCAAATGTTGAAGATGTAGTTTATAAACATATTTATCCCCATCGCTTTATCCCTAAAACATCAGATGAGAAGAAGACTTATGTCACAATTTCCTTTGGTAAGTTTCAACCTGTAGGAACATCATTTAAAAGTGGATTTGTCACGTTTAATGTGATTTCCCATCAGGACTTATTTCGAACTGATTATGGATGCATGAGGGTTGACTTCATCATTCAAAAGATTGACGAGTTGATGAATCAGACCAGAGGGATGGGAATTGGTAAGGTTGAGTTCAGCAATTCGGATGAAATAAGTTTAAACACTGACTATCATGGGATGTACATCACGTATAAACTATACGATTCCAATTGAGGTGATGTCCATTGAATAATGATGACATCCAATACAATTTACTTGGTAACCTTCCTATTTATATTGATGGTTTGGGCTACATTAAGATCCCATGTATAAGAGATATCTTTTCTATGGGTATGAGTGTATACAATGGCTATTTGTCCAGTTTGCTTATAGATAAATCAATGTTTAAAGATGGCGAACTATCTGAGGAAGTTACTAATTATGACCTTCTTCTAGGAAACTGTTTTCATGACGAATCTTATAGAATTACGGTGTTTAAAGCGTTGGAGTTGTTCTTTAAAAGTGAGCCAAGACTCCATGCCGAAGAGGATACATTAAAAATCCTTATAGGTAATGGAGAGATCAACGATAATAACTTTCCGATGATACAAAATACTATCACCTTGGGAAACAACGTTAAGATTTCTAATGAGCCAGAATTTAAAGCTGCAAACAAACAAGCTCAAAAATTGATTGATATGATCAAGAAAAATAGAGCTAAAGCACCACCTAAAAAAGAAAAGATGGACTTACATAGTATAATTTCTGGACTGATTTGGAAAGAGAATGGTCAGAGTTTAGATAGCATTTTAAACATGAACATCTATCAAATCTACAACGGCTTTAACACAACCAATAGCATTGAAAATTATCATCACACTGTTTCTGCATTATATGCTGGAACCCTTGATGGTAAGAAGATAAAAATGTCTGATATCCATTGGGCAAATAAAAATACGGAGTGATTATATTAAATGTCTACACCAAACGTATGGGCAATTCGTGAGGTTGCATTAGCAACGTTCTACGATAAGAAAACAAAGAAAGCAAAGATTCAACTCACAAACCTGAAAACATCAGGAATTGAGAATACTGCGGATACCTCGTATGCGATGGGCGGTCAAGGAAATAATAAAATTGTAGGATTTTCGGGTAACCGCAGTGGTAAAATCGCTTTGCAAGATGCTGTATTTACCAATGAAGTTATCGCTATGATGACTGGTAACGATATCAAGAAGGGTGAAATGCCTGTAAAGTATCGTGACGTACTCAAAGTAATGAATGATAAAGCAACGCTTAAGTATACTCCTGCAACACCTGTAATGGGAGCCGATGTGCTGAACTCTGTTTATACCTTGAATCCAGACCAGACACACGAAGAAGAGATTTTGCTTGCATCTTCGCCTTCTGCTGGAACAGGAGAGTACACAATTGTAGGCAAGGAGTTAACATTTAATGCTGGTGAATTTGCCGATGGTACAGAAATTGTTGCTTACTACACAACTCAAAGTGGTGCATCTGCTAAGACTATTACTGTTTCCTCTGATAAATTTGCAGGTACATATGAGGTAGTATTGGATTGCTTGGTTCGTAATGTTATCGATAAAGTAGACTACGCTGCTCAAGTTCATATCTTTGATGCCAAGATGGAAGATAATTGGAATCTTGATATGGCTGCTGAAGGAGATCCATCTGTATTTGATATTCCAATGGAAATGCTCAAACCAGTTGACCGCAAAGAATTGTACACAATGACAATTTATGATACAGAAGAACTTGCATAAAAGTAAGAATACATATTACGGGGGAGCTAAACTCCCTCGTTTTCTTTATTTGAATGAATAACTGAGGTGAATCGATTGAGGTATGTAAACATGGATCATTTCTACGAAAATCAAGGAATGCTTACAACTTGGATTAGAAATGAACTCGGAGCAACAGTTAAAGATGTCAGTAGGCTGTCTTCACTTACAGTGAAAGAGATTGAGGATTTTGAGCAAGGTTATACAAGTAACAACGAGTATGATAAATGTCTTAGAGCGCTAATTGAATATGCAGGAGAAACAGATCAATCATTTACGGAATTGATGTACCGCCTATACGATGTAAAGTCTAGATAAAATCTAAATTTGATGAAGACAGAAGTTACCTTGTAATGGGTGCTTCTTTTTTGTGTTTAATCAGGAGCAACGATTCGAAGATAACTTATACGGGAGTGAATATATATGGCAAATAAAATTACATTGGAAGCACTTAAACAGAACCAGACTAAGACAAAAGAATTTGATGTTACAGATGTATCGGGAAATGAATATACGGTACAGATGGATACGATTTTCTTGGACTCTAAAATTGAAAGAATTGTTGTTGATTACGGTACATACTTAACTCAATTACAATCAGAGATTGAGATCGATGATGAAGTTATCAGAATGACAAGTAGATTTATCGATGTCCTTGTAATGCGTGAGTTTACCGACATTCCAATTCCGAAAAAAGTGACAGTTCTGGAGTTGATTGGCTTATGTATTACTTTGGAAGATAGTGGTATTATCTCAGAACTGAAGAAACATGTAGATAAAAAAGAAGAAAAGAAAATTCACAATAGATTTAGAGACTTTGAGAAGCAGTATAGACCTCTCTTTGTTGGTCTTGTAAATAAAGCAATCAAATAAACATTAAAACATTGGGGGTGACATTAGTCATCCCTATTTTTTTTATTAAATTTATAAGGAAGTGTACATATGAGCGACCTGCGCATACTCATTGACGCAAGTTTAGACCAATCAAGTTCAATTAAAAATATAAATGAGGGAATACAAGCATTATCCAAATCAAAGTCACTTCAAAAGCTAAATCTGAAAGTTGATGTTGATCCAAGCTTTGTAAAATCTATAGATGGATTCATTAAGGCGACTCAACAGTTAAATAAAGCACTAGAACAGCAGAATAAAGTTGTTAATGAAACAACAAAAACAATTAAGCATCTAGACGGTAGTATTGAAAAAGTCACTGAGCGTCACTTGGCTAATGGTGAAGTGATTACTAAGACCAATAAAAAGATCGATGAGAATATCAAACGTGTCCAAGATGAGACCAAAGCATTTAATGATCAGGCGAAATCACTTAAACAGCTTGAACAAGAAATGAAAGGGTATGCTCTAACACAGTCAAAGGTTAATAAGAACAAAGCAGGAGAAGTTACAGGTTACAAAAATACATATCAAAATAGTGATGGTCAAAAACTAACTGTAAATACAGACGCAAATAACAACGTTAAGAACTACAATCAACTTAATGATTACATAAAGCAACAACAGGAAATGACTCGTGTAGCAAATGAAGAAAGTAAGATAAGAAAAGCAATCGCGGCTCAAGAACAAAAGGCTATTAATGATCAAATCTCAATGGATAAACTCCATAAGCAAGCACAAGATATAAACAAGAAAGTTAATGATAGCTATAAGACATCTCTTGAAAATATGAGCAACAAACTAGCTATCAGTATGAGTAACTATGAGCGTAAGGGCAACAAAGAAGCCGCAGACGGAATTAGAGAACTTCAGAATAGATTAAATCAATTTACTGATACAAAGGGAGTTGCTGGTTATAAAGCTATGCTTCAGCAACTCAACAGTGAATTCAATAAGATAACTACCAATGCAAAAGTTAGTGGGCAATCTATTAACAGTCTTGGTAATCAATTTGCAAGCGCTACTCAAAAGGTAGCTCTTTGGTTGGGTGCAACTACAGGTGTTTTTGCTCCAATTCGTATGTTAAGAAGTGGTCTTCAAGACATTTATGAGATGGACAAAGCAATGACTAACCTGATGAAAGTAACAGACGAGACAGATGCAACTTATAAAAAGTTCGTTCAAACCTCATCAACAATGGCTGATTCTATCGGTAATACAACTTTGAACGTTGTTAAGTCTGGAGCAGAATGGTCGAGACTGGGCTATGACATTCAGACAGCACAAAATATGGCAAAGCAAACTTTGGTTTATCAAAACGTTGGTGACATTAAAACTCCAGAAGATGCATCTAAACAGTTGATCTCATCTATAAAGGGTTTCGACATTGAAGTTGATAGAGAAGCACAGAACGTAGCCAAAGTAGTAGATATCTATAATGAAGTTGGTAATAAGTTTGCTATCTCAACCGATGGTATTGGTCAAGCCGTTCAACGTTCCGCATCGTCGTTATATACTGCTGGCAACACCATTGAAGAGTCTGTAGCGCTAATTACTGCTGCAAATACAACAGTACAAGATCCTGCCAAAGTAGGTAACTCTCTCAAAACTTTGTCAATGCGTTTACGTGGTGTAGATGAGGACGGTGCAGCAGTAGATGGATTGTTGCCATCGTTGGAAGATAAATTCCAATCTATTGGACTTACACTAAAAAAAGACGAAAAGACATTTAAGAATACATATGAAATCTTTAGTGACTTACATAGTGTGTGGGATAGGCTTAGTGATATTCAACGTGCCGACATTCTAGAGCTAGTAGCAGGTAAAATGCAGGGTAACATTGCATCCTCTATGATTGAAAACTGGAGTGATGCAGAAGGAGCTTTACAAGCAGGACTTAATTCTTTCGGATCTGCCGCTAAAGAAAATGCTGCTTTCTTGGAAAGTATGCAGGGTCACATTGCGAAATTTAAAAATGCAGTTTCAGATTATTGGGGTAACAGCGCAAGCAGAGATTTCCTAAATGCCTTGATTGACGGTGGAACCAAAGCAGTCAGAATGCTGGACAATTTAGGTAGGACGGTTACATTAGTAGGTGGGCTATTCCTAGTGTTTCGTTCCAAAGCAATAGCGACAGCAGTTGTAGGATTGGGAACATTTGTTGCAGGTCTTGCGACGACAACAAGAACACTGTATGCTTCCAGAACAAGTTTGTTAGGATTTGTTCAGTCTCTGTTCACTGTTGAAAAGGCTGGGAAAACTGCAACCAGTGCTGTGATTGGTCTGAGTAGAATTGCTGGAGCAATAGGTTTAGTTGTAACGGCAGGCACAATCCTGTACTCAATAATGTCTAACAATAATAATGCATTTGAAAAAATGAATGACACGATTGACAAAACAAATAAAAAACATAGTGATCTCAGTTCTGAATTGCAGGATACGTCTAACTATTACAAAGAGAACTATGATCAAATATACGAGAACAATGATATTAAGAATAAGCTCTTTGAACTTCAGAACAAGCTTATTGATACATATGGGTCAGAAGCAAAGGGAATTGATTTAGTAAATGGTAGCTATCAAGACCAAATCGATATACTTGAAAAGTTAGATCAGGCTCAACTTAGAGATAAAATTAAAGAGAATCAAGTTATTGTTAACGCTATCCAAGAGAAACGGTATGCCGATCCTGTTCTTTCAAGCATCATTGGAGATAAGTTCTCAGTTAAAGAAGACTTTACGCAGAGAAAAAACAAACAGAATGATCCAGAACAATATTATCAGAAATTAATTGAGTTGCGCGATAATCTCATGAACGGTGATCTTGATAAGATTAAGTTTGATAGTCTGTTTAAGCCTAAAGATGGCGAAGCCTTAAACAGCGCGCTAGAATCAATTAACAAGCAAATTGAAGATATGCAACCTTCAATTAATAAAGTAGAAGAATTGCAATCAGATTTAAAGAAAGAAATTGAAAACACTACGGTAGCTCAACAGGATTATAACGATACTCAAAAAGACTTGTTTAATTCTGTAAGTAAGACACTCAACAAATTGCCCACGGAGACATTTAAAAACGTTATTGCTGAAGCGTCAAAAGAAATAAAAGGATTTGACGGAAGTAATCTTGAAAAGACAGTTAACTCTATCGCATCATTTTCTGGACTGAATGGGAATCCAGAAGTTGTCCAAAGTCTGCAAGATATCTTCAACAACGCAACTAAAGCTGCCGATGGAATGTACATGTTCGGTGGATCTGCAAACTCAGCTACGGAAGAAGCAAAGAAATACGCAGACGCTGTAAATGATACCATCAGTGAAATCGGAACGCTGAATGATACTTTATACAATCTGTCCAAGGGTCAGTCACTTTCTGCAAATGAAATGAACAATCTTATTCTCAAATATCCAGAGTTGGCTAAGAACGTTAAGAAGCTTAAAGATGGATATACAATTGAGAAATCTGCACTGGAGACTTTAAAGAAAGCCAAAGTTGATTACTTTAAAACGCTAGATACTCTTGGTCAGAAAGAAGTTATTGGCAACAGACAGGCTTTAGTAGATAAGTTGAAAATGTGGGGTATTGAAATTGATGCTCTTACAACGCTTGCAAAATTAAACGCTGCTAAAGCTCAGGTAGATTTAAAGGTAGCTTCTGAAATTGAAATCGAGGATTCTGATGGCCTAGGAATAGAAAATCAGAGAATACTAAACCAATTTAAAAAGGATATGGCTGCTGCCGATCCATATAAAGAACTACTGGATCAACTTTATGAATTCAAAACATCATTTAATACACTAACTGGTTCGTTGAACGATGTTGGTAGTGCTAAGGATAAAGATAAGAAGACTACAGAAAAGTTAAACAACACATACACTGACACCAATGAGATCCTAACCGAGACGCAGAAGAGACTCCTCAATCTAGCCGATGCTATCAAAAAGGTTCAAAATGAACGTAGCACAATGGTCAAAGGTTCTAAGGAGTACTTGGCAAACCTCAAAGAAGAAAAAAGATTGCTTGAGGATTCAATAGATACTACAAAAAAAGCTCTTCAGAATCCTTCCGAACTGGTTTCTACAAAAGTTAAGACTACCACCAAAACAGCTTCTGGTGAACCAGCACCTACCTCATCCTCTTCTGATACATACTCCTCTCCAACGTCTTCGAGTGGCAGTTATTCTGGTAAATATGCAGATATAATCAATAAGTACGCATCTCAGAATGGTGTCGACCCAAAACTCATCGCTGCTATTATTCAGACTGAGAGCTCTTTTGATCCAACTAGAAAATCTCATGCAGGTGCTACTGGCTTAATGCAACTTATGCCGGGAACAGCTAAAGGACTAGGTGTTAAAAACAGCCTTGACCCAGAACAGAATATAGCTGGAGGAACTAAGTATTTTGCCCAAATGCTTAAGATGTTTAATGGAGATGTTAAGACCGCATTAGCTGCATACAATGCTGGCCCCGGAAACGTCAAGAGTTGGGTAAAAAACGGTCAGTTGGGATATATTCCGTTTAAAGAAACAAGAGAATATGCACCAAAAGTTTTAGCCAACTATAATGAAATCTCAGGTTCAAAGTCGCCCACCTCTACTCCATCGACCAATACCTCAACCAATAAAGTTAAGACTACTAGCTCTGATGGTAAGACTACGACTGAAATTGTTAATGCTACGGCTAAAGAAAGAGAAGATGCTGTTCGCGAAGCTAAACAAGATCTATCATCCAAAGAGGCAAATCTCTATCAAGTTGGCTTAGATATTGTTGAAACAATAATTGCTGGAACAGACAATGAGATTGCAAAATTTCAATCCAAACGCGAGTTATCTGCTAGTAAACAGAGTCGTTTTACGCAGGACAGTCCAGAATGGCGTAAAGAGGAAATGGCTCAGAGTAGTTATCTACAGCAAGAACAAAAGTTAATTGAACAACAGAATAAAGACATTCGTCAACAACTTATTGAGCAAAAGATTACTCGTGGTGAGTTCGATTTGAAGATGGCTGAGAATAGTGCTAAATGGTGGGATTATCAGTCTCAAATCGATGAGAAGCGCAAGAATGTATTCGATAGTCAACTCTCCTCCTATGATAAACAAATCAAAGCTGATGACGATGCTTTAGCTGTATCCGATGCTAATCTCAGACTGATGACTGAGGGTACAGTTGAGTACAACAAAGAGTTGCAAAGTCAAATTCCTATCCTTGAACATAAGAGTTCGGTTCTGGCAAAAGAAATTGATTATACTAAGTCTCTACTTGCTAATGGTAAGTTGAGTGCTGAATTGACTGCTTATTACAATGATAAACTTCAAGAGTTTAATCTTTCATTGCTTGGCACAAAC
The DNA here is from genome assembly GCF_037144955.1 of Paenibacillus sp. USHLN196. Taxonomy (NCBI): domain Bacteria; kingdom Bacillati; phylum Bacillota; class Bacilli; order Caryophanales; family Paenibacillaceae; genus Paenibacillus; species Paenibacillus sp. USHLN196. Next base: position 166,411 of record NZ_JBBCYH010000013.1, on the reverse strand, counting down.
TCAGCCCTTTCCGATGTTAATAAGACTCTTAAAGATATGCGTGAATCTGCTGCTGACAACGTAATTGATGAGTATAAAAAAATCATCGAAAAGCAACGTGACTTAGCTTTAGATGCATTAGATCAAGAACGTGAAAAAGAAGATAAGCGTCACGAGGAACGTACCAAGAACATTGATGATGAGCAAAAGCAGTTTGAGAACTACATCAATGCTCGACTCAAAGCATTTGACCGTGAGAATACATCTACTGATTATACAGAAGAACTTACGAAGAAGATGGAAGAACGGCAAAAGATTCAAGATAGACTTAACACTCTTTCTGTTGACAATTCCATGGAAGCAAAGGCCAAGCGTAAAGAATTAGAGGAACAGCTTGCTTCAGTAGATGAGGATATTCTTAAGTATCAACGTGACCGTGAACGTGAGTTAATTAAACAAGGTCTACAAGACCAACTTGATGACAATAAGAATTACAATGACAAGATTAAAACAGAAGAAGATAAGCTTCACGATGACACTCTTGATAAGTTAGATGAGGAAAAGAAAAAGACTGAGCGTAAGTACAAAGATATCCTTGAGGATCAGAAGAAATTCTATGATATGAAAAAGGGATTGATGAGTAATGACGCAATTGTTGTAACTGCTACACTTGGAATCATTGGTGGTGAGTATGATAAATTGTTCGCCAACATTAAAGATCATACATTTGAGACATCACAAGAGATGCAAAACATGATCAATGATGTTCAAACTTCTTTGGAGAATCTGAACAAGTTCCAAGCTGGGGATTACACACCTACCGAAGCTGGTAGTGGTGGAAGTGGAAACAATAATTCATCTGGTTCAACGGGTACTGTAAAAGGAACCATGGCTGCACGACAAGCTTGGACAGAGTATTTGAGTAACAAGCAATCTGCTGAGAACATGAAAGAGGAAATGAAGAAGTTTGAGAAAGGTTCAATGCAGTACAAAGGATACGAACAACAATTTAACCAACTCAAATCCAAAAATGACCAACTTCGTTCTGTCTATGGATTCCCAGACGGTAGCTATAAGGATCTAGTAAGTCAAAAGATATTCTCTGCTGAAACTGGTGGTATGACTCCATCATGGGGATCTGGCGGTAAATTCCTACTTGCTCATGAGAAAGAGATGATTCTCAATAAGTCTGACACAGGCAACTTGTTAAAAACTGTTGATATTTCGCGCAGTATCATTGATAGCATCTCTAAAGTTAACCTATCCTCCATTATCCCTTCGTTCAACAATAAGCAATCCGCACCTCAACAAAACATTAAGAATGATATCAAGATAGAGATTTATCCACATCCAAATCAGAACCCAAGAGATATTGCTAAAGAGGCAATGGACAAACTAGAGAGAAGAGGCTTTTAAAACTAGAGAGGAATTAGTCCTCTCTTTTTTGTTTTTTTAAAATAGAAAGGATGTATTTTTTGTTAGGAAGAATTGATTATACTAAAAAGCCCATTACCCCTCAGTATTTTTTAGCTAAGCCAAATAGAGAAATAATAAGCAAACTGAGTGAAGCATTCAATGATTCAATTGATGTTAGATTTAATGATATTAGCAGCCTAAAACTCTCAATCCCTTATTTTATAGATCGACATCATAAATTGAAACCAAACAAAAATGTCGAATTGATTAAAGAAAAGTACTTAATTCAAGCAATTACTGGACATAAAACAGAATGGTTTATCATTCAGGACATTGAAGATTCCTTACAGGAAAGCGACATTATGAATGTCTCATGCTTTTCATTAGAACACGAATTGACTCACACATTAATTAAAAGTTATTCTGTTGAATCTTATGGTGCAGATAAAGTTTTAACTGATATTCTTGCCAATACTTTGTGGAATATTGATTATATTGATGCTGATTTTAAATTGAGTAAAAGAGCATTTGACTTTCCATCTACTCATGCTTATGACGCTATCTGCACAGTAGCTGATACATATAACGCAATTTTACACTTTGATACAGATAGTCATACTCTGAGTATGACAAAACCTGAGTTAACAGGGATCAACATGGGCTTAACCATTTCGTATGGCAAGTATCTTAAATCAATGAATAAGAAAAGTGATAGTAAAGAAATCGTGACTCGGCTCTTTGCTTATGGTAAAGATGGGTTGGGAATCCAGAAAGTAAATTCAACAGGTCAAAACTACATTGAAAATTACAGCTACTTCTTATATCCATTTGAACGAGATGCCAATAAAACTGTGATTTCATCAAGTTACTACATGTCGGATTCACTGTGTCATGCTTTACTTGATTACGATAAATTAGTCGAAAGTAAAGATGGATTATTTAAACAGTACCTTGAGGAATTGCAGGGATACGAGACACAGTTAAATCAACTCAAGATTGATCTGAATAAACTTCAGAATGATGAGAAAGTTATCCAAGAAGTTAAAGTTACACAACAATTTGGCGATAAGATGTTCTTTGAGAAGTATCAACATAGTGGTAGTACATCGAGAACATTCAAGTTGAACAAAGGATATAACTATGCAGCAATGATTAAAGTTGACTCCTCTTCTGGTGTGACTGTTGCGTTGAATGGATCTGTTAAACCTATTACTTCAGGTAGATGGGTAATGCTAGGAAAGCTGAACAATTTAGAGACAACCACAATTACCGTTAATGGATCATCTACTGGCGTGTTCATGCAGGTTGCTACCATTAGTATTGAAGAGCATCAAATGGCTGGAAATGATGCAGCTATTGTAGAGAGATACAGTTTAGATAACAAGGAAAATCAGATCAACCTAAAGCAAATTGAAGTAAGTAATAAGTTAAATCAGATTACAAATGTGCAGAATAGGACTAAGGCATTACAAGTATTGTTGGACTCAGAGAACAACTTTACAAATGAACAGTTACAAGAGTTGAAGAAATACGTTTACGAACGTGAATTTAGTGATGATGTATACATAGATGAGCAAGATTTATACGATGCTACTTTGGAGAAATTTAAAGAATTAAGAGTGCCACAGTTAACTATCGAGATTGATACAGTTAATTTTCTGGAGATTGTCACAGAGCAAAGAAATTGGAAAAAGTTAAATCTTGGCGATTTCGTTAACATTAAATATGAACCATTAGATATAGAGATTGAAGCTAGGATAACTGAAATAAGCTATGACTTCGGTGGATCAAGCATCAATCTAACATTAAGCAACGCAAAAGATGTAAATAAACAATCATCCAAGTTGGAAAAATATATAAGAGAATCTAGAAATACAAGCGTAGTAGTTGATACCAATAAAACCAAATGGGGTCAAGCTGTTGTAGATTCATCTGATATGAGTAAACTGTTCGATAATTTCTGGAATAAGATTACCAATGAAATTAACATGAACTTAAATAATACAGTCCAATTAAATAATCAAGGCATTACAGTAAGTGACCCGGACGACCCTCTTAGATTCATTCGCATCACACATTCTCAAATAGGCGTAACTAGATCAGGAGGCCTTCGTTTCGAAACAGCGTTAGATTCAACTGGACTCATTGCTGAAATGGTCTACGGAAAAATCCTTCTTGGACAAAAAGCAGTGATTGGGGACACGATAGGCGTTCTTACCATCGAAGGTTCCAAACTTATGATTGATGATCGTTGTGGACGACCAGTATTACGTCTAGGCATGATTTCTGAACTTCCAGATGTGTTCGGATTGAATGTTAATCGATATGCATCAAGCAATTGCAATGACAAGACTATCACTAACGTATCAGGTATAGACAATAATCGCGGATTCTACATTGATAAGATTCGCAATGGAGTAACATCAAATGTGTTTGGTCTGTCTCAAGAGGGAGATTTACGTTTACGTGTTGGTGACAACAATGAAATTATGTTGCTCACGTCAGAAGGATTATCTCTAGGGGCAGATTCGTTCTCTGCAAGTCCTTTCCGCGTTGACTTCAACGGGAACATGTGGGCTAAAAATGCCTTCATTGAGAACTCAACAGTTAAAGATAGTGACCTAATTGGCAACAGAATCACTCTTCGTGATGCTGGAGGGGTAATGAAAATGTGGCCCTCACAGGGATTGTGGGCAGGTTTGATAAGTGAGGGCGCAGAGGATTTTGATAAAGCGGCCTTTTCAGTAGATATGGAAGGTAACCTTAAGGCTCACAAAGCTAAGTTTTACGGTAAAGCTGGGGATATCTTGTTTGATACTGACGCTGGTTATTTGGATATGGATAAAATGGATATTATCAACGTAGGTAAGTTGATGGCTGAAATGTTAGAAGTCAATACGATCCTTGCAGATGATGGCTATGTAAATAATCTTACAGTGAATAGGTTGAAAACAATTGGTAAAGATGCAGAAGTTGGAGAATATATTGACTTTATTGACATTCAAGATAACTATCAAAGATGGATTACAGCAAAAGTTCTGTCTAAAGCACAAGCAAAAGATTCCCGTGATAGACTTTTGTTTTGGCAAGATAGCGAGAAGCGTATTTTAACAACAGAAGATACGGGTATTATTGCATACGCCTATAAACTAACAGACGAGAAGATTAAACATGAAATCACATTTACAGGTTCAGGTAATGCAGCTTCACCTGTTCGTAAAGTGGGTACAGGCGATGGTGGGGCTGATGATCGAGCTAAGTTTGTTGAGACAAAGTACAATGGTGGTCTAAAACAGGAGTATAAGGCAAGTAATACAGCAAAATTAAGAAACATAGATTTACGTGATAATGGTATCGCCATCAATTCGGAAGATGGGATTTTTGCAGTTCAAAGCAAAGATTTTCAGTTTATTGCCGATGGTGGGACGTATAAATTAGGACTAGCAAATGGATCGGTGTTTGAATTGGCTTCAACTGGATTAAAAATGGACATTCAAGGCAACATCGATATCAAAGCCACAGGAAACATAAAAATGAATGGTACACGTATTGATTTGAACTAAACTATATCATTCCAATGACCGATAGTAATGGTATAGATAAAATATGAAAACTATACCATTATTGGAGGTACATAATGAAAAAGATGATTAGTAAAATGTCTACGTTTACATTAGGTTTGATTGTCGGGGTTACGTTCACAGGAGCAACAGCGGTAGGTGCAGCTACGTACCTTAAAGCAACCCAATCAAGTGTAAAAATTGTGGTAGATGGCACACAAGCAAAACTTTCTGATTCGCCACTTAACGTGAATGGAAAACTTTATCTCCCGGTGAGAGACACCGCAAATGCGATGGGTTACTCAGTAGAATCAGTTACAAGCTCTCAAGTGTCATTGAAAGAAGGCATTGCAGCAAGTAGCACAACAAATAGTGGATCAACCGGATCAAACAATAGTTCATCTGGAACCACCACTGTTACTACTCCAAGTAATAATAATAACAATTCTACTTCAAGCAAAAAGGTGAACAATTTGAAAGAGACTTACTCAACTGATGACAAACTAGATGCTGAGAAGATTCGTACAGCACTAAATAGCGGAACTCTTGGGGTTAATGACCAAGATAATGACACAGGAAAGACCTTGTTGATGTTCGTGATTGAAGAAAATAATTATGAAGCATACAAGGCAATTAAGAGAAACGCACTGAATGTTGATATTCAGGACAAACAGGGAAACTCTGCTTTGCATATAGCCATTTTGGAATCCAACGTATTCTATTTTGGAGAACTGTTGGATTTAAAAGCTGATGCTACTTTAAAAAATAAAAGTGGAAAACGTCCTATCGATCTAACCGAGAAGAATTCCTCAGAACAGATTATGTTAAAAGGGTATATGATGTAAATAAACAATAACAAGTCCTCTCAAGCGTCTAGACTAATTCTAGGCGCTTTTTTTTATCCAACTATGTGCAGATAACAGTTAACTTTTACCAACTAAATGTCGCATATACATTGTATATGTTATAGGAAAATGGTATCATAAAGGTACGATCTTCCTGTTCTACGTTGGGTAAAGTGGGTATATACCTATTTAAAGAAGGCAATGCTTTTACCAACTATGAGCCTTTGGAGGAGTGTGTAATATGTGTGAGGAGGACAAAGATATGTCTACAATCCAAGAAAAAAACTTAATGAATGCAAATAGAAAAATTGATTCTGTAATTGATGATCTATGGGCAAAAGCAGAAGACAATTTGAAAAAACTCGAAATGGAGTTTAATAATAAAAAAGAGAGAGGAGGAAAGGACTAACTGCATATGCAGGATTTCCTAACTAATGAATCATAATCGTGGAGATGTTTATTTAGTTCTATATCCTTTTGATGACATGGATAGTGAAAAAGGAAGGCCAGCTATCATTATCGATACTAGAGACAAAAAATCCCTAGTAGTCAAAGTTACCTCTAAAGATGAAAGGGACTACGATGATGGGGATATTGAGATCGAGTATTGGGAAGAAGCTGGCCTAAGCAAACCATCGGTAGCCCGATGTTCTCACTTTATTCCTTTGGATCATGAAAAGACAATTAGACCTTTGGGAGTATTACATAGTCAAGATTTAACCAATGTTTTATCAAAGTTGTATAGAAATTTATAGATATTAATCATCAGAGGATTGGGCAAATGAAGCCTGATCCTATTTTTTTCACCAATAAGTATAAAATAATATGTTTAAACATTTATAATTACGTTTAATAAGAAGTATTCCAAGGACAACATCACATACTCATACTTTTACTTGTCAAGCTTTTTTAGTAGGTGACTAAAATATTGTTGGATGTCTAGATTTACATATTGACTTTGAGAAAAACAGATAATTAAATAGAACCTATGTTCGCTTGTAATAACACAAAAATAATATATAATGAGTTTAAGAGTAAAAATAAACATTGTAATGGAACGATAAATTAACGAAGGAGTCGATGCACTATGAGTATGGTAATGGAGCGCAGAGGAGTAGATGCGAAAACAATAAAACGTATGGAAGTTTGGGAAGTTGATTTAGGAGCAGGAGATGGCAGCGTTCAGGGTGGTCACAGACCATGCGTTGTAATTAGTAACGACATGGGTAACAAATATAGTCCAGTTGTAATTGTAGTTCCTTTAACATCAAGTAAACTAAAGAAAAGAATGCCCACACATGTATTTGTAGATGCTAATGAGTGCGAAGTCTTCAATGATAGTACCGTTCTATGCGAACAGGTTTTAACTGTAAAGAAGGAAAGACTACAATATAAGATATTCGATATGCCAAAGAGCTACATAGAAAAGATTAGAAATGCTATCAACATAAGTTTGAGTTTGTGTTTGTAAACTTAATTACATAAAAATAATAGTATAAAGAATAAATATATTTAATTACACAAAAATAATACTTGACGATAATATGATTATTGGTTATATTGAAAGAGTAGACAATCACTAAAGAGGAGGAAACAAATGAACATTGAACTTTTAGAAGTAAGTACATATGAAGAAGCGAAGTATGTGGTGTTTTCTGGTGAAAATGCAGATAGGCTCAACTTAACAAAGGATAAAGTTTATCAACTACATAGAGAAGAGTGTACAAATAGTGTTTCAGAAGATTATTATATTGTAAATGATAACGGTCAAGATTCATTTACTGGATTAAAGTGCGTTAGTCGAAGACTTTATAAGACATAAATAATAAAATAATACTAATAAGAATAAATATACAGATGAATTACCTGAAGGGGGGTGATATTTGATTGGGGAGGAGATCAAAAGCAACGATCTTCTAAAGGAAAGCGAAGCATTGTTTACTATTAACAAGGCAGCAAAACGAGCAGAGAAGATATATAGATACAGTAGTTGTCAAAGTGGTAAGTGTAGCAAGAAGAAATTGGGGAACAAATTAAACAAATTGTACGAAATGAAAAGACATATTATCGAAAAGGCATTGACCTCTGACCTAGCCGAACTTAGAGGTATACATAGTAAGTTTGATGCAATCGGAAATAGGGAAGATCTTTTATATTATCAGTTTGGAAAATACAATTTTCATGTACCAGTTGATCATTATGATACACGCAACGCTCCATATTTGGGGAAGTATGTACAAAAGAAGTATTCAAAGCATATCAAGAGTAAATATACAACAAGTAAAGCAAGGTCAATTATTAATAATTGGATGCTTGATTATGGAGATGAAGAGAATTAAGCAATGGTTTGATTTTGATAACTGTTTTTTCATTCAGATTGATGATGAGTATTATACCGAAGCCGAATATGACCTTTTTGTAGGCCAATACGGGGAGTACAGTAACATAAACGACTTTATTAAATTAATTAATTGGTTCTACGACCGTAGGATTAACTTTAAACTATTATTGAATCCTCATCATGACAAGAAGGCGGCTAAGAGAGACTATAAATTTGTTAAAAGATTGCAAAACAAATACAAATTGATACCAGCAGATATTGAAGTGTATCACGAAAAATTAAATAGGAGGTAGTAAATGTATCATGTTATGTTGACTGAAAAAGGTAAGCTAGAATTGGATAAGTGGGATAAAATTCTCTTGGAAGGTAAGGAATTCACTGAAGAAGAAGACTTCCAAATAATTACGCCACTAGCATTAGCGGCTGGAAAAATGCATGCATTTATGACAGTTACTACTGAGTCAATTAGTATGGAAGAGTTTATTCAAGGAATTAAAAATGAGATGGAGTACAAATGCGGATATGTTTGTGATGGTTCAAAACTTGATCCTGATTGGTTCACATTTGCGCCATTAGAACAATAAAATAAGGATTTTATAAAGAATTAAAATACATATAACAACGGAGGAAATATAATGAAAATCAAATTCACAAATGAAAGTTCAATTTCAAGTGTAAGCAATACTGGCAACGAATCGTCAAGCAAAGGAAATGCAAGAGGTAAAGGTATGGGCACATGGATGCCTATTGAAACGTATGTTGAACCAATGAAACTACATAAAGTATTGGAGGAAAATAACTAATGAGCAATAAATTTTATATTGAACGGGATATCCACAATCAGATCACTAGTCTATTGTTGCGAATTGTAAATGGAGAGATCAAGAATTCAGGTGAACTGAACGTCATTAATGTGATTCATAGTCGTATGGTGGCACTAGGTAAACATGTGTTTCAAGAAGAATTTGAATATGATTATTTAGAGCTATTGAAGTATTTCGCCTTGTTTATGTACAAGCAAGGTCATATTGATAAAGCAGCAAAGTATATGACTTCAATTGAATTCTTTAAGTATACTCATCAACTAAAAGCGCCATTTGCCGTTGTTATGGAATCATTTGATAAAGATAAGGTACTAATGTCGATTTCTGACTATAAGAATATTGGAATTACATTAGAAAATGTTCGAGAATGGGCTACCAAGAAGGATCAATATAAACTAATTCAAGAATTGGAATTTGTCTACAATAACGATGGTCAAAAAGAAGTATATTTTGATCTGTACTTTAAAGATATCTCACTTAATGATTTTAAAGTAGGGAAAATCAATGATATGTCAGAAAAGGTTAATTGGGGATTGTACTAAGAGTTGATGAAACAAACATTTGATTTAAAAGGAGGTGAACAGTTGCAAAAGCTAAACATTTACGAATTACGTACTTTTAGAGATCATCACAAGATCTTGGCTAATGAACTATTAAGCAACCCTACTGGTGTGGATGCTGAATATCTTTTGGAACAGGGATCTCAATTAATCAAAGAGTTTAGAGAAGCATTTAATGATATGACAAACGAAGAAAAGAGAACATTAAGAAATCATCGTGAGTTTATGCCACTCATGAAAGAATTGATTCAATTAACAGAAGTGCTATCAGTTGGATTGGAAAATCGAGATAAGTTAATTACAAATAAATAATACATACAAGGATGATGAAAATTTGGATAAAAAAATTGCAGAAAATTTAATGATGACTGAAAGCGAAAAAGGTCGAGAGTATCGAGATTATATTCTAAATCTAAGTGAAAATCAGCAAGCGGCGGCATTGGGCATTGATATCTTTCCAGAGTTTGACGAGTTTGAGGAAGATGAACAAATGACAACTGTTGAAGAACTTAATGTCAACTATGGGTTAGCAGTAGGAGCTATGGCAATTGCAGCGCATCAATCCGAAGATTTAGATTTGCACGGTGTATTAACTTTTTATCTGAAGACACCTGAAGACTATATTGATGCATTGTGTGGTTGGGGAACAATGCCAACACAAGAAGCAACAGAAGAATTTCTTAGTCAATTCTATAACAAGGATGATAAAGAACAGATTTTGAATAGATACGAGTGGAGCTTTGAATAAAATGATTACAAATTACAATCCAATGTTTGGCTCAAAAGAACAATGTGAAGACCTTGTAAGACAAATTAAAGAAAATACCAAAAGAAAAGAGGAGAATGGGAATATGAATAACAAATTATTGTTTTATGTGGATACAAATCGGACTAACGAAGGTAATGAATATACGGTTAGCAAACTACACCTAGAATCAGGAGATACGAGAGGTCAAAATTTGATCAAAGAGAGAACATCATTAGGATTTAGCGAAAGACTGCACCAACTAATTCTAAAAGAGAAACCTTTTCAAGTTATTTTCGAAAGAGCTGGGATTGCAGCAGCCACTAAAGATTCATATATTCAGCATTTAGAGCAACATCCGGGAAAAGTCTTAATGGATCAAACAGGAAAATTGTATTATAACGTAGTTTAAATAAAATGATAGTTTTAACACAAAAATAATACATAAATAACATATGGGATCAAAGGAGGTGATGAGATTAGTTTCTATCCCAATTATATCAGTCAGAGAATTGTAGATAAGATAGAGAGTTTAGAGGACATGATAGATGTATATATTACTTACAATGATTATTTGGAATCTAATAGGCTTGATATTTGTGACCCTGATAAATTCATTCTCAGATTTATCACAGTAAAGGAACGGCACAGGATTATCATTCAGGAGTTTTTAAGTGAGTTTTATACAAAGAGTCAGATACATAAAGTAATGGATGAACTTATTTTCTGTATGTATACGCCATTTAGTAAGCATTTGTCTAGCTTTAAGGTTAACAGGCAAAGATTCTACGCTGTTATAAGTGAGTATGATTTCTCTAATAGTATTGGAAACACAGGTAAAGCATTCTACTTAACTGTGTATGATGTTACTAAGAATCCACGAACCATATTCATTGACAACAAGAGAATTCAAGACATTGGAGAGTGTGAGGATGTCATACAACGTGAACTGTATTACCATAGACCATTAAATATTAAATGGAGTGATGTACCTTTTGAGTGATAGAGATGAATTAGCAGCGTTTAGACTTGCCATGAGATTTGCAATTGAGTTCATTAAAAAGCACGACAAACAATACAAAGACTCAGTATACATAGACTTGTTGCACGAAGGATTGACGCTTATGCCAAATACAGATGTGGGTAAGGAAGCATTTCAGATCATCGACAACGATGGAGTTTACCCAGACGATGATTACTATGCCAAAGAACATGTTGATGTGTTAAATGAAAGGCGAATTGATCAAATAACTTCTGTGTTTACTGCTGGTTCGAAGAGATCGAAGCGATCATATTATATGACTTCCTTTGACATACCCAATCCAGATGGGGATTACCCTAAGTATGTCCAAAAGGTTACTATGTACAATCTATTTAAGGTAAACGGAAAATATGTAAAGGAAAAAGTGTTCGTTGAGACTGTACAAGGAATGGATAAAATAGATTACTTTGTTATGAAGCATCTGAACATGGGGAGCATGAAGAAAGTAGGAAACATACTTTGGATGGAAATGTTAAGAGTTGAGAAAAGAGAGGGACGTGTAAATGAACGAAAGAGACTTTAAAGATATTAGTGATAGAGCAATTGAAGAAATTAATAGTCGGGTTGAATTTGATTTAAGGAGAAGTTTCATTACATCAGCACAGGAAATGTACATGCGAATGTCTATTATGGAGTATCACAAAGAGTTACTTAAACGTGGATATATAGTTGAACATTCGTCAAATTGACGGTAGATGCGTACACAGGGTAGCCCATTGTAGCACAAAATAAGCGTTTTAGAGCGATTTTAATCGATTCTGTAGCACAGTGTGTACATCTGGTACACAGAAAGGAGGAGTTGTGCGGTTTTATGAGATGCTTTACGCCAATGTTGGAGAAGAAATAAAGAAGAAAGCAAAACACTTATTACAGATCAGCATAAATGAATCATTAATTTCAAATGAAACTTGCTTAGTTGATATAGATGGGTTCAATATTCCCAATTTATTATCAGGTGTGATTGTGCTTGTTGCGGCTGAACGTAATATGACAGTTATTATGGGTAGTGGATGGATGAATCCATATAAAAAACAATATTCTCATGTTTATACGGTAAGCAGCTTTAACAAATTACATAAAAACAAAAGACCCAGCAATATTCTTATAACTGAAGCTGTAGATATTGATAAATTGAAACTTGGCAAGAGGGATAAAATAGTGTCTGGTTTCGTAGATTACGAGAAGCATCACAGGAGAGAGATTAGAAAATCAAAGTTACGAGAGGAGGTGAAGTAGATGGAAAAACTTACTGCACAACAAATGAATGATCTGATTCAAAATCATCCTGAACTTGTTCAACATATTCAACGAACAAGCAGTGGATATCAAGTAGCACAAGAAGTGATTGAGAAATTTAAGAAACTACAAAAATAAATCTATTAGAGGAGATACATATTGAATACACATACCGAGATGGAGCAGTTGGTAAATGAATACACACGAGGATTGAGTTCGCTGAAGATATTATGTGAGAATGATAACTTTTGGAACAATCGATCCTCAGATAAAAAAGAATTAGTTTTATCACAGTTGGAAGAAAAGAATGATCCACGGATTAATGACTTAGTTCATAAGATTCGTAACAACATTGATTTCTCGTTTGATTTGGGTGATTGCTTGTTGGTATATACAAACGGCAAGTTCCAAAAGGGTCTAAAGTAATCAAAAAGTAGCAAGATACATACACCTATAGCCAGATGCTTACGATTAAGACAGATGGATGACGATGTAATACATAATTGAGATTAAAAAAGACAGGGGATTAATTCCCCTGCCCTAGACACTGACACTATTTGAATTTTCAAACTTAATAATGTTTCTTCGGATAATGATTGAAATCATATCGTGCCAGTTACTGGCTTGCTTAAAGCATTCCTTTAAAACGTAATCATTATTGTCGGTGTAGAAAGCGGATTGAAAAAAGTAAATTTCACGAATGGGATTAGAAAGAGAATCTACGACCAGTTTGAGATAAATACTTTTAGATTTAGACTCATGTTTCTGTGATCCAGATAGACCACCAATCACAGCACCAACGCCGCCAGCCAAAGCACCACCTATGATAGCACCACCTAATTGAGATCCACGCGAAGTTTTAGAAATTGAAATATCATCACGCATTATTTCACAAGATATGATGTCTTTGAAACTGATGATTTCATTTTTTTCATTACTTGTCAATAAGAATTTTTCTTGGTTCTCGTCAAATGAAATCAAGATTGTCCCATTAAAATACTGTTGAGTTGGTATGTAACTTGGTTCTGTGAGCATATTTTCTTGTAGTGTTTCTTTGAGAGACTTTCGAATAGAAGAGTTAGTGTCTCTAACATCTCTATTCATAATAATAACCATTACAATAACCATGAAAGTAATGATCATTAGGACAAATATGAACATGGCAACCTCCAGTAATTTTATGTAGTTATATTATACTACATAATTCCAATGTTTGGATGGGACTTTTGAAAAGGGTGATGCGATTGCTGAATAATTGACTTAGATTTCGCAGTCGATTTGAACGACCACAAATAAAAAATATACAAAAACGAGGAGAATATTAAATATGAAAACAGCTAGTCCAGCAGAAGTAGGAAAATCATTAAAAGATTTGGCTACACAGCTTAGAGATATGAAGGTGGAGTTCAATACTGAACAAGTACCGAAAAGTCAAGATATGTTCAATAGTTTGGTAGATAGTTTAAAAGAACATTATGCAATACTTACACACATGGCTTCAAATTTTGCTTATCTCAGTAGCAAAACTAAAGTTAAACTAGCAGAGAAACAGTATTCAACAGAGAAGGAATGGATTGAAAAGGGATATTCTATTGAGCAATCAAAAAAACTTAAAGAATTAGAAAAACAACTACACGAGAATCTAATGATTACATTTGAAAATTCCCAAAACAAAGTCGAACTGTCCAATGAGTAAACTTCTAAAATACTCAAAAGCGCTGAATCATATGGGTAACACTCTCAATAAGCATGTATCCCTAAAAGATTTTGTAGGAGTTACAAATTACATAGAAAAGTTAGACGTAGTAATCCAAGCACTGTTGAGACTAGAAGCACCTAGAATAATCAACGTTGATCATTTTAAATTGGTTAGAGTTTTAACACAGTATGAGTGTGCGTTGAAAGAGCGATATATTCACAAAGAGAAATATAGCACTGAGAATTTCATCAAAGAAATCGCTTTACAATACGCAGAATTTGAAGTCAGTGGACATGTACAAGAAATCCTTGAGAAGTTAGAACCAAGTATTAAAGCTTATCAGTTTGCAAAATTGAAGTAATACGACAATACATAATAGAGGAGATAATATAAATGGAAAACAACAATCAGCAATTTAATGAGGAAAATGTGAGTAGTAGATTCGATAATGTTATTCAAGCATTCGAGAATTTCAAAAATGACGCTCAAAAATTAGGTTTAGACATTAGCATTAATACACTGGGTCAAAGCATTAAAAAGTTTCTTGAAAAGAATGATCTAACCGGAATGAGTTTGAAGCGCGAAGATTTGCTATTGCTAGATAAGATTGTAAATCGAGGACAAAGTACATACGAGGTATTTAGTAAACTGAACGATAGTTGGAGCAATGCAATAGAGAATGAAACACCTGAGCAAAAAGTGGTGAGAATTTATAACAATGTTGGAGATGCATTTGCTGTATCGGCTGGTGGTATTGGAGAATCAATTAAAAATTCTGCTGAAGCTCTTATTAGAGCCGATGACGATGGGTTGACATCACGTCAACACTAATAGTGTCAATGGGGGGCGAAATATCGTCCTCCTTACAATCTAAATGAAATACGAATTTCACCAAAATAAAAAGCCCTTGTTAGGGGGCTAGTTAGATGAAAGACTATCGCCAAACTTATTCAACTCATCAAGTGATGGAGCAATCTTATAAAAGAATATACCATTTTGGTCTCTCAGGGTTTCTTCATCCCATGGACGACTTTCATAAGCGGTAGCAATGTCCAATAGACCACCAATAGCACGTATTCTTACACAGTCAGGTTGGGTAGTACATAGATATGCATTGCCACTATCAGAAATGGTGTGGAATAAAACATATTGACCATTCATTGCCATCATAGCAAGTTTTGCAGGATAGAATACACTGTTTCCGTCTGGAGTTGGCAATGAAATCATATTGCCTACTAGACTACTATCGGGAAGATTACCTTTCATCTAACAACCTTCTTTCAATTGTGGTTAAGACATTATATACCAAGTTAAAGTATAAAGTAAACAAAATACATAGAGGAGTTTTTGAATGGCAAAACGGGAAAATAAGGACGAAGTAATATTGGCACTAATCAATCTGTTGCGTGAAAATGGAGTCATGTCATTTGAGATAACAGATAAGATTCATGACGTTTATTATGCTGGTTACATTTCAGCCAAGTATGCAGACCACTTATCACTGTGGACACAGGATGAGTATTGATTATGACTAGCTTGGAGAATAAGACGAAAAATACATATTGTTACGAAATATATAACGAGAGATCCAAATATCCTATGTTGCTAACCAACAAGAATCATTATGATGCTAATGAGTTCATAAGTTTGGTAGAAGAAATAAAAAGCGACCTAACAGTAAAAAAACTACCTGCTTCGAATAGCAGCGTTATTGAAGAATTAGTAAGAATACATAATTTTAGTGAGATAAGATTTACGATGAAGCCTTAACAGGGCTTCTTTTTATTTAAACAGAAAGTATTATTTTTATGTTTAAAACGGTATACCATTAAGGTATAATAAAGTCAGGAATTAAACAAAGGAGAGATTAAATGGACAAACTTTCAGTTGCAGCGTACTGTCGTGTAAGTACAAAACATGATGATCAACTAAACAGTTTGGATGCACAAGTACAGTATTATAATAATTACATAGATGGGGATAGTAATACCAATCTTCATGAAGTTTATTATGACACATTATCTGCTACCAAATGGGAAAAGCGTAAGGGATTTAAGAAGATGCTTTATGATGCAGGATTGGATTTTGAGGTAAGTAAAAGAGGGAATTTATTACTAGAAATAAGCGATAGGCCACCACTATTTAATCGAATTTTAGTTAAAGATGTATCAAGGTTTGCCCGTAATATTGATTCGGTTGATATTATTCGCAAATTAAGAGACAAACGAGTTTTCATTGATTTTACCAATATGAACCTATCAACAGAAAATATGTCTGAAGATATGATGTTGGGAATGTTCATACTATTTGCTGAAAGAGAGTCAAAGGATAGATCCGAAAAGACGATCTGGGGACTTGCTAGGAGCGCTGAAGAAGGAAGGATTAGGGTTAAAGATGATTATTATGGGTATCGCTATATAAAAGAAGGTAGAGAGCTTGAGATTGTGAAAGATGAAGCTGAAAATATTCAATTGATCTTTTATATGTATGCTCACGGTCTTGGATTCAGAAAGATAATTCAAGAACTCGACATATTGAATATAAAAACACGAAAAGGTAAAAGTTTCAGTCCTACTACTATTAGTAGAATCTTAAAGAATGTCGGCTACACAGGAACTCTTATTCGAAATAAGTTAGACTCTCCTCTTGTGTTTACATCTAAAAAAACAGCTACCCTAAAAGACGAATCAGAGTGGAAAGTTCATGAGGATAGAATCCCTGCCCTTATCGATCAAAAGCTGTTCAATTTAGCGCAGAATGTTAGAAAAGGCAAAGTTAGTCATACAAATAGAGTTGGAACAAGACCTCCAACTAGTAAATACTCTAAGCTTTTAGTATGTGATGTATGCGGATGTAACTATACAAAAAACAAAGAGAACAAAACTGGTCGAGATTTTATGAACTGTACTACTAAGAAAAGGTTCGGCGTATTAAAGTGTTCTTCTCCAAATGTATCTTGCGAACTATTAGAAAAAGCAATTCATGAGTTTTCGAAAAATCGCCTAAAGGACACTATTGGACACTTCAAAGAAACTTACATCTCGGAACTGAACTTATTTAAAAAAGAACTTGAAGAAAGAATAGATAATCAACAAGTCGAAAAGGCATCAGACTTAAAAGATCAAATTAATGAAAAGACTAATCAAGAAAAGAAAATCATTAAGCTATATAGTATGGGGAACTTTGATGAAGAGACATTGGATGAATTAGTGTCAGAGATAAAGAAAGATCGATCAAAGCTTGAACAAGAACTTAAAGAATGCACATCATCTAATGAAGATTTAAAAGAAGAAATAGACGAAATCAATAATGTAATAAAACAGATTAGAAATTTCAAAGTAGAAATAACTTATAGCGAAGAAGAAGTATTAAAACTGATTGATGCAATTAGAATCAGAAAACTTATAAGCACCAGAAGAGAAAGAAAGAGAATAATGCTTACATTCGAATTTAAGATATTTAAAAAGCTAAATCAAATCGTTGAGAAGTATGCAGGGATGAATAAGGTTCAAACGGATAATTCAGTATCTGCCCCATATGATTTATACTGACTATGTATCCGATGATGGACGTCTGCGGTAGGCCATTGGATAGATCAGTTTCCACCTCAATTAGAACGCCATCAATTCCATACAAACACGCACTATGCAATTTCCCGTACATAACAAAGAAACACCTCACTCGATTCTTGACTCCGCATAATACGGGCCAGTCTACGAATTAAGGTGCTTCCTCAGCTTCTACTAAGCATTTTATATAAAAGGAATCATGCAGTCAACCTGTCGTTATCGCTGTAGTAATTATAAATGATTCCTGAATTTTTATATTTTAAAAAGAAATCAGTTAATTAACTTTTGTGAAAATGGCATCGTATAAACTTGCGTTATGGTTAAGAGATTTTGATATGTAAAATCGTAAATCTATTCGATGGATCTTTTGATTATTGCTATTGCATCCTGAGTAAGTGGTAATGTCCATCTGCACCAAAATGTATTGTATACAATCTAATTTAACATAATTAAATCGAAAGGTAAAATCATTTGTGCTCAATTATTCTGTTTTTTTTCTATTTTGTGATAATATAGATCTATAGTTCCTGTGTTATAAGGAATAGAATGCACAATAGGCAGGTGAGAAAGACATATGCAGACTGACAGTTTGAAGCTGGATAACCAATTATGCTTTGCCATATATGCTTGTTCACGTGAGATTACGAAGATGTACCAGCCCTATCTGGAGGTGCTCGGCGTAACGTATTCACAGTATCTGGTTCTGATGGTATTGTGGGAACGTGAAGAATGCACGGTTAAGGAGATCGGGGAGGCGTTGTACCTTGATTCGGGAACGTTGACACCACTTCTCAAACGTTTGCAGTCAGCAGGACATATTAATCGCGAACGCTCGGCTCAGGATGAACGAAAAGTATTAATTACACTAACCGACTCCGGTCGTGAGCTGCGAAATAAGGCATTGTCCATACCTGCATCCATCCAAGGAGACGCGTGTTTGAATAGCACCGAGTTTGAAGCTTTGCTGGGTCAGTTCAAAGGACTACTGGAAAAAGTCCACGAAACTAACACTAACGCAGCCAAAAAATAATAATGTAACTTTGCATCGTAGAAACCTTGGCTTTTAGCTGAGGTTTTTTTCCATATATACCCAAACATTCACAATATGGGATCATACTCATATCAAAATACTGTCTATTAACCATTAATTTTTTAAGGAAAGCGTTTTAAAAACGTGTTACAATGAATTGGGTTTAAGTGAAAATAGTCAACATTTGTCTTTTGTTAGTCTACCAACCCGCCTTGTTGCAGTCATGTTGATAGGAGGATTCGAGAATGAATATCCATGAATATCAAGGAAAAGAAGTACTGAAACAGTATGGAGTTTCCGTTCCAAATGGAAAGGTTGCTTATACAGTCGATGAAGCGGTTGCGGCCGCAGAGGCACTGGGCAGTCCGGTGACTGTAGTTAAAGCGCAAATTCACGCAGGTGGCCGGGGTAAAGCCGGCGGCGTAAAAGTGGCGAAGAGCACGGATGAAGTTCGTGCCTATGCTTCCGAAATTCTCGGTAAAGTATTGGTGACACACCAGACCGGACCAGAAGGTAAAGAAGTGAAACGTCTTCTGATTGAAGAAGGATGCGATATCCGCAAAGAGTATTATGTGGGTGTTGTTGTGGACCGTGCCACAGGCCGTGTAGTTATGATGGCTTCCGAAGAAGGCGGTACTGAGATTGAAGAAGTAGCTGAAGCTACACCTGAGAAAATTTTCAAAGAAATCATTGACCCTGCTATTGGGTTGCAAGTGTTCCAGGCGCGTAAACTGGCTTACAGCATTCAGATCCCTAACGAACTGGTGAACAAAGCTGTTAAGTTCATGCTCGCGTTGTACACAGCTTTTGTCGAAAAAGATTGCTCCATTGCCGAGATCAATCCTCTCGTTGTTACAGGAGATGGAAACGTTATCGCACTGGACGCGAAGTTGAACTTTGACTCCAACGCCCTGTTCCGTCACAAAGATATTTTGGAACTGCGTGACCTGGATGAAGAGGATGAAAAAGAAATCGAAGCTTCCAAATACGACCTCAGCTACATAGCACTTGATGGCAACATCGGCTGTATGGTCAATGGTGCGGGACTTGCGATGGCGACGATGGACATTATCAAATACTACGGTGGAGACCCCGCCAACTTCCTTGACGTAGGGGGCGGTGCAACAACGGAGAAGGTGACTGAAGCATTTAAGATCATTTTGTCTGATGCTAAAGTAGCCGGAATCTTTGTTAACATTTTCGGTGGCATTATGCGTTGTGATGTTATCGCCAACGGTGTTGTTGAAGCAGCGAAGCAGCTTGGTCTGACCAAACCGCTGGTTGTTCGTCTTGAAGGAACTAACGTGGAGCTTGGTAAACGTATTCTGGGTGAATCTGGCCTGAATATCGTTCCTGCTGACTCCATGGCCGATGGTGCACAGAAAATTGTTGCCCTCGTAAAATAAGTTCATTCCTTAGTACCGGAGCTGTCCGGGAACTGAAAAATAACCGTAAGGATGTGAAGCAACGTGAGTATTTTGATCGATAAAAATACAAAAGTCATTACGCAAGGCATTACGGGTTCAACGGGAATGTTCCACACGAAGGGCGCATTGGACTACGGAACCCAGATGGTAGGCGGAGTTACACCGGGTAAAGGCGGAACCAATGTGGATATCACGCTGGAAGACGGTACAGTAGCCAGCCTGCCAGTGTTCAACACTGTGCAGGAAGCGAAGGAAGCTACAGGCGCAACAGCGAGCGTCATTTACGTTCCTCCGGCATTTGCAGCAGATTCCATTATGGAAGCTGTTGATGCAGAGCTGGACCTCGTAATCTGTATTACAGAAGGTATTCCGGTTCTAGACATGATCAAGGTTGACCGTTTCATGGAAGGTAAAAATACCGTCCTGATCGGACCGAACTGTCCAGGTGTCATTACACCAGGAGAATGTAAAATTGGTATCATGCCTGGTTATATCCATATGGCAGGGCATGTGGGCGTTGTTTCGCGTAGTGGTACACTAACGTATGAAGCCGTTCATCAACTGACAACTCGTGGTATTGGACAATCTTCTGCAGTTGGAATCGGGGGAGACCCTGTAAAAGGCTCCGAATTCATTGATATCCTGAAGCGGTTCAATGAAGACCCACAGACTCACGCGGTCATTATGATTGGTGAGATCGGTGGTACTGCTGAAGAGGATGCTGCAGATTGGGTACGTGAGAACATGACCAAACCGGTTGTTGGCTTTATCGGTGGCGTAACAGCGCCTCCAGGCAAACGGATGGGCCATGCTGGCGCTATTATCTCTGGTGGTAAAGGTACAGCCAAAGAGAAAATTGCGAAGCTGGAATCATGTGGGATCAAAGTAGCACCAACGCCTGCTGAGATGGGTTCGACTTTGGTGAGTGTACTTGAGGAACGCGGTATTTTGAATTTGTGCACGACACATTAATTCTTTTTCGTTATAATAGAAGAAACGGCTCGGAAATGATCTATTTCTGGTAGTCCGACTATTATGGTTACGGAAAAGGTAAGCAACCTTTTGTCCTTGAACAGGGCGAAGGGTTGCTTTTTTGCGTTTTTTTAACGTGAAAAGGCAGAGGAATTGCTCCTCATCTGCGTAAACGCTTGCATTCCGTGATCACATAACACACAATATGAGGGAAGATCTCTTCCCGCTCTGGGAGGCATATGGTATGGAAGAAAGATGGATCTTGTTTGGGTTGCATGAGATGGAGGGCATTGGCAAGAAAACAATCTCGAAACTGATTCTGGGACAACATGAATTACCCGATCTATTGAATTATGGGGAAAGCGACTGGGTCGCAGCAGGCTTGCGCAAAGATCAGGCTGCACGTTTGACTAGCCAATTTACTATCGACTGGATTGAGAGTAAAAGAGAACAGGTTTACAATCTGGGGATAGAGGTTATTACTTATCTGGATCAGAATTATCCCATATTAATGAAGGAAACCGTTCAGCCTCCCTGGGTAATGTATGCTCGCGGGGATGTTAGTTTGCTACACAATTCGTCTATTGCAATGGTGGGAACTCGTATGCCGACCGTGTATGGGCGCAAAGTTGGAGAAAAGCTGGCAGAACAATTATGCAGTGCAGGACTGACGATCGTAAGTGGGCTTGCCCGAGGTATTGATAGCGTATGTCATGAGGCAGTATTACGTGCCAAAGGAAAAACCATTGCCGTATTCGGAACAGGGATCGATCATATATACCCACCCGAAAATACTAGCCTTGCCGAGCGAATCGCTGAGACGGGTTTGCTTTTATCGGAATATCCACCCGGTACGCGTGCCCGTCAAGGACTATTTCCGGAACGGAATCGAATTATTGCCGGCCTAACGTTGGGAACATTGGTCGTAGAGGCTGACATTCGCAGTGGTTCACTCATTACAGCAGATGCTGCTCTTGAAGCAGGAAGGGATGTATTTGCCGTCCCTGGACCTATTACATCGGCGAAGAGTCGGGGAGCGCACAACCTTATCCGTCAAGGTGCCAAATTGGTGACTTGTGCAGCAGACATTTTGGAAGAGTATCGTTTGGACTTGCCAAATGCAGAACAACTTCCTTACAATAGAGGACGTTCGACAGAAACACCTGAACCTTCCGGGCAAGGGTTATTCGCTGAGGTGAAGCTCTCTCCAGATGAACAACGCGTGATTTATCTGTTGGAACAGGGCGAACAATCATTGGATCAACTGGTTGAACTGCTTGGTTGGGATTTTGGACATTTGCATTCAGTTCTGTTATCTTTAATCATAAAAAAGCAGATTAGCCAATTACCAGGCACTAAATACGCGAGGGTATGACGATGCTGCAACCTACGCAGTGTGTGGAAATATATAATTAGCAGAAGTTATTAACTATGCATAAGCTTACAGAAACAGTTTCATGACTGAGAGGAGGATGAACCTATGGCGGATGCACTCGTAATCGTGGAGTCGCCCTCAAAGGCGAAGACGATAGGCAAATATTTAGGCAGCAAGTTCATCGTGAAAGCTTCGATGGGACATGTTCGCGATTTGCCAAAGAGTCAGATCGGCGTTGAGGTGGAGAATGATTTTAATCCGAAATATATTACGATCCGCGGCAAAGGTTCAATTTTGAAAGAACTGAAGGATGCACGAAAGAAAGTGAAAAAAGTGTATCTCGCAGCTGACCCGGATCGCGAAGGTGAGGCTATCGCATGGCATTTGGCCCATGCCCTTGAACTGGACGATACGGCAGATTGCCGGGTTGTATTTAATGAAATTACAAAACAGGCGGTCAAAGATGCGTTCAAAACGCCGCGGAAAATCAATATGGATTTGGTTAACGCGCAACAGGCAAGACGTATTCTGGATCGGCTTGTAGGATATAAGATTAGTCCATTATTATGGAAAAAAGTTAAAAAAGGCTTGTCCGCTGGTCGTGTTCAGTCCGTGGCTGTCAAAATCATTTTAGATCGTGAAAATGAAATTGATGATTTTGAGCCGGAAGAATACTGGAGCATTACCGCTAAACTGACAGCAGACGGCAATCCGTTTGAAGCCAAGTTTCATAAATTGAACGGTGCCAAAACAGAGTTGGGCAGTGAAGCGGAAGTGCAAGCGATCCTGAAACAGATCGAAGGTGCAGACTTTACGATCAAGGAAGTCAAAGAGAAGGAACGGAGTCGGAACCCTTCCGCCCCGTTTACGACGAGTTCTTTGCAACAGGAAGCAGCACGTAAATTGAATTTTAGAGCTTCCAAGACGATGTCGGTCGCACAACAGCTATATGAAGGCGTAGACCTTGGAAAAGAAGGCACAGTAGGTCTCATCACGTATATGCGTACAGACTCCACACGAATTGCGGCATCTGCACAAGAAGAAGCCAAAGAATATATCGTTGGTAAGTATGGTGAGCCATTTGCACCTGAGACTCCACGAAACTATTCCAAAAAAGCAGCTAATGCTCAGGATGCGCATGAAGCGATTCGTCCCACTTCAATTCTACGGGATCCTGATTCAATCAAATCATTCATGAGTCGCGATCAGTTCCGGTTATATAAACTGGTATGGGAACGTTTTGTAGCGAGCCAAATGTCTTCGGCTATCCTGGATACGCTCTCGGTGGATATTGCGGCGGGGGACACGATTTTCCGTGCAGCAGGTTCGAAAGTTCGATTCCAAGGTTTCATGAAGGTGTACGTTGAAGGAAACGACGATGGTACAACCGAAGAAGATCGTCTGCTGCCTCCGCTGAAAAGTGGAGATGTGCTTGATAAGCAGGAAATCGAGCCGAAACAGCATTTTACCCAACCGCCACCACGATATACGGAGGCTAGGCTGGTTAAGACACTTGAGGAACTGGGTATAGGGCGTCCGAGTACATATGCGCCAACACTGGAGACTATTCAGAAGCGCGGATATGTTGCAATTGAGGAAAAGAAATTCATGCCGACCGAGCTGGGTGAACTGGTCATCGAACAGATGGAAGAGTTTTTCCCGGAAATCCTGAATGTAGAGTTTACCGCGAACATGGAAGGTGATCTTGACCATGTGGAGGAAGGTTCGGAGGATTGGGTCAAAGTACTCGCAGAATTCTATGAATCTTTTGAGAAACGGCTTGAGTTTGCGGAAGAAGAAATGAAGGAAATCGAGATTGAAGACGAAGTATCGGATGAGATCTGTGAGAAGTGCGGCAAACCACTTGTTTATAAACTCGGACGTTTTGGCAAGTTTCTTGCATGCTCTGGCTTTCCTGATTGCCGGAATACCAAACCGATTATCAAGGATATCGGCGTAACTTGTCCGAAGTGTAAGGAAGGTCATGTTGTTGAGCGTCGTAGTAAAAAAGGACGTATTTTCTACGGTTGTGACAAGTATCCTGAATGTGATTTTGTCTCATGGGACAGACCTTCAGCCAAACCATGTCCTAGTTGCGGATCTTTAATGATTGAGAAGCGGAACAAAAAGGGAGCACGATTGCAGTGTACATCATGTGATCATCAGGAGCCGGTGGATGAATCGGATGACGAGTCAGCGGATTAATATATGTGAACCAATTTTAGTGAGTGATGAAATTGTTTTGTGGAGGTAAAAGATTTTGACAAATGAACAACAAGTAACCGTTATTGGTGCCGGGCTGGCAGGGACAGAAGCTGCCTGGCAGATTGCAAGTCGCGGCGTACGCGTGAAATTATACGAGATGAGACCTGTGGTGAAAACACCAGCTCATCATACAGATAAATTTGCTGAACTGGTATGCAGCAACTCATTGCGTGCGAATGGGTTGACGAATGCAGTAGGTGTGTTAAAAGAAGAAATGAGAATGCTCAATTCTCTCGTATTGTCTGCAGCAGACAAGCATGCAGTTCCAGCAGGTGGAGCACTTGCAGTGGACCGGGATGGCTTCTCGGGTGAGATTACGTCTACGTTGCACCAGCATCCACTCATCGAAGTAGTGAATGAAGAACTCACTTCCCTTCCGGAAGATGGTATCGTTGTTGTGGCAACGGGTCCGTTGACTTCACCGGCATTGTCTGAGCAAATCAAGGCACTAATGGGTGAAGAATATTTCTACTTTTATGATGCAGCAGCACCGATCATTGAAAAAGATTCAATTGATATGAACAAGGTGTATCTGGCTTCCCGTTATGATAAGG
Source organism: Paenibacillus sp. USHLN196 (assembly GCF_037144955.1). NCBI lineage: Bacteria > Bacillati > Bacillota > Bacilli > Caryophanales > Paenibacillaceae > Paenibacillus > Paenibacillus sp. USHLN196. The sequence goes on along the minus strand of NZ_JBBCYH010000013.1, from coordinate 140,972 downwards.
GCGAAGCAGCATATCTGAACTGTCCGATGACAGAAGAAGAGTTTGATGTCTTCTATGAAGCTCTCATTACTGCCGAGGTTGCTCAATTGAAGGAGTTTGAGAAAGAAATCTACTTTGAAGGCTGTATGCCAATCGAAGTGATGATGAAACGTGGAAAACAGACGGCTCTGTTTGGTCCTATGAAACCGGTAGGTCTGGTTAACCCACATACAGGAGAGTTGCCACATGCTGTTGTACAGCTTAGACAGGACAACGCAGCGGGAACCTTGTATAACCTGGTTGGCTTCCAGACGCATCTGAAATGGGGAGAACAGAAACGAGTCTTTTCCCTTATTCCTGGACTTGAAAATGCAGAGTTCGTTCGTTATGGCGTAATGCACCGTAATACATTTATTAATTCCCCTAAACTGCTTCGTCCAACGTACCAGTTTAAAGAGCGTCCAAACCTGTTCTTTGCAGGTCAGATGACGGGTGTAGAAGGATATGTGGAATCTGCTGCATCAGGCCTTATTGCCGGTATGAACGCAGCCAAAGCAGCTCTTGGGCAGGAACTGGTGGTGTTGCCGGTTGAAACAACCCTTGGCAGTATGGCTCAGTATATTACAACAGCTGACTTCAAACACTTCCAGCCAATGAATGCAAACTTTGGTTTGTTGCCGAAGCTGGAAACGAAAATCCGTAACAAAAAGGAAAAAAATGAAGCTCTTGCACAGCGTGCACTGGATGGTATCACTAGTTTTGCTGCGGCAGAAGGTCTAACTGTTCCGGAACGCGTATAAATTATTCGTGGGAGGAGGCTGATATCATGGATATGTCATTTCATGCTACAACGATCTGTGCTGTTCGTCATAATGGTAAGGCGGCAATTGCTGGAGATGGTCAGGTGACCATGGGCCAGAGCGTCGTGATGAAGAATACAGCCAAGAAGGTAAGACGATTGTACCGCGGACAGGTTGTTGCCGGATTTGCCGGTTCTGTGGCGGATGCCATTACCTTGTTTGAGAAATTCGAAGGCAAGCTGGAGGAGCACCATGGTAACCTACAGCGTGCTGCTGTAGAGCTTGCCAAGGATTGGCGTCAGGATCGGATCTTGCGCAAGCTTGAGGCGTTGTTGATTGTAATGGACAAAACAGGCATGTTGTTAATCTCAGGTGGTGGCGAAATTATTGAGCCTGATGATGACGTTATCGCTATCGGATCAGGTGGGAACTTTGCCTTATCTGCTGCACGTGCATTGAAACGTCATGCAGTAAACCTGGAAGCGAAAGATATTGCGCGTGAATCGCTTCAGATTGCCTCGGAGCTATGTGTATATACCAACAGTAATATTATTGTAGAAGAGTTATAAGCCAAAGAAATCTCCCGTAGTGGAGCATGATTCTGTAATCTGCTCCAGGACGTCTAGGGGATTCTTTGTCCTTGTTAGGTAAAATAAATTCAACATACTGGTAGGAGGGAAGCAATATGAATACTCAAGCGTTAACACCGAGACAGATTGTTGCAGAGCTTGACAAGTATATTGTAGGTCAAAAGAAAGCCAAAAAATCGGTAGCGGTAGCTCTTCGCAATCGTTATCGGCGGAGCCTTTTGCCTGAGCATACGCAGGACGACATTGTACCTAAAAATATCCTGATGATTGGACCTACCGGTGTGGGTAAAACGGAAATCGCCCGTCGCCTTGCTAAATTGGTGGGAGCGCCATTTGTAAAAGTGGAAGCAACCAAATTTACTGAAGTGGGCTATGTTGGCCGTGACGTTGAATCAATGGTGCGTGATCTGATTGAAACATCACTGCGGATGGTGAAGTTGGAGCGGACTGAAAAAGTGAAAGACAAAGCTGAAGAAGCTGCCAATGAGCGAATTGTACATATTTTGGCTCCTTCACAGTCTAAGTCCAAGAATCAGCGGAATCCCTTTGAGATGATCTTTGGTAATAATGGCAACAACGTTCAGGAACAGGATGAGCCAGAACCGGATACTGGGGTTGCCGAACGCCGCCGTAAGATCAAGTTTGATCTGTTGTCCGGCAAGTTGGAGGATGACATCATTGAAATTGATGTGGAGGACACTGCACCTAACATGATGGACATGTTTGCTGGACAAGGTAATGATCAGATGGGGATGAACATGCAGGAGATGTTTGGCAGCCTCTTACCTCGTCGAACGAAAAAGCGTAAGCTCGCCATCAAAGAAGCGCGCAAAGTGTTGATCCAGGAAGAAGCAGGCAAATTGATCGATATGGATGATGTTACACAAGAGTCCATTCGTCGAGCAGAGCAGACAGGTATCATTTTCATAGATGAAATTGACAAGGTCGCCAGTCAAGGGCGCGGTAGTGGCCCTGATGTGTCCCGGGAGGGTGTGCAACGTGACATTCTGCCTATCGTAGAGGGCTCTACAGTAATGACGAAGTATGGTCCTGTCAAAACGGATTATATTCTGTTTATGGCTGCTGGCGCATTTCACGTTGCCAAACCCTCTGATCTGATTCCTGAGCTTCAGGGGCGCTTCCCAATTCGTGTGGAACTAAGTAGTCTTACGCTGGAAGAGTTTGTATCCATTCTGACTGAGCCTCAAAATGCACTGACCAAGCAGTATGTTGATCTGCTGCGTACCGAAAATATTGAAATCGAGTTCTCGGATGATGCCATTCGTGAAATTGCCAAATTGGCTGAATCCGTCAATCAGAATACAGAAAATATAGGCGCACGTCGATTGCATACGATTCTTGAAAAGCTTTTGGAGGATTTATCTTTTGAGGCACCTGAGCTTACTTTGGAACGTATGGTGATTACTCCGGAGTATGTCCGTGAGAAATTGAATGATATTGCACTTGATCGTGATTTGAGTCAGTATATCCTGTAATATAGGCTTGCAATGTAATTGCTAAAAGGTCGTATGAATGAACGATATGCACTGGACCGTAGAGAACACTTACGAGATCGACGAAGGATAATCATTCCTTAGACGAATCGTAAAAGGTTCTCTCTCCGACTGGTGACATATCGTTTATTTTTGTTTCTATCTAAAGGATTTTGATGAGATAACCGATAAAAGATGTGTGGTTATTGTCTGAATCGACAAAACCTAGGACTTGTGCCGCATGCAAAGTGTATTAAAACCTATCGGAGTGGTAGTTATTTCTAATTTTTATATCCAGTCATTCCCATTAAAAGAATGTTTCTTATTCCAAGTCTGGGCATCGGTTTAGTTGACAGATTGGTAAATGTTGCGTAAATGCGCAAAAATAGAATTTGTAGAAAAGTGTGAAGTCACCAATTGTTTTCTGGAGATTAAAATACGTAAACCCTACTTAATTGTTAAGAAAGTGTTGTGTAGAAATGGTGAGAAATCTTAATTCGTGAAAGATAACTTGTCAATTGATTAATACACAGCTTCGTATGTATGCCTATCATATAGTCGCTAAACCCTTAATCTAACGGCAAATAATTCTAACATTATCAACGATGAATATTTCGGAAATATACATAATTACGGGCATTATACAGTCCTGTCGAGACGAGAAAGGTTTTTTTTATTTTAAGAATGTTTAAGAACAATCAGGGAGAGTATTAACATACTTTTGTTTTGGGCCTGAACATTTACGAAAAAATTCATAATTTGCAGAAAATACACAAAAAGCCCTGTCTTTCAGAAAAGATAGGGCTTTTTTCTTATTGTAATATATCCCAATCTCGAAGAAACTTATGTTATACGACAACATCAGAGTTAATTCTACTTAAGTCCTAGAAAACCGTGTAAAGACGAATGTTTTTGTCGAAAAAACATAAGGATTTTCAAGGAAGAAGATTCAATCTTTTTCCATAACTTCTAAAGAGAGGAGGGAGATTGTGAATCTTTTAAACGATATTAGCTTTAAAAGATTGCAAGGTGCACTCGATGCGTCCAACATCAGACAACGAACGATTGCTGACAACATCGCGAACGCCGATACCCCGTATTTCAAGCGCTCAGACGTTTCTTTTGAAGAGATGTTGCAGGGGCAAATGAATGGAGAAATGCCTGTTCTTAGAGGTAAAGTAACCGATGCAAGGCATTTTGTCATAGGTCCTTCCTCTTCCGTACCAACGCCAGTAGTTAATATGGACCAGTCAACGTCCATGAATAACAACGAAAATAATGTCGATATAGACAGAGAAATGAGTCTTCTGGCGGAGAATCAGTTGCGTTACAACGCTTATATCCAACAAGTGAACGAACAAATTAAAATCATGCGTATTGGCGTGGAAGGGAGATAACCTAATTGAACATTAGTAATAGTTTTAGTATCAGTGCATCAGCTCTGACGGCCCAACGGCTGCGGATGGACGTTATATCTTCCAACATTGCCAACGCAGAGACGACGCGCGCGAGCGTAACCAATGGTGAGGCAGTTCCTTACAAACGCAAAATGGTTGTGCTTGAACCGAACAAAACGTCATTTGGTACAATGCTCCAAAATCAAATGCGAGGTGGCAGTTCGGGAGATGGTGTCAGAGTAACTGAGATTCGCGAGGACCAGTCACCCTTGAAGCCTGTCTACGATTCTTCTCATCCGGATGCCAACGCAGAAGGATATGTATTTATGCCTAACGTGGACATTGCGAAAGAAATGGTCGACATGATCTCTGCATCACGTTCCTATGAGGCAAACGTAACAGCATTGAATTCAACCAAAGCAATGATCTCCAAAGCTTTGGAGATAGGAAGATAATCTGCTCTGAAATTAAAAACAAGAAATATGTAAACGAGAGATGAAGGGGAGGGACATTAATGATTCAGAACAACATGTTTAGCACACAGGGCGTACAACCGCTACAGATGAAGAGTGCAACCGAAAGCAAGCCTTCTACACCAGCCGAAACCATTCAGAGCTTCGGTACATACTTACAGAATGCATTAGGGTCCGTCGCAGCACAGGAGACTCAATCGCATGAAATGTCGAATCAATTTTTGGTCGGCAAAGCGAACGTGGATCAGGTGATGATCGCTTCCGAACAGGCCTTGTTAAGCCTACAACTCACAACTCAAGTCCGAAACAAAGTGGTCGAAGCGTACCAGGAAATTATGCGAACCCAGTTATAAAATAATCTACTTGCGCTCAGGCAATAGCGCTGATCATTACAACAAGCAGCTGCGATGCTGCTCCTGATCGTAGACCTATGGAACGGCTAGGGTTGCGTAAGGACAGACTAAGCAAAGTTTCGGATGGGGTGACAGAGTGAATGAGAGAATCGCCCAGTACAGGGACAAGGGGTCCCAGTATTGGAATAGTTTCAGCAAAAAGCAAAAAATATTATTTATATCCACCTTCCTATTTCTGATTTTGGCTGCAGTTGTTCTCACGATGCAATTGTCCAAGACCGAATATGAAGTTGCGTTCACGGATTTGAATGCAAGTGATTCAGCAGGCGTTATCAGTTATCTCGATTCATCTAGTATTCCATACAAATTAAGTTCAGATGGCAAGACGATATCTGTACCAAGCACGAGTGTTGCCATTGCAAAAGTGAATGTTGGCTCACAAGGGATTATTCAGAATGGATCACTGGGATATAAGTCATTCGAGGAATCATCATCCCCGATCGGGATGACGGATAAAGAGTTTGATGTAAAGTACAACAATGCTTTAAACGGAGAAGTTGAACAGTTGCTTCAGCGGATGCAAGGGATACAGGACGCTAAAGTGCTGGTCAATATGCCGAAGGATAATATCTTTGCCGGCTTAGAAGAACAGGATAAAGCATCTGCATCAGTAGCTCTCCAGTTTAAACCGGGTTATCACCCAAATCAGGCAGCTGTAGATGGATACTTTAATTTGGTTAAGACCGCAATTCCTAATCTGCCTGTTGAGAACATCACAATAACAAACACGGATGAAGCAGAACTGATACCGACTGCCCGGGGTGGTAGTGGTGGATTGTCTTCAGAAGTTCAAGAGAACATGGCATTACAGAAAAAGTTCGAAAACGATGTCCGCAATAACGTGAAGCAATTTCTATCTCAGATTGTAGGCGAAGACAAAGTCAATGTTTTGGTGGCCTCCAAGCTTAATTTTGATAAAGAAACACGTAAAGAAAATCTAGTCACACCCGTTGATGTAGAGAACATGAAAGGCATCGAGATTAGCGTGCAGGAGATTCAGAAGAGTTACACCGGCGCAAGCAACCCAACAGGTGGTGTTGCAGGCACGGGGCAAGAGGAAGTTCCAGGTTATCCATCAGCTGATGCAGCAGGGAATTCCACTTCGGAAGAATCATCAAGTACAATAAACTACGATGTTAATCGAATCGCCAAGGATATTATATCTAGTCCGTATACTGTAAAAGATTTAACCATTAACGTGGCAGTTGAACCACCGAATGGAGAAACAGAATTACAGGGACCGGTTCAGGACGCAATTGAGAACATTTTGGTTAACATTGTTCGTGCTTCACTGGCAGACTCAGGCACTGTAATAAGTGACGCCGATCTGACAAAGAAAGTTTCAGTCATGTCACAAGGATTCCAGACTGCCTCCGCAGACAATACGGGTTTCCAGCTTTCCTCAACGATGATGTGGGGCGGAGGAGCACTCATAGCAGCATTGATCGCAGCGGTTGTTATTTTGTTAGTACGCCGTCGCCGCAAACAAAACGAGGTAGAAGAAGAAGAAGAAGAGATTCCTCTTCCAATAGCAACAGAGTTCCCGTCCATTACGCTGGACAGTGTAACGAACGAAAGTCAGGTGCGCAAACAATTGGAGAGTTTGGCCAAGAAAAAGCCAGACGAATTCGTCAATCTGCTGCGTACATGGCTGGCTGACGAATAGAGGTGAGCGCATTGGCAAAGGCAAGCAGTCAAGGTTTGACTGGCAGACAAAAAGCAGCAATATTGTTGATTACATTAGGTCCGGAAGTATCGGCTCAGATTTTCAAACATCTGCGTGACGAAGAGATCGAGCAACTTACGTTGGAGATTGCCAACGTTCGCAAAGTTGATTCTTCTGAAAAGGATATGATCATGGCCGAGTTTCACCAGATCTGTCTGGCGCAGGAATATATCTCTCAGGGCGGTATCAATTACGCCAGAGAAATTCTGGAGAAAGCTCTGGGTTCATCAAAAGCACTTGAAGTCATTAATCGTTTGACAGCTACGCTGCAAGTTAGACCATTTGACTTTGCGCGCAAAGCAGATCCGAATCAAATTTTGAACTTTATTCAGAATGAAAGCCCGCAAACGATTGCCCTGGTTCTGTCTTACCTGCAATTCGAACAGGCAGCAGCGATTCTATCATCCTTGCCACAAGAGAAACAGGCAGATGTCGCTCGCCGGGTGGCTGTTATGGATAGTACTTCGCCGGAAGTCATCTCTCAAGTGGAGCGGGTTCTGGAACAAAAACTATCTTCTACCGTAACGCAGGATTACACGAATGCGGGTGGTATTGAATCGATCGTTCAGATTCTGAACGGAGTCGATCGGGGTACAGAGCGTACCATTTTGGACTCGCTCGAGATTCAGGATCCGGAGCTTGCAGAGGAAATCAAAAAACGCATGTTTGTATTCGAAGATATCGTCAATGTGGATGATCGTTCGATTCAGCGCATTATTCGGGATATCGACAACGCAGATTTGCAGCTGGCACTCAAAGTGGCAAGCGAAGAAGTTCGGGATGCCGTGTTCCGGAATATGTCGAAACGGATGTCCGAGACATTCAAAGAAGAGATGGAATTCATGGGACCTGTGCGATTGCGCGATGTTGAGGAAGCTCAGACACGTATCGTAGGAACGATACGCAGATTGGAAGAAGCCGGTGAGATCATTATCGCACGCGGTGGAGGAGATGATATCATTGTCTAATTTGATTAAGTCTTTCCAGTATGTACCGGTTGATGACCGTAAAAGACTTGAGAATCATCATCATTATGGTGGTGCCGAAGAGTCTGAAACGGAATTAAATGGTATGAGTGCTGAAAGTTCTGAAGCAGAAACGCTTCAAGCACGCGTGGACGAAGAAACACAACGTCTTACCGCAGAGATGCTGGAAGATGCCAAGGAGTTTGCAGAAAAGCAAGTACGTGAAGCTTCGGAAGAAGCAGAGCGCATGCTTCAAGAAGCCCGTGAACAGATCGATAGCTGGTGGCAGGAACAACGACAACAGGATGAACATCTGACCGAAGCACTTCGTTCACAAGGTTTCCAACAGGGTTTTGAAGAAGGCAAAGTACAAGCTGAACTGGATCTCCAGGTGCAGATCGAAAAGATGATGAATGAAGCCCAGGAAGTTCTCCAGGAGGCTTATGTAGCAAAAGATCAGATCATTCAGGAAGCGGAGCCATTCCTTGTGGATCTCGCTTGTGGGATTGCTGAGAAAGTCATTGATAAGCAACTTACCATTGAACCCGATCATACCTTGGAACTGATTCGACAAAGTTTGTCACGTAAACGTGAGCAGGGTTTGATCACACTTTGTGTGGCTCCTGATCAGTTTGCATTTGTACAGGCAGCTCGCGAAGAATTATCTCTGTCTATTGACTCTCAAGCAGAATTGCAGATTTTGCCCGATTCCACGGTCAAAGATAAAGGATGTGTTATCCGTTCTTCGTTCGGAAGTGTAGATGCAAGAATTGATACACAGCTTGCTGAAATAAAAAAAGAACTGGTCCGCATAGCACTTGAGGATGAGGAGCGAAGAAATCAACATGAAGGTTCTTAGTTCACAGCGATATATGGAACATTTGCGGCAATTTGATCCCGTTCGCATTAACGGCAAAGTTACTCAGGTCATTGGTCTTATGGTTGAGTCAGAAGGGCCAGATGCAAGTATCGGTGACGTATGTTACATCTACCCTGGTAAATCGGCCAAACCTCTACAAGCCGAAGTCGTTGGGTTTCGAGATAACAAAGTGCTGCTTATGCCACTGGGTGAACTTCAATCCATCGGTCCTGGTTGCGATGTAGTAGGTACTGGTAAACCACTCGGAGTTCAGGTAGGCTCCGAATTGCTTGGTAAAGTGCTGGACGGACTTGGGCAGCCGCTAGACGGTTCCCTCCTCCCATCCAGAATGCCGATGTACTCTACCTCCAATACACCGGTTAATCCAATGGATCGTCCGCGTGTACTTGAAACCATGGGTGTTGGTGTAAGAGCTATCGACGGATTGTTGACCGTAGGTAAGGGACAGCGTGTAGGTATTTTTGCCGGTTCTGGTGTTGGTAAGAGTACGTTGATGGGCATGATTGCTCGCAATACAGCAGCAGATGTCAATGTCATCGCGCTTGTGGGTGAACGTGGACGTGAGGTTCGGGACTTTATCGAACGGGATCTGGGTCCAGAAGGATTGGAACGTTCCGTAGTAATTGTAGCAACATCAGATCAGCCTGCCCTGATTCGTATCAAAGGAGCGGTTATCGCAACCACCATTGCAGAGTATTTCCGAGATCGTGGAATGAACGTGATGCTTATGATGGATTCGGTTACTCGATATGCGATGGCTCAAAGGGAAGTCGGTTTGGCTGTAGGTGAACCTCCGGCAATGAGAGGATATACTCCATCGGTATTTGCGAGTTTGCCCAAACTGCTTGAACGGGCAGGCACAGGGCCTACGGGTTCGATTACAGCCTTTTACACCGTTCTGGTTGATGGGGATGACATGAACGAACCGATTGCCGATGCAGTGAGGGGTATTTTGGATGGCCACATTGTGTTAAACCGATCCATTGCGAATAAAGGTCATTTTCCGGCAATTGATGTACTAGCCAGTATAAGTCGTGTCATGAAGGATATTGCTCCGGAAGAGCAGCTGGAAGCCGTTAATAATATGAAGCGTTTGATGGCTGTGTACAAAGAGTCGGAGGATTTGATCAATATTGGAGCTTATCAGCGAGGCTCAAATGCAGCGATTGATGAATCAATAGACCAGATTGATAGTATATGGAACTTTACAAAGCAGAAAGTCGACGAGAAAGTCACCTTAAGTGAAGTGCAGGAACGTTTGATTCTTGAATTTGCAAGGAGATGAATGGTTAAGAGATGAAATTTCGATATCATTTCCAGAAAGTTGTTGACCTGAAGAGTAATGAAAAAACACAGGCAGAGTGGATGTTATCCACAGCGATCGGAAAGCTTCAGACGGAGGAAGAGCATCTGATACAACTTCTGAACGATAGAAATAATCTGGTCGGGATTATCCAATCTGCTACGGAAAATACAGCGTCTGTAAACAGTCTGCAGGAGATGCAGCGTTATGTACATCATCTTGACGAGTGCATTTCACGTAAAAACAATGATGTTAAACATGCTCAGGTCAATGTGCAACGGAATCAGACGTTTCTGAACGGTAAGATGGTTGATGAAAAAGTATGGCTTGGAGCGAGAGACAAGGCCAAGATCAAATTTCAGCAGGAGATGCTCCTCCGGGAACAGAACGATCTGGACGAGATGGCTACTGTACGCTTCGCTGCCAAAGCCGGACGCGCGAATTGATGTGAGCCGGACGCGAAGTTGTCTCGTGAAGGAGGAATGAACGATGGCTGTTAAAGACGATAGCGACATGGAAAAAGAATCGGGAGGCGGCTGGGAAAAATTTCTCATGATTTCCATTCCGATTGTATTCACCGTAGTATTGCTGGGCGTATTGCTTACGCTTTTTAATGTAGATATTCGTAATAATTTATTTGAATTTGCTAACAAGATTCCGGTAGTTAAGGAATGGGTACCTGATCCTGTGCTGGACCCTGAGAAAGATAAGCTGGAGAAGAGTGAGCAGCAGGTAGAAAGTGCTGAAGCGACAATCGAAAAGCTGAAGTCCCAAGTTACGGCAAAAGAAACAGAACTTAAGGTAGCACAGGAAGCGACAACAACTGAAGCGAAGAAAGCAACAGACCTTCAGAAGAAGTTGGATGATGCGGAGAAAGCTGCTGAAACGGCTACGGCAGCAACGCCAGAAACGGAATCCGATTATCAAAAGCAAATAAAAGATTTAGCTAAAATGTATGCGGACATGAGTCCGAGCAAAGCTGCACCGATTCTGCAAAATATGACGAATGAAGAAATGGTCCTGTTGTTGAATGCCATGCAATCATCTGCTCGGACGAAAGTGCTTGAAAAAATGGACCCAAAAACAGCAGCCGATGTGACCATGATGATGAAGGATGCCAAACCATCCGGTGATCTGGCGCTGGATGCACTGCAATCCAGATTGAAGAAAGAAACCGAAGCAACATCAACTGCATCAACAACCACGAGCAAGAACCTGGATAAAAACCAGCTTAGCCAAACATTTGCTTCGATGTCTGCTTCAAGTGGTGCCAAGCTACTATTGGAAACGTACAAGTTGAGTCCTGACAAAACTTTGACCATCCTGAATTCGGTAGATGACGCAACACGCTCTCAATTGCTTGAAAATATGTCTTCAGAGGATTCGGTTGAAACTGCAAAAATTTTGAACAGATTAATGGGCAACAAGTAAATCTGTTTCAGGTGATATCTGAGAGGAGGTGAAAATAAATGTCGATCGTATATCAAATGACATCCACAGCATCTACAAAGGCCACAGGGACAGGACAGACAACTGGAGCGCAATCGAAAGGTTCAGCTACAGGAGCCAGTGGTGAATTTCTGCAAACTCTTGCACAATCGTTATCTGGAGGAAACACAGAAGGTGATGGTTCAAGCGCTACTGGAAGTTTAACTGCTAATCCGCTGGTGTTTTCCTTTGCTCCAAGTGAAGACGGAGAAACGACCTCCATCACGGACATTCTGAATTCATTGTTTTCGGACATGGATTCACTTGACGAGGCATTGGAAAATGATCCATCTTTACTCGCAGGTCTGCAGACCCTGATTCAACAGATGTATGCACAACTAAATGATACTTCAGGTACTAATACAGAAGGTTTTGACGAGTCTGCGGATGGAGCGGTAAGTGCAAGTGTAGTACCTGCGATTGAATTGTCGCAGCATCCAGCAGCAGTACGCTTTGTTTTGCAGGATATGCTTACACAGTTAGTAACTGCGATAAATGAACCAGAGAGTACTGTTGCGAAGAACGCTCCCGAATTCAAGCATTTGCTGCAATCTCTACAGAGTCAGCTTCAAGAGGCTGGAATGGATACCACGAGTAACAAGGGATGGACTGAACTGAAGTCCATATTGGATACATTGACTGCGGTTAAGGATCAGGCTGTACAAGTCGCTCCAACTACTTCACTTCAAGCGTCCAAACAGGATTCAGTCACACCTCAAGTTCTTGTTGCGGCAGCAACAAATGCTGGAATTCAGGTGAAAGGTGACACAGATACGGCATCTGCTTCAAACACAGGTGGAGAACTGGATCACTCAACCATCATTACGGCAGGAGAACTGTCCTTGCGTACATCAGGTACAACAGCAGGGAAACCGGCTGAACCTGTAATGCAGACTTCACAATTTGCCAAAGAAATGACACAATTTGTTGTTAGCAAGCTGGATATTGTACAACAAAAAGGTTTTTCCGAGGCAACCATCTCACTTCGTCCAGAGCATTTAGGTAAATTGGATGTACAAATCACCTTGCAGAACGGGCAATTGGTTGCACGGTTTATGACAGAGCATACGATGGCCAAAGACATGCTTGAACAACAAATGATGCAGCTGCGTTCTTCACTTCAAGCTCAGGGGATTCAAGTTGAACGACTTGAGGTTACGCAGAACAGTTCAATCGGATCACAGATGTATCAGGATGGCGGCCGTCAATCGGGAAGTAACTCTCAGCAGCAACGTCGTTCACGTGAACGTGAGGAACAATCGGATGATGCTATAGCTACCGCGGGTATACAGGAAGAATTGCGTAATTGGCGCAGCGAGCAAGTAGAAGGAAACGAATTACAGAGAGATACATTTAGTGCAGAGGCTTAAACAGAAATGAGGTGAGTAAATGGCTACTGAAATTGTTTCAACAAATAATACTTGGCCGAACTATTCCGCAGCTAATAAAGCTACAACAAGTGCTGCAACAAAAGAATTAGGCAAAGATCAATTTCTAAAAATTCTGATTACCCAGCTGCAGAACCAAGACCCTATGCAGCCGATGGAGGATAAGGAATTTATCGCCCAGATGGCACAGTTCAGCTCAGTGGAACAACTGGTCAATATTTCAACTCAACTTAAAACGTTGAATCAGTCACTTGGTGCTGTATCCGGTATGATTGGTATGGAGGTAAGTTGGCTTTCTTCTAATAAAGCGGACAACGGAACTCTTCGTCAGGGTATTGTGGATTCCATTATTGTAAGAGATAGCGTTCAATACGCGAAAGTGGGCAATGACGAGATTAAGCTGGATGAGATTATTCAGGTGAATTATCCAAAACAGGCAGAAGAGAATCAAACTCCGGTACAGAACGTTCAGGATATAACCCCTGAATCGAACGAGAGCCAGGAAGCTGAATCAGCTGCTGAGACGGGTGATACGGAAGATAGCGGGAAAACGGTATGAGTGATCGCATAACGGTTGGACAATTATATGCAGGCTCGATTACGCCAAATATGCTTCAAAGACCCAAAACGGGAGAAGCCTCAGCTGCACCCGAAAAACCTTTTGCAAAGGTGCTTGAAGATAATCTTCTGAAATTGAGCAATCATGCTGCCAAACGTTTGGAACAGCGTGGTATTGAACTCAAAACGGAGCAAATGGAACAAATTGGTTCTGCTTTGGACAAAGCTGCTGCCAAAGGAGCCAAAGAGTCTCTGATTTTGATGCAGGATATGGCCTTTATCGTCAATGTCAAAAATCGTACAGTGGTTACAGCTATGGATAGTGAAAGCATGAAGGATAATGTGTTCACTCAGATTGATAGTGCCGTAATCATTTCTTGACCGGTTGGCCCTTCTCGGGAGCCGGAATGCCGCTGACCGACTGATGCGGTAACCAAATGAAGACTGGGAGGATTTTTAAAAATGTTGAAATCAATGTACTCAGGCGTTTCCGGGATGCGGGGTTTTCAAACCAAACTCGACGTAATTGGTAACAATATTGCGAACGTAAACACCGTTGGCTTCAAAGGCAGTCGGGTTATGTTCAAAGATATTATGAGCCAAACTACCGCAGGTGTTACTGCCCCTGGAGATGAAAACGGTGGTGTGAATGCGAAGCAGATTGGACTAGGTGTTTCTGTAGGTTCAATCGATACATTGCATTTAGCAGGTAGTCCAATGACGACTAATAATCCGACCGACCTGCGTCTTAATGGTGATGGATTTTTCCTCGTAACACTTGGTGGTGAGCAGGAAGTACCCTTTTTGACTCGTGCAGGAGATTTTCATGTGGATGCTAACCGTAACCTAGTTACTTCGGATGGTTTGTTCGTTGTTGATGGTGGTGGGGAACCTATCACACTTGACGAAGCTGTCGTGTCATTTACAATCGGTCAGGATGGCTTCATCAATCAGACGATGGATGACGGAACAACTGAAGCTGGTGCTCAATTGGGCATAGGCAAGGTAACAAACCCTGAGGGTCTCGAAAAAATCGGCGGTAACTTGTATCGCATAACGGCCAATGCTAACGCTGATGGCGCATTCGATATTGTAACTGCTAACAGTACTGAGTTTGGAACAGGTGCCGTCATTGCTGGACAACTCGAGATGTCAAACGTGGATTTGACTAGTGAATTTACAGAGATGATCGTAGCTCAACGTGGATTCCAGGCAAACTCCCGGATTATTACAACGTCGGATGAAGTACTTCAGGAAGTTGTTAACCTGAAACGTTAATAGCTGATTAGTGATTTAAAAACGCGGGGGAGCTTGCTCCTCCCACTCTGATCGAGGGGGCTTAGCATGATTTCGGTTACGCGGTTAAATGGTTCTCCCATGTGGTTAAATGCGCTGATGGTTGAAATTGTCGAAGAGACACCGGACACGTATATTACTCTGGTAACTGGAAAGAGACTGATTGTGCTTGAGAAAGCCGATGAAGTTATTTCCAAAATTAAAGATTACAACCGTGAAATCGGGGTTCAGGCAGCCACTATCAAAGTGCAGCAAACGGAGGAATCCTGATGAAAAAGATGATGCCCTGGCTAGCAACGATGTTGTTAGCAATAACACTCATTGTGGTGGTTGTATTTGTATTTATGCAAGGACAGAATTCGAAGAATGACACACATACTGCTGCAGCTTCTGAACCCAAGAAGATGACTGCGGATGAGATTGTAGAAGTTTCCTCAGAGCTTGGTGAAATTAAAACCAATTTGGCTGATACAGACCATGTTGTAGTCGTCAGCTTTTCATTCAAGTTGTCTGACGTAAAAGCCAAGGAAGATTTTGAGAAAATCAAAGAAATTACGGTGAAGCCTATTATCATTCAGACGTTTGCGGATACCAAGTCTGAGGAACTCGCTACAGCGAAGGGCAGAGTACAATTTAATGAGAGATTGACCGGACTTATTAATGAAGCTTTACCTGAAGGCAAGTTGAGCAGCACAAGTTTTTCAGCTTTTGTGATGGCGCCAATGTAATGAACAGAACACGCTGTAGACCTGTAAGGGGGTGAGAACATGGTGGATGTATTATCACAAAATGAGATTGACGCCCTATTAGCAGCCCTTTCTTCTGGTGAAATGGACGCAGAAGAATTGAAGAAGGAAGAAACTCAGAAGAAAATTAGATCGTACGATTTTAAGCGGGCAGTGCGTTTTTCCAAAGACCATATTCGAAGCTTGACTCGTATTCACGAAAACTTTGCACGCTTTCTCACCACTTATTTTTCAGCCCAACTGCGGACGTTCGTTCAAATCAATGTCGTTCAGGTCGAACAGTTGCCTTATGATGAGTTTATCCGTTCTATTCCTAAAATGACGATATTGAATATTTTTGAAGCGGAGCCACTACAGGGACGAATGGTGATGGAAGTCCATCCCAATGTGGGATATGCAATGTTGGATCGCCTGCTTGGTGGAACCGGAAGTGCTCCGACCAAGATCGCATCGATGACGGAGATTGAGACGACCATCATGGAGCGGATATTCAGCCGTGCGTTTGAGAGTTTGCAGGAAGCATGGAAGACCGTGCTAGATATTTCCCCGAGGATGGAAGCGCTGGAGACGAATCCGCAATTTATGCAGATTGTATCTCCCAATGAGACCATTGCTCTGATCTCGCTCAGTACCAAAATTGGTGACACGACAGGCATGATCAATCTATGTATACCGCATGTCGTTCTTGAACCTATTATGTCACGGTTGTCAACTCATCAGTGGTTTGTTTCGGAAAAGAAAACGAGAGCTCCGGAAGAATATGAAGCTCTACGCGAGCGTGTGAACAAAGCCAAATTACCCGTCGTAGCGGAATTGGGAGAATCCAGAATTTCAATTGCAGAATTTTTGGGTCTGTCTGTTGGTGATGTCATTACATTGAACAAACCAGTTGATGAGGGGCTTTCCATTAAAGTGGGTGACAAACTGAAGTACATGGGCAGTCCGGGAACAATCAAGGACCGTGTGGCTGTGCAAATAGACGAGATTGTCACCGAAGGAGTTGAAGAATTTGACGAGTAAGGATTATTTATCCCAGGAAGAAATCGATGCTTTGCTGAGGCAATCGGAATCGATAAACAGCTCGGAACCTGCTGAGAAGACGGTTGATGATTTTTTGACCGAGCTGGAACAGGACGCCTTGGGGGAGATTGGTAACATTACATTTGGTAGCGCGGCAACAGCTTTGTCCACGCTATTGGGCCTAAAAGTAGATATTACAACACCTAAGGTTTCCATCATTAGTCGAACGCAGTTTGAAGAAGCGTTTCCCAAGCCGCATGTTGCCGTTCATGTGAATTACGTGGATGGATTCGAAGGTATTAACTCGCTGGTCATCAAGAAGAGAGATGCTCAAGTCATCGCTGATCTGATGTTGGGTGGGGAAGGAAATCCGGTTGATGAAGAACTGAATGAAATCCATATAAGTGCCGTACAGGAAGCGATGAACCAGATGATGGGTTCATCCGCTACTTCTATGTCTACGATCTTCAATCGTTTTGTGAATATCTCGCCTCCGGGAATCGATATTCTTAATTTGGAGAGTGGCGAGGGTGTAAGTAATCTTCCAGAAGATGAAACCCTGATTCAAGTTTCATTCCGTTTGTTAATCGGAGACCTGATTGATTCCAATCTGATGCAGTTGCTTCCCGTGCATTTTGCCAAAAACATGGTTGAGATGCTGATTGGAGGCGCTCAGGAGTCAACTGCCAGCGCACCAGTGGCATCAACACCTGAACCTGCACCAGCTGTTGTACCAGCAACGCCACCACCGGTTGCGGAGCAACCACCCGTTCAGCAACAGGCTCCACAGGCTCCACAACAGCCTGTTCAGGACTACAACGGATATGGACAGGCTCCAATGGGTATGCCGCAAGGAATGCCGCCACAGCAGCCGTATGGCATGCCGCCGCAGCAACCTTATGGTACACCTCAACATTACGGTGGAATGCCAAATAGGAATGTTAACGTACAGCCAGTTCAATTCGCCAATTTACAAAATGGAGCGTATGGTCAGGTAGACGAAAACAATTTGAATTTATTGATGGACATTCCCCTTAAAGTCACCGTAGAATTAGGAAGGACCCAGAAGCAAATTAAAGATATATTGGAACTGTCACAGGGATCAATTGTCGAACTGGATAAGTTGGCCGGTGAACCTGTCGATATTTTGGTGAATAACAAACTGATTGCCAAGGGAGAAGTTGTCGTTATTGACGAAAACTTTGGTGTTCGTGTTATAGATATCGTTAGCCAATGGGACCGAATTCAGAAATTACAATAAGCACAATTTAGGGAGGACTTGAATCAAGATGGCAAACCGAATTTTAGTCGTAGACGACGCTGCATTTATGAGAATGATGATCCGGGACATTCTGTCCAAAAATGGTTATGAGGTTGTTGGTGAGGCGCAGGATGGCTCACAAGCAATTGAGAAATTTAAAGAGCTTCGTCCGGATCTGATCACAATGGATATTACTATGCCTGAGATGGATGGCATTGCAGCATTGAAAGAAATCAAGAAGATTGATGCTAACGCAAAAGTGATTATGTGCTCTGCGATGGGTCAACAAGCGATGGTAATTGACGCCATTCAAGCAGGGGCCAAAGATTTCATCGTTAAACCTTTCCAATCTGATCGGGTTATCGAAGCAATTAGCAAGACACTGGGCGTTTAAGAGACATGATGATGGCTCAGGGTGATTTTCCAGAAGGAGCTGGCGCGGGAGCCAATTATTATTTACAGCTTGTATGGGTGATTGTTGTCCTGGCCGTCATCCTGGTCCTTATTGTTTATCTGATCCGTTTTTTAAACAAACGGAATCAGCAAATGTTCCGGCACGGCACAATTCGTACCTTGGGCGGGGTTGGACTGGGACAAAACAAGTCGCTGCAAATTTTAGAAATTGGTGGAAGTGTATATCTGCTTGGTGTAGGTGAAGACATCCAGTTGATAGATAAGGTTTCGGATCTGGAAGAGGCGCAAAGAATCATTGAATCATTCGAACGAGATGCTGCTGCTCAACAAGGGAATCTCTCGCCTCTCATTACCAAGCTCGCAAAACGCTTCCGTAAAGATGAACCGCCGCGGGAAATGGAACTGGAGGACACAACTTCTTTTCACGAAATGTTTGAATCCAAACTTCGGCAGATGCCTAACCGTAAAGAGAAGATGGAGAAGCTCCTGGATAAAGACAATACTACAGATCGGTCGAGGGATTCATGAAGAAAAAGATTTGGTTAGCGTGTTTTTTGATGGGACTTATCAGTCTGGCATCGGTCACGGTTGCCTTTGCCGAACCCATTCCGAATATTGATATTCAAATCGGAAATGGTGATGGTGGGACACCAAGCACGAGTTCACTGTCCATTATTCTGTTAATTACGGTGCTCAGCATTGCACCGGCAATGCTAGTGCTGATGACCAGTTTTACTCGGATTGTGATTGTGCTAGGTTTTGTACGTACCTCTTTAGGTACACAGCAAATGCCACCCAATCAGGTGCTAGTCGGTTTAGCGCTATTTCTGACACTTTTCATTATGTCGCCCACGTTGTCTTCCATAAATCAGGTAGCGCTTCAGCCCTACCTTCAGGGAGAACTTACACAAACGGAGGCGCTAGAAAAAGCAGCGGATCCCATAAAGAAATTTATGTTTACTCACACGAGAGAAAAGGATCTATTGCTGTTTATGAAATATAATCAGACTGAACAGCCCGAAACCTATCAGGATATTCCAATTACGGTTATGGTACCGGCATATGTAATCAGTGAGTTGAAGACAGCATTCCAGATGGGGTTTATGATTTTCATTCCGTTTCTGGTTATAGATATTGTTGTCGCGAGTACACTCATGGCAATGGGGATGATGATGCTTCCGCCGGTCATGATTTCATTACCTTTTAAAATACTACTTTTTGTCCTTGTGGACGGGTGGTATCTGGTAGTCAAGTCACTGTTGCTGAGTTTTAACACTTGAGCCGGAAAGTTAAAGGAGGACGGTCATGACTTCGGAATTTATTATCGGTCTGGCCGGGAAAGCGGTATACACTTCATTGCTGGCCAGTGCACCTATGCTTATACTAGCTCTGGTTGTAGGACTTGCAATCAGTATTTTTCAAGCGACCACTCAAATTCAGGAACAAACACTAGCTTTTGTACCCAAGATTGTTGCCGTACTTCTGGCAGTACTTTTGTTTGGACCATGGATCTTGAATATTTTAGTCGATTTTACGTACAACATCCTCGATAATCTATACAGATACATAGGGTAGGCTTTAGCAGATGGAGACATTGTTGCAAAGTTTCCCTGTCGCTCTGCTTATGTTTTGTCGAATTACATCATTTTTTGTAACCGCACCGGTGTTCTCAGCTCGAAATGTGCCAACTTCAGTTAAGATTGGTATCTCTGCATTTGTAACATTATCTGTCTATCTGATCTATGGAATAGACCAGAAGGTGCCGACAGACCTGAGTTATGTTTTGCTGATCATCAGAGAGATTCTAATTGGTTTGATCTTAGGTTTTGTGGCTTATCTATTGATGACGGCTGTACAGACTGCAGGGACTTTTATCGATCTTCAGATTGGGTTTGGTATGGCCAATGTATTTGATCCGATGACAGGAGCCTCAGCACCACTTACGGGTAACTTGAAGTATGCATTTGCCATGCTACTGTTTCTAACGATGAATGGACACCATTATTTGTTGGACGCGATAGTCTACAGTTACCGGTGGGTTCCGTTATCGAATGTATTTTTCCTACGGTTGGCAGACGGAAGCATTGCTGAATTTTTGGTTCGGACATTAGGGCAATCCTTTATGTTAGCTTTCCAGATGTCGGCTCCGATTGTAGTTGCGTTGTTTTTGACGGATGTGGGTTTGGGTTTTTTGGCCAAAACAGCTCCTCAATTTAATGTATTTGCTGTCGGATTACCGCTTAAGTTACTCGTTGGTCTTGCTATTTTGCTTTTGCTGGTTCCCAGTTTCTCCTTTGTATTTGGTCAATTGTTCGAAGCGATATTTAGATCGATGGAAAAATTGCTTGGAACCATTGGACAAAGGCCGGGCTGAGTGAAACGGAGGATAAGATTCGGATGAAACTTCAACTTGACCTCCAGTTGTTTTCAGGGGAGAAGACGGAGAAAGCTACCCCGAAAAAGAGACAGGATGCACGTAAAAAAGGACAGGTTGTCAAAAGTATGGAGATATCCGGTGCTTCGATTCTCCTGTTCTCGTTTTTGATCTTGACAGTTTTCAGTGATTTTTACAAGGAACGTACAGTTCGGCTGTTCACGGATATCTTTATCAATCGGCTGAGTATGGATATTAACAGTGAGAATGTAATGACGCTTATGATGCGTTATGGTATTGAAGTGATGTTACTGCTTGCTCCTGTATTGTTGGGAGCGGTAGTAGTTGCCTTGATCGTTAACTACATGCAGGTTGGTTTTCTTCTTGTGGGCGAAGGACTGAAGCCGAAACTGGAAAAGTTGGATCCGATCAAAGGATTCAAAAATATTTTCTCTATGCGTTCATTGGTTGAGTTTGCTAAGTCCATTTTGAAAATGTCCATTATCGGCTATCTTGTTTACAGCACAATTATTAGCTACCAATCTGATATTGCCTCACTGTCTCACTTTTCATTGGATGCTATTTTACACTTTGCTGCTACCATCACGTTAAGTCTAGGTGTTAAAATTGCTGCTGCACTTATCATACTTGCGATATTCGATTACATGTATCAAAAGTATGATAATGAGAAAAAACTCCGAATGTCCAAGCAAGACATTAAGGATGAGTACAAGAAAATGGAAGGTGATCCGCTGATCAAAGGTAAAATTCGGGAACGCCAGCGTCGTATGGCTATGCAGCGTATGATGCAGGAAGTGCCGAATGCGGATGTAATCATCACGAACCCGACCCACTTTGCGGTTGCGTTAAAGTATGAAGGTTCCGAGATGGAGGCTCCGCAGATTATTGCCAAAGGTCAGGATTATGTCGCCTTGCGTATTAAGGAAATTGCCAAAGAAAACGGTGTTATTACGATGGAAAACAAGCCGTTGGCACGGGCTTTGTTCCAGAGAGCCGAGATTGGTGACGCCATACCGTCCGATTTGTTTCAAGCGGTAGCCGAAGTGCTGGCTTATGTATATAAACTAAAGGGCAGAACGAAATAAAAGGGGATCGGAGGCCGTACATTCATTGAAAATTAAAGATATAGCTGTCCTTGCGGGTATCATTGGCATTGTGTTAATGATGATTCTCCCGATCCCGCCCTGGCTGTTGGACTTGTTGCTGGTCGTGAATATTTCAATTGCTCTGATGATACTCCTTGTTGCCATGAACAGCAAGGAAGCGTTGCAGTTTTCTATTTTTCCAGCTTTGCTGTTGATCACTACACTATTCCGACTGGCACTGAACATTTCGACAACCAAATTAATCCTTGGTGATGGGGATGCCGGAGCTGTAGTTGCAACCTTTGGTAGCTGGATTGCTGGTGGGCAAATTGCGATTGGATTTATCGTGTTTTTGATCCTGGTTGTCGTTCAGTTTATCGTTATCACCAAGGGTTCGGAGCGTGTAGCTGAAGTAGCAGCCCGATTCACCCTTGATGCGATGCCAGGTAAACAAATGAGTATTGATGCCGATCTGAATGCGGGCCTGATCAACGAACAACAAGCTCGTGAACGTCGTTCCAAAATAGAACGCGAGGCCGATTTCTACGGAGCAATGGACGGAGCAAGCAAATTTGTCAAAGGCGACGCAATTGCAAGTATTATCATCCTCCTGATCAACCTCATTGGTGGATTTATTATCGGTATGACTGTACATGGGATGGCTTTTGCAGATGCAATGTCAACGTACTCTGTTTTGACTATTGGAGATGGGTTGGTAAGCCAAATTCCTGCTCTCCTTATTTCCACAGCAGCAGGGCTTATCGTCACCAGAGCGTCGTCAGAAGGAAACTTGGCAGATGATATTACGGGGCAATTGTTTACATACCCGATCCTCATTTACATTGTAGCTTTCGTTATTGCCATGCTCGGTTTCTTCACACCGATCCATGTTATGACTACACTTCCGTTGGCGGGTGTGTTGGCATTTGCCGCATGGCGCATGCAGAATAATCTGAACTTGAAACAGGAAGCGGAAGAACAGTTGGAAGAAGAACAGCAGATTGAAGAGGTCAGAAGTCCTGAAAGTGTAATTAACCTGCTTCAGGTTGACCCTATTGAGTTTGAATTTGGGTATGGTTTGATCCCGCTCGCTGATAACCAGCAAGGGGGGGACTTATTGGATCGGATCATTATGATTCGCAGACAGTGTGCTCTTGAACTGGGCTTGGTCGTTCCGGTGATTCGGATTCGGGATAATATCCAGCTCAGACCCAATGAGTATGTTATTAAAATCAAGGGTAATGTGGTAGGCGGCGGAGAACTGTTGTTGAATCATTACCTTGCCATGAGTCCTGGTTATGAAGAGGAGTCTGTGACGGGGATTGAAACGACAGAGCCGGCGTTTGGGCTTCCGGCACTATGGATTGATGAAGTAACCAAAGACAGAGCGGAACTTGCAGGATATACAGTCGTAGATCCACCTTCTGTTGTTGCTACCCATCTGACGGAACTGATTAAGAAACATGCACATGAGCTGCTTGGAAGACAAGAGACGAAAGCACTTGTTGATAATCTCAGAGAAAACTATTCTGCGCTGGTGGATGAACTGATTCCTTCTCTACTCTCCATTGGTGATGTGCAAAAAGTACTTGCCAAGTTATTGCGTGAGAAAGTATCGATCCGTGACATGGTAACCATCTTCGAGACACTGGCTGACTACGGAACGTATACAAAGGACCCTGATGTGTTGACTGAATATGTCAGACAATCCCTCTCACGTCAGATTACTCAGCAGTTCTCACAAAAAGGTGAGACACTTCGCGTGATCACGGTTGGACCTGGTCTTGAGAAGAAAATTGCTGAAAGTGTACAACAATCGGATCAAGGAAGCTATCTTGCGCTAGATCCTGTATCTACACAGAGTGTGTATCAGAAGCTAAGTGAACAAGTGAACCGTTTGATTCAATCGGGGCAGCAACCTGTTGTATTAACTTCTCCAACCATTCGGATGTATCTGCGTCAGGTTATTGAACGTACTATGCAGGACATTCCTGTACTTTCCTACAGCGAGTTGGAGCCGAATGTTGAAATTCAAAGTATCGGGGTGGTGAACTTATGAGAGTAAAACAATACGTTGTTGAGACCATGCCCGAAGCTATGCTTCAAATTCGCAAAGACCTGGGAAGTGATGCCGTCATTCTGTCCACCAAAGAGATTAAGGTGGGCGGTGTGATGGGAATGTTCCGCAAAAAACGGATCGAAGTTGTAGCTGCAGTGGATAAAGAAGAAAACAAGCAAACGACGAAGCCAGTACAAAATCACTTTACACCTGTACCTCGTGCATTTGTACCTGAGGCCTATCGGCAAACAGCTCGTTCGTTTGTTGCGGCTTCTGATGAGTCGGCTACAACGAATACAGCTGATCAGAATGCTCAGGAAAAATCTGTGGCTGCGCCGTCTATGTTTGAATCGAGTAATATTGGTTCAAACATAGACAGCGGCTCAGGTTCTTCGAGTACGGATCATAAACCGCGACCGCAAGGGGCGGATTTTTCGGGTTTAACTACTGCCACGAAGCAAACGGGCTCAGATCTGCAGCAGGATAAGTTAATGACTGAATTGCAGGATCTTAAACAAATGGTAACCAAGCTTTCCAAGCAAGGTACTTCTGCGGACCCTGTGCCAGAAGCATTGCAATCAATCAGAGAACGTTTGACAGAACAAGATGTTTGGCCTGAAGTATGGGAATCATGGTTCGATTCGATTCAGGCAAAATTTTCTGAGGATGGATTGAATGAACAGGAAGCAGAACAAGCGGTAAAACTTGAGGTCATGCACTTTTTGGAACAACGTATCGAAGAGGGTATTCTACCTACCACACGAATCGTCTACGTAGCTGGACCAACCGGTGTAGGAAAAACCACGACAATAGCGAAATTGGCTGCTGAACAGATGTTCAAAAAACAGCGTAAAGTTGGATTTATTACATCAGATACGTATCGGATCTCGGCAGTAGAACAGCTTAGAACCTATGCATCCATTCTGAATGTACCACTTGAGGTGGTACAATCGCCCGGTGATACGCAGCGTGCAATTTCTCGATTAGGGAATTGTGACTTAATCTTTATGGATACTGCAGGTAGAAACTACAGAAATGAATTACTTGTCTCTGAACTGCAAAGTTTGCTTGCTCCTGTAGAGAATAGTGAAACTTTTCTGGTGATGAGTATGACTTCCAAAAGTGCTGATATGGTTCAGATCACCGAACATTTCAGTAAATATGGTCTGGACAAGGTGATTTTCACCAAAATGGATGAGACCGGAAGCTGTGGTCCGTTATTTAACCTGTTGCATCGTTTTCCACTCAAGCTCGCATATGTGGCTAATGGACAAAATGTTCCGGACGATTTGTTGAAGCCGGATGCAGATTCGTT
Source organism: Paenibacillus sp. USHLN196 (assembly GCF_037144955.1). Lineage (NCBI taxonomy): Bacteria > Bacillati > Bacillota > Bacilli > Caryophanales > Paenibacillaceae > Paenibacillus > Paenibacillus sp. USHLN196. The sequence goes on along the minus strand of NZ_JBBCYH010000013.1, from coordinate 115,928 downwards.
GTCTAAACAGTTGCTGGGAGAATGGTCACAATGAAGGATCAGGCAGCTGCACTTCGAAGTATGGTCTCCGCGCCATTGGAATTGGAAGGCATTGAGCGAGATATTCGATCCTCGAAAATCATTACTGTGGCCAGTGGTAAGGGAGGTGTTGGTAAATCCAATTTCACACTGAACTTCGCCTTGGCATTGCAGGCTTTGGGGCAAAAGGTACTTGTATTTGATGCTGATATTGGAATGGCTAATATTGATGTTCTTATGGGTACGTCTTCTTCCTATAATCTTTACCACCTGTTGTACCGACATAAATCCATAAGGGAAATCATACAACTGGGTGCCAGTGGCTTGCCTTACATTGCTGGGGGATCAGGCATGAAAGAGTTGTTCTCATTGTCTGATCGTGATCTGGAGTTCTTCGCCAGTCAAGTCGAGGATATTGCCCAGGAAATGGATTATGTCATCTTTGACACTGGGGCAGGACTCTCCAGAGAGAATATGAAGTTCATCGGTGCTGCTGATGAATGCCTGATTATAACTACACCTGAACCGACTTCAATAACCGATGCTTATGCTTTAGTCAAAGTTATGCACGGCCAGGAAAATGCTACGCCCTTTCGGATGATCGTTAACCGGGTGGAAGACGAACGAGAAGCGGAACGGGTGGCAGATAAAATAGCTGGAGTGGCGAGGCGGTTTTTGCAGACGGATATTCCGCTGCTTGGGTATATTTCAGAAGACGCCCAGGTAGTCAAGGCGGTTAAAAGGCAAATGCCCTATAGTCTGGCTTATCCGAATGCCAAAGCCTCCAAAGATATAGAGAAACTTGCTCTTCGTTATCTGGCTGTACCTGCAACTCCGGGATCCGGAACCTTGACAGGAATCAGGGGATTTATGAATAAGTGGCTTAAACGGACAACATGATTTCTGAATAAAGGAAACAGGGGTGACACAACATGGCGGCGTATCAAGTTTTGGTTGTCGATGATTCCGCTTTTATGCGTAAGATTGTTACGGATTTGATCCAGGCGGATCCGGAATTCAAGGTTACAGCAACGGCATCAAACGGTAGAGAAGCGATTCAAAAATCGCTAGAATTGAAACCCGATATTATCACAATGGACGTTGAGATGCCCGAAATGAATGGGTTGGATGCATTAAAATCAATTATGAAGGATTCCTTCGTTCCTGTGATTATGCTCTCTGGTATCAATGAACAGGGCATGAAAGAAACCATTATGGCGCTTGAAGCAGGGGCATTTGACTTCATTCGCAAACCATCTATTTCACATGACCAGGATATTGCTCAAGTCGGTAAAGCCTTGGTTGAGCGCATGCGTGCTGCGATGAATGAGATCAAAAGAAAAGCTGATCGTGAGTTATCCATGAAAAATAGAGACATGTTGCGAGGAGCGGTTGCTCCCCCAACTCAGCCAGTGCAGAAAGAACTGCCGGCTAGGGATCGAGCGGAACCTGTGAAAAAAACGATCGAACCTGTCCAGACGATTCAACACTCTCTTCGAGAGCGGACTGAAGCTTTTCAGGACAAATCAAAGAAACCAATTGAACCATTGTCACCTTCAAAACCAAGTCGCGTAGAGAACAAACCAGAGCCTTTGCCGAAGGCTGAGCGTAATTTGGGGACGAAGGCAGAAAAAGCAGTGAGGTCAGCTAATCCGGTACAGACTCCAAAGGAAGTTCGACTACCTAATGCAGCTAGAGTGGCAGCCGATCAAATAGCGGCAACTTCTGCCTCTGCAAAAGCCAAGGATGTAATCAAGCCTAATCCTGTCCCCAAAGGTGGAGGGGGGCTGGAAGGACCATTCAACAAACTTGTGGCAATAGGTTGTTCTACGGGTGGACCGAGGGCTCTCAAAACATTGCTTGAGCAGTTGCCTGCTGATTTGCCTGCACCGGTTATTATTGTGCAGCATATGCCGCCCAACTTCACACGTTCTCTGGCTCAACGATTAAATACATTCAGTCCACTGCATGTGGTTGAAGCTGAAGAGGGCATGGTTCTGAAAAAAGGAACCGCCTATATAGCACCCGGCGGATTCCATGTGAAAGTTAACAAAACAGCAGACGGGAAGTTTATCGTGAAGCTGACTGAAGATCAACCAGTGAATGGCCATAGACCTTCAGTGGATACGATGTTTGAGTCACTTCTGCCGTTTACATCTTTACAAAGGCATCTTGTTTTGCTCACGGGAATGGGAAGTGATGGAGCACGTATGATGAAGAGATTATACGAAGCTGGAGTTACATCAACCTTTGCCGAGAATGAAGAAACATGTGTTGTATATGGTATGCCGCGTTCTGCTGTAGAGCTGCAATGCGTTCGTCATCTTCTGCCATTGCAGGAGATTGCGTCTAAACTTGTTCAAGCAGTGAAATAACGGAGTGTAACTCACGGAGGAGGTGCCTCACAATGGACATGAACCAATATTTATCCATGTTTATTGATGAGTCTAATGATCATCTGCAATCCCTTAACGAAAACATGCTTCAACTTGAAGGCAATCCGGAAGACCTGGGCATAGTTCAGGTTATATTCCGCTCTGCTCATACCTTGAAGGGTATGGCAGCAACTATGGGCTTTGAAGATTTGGCATCACTGACACATAAAATGGAAAATGTGTTGGATCTGGTTCGTAATGAGAAGTTGAAAATGCAGGATTACATTTTTGATACCATGTTCAAGAGTCTGGACGCTTTGGAAACCATGGTTCAGGATATTACCGAGGGTGGACAAGGTAAAGCAGATGTTTCGGCAATCGTAGCTTCACTTCAGGCCATTGAAAATGGTGAAATGACAAACGGAGACGGACCTGCTACAGAAACAAACAAGCCGGCTAACGCTTCAATCTCTTCGGCTGTGGAGCTGGATGAATTCCAATATTCAGTGCTGGATCAGTCGATCGCCGAAGGTCATCGTGTGTTCTACGTGGATGTGCTTGTTAGCGAACATAGCCAGTTAAAAGGTGTACGGGCTTATATGGTCTTTGATATGCTGGAACGTTCAGGTGAAGTCGTTAAGGCTTACCCATCCGTTCAGGATATTGAGCAGGAGAAGTTTGAGCGCAGTTTCTCGTTGTATTACATAACAACTAAAGAGGCGCACGAACTGGAAGAAGGCATCATGAGTATCTCCGAAATTGAAAGTGCGAAGCTCATTCAACTGGATCAGGAGACTCTTCAGCAGATGGCCAATCAGGTCGCAGCTACAGTTGAAGCGCCACCCGCACCAACAGCTGTAGCTGAGGTTGCTTCGCCGGATAAGAATTCTGTACCGAAAGAAGAAGCCACAACGGCACCAGCTAAAACAGCTGCACCGAAGCAAGCTGCTGCACCTTCACGTACCATTCGTGTGGATATTGAACGTCTCGACGTATTGATGAACCTGTTCAGTGAATTGTTGATCGACCGTTCACGTCTGGAGCAATTGGCCAGTGAGACAGGCAACAATGATTTATCTGATACGGTAGCGCATTTAAGTAGAGTTAGCACAGATTTGCAAAACATTGTATTGAAATTGCGGATGGTTCCAGTAGATACCGTATTTAATCGATTCCCGCGCATGATCCGTGATCTGGCTAAGACACTTGATAAAAAAATTGATCTGGTGATTACTGGTGCTGAGACGGAACTCGATCGTACGGTAATCGATGAGATTGGTGATCCACTCGTGCATTTGCTGCGTAACGCGGTTGACCATGGTGTGGAATCCATTGCAGAGCGTGTAGCAGCAGGAAAACCAGAGATGGGTACAGTAAACCTGCGCGCTTTCCATAGTGGAAATCACGTATTTATCGAGATTGAAGATGATGGTAAAGGCATCTATCGCGACAAGCTTTTGCAAACCGCGATCAAACGTGGCGTTGTAACCGAAGAACAAGGTGCCAAGATGAGCGACGATGAAGTGAATCAACTGTTGTTCGCACCTGGTTTTAGTACTGCCGATGTTATCTCTGATATCTCTGGTCGGGGCGTAGGTCTGGATGTAGTAAAATCTAAAATCACATCGCTTGGCGGTAATGTAACGATTCATTCGACTCCAGGTAAGGGTACGAATTTCTCTGTTCAGCTTCCGTTGACTCTTTCCATTATTGCTGCAATGCTTGTTCGACTCGGTTCAGAGAAATACGCTGTTCCATTGTCCTCCATTGTAGAGACAGCAATTGTACAGCGTGGACAGGTTCGTAATATCCATGGCAATAAAATGATCACATTCCGTGAATCACTTATTCCATACTTGTCCTTGAGCGAAGTTTTCTCTGTACCGGATTTCAATGATGCTGATGAGCAGGAAACCGAAATTGTCGTGATTCGCAAAGGTGACCGTCTTGCAGCGGTAGCTGTTGAGGAATTTATTGGACAGAGTGAGATTGTTCTCAAATCAATGGGAACCTATCTTCCTGCTATTGAAGGAATCTCTGGAGCAACCATTCTCGGAGATGGACAAGTAGCCCTGATTCTTGATCCTAATGCATTTATTAAATAAGCATATAGCTAAGTCTTACATTTAATAGGGAGGTTTTTTACATGGAAGAAGAGTTGAAAGTCATCGTCTTTAAATTGGGTTCCGAAGAGTATGGTATTGAGGTAGACAAGGTTCAGACGATCGAGCGCATGATGCCAATTACCCGTGTTCCCAAAACACTTTCTTTTGTAAAAGGAGTAATTAATCTACGCGGTGTTGTAATTCCGGTCATTGATTTACGCGGTCGTTTCTCCCTTCCGGAATCGGAGTACACGGATCAGACTCGTATTGTTATCGTAGGTGTAGATGACATGCAAGTTGGCTTTATCGTAGATTCTGCCAATGATGTTATTGATATCAAGAGCAGTGCCATCGATAGCCCACCAGAAGTGGTTGGCGGCGTCAAAGCTAGATACCTGCGTGGTGTGGCCAAATTGGAGGATTCACGCTTGCTGATCATGCTCAACTTGAACGAAGTATTAAACAAAAGCGAGATTGTACAGCTGGAAAGTGTTGAGGGCTAGTACCGTGGAGATGTTCAACCGATTTGAGGTATTCCAGATGGATGTGCTCAAAGAGGTCGGTAACATTGGAGCAGGCAACGCCGCAACGGCGTTGTCTCAACTCCTCAACAGACCGATTGACATGGGTGTACCTACAGTACAAATGCTCCCTTTTGAAGAAGTCGCTGAAAAAGTGGGCGGAGATGAACGCATCGTTGTTACCGTATTTCTTCGTGTAGAAGGGGAAGCACCGGGAAATCTTTTCTTTATGATGACCCCCGAGGCTGCTAAAATGTTGTTGAATAGACTTGCCGGGTTTGATCTGAAAGAAGGACTTGCTTTCACGGATATGGAGCAATCAGCGCTTTCCGAAATTGGAAATATCTTGGCTGGCTCATATCTTTCTTCTCTGGCAGATTTCACGAAGTTGTCCATGTACCCAACCGTTCCTGGACTTGCCATTGATATGGCAGGTGCCATTTTGAGCTATGGCTTGCTGCAATTTGGCGAGATGGGTGATGATGCATTGTTGATTGACACCTCTTTCTTTGAAGGTGAAGATCAGGTTGAAGGTCAGTTTTTCCTGATTCCGGATCCACCATCATTTGCAAAGATATTTGAATCGCTAGGGGTGCCACTGAGCCATGATTGAGGACAAAAGCGTCGTTAAAGTCGGTATGGCGGATTTAAACATCGCTCATCTTCCTGGTGTAATCCGTACAACTGGCTTGGGCTCGTGTGTGGGATTAACAATGTATGACCCACATTTGAAGCTGGCTGGAATGGCGCATGTTATGCTTCCTACTTCAGAGATTGCCCGAGAAGGGAAACTGAACACAGCCAAATATGCGGATACGGCGTTGCCTGAGCTTTTGGAAAGAATGATAAAACTAGGCGCTTCTCACTCACGTATCGTTTCTAAAATGGCCGGAGGCTCTCAGATGTTTGCCTTTGCTGGTGCCGGGGATACGATGCGGATTGGCCCAAGAAACGCAGATTCTTGTCGAGAGTGGCTGCAGAAACTCAAGATCCCACTTCTGGCAGAAGATACGGGTGGTAATTACGGACGAACGATTGAAATGGATTGTGAAACTGGACTTTTGACTATTCGCAGTGTCCAAATGGGTGTAAAGGAACTATAAGACTATGATAGGAAACTACCGCATTAATCTTGGAGCAGGCATCGTTGGATTTATTCTTACTTTTTTTGTAGCATTCAGCAGCAATGTGTTGATGACCAGTTTAATTCGCGGATTGATTGGATTCGTAGCCTGGTTTGTCCTTGCATATGGCTTACGCTGGGGATTGGGATTGTTATTGAACCCTCAGGCCGAGGGAAATGGGTATGGTTATGATTCACCAAGTGCTCAAGATCAAAGAGGTTCACAGGTGGACATCAAACTCGAAGATGATGGACAAGAGCTGAATGACTTGCTCAAGAGTGGACAGAACGCCTCCTCTGGGGATAATATTCCGCCATCTGAGACGAAAGCTCCAACGGGATTCGCCCCTTTGGATCCGCCTAAACTTGTCCGGACCAAGGATCCGGAGGAATTGGCGCAGGCCGTTCGTCACCTGACAGACAAATAAGGAGGGTGAAAGCAATTGAACGAGCGTAAAGCTTCACATTTGAACCATTCTGATCTATGGGAAAAGTGGAAAGAACATGGAGATCTTGAAGCCAAGAAAAATTTGATTGAAAAGTATCTCCATATTGTAAATTATGTGTCAGGTCGCCTGGCTGTCGGTCTGCCCAAAAATGTTCCCAAAGATGATTTGGAGAGTAATGGAGTTATGGGGTTGATTGATGCATTGGAGAAGTTCGACTATGAACGTGGTCTGCAATTTGAAACCTATGCTTCATGGAGGGTCCGCGGAGCTATACTTGACGGTCTGCGTCAAGGTGATTGGGTTCCGCGTTCTGTTAGGGAGAAGGCCAAGCGGATTGAGGACGCCTACCAACAGCTGGAACAAAGCTATCTCAGATCCGTTAGTGATGAGGAAATGAGTCAGTATCTGGATGTGTCGACCAAAGATTTTCAACATATGCTTCAGGAAGTGGCAGTCATGTCACTATGCTCATTGGAAGACCCGATTCGTGAAGAAGAGTCTGAGACACGTCTGTCTTTGATGGTAGATGAGAAAGCCAAAAATCCGGATTATAAAGTGAATGAGTTTTATTTGAAGGAAGCATTGGTGCAAGGGCTTGACAAGTTGACGGTAAAAGAGCGAACAGTCGTTTCACTCTTGTATTACGAAGATCTGTCTCTTAGTGAAATTGCGGAGGTTATGTCTCTTTCTCCGTCTCGTATATCCCAGTTACATTCCAAGGCAATATTACGACTACGTGGCACGTTGGACAAACAGAAAGATTTGTTGATGCGTAAGGATTAATAGAGAAAAGGAATACATTGGAGTTTGGGGAGTGGAAAGTCTAAAAGGAGGAAGAATTGCGGTGACACAGCGGACTGCTTTGGAACAATGTTTAAACATTGTTTTATCGGACGACAAATGCACAGCCTACCTTGAATTTTCCAAAGAGGAAGAAGGCTTTGCCTGCACGATTGATGAACTTGAACAATTTGTGGCCAACAAGGGCATCAAACAAGGTGTTTTGCGAGAAGCATTATTACTTTTGGTGAGTAACCCTGAAATCTATTTGAAAGATAAATATAAGATTGCCGAAGGTGTCGCTCCCATTCAAGGAACAGATGGCTTCATCAAGGTCCTGGTAGGGATGGACGATACGAATGAACGGCGACCGCTCGAATCGGAAGATGGAACTGTCGATTACAAAGAAGTGACCCGGTTAAACAATGTGCGTAGTGGTCAGATCATTGCAGAGCGAATTGCTCCTGTCGATGGCATACCAGGCAGGGCAGTAACAGGTGAGGAAATTCCTTATCGTCCTGGTAAAGAAGCTCGGTTTAAAGTTGGGAAAAACGTAGTGATTAACCCGGATGGATCGGCTATGTATGCAGCGTTGGATGGCCTGGTTACTAAAACAGACGGTAACAAACTAAATGTATTTCCAGTTTTTGAGGTTAATGGAGACGTTGACTATAATAATGGCAATATCGACTTTGTAGGTACGGTTGTCATACGAGGAAACGTACTTACCGGATTCAAAGTAAAAGCAGCAGGTGATATTCGTGTCGTCGGAGGTGTCGAAGGAGCGGAACTGGAAGCAGGCGGCTCAATCGAAATTACCGGTGGCATTATTGGTTATAACAAAGGACTGGTACAAGCAGGCCATAATGTTAAATGTACGTTTATTCAAGAAGGCAATGTGGATGCCGGTGAAGATGTTCTGGTTTCCCAAAGCATTATGCATTCCAATATTCGTGCTGGCCATGGTGTCATCTGTGCAGGAACCAAAGGTCTTATCGTTGGAGGATCAATCCAGGCTGGTCAGAACGTCTCAGCGCGTGTTGTAGGCAACAGTATGTCCACGGTCACAGCTATTGAAGTTGGTGTGCTACCGAGGCTCCGTAACGAACTTAATGATCTGCGCAAGGAAGTCAGAGAGCAGATGGATTCCTTGGACAAAACGAAGAAAGCTCTGACATTGCTGGATCAGTTAGCTGCCGCAGGACAATTAACTCCGGATAAGATGTCGATGCGAATCAAGCTAAGTGCTACGCAGAAATCTGCTCTTCGTGTAAGTGAAGAAACGAAAATGCGCATCTTTGAAATTGAGAAGGCACTTGAAGATACAGGCAAGGCTCGTGTTGATATTCTTAAGATGATTTTTGGAGGCTCTAAAATAGTTATCGGCAGATACACGAAATTTATTAAAGATCCAGTCAGTCGAATTTCATTTTATTATCACGATGGCGATATTACGATGGTTCCATACGTTTAAGTACAGCATTCAGGCACATGAAGAAATCCATTCGAAACCGTGAGGTGAGCGTATGAGTTTCAAAGCAGTGGAGTTGCAGATTGCGGTACCACGAACAAGCGAGGCGGGACGCTATCAAAGTGAAGCCCAGCAAAGACCGATTACGGATCAGAATCTTTTGGCAGAGCAAACGTCTAAGGAAGCAAATGAAGCAAGGCAACGTAGTGAAGCAATGGATGAAACTTCACAAACTTCGGTGCGTGATGGTCATAAGAATGATGGAAATCAGCAGAGTGGCTCCGGTGTACAGGAAACGGTTCAAGATCAGGAAAACGTCAAACCTGCCGAGCACCCCTATAAAGGAAAACACATTGATCTGTCTCTGTAATAGATGATTGGATGGACATGCCGTTTAACGCACCGATGGTTGAATCAGAAGGAGAGAACCGAATTTGTCACCATGGATCATTATTGTCATATTAGGGGCCTGCGCCATTGCCTACGCATATATCATGCCCCGGAAAAACAAGGCGCAGGAGCCAGGGCATCAACTGGTGCAAGAGATGGAATCTACGCTTGAACATTACATGACAGAAATTGAAAATGATAATGATGCTCTCATTCGGCGTGTAGCTGAATTGAAAGGAGAAGCGACAGCAGCCGATCAACGTATGCAATCGCAACTTCAGGAATTACAGCAGCGGTTGGATCAGCTGGAACAGAGCAAAATGAACGAACCCGTTGCATCACCAGTTCAACATCCAGGTAATATGCCGGTACAAGCTTCCGGAGGATTGCAAGCACAAGCGCTGGTGAAAAGTGTGCAAGCAGAGGCAGCCCAGCAGGCGCAAGAGGCAGACCTTCAGAGTAGCAAGACAGAATCAGTTCCTCAACGTGAATCGATTAAAGTTCGATATGCGGAACTTTTTAGTTTACATGCAGAGGGTAAGTCAATGGATGCCATCTCCAAGCAAACAGGCATTCAACGTGGGGAAGTACAATTAATACTGCAACTTGCCGAACGGGAGGAGAGCTGAGTCATGGACAAGCGATCCTTATGGATTGGATTGGGGAGCGGTATGATCATTGGAGCAGTTTTGCTTCAACTGGCAACAGTGGGACAGAATGCACTATCGGATAGTAACCTTGACCCCGAGAAGACCGCCAATATGACCAAAGAACAACTTGAAACAGCCGCGAGAAGTCTGGACATGAAGTTGATAGATTCTGAGGAGGAACTTTACACAGAAGCAGAGTGGGTGGAGAAGAAAAAACAGGAGAGCAGTGAAATGCAGGGAGATACAGCAACCGCGCCTGAGACAGCAACCACTACAGAAACACCTGCCGAACCTGAGAAGCCAGATGAGCCTTCTACAAGTGAAAGTGAAGAGCAGAAAGATATAACTGAGCCGAAGACCACTGAACCTGCAACGCCGAGTAATCCGAAAGGCGCGACAGTTTCATTCAAAGTACGTTCAGGCAATAGTCTGGCAATCGTTGCAGGAAACCTGAAAACAGCTGGAATCGTTGATGATGCTCAAGCGTTCATCAAGGCTGGTAAGGTTGAGCGAATCAACACCAAAATTCAAGTAGGTACCTATGCACTTGAAAAAGGTGAAAGTTTCAAATCCATTATCGCAAAAATTACGAAAGAACCGTCAAGCTGAGCGTGCTCGGACAGGACGGTTTTTGTGTATTTAATCGTGTTTTTTGAAAGCTTCATTAATAAATAGTTATGAGTACCAGAACACGGTTGAATTGCTCCGTTAGAAGCAAAAAGTATAAAAGAGATTTTAGTTTCAAAGACTGTTGCATCAGGCAGTCAGTTATGCTATATTAGATAACGGTGTTAAAACACACGCATGTGCTAATTTTGTTGAGGGTGCTTTCCTTATGGAGAGTCTTGGCGAAAAATGATGCCGGCGGAGGACACAATAAAAACCATATTAGGAGGTGTGTGAAGATGGCAGTAATCTCCATGAAGCAGCTTCTCGAAGCTGGGGTACACTTCGGTCACCAAACTCGTCGTTGGAACCCAAAAATGGATCGTTATATCTTCACTGAAAGAAACGGAATTTACATCATCGATTTGCAAAAAACGGTGAAAAAAGTCGAAGAGGCTTACAACTTCGTTAAAGGAATCGCAGGAGAGAATGGTAAAATTCTTTTCGTGGGTACTAAGAAACAAGCTCAAGATTCCGTTAAAGAAGAAGCTGAACGTGCTGGTCAATTCTACATTAACCAACGCTGGCTCGGCGGTACCCTGACTAACTTCCAAACGATTCAAAAACGTATTGATCGTTTGAAACAATTGGAAGCTTGGGAAGAAGACGGTACATTCGCTGTATTGCCTAAAAAAGAAGTAATCTTGCTTCGCAAAGAAAAAGATCGTCTTGAGAAATTCTTGGGCGGTATTAAAAATATGAAAGGCCTGCCAAGCGCCCTGTTCATCATCGATCCACGCAAAGAGCGTATCGCTGTTGCGGAAGCTCGCAAATTGGGTATCCCAATTGTAGGTATCGTTGATACTAACTGCGATCCGGACGAGATCGATTATGTTATTCCGGGTAATGACGACGCGATCCGCGCTGTTAAATTGCTGACAGGTAAAATGGCTGATGCTGTAATCGAAGCTAACCAAGGCGAAGAAACTTCCGCTTAATAGATTCGAACATATGCAACAAACTAAATGAAAAGGGTGGTTGGCAGGTGGATAACCTCTCACTGCCCTTTTTTTAGAGTGTACGTACAATACTTAATTTTGGAGGGAATTTATAATGGCAGTTAATGCGAGTGCGGTAAAAGAACTTCGCGAAAGAACGGGCGCTGGTATGCTCGATTGCAAAAAAGCACTGGAAGAAGCAAACGGTGATGTAACGAAAGCAGCTGAATTGTTGCGTGAGAAAGGTCTTTCTGCAGCAGCAAGCAAAGCGGGCCGTGCAGCAACTGAAGGCGTTGTAGAATCTTACATCCACGCTGGTGGACGTATTGGCGTTCTGGTTGAAGTTAACTGTGAAACAGACTTCGTTGGTAAAACAGATCAATTTAAGGATTTCGTTAAAGATGTAGCTATGCAAATCGCTGCAGCTAACCCTAAATTCGTTACACGCGAAGAAGTTCCTACAGAAGAGCTGGAAAAAGAAAAAGAAATTCTGAAAGCTCAAGCTCTTAACGAAGGCAAACCAGAGAAAATCATTGAAAAAATGGTTGAAGGCCGTATCGGTAAATACTACGAAGAATACTGCCTGATGGAACAAACTTTCGTTAAAGATCCAGACAAAACGATTTCCCAATTGTTGAATGAAAAAATCAGCCAAATCGGTGAAAACATCTCCATCCGTCGTTTCGTTCGTTACGAACTGGGTGAAGGTCTTGAGAAAAAAGTAGACAACTTCGTAGAAGAAGTAATGTCCCAAGTAAACAAATAAGACGGTTTTCTAAACCGGCAAGCAAGATTGATTTTCGAAGATATAAGAATGATGAAACTTCGAAGCGTAAACTCCCTTATATCTCAGGAAAACATTGCCTTACCGGTTGAACGTTTTTCCTAAAAGAGCGGAACACAACTGTGTTCCTTTCTTTTTAAGCAGGAGGCCATGCGCGAGAAGTTTTGTTGGTTGAACACCGAGCGTGTTCAATTCAAAGTGGAGGGTGAATAATTGGAACAGCCAGTATTTAAACGTGTTGTCTTAAAGGTCAGCGGAGAGTCTCTTTCCGGTCAAAACGGCTACGGTATTGATGCAGACACGATCTCGTCGATTGCCCAACAGGTAAAAGAGGTTGTTGCACTTGGTGTACAGGTTGCTATTGTATGTGGCGGCGGAAACATCTGGCGTGGAATAGCTGGTAGCGAAAACGGCATCGATCGTGCAACTGCCGATTATATGGGTATGCTGGCGACGGTAATGAACTCGCTGGCACTGCAGGATGCTTTGGAACAGATTGAAGTACCTACACGTGTACAGACATCTATTGCAATGCAGCAAATTGCAGAGCCTTATATTCGTCGTAGAGCTATTCGTCATCTGGAGAAAGGCCGGGTCGTTATTTTTGCAGCAGGTACAGGTAACCCGTTCTTTTCCACTGATACAACAGCAGCACTACGCGCAGCGGAGATTGAAGCAGAAGTTATCTTGATGGCCAAGAATAAAGTCGATGGTGTATACTCAGCAGATCCGTTTAAGGACAGTACAGCTGTGAAATTTGATCAGTTGACTTACATGGATATTCTTAACAAAGACCTTGGTGTAATGGATTCGACGGCATCCTCGCTTTGTAAGGACAACAACATCCCGTTGATCGTATTTGCCATTACGGAACAAGGTAACATCAAACGTGTTGTTCTGGGCGAACGTATCGGAACAATCGTTAAAGGGAGTGTAGATTAATGCCACAAGCGGTTAAACAACATGCCGAAGAGCGTATGGAAAAAGCAATTCAAGCATTGCGTCGTGACCTGGCTACTTTGCGTGCAGGCCGTGCAACTCCAGCTCTTTTGGACCGAATTCAGGTAGAGTATTATGGAGCAATGACGCCATTGAACCAACTAGCTAATATCAGTACTCCGGATTCCCGTACACTGATGATTCAGCCGTGGGACAAATCTTCCATGGGTGATATCGAGCGTGCCATCATGAAATCGGACCTGGGTCTTACTCCAGCGAATGATGGTAGCATGATCCGTCTGTCTATTCCGGCATTGACGGAAGAACGCAGAGCGGAACTTGTGAAGCTGACGAAGAAGTTCGGTGAAGAAGGTAAAGTAGCGATTCGTAACATTCGCCGTGACGCGAATGATGACATCAAGAAAATGGAGAAGTCAGACATTTCCGAGGATGAATCCCGGAGACATCAGGACGATATCCAAAAATCGACCGACAAGTTTATTGCTGAAGTCGATAAGGTACTTGCTGCCAAAGAAAAAGAAATCATGGAAGTGTAAGACAAGCGCAGCCCCTCCAATACGGTGGGGTTTTGTCTCTTTTTCCAAGCTTCAGATAAAGAAACTTCAGGGATTTTGGAGGAACAGGAATGATCAAACGGGTTCGGTCGTGGTGGAATGGGGCTGACAAGCAGGAAACGCTGACTATATCCGAGGACAATATCCCGCAGCACGTCGCCATCATCATGGACGGCAATGGACGATGGGCCAAACGTTTGGGACTCCCGCGTATAGCCGGACACCAAAATGGCATGAAGGCGGTCAAACGTGCGACCATCGCGGCGGATGAACTGGGCATCAAATATCTGACGATGTACGCTTTTTCGACAGAAAACTGGACGCGTCCAAAAGAAGAAGTGGATTTTCTGATGCGACTTCCGCAAGAATTTCTGGCCATTGAGCTGGATGAACTTATAGAAAAAAATGTGCGCATTCGCATGATGGGCCAAGAAGAACATTTACCTTCTCATACCATCAATGCCTTGCGGGAAGCCATTCGTCTTACGGAACATAATACTGGTCTCGTTTTGAACTTTGCAATGAATTATGGAAGTCGTCGAGAAATGACAGACTGTGTTAAACAGATCGCTCTGCAGGTGAAATCGGGGGAACTATCGGCAGAGGACATAACACCTGAACTCATTGATAGACATATGTTGACGGTTGACATGCCTGATCCGGATCTGCTAATCCGGACGAGTGGGGAGTTGAGATTGAGTAACTTCATGCTCTGGCAACTTGCATATAGTGAATTATGGTTTACGGATATATACTGGCCCGAATTTGGCAAAAAGCATTTGCTTGAAGCAGTAGCCGAATATCAGCGCAGAACAAGGCGTTACGGCGGTTTGAAATAGATGGAGGATGAAGCCGTTGAAACAGCGATTAACGACAGGAATCATAGCAGGTGTGTTGTTTTTAGGTTTTTGCATGCTGGGCGGACCCTGGTACCATGGTTTGGTATTGCTTATGGCTCTCATCGGTTATTATGAATTTGTAAAAATGACCGGGGTGATGCCTTTTTCAGGTGTGGCCCTGATTGGGTATGCGGGTGTTTTTGCCATAGTGTTTCCTTGGGAAATGCTTTGGGAAGCAAGACCGCTATCCTTATTTCAGGTCATCTGGATTGTAATGCTTGTACTAATGACAGCTTCGGTTGTCACTAAGAATAAGGTTCCCGTGAATACAGTAGCCATGCTTTTCCTTGGCGTACTGTATATAGGGATTGGTTTCTATTACATTGCAGAATCCAGACACCTGCATCATGGATTGTTCTGGACGTTCCTCTTGCTTGGCTCTATATGGGCAAGTGATGCAGGGGCTTATTTTGTAGGGAAATGGATTGGTAAAAACAAACTGTGGCCTTCCATCAGTCCAAACAAGACTGTAGAGGGTGCATTGGGTGGCATAGTGATTGCAATTATAACTTCTGTTGTTTTTGCATTAGTGTCAGATGGTTTGCTTTCTTGGCAGAGAGCGATCGTGATCGGAATTGCCTGCGCAGTTGTAGGACAGATGGGCGACTTGGTCCAGTCTGCTTACAAACGTGTATATAATATCAAGGATTCAGGCAGTCTTCTCCCGGGGCATGGCGGCATTCTTGATCGGTGCGACAGCTGGATTGTTGTTTTTCCATTCGTACATATACTAATGCTACTGCCCTACTAAAAAAGAACATGGTCTGAGATAACAGCATTGTTCACTGTAGCATTGGATAATAAAAGATGAGGTGCAGCATGAAAAAAATTGCGATTCTCGGGTCGACTGGTTCCATTGGAACTCAGACACTTGATGTAGTAGATATGCATCCAGAACTTTTTCAAGTGGAGGGATTGGCTGCCGGAGGCAATACAGACCTGCTGATTGAGCAAACCAAACGTTACCGACCGAAGAAAGTATCGGTGGGATCCAAAGAATTGGCAGAGAAGGTAGCTCCACATTTGCCTGCAGGAACGCAACTGTTTTACGGCAACGAGGGACTCGTAGAAGTTGCAGCAGGAACCGATGCGCATACGGTTGTTACAGCGGTAGTGGGGAGTGTTGGATTGGAGTCAACGCTTGCTGCCATAGACGCAGGCAAACAGATTGGACTGGCTAATAAGGAAACATTGGTTACGGCGGGGCATATTGTCACTACAAGAGCGTCTGCCAAAGGAGTCTCTTTACTGCCCGTTGATAGTGAGCACTCTGCTATATTCCAATGTTTAAATGGTGAAAACAGAGAGCGCCTGACAGGCATTACGCTCACGGCTTCAGGTGGATCATTTCGTGATCTTACCCGTGAACAGTTGAAAAACGTTACTATAGAGGATGCGCTCAAGCATCCAAATTGGTCAATGGGCTCCAAAATCACGATAGATTCCGCAACGATGGTGAACAAAGGACTTGAGGTCATTGAAGCACACTGGTTATTTGGTCTTCAATATGATCAGATTAACGTATTGCTTCACCCGGAGAGTGTTATTCATTCGTATGTGGAATTTGATGATACCAGCATCATCGCTCAACTAGGGAATCCAGATATGCGAGTTCCTATTCAATATGCACTGACTTACCCTGACCGTCTGCCATCACCAGCTGAGCGTTTGTCTCTTGCTCAGGCGGGAAAATTACATTTCCGTGAGATGGATATGGAACGCTTCCCATGTTTAAGAATGGCTTATGAGTGTGGTAAAATGGGAGGAACCGCAACAACGGCGTTTAATGCTGCCAACGAGGTTGCTGTAGCCCGTTTCTTGCGTAAAGAGATTTCGTTCCTTAAAATAGAAGATATTATTGCTTCTGTGCTGGAAGCGCACCACAATGTGGACGAGCCTGACATGCAGGAGATCGCCCAATGTGATCTGGAGAGCCGTAAGCTTGCATCCAGTCTGTAATCTCTTTTTTCATAACAAAATGGAAGAAGTGATTCTCTTGTGCGACATCAGAGAATAATGATAATCTAGAGGGACAGACTGCGGTATGTGCCGTGAAGGAGGATGGATAGGGATTGGAAACCATACAAGTGGTATTTCTAACGGTGCTCATGTTCTTTGTCATCGTGACGGTTCATGAATGGGGGCATTATTACTTTGCCAAACGCGCCGGTATTCTTGTACGGGAATTTGCGATCGGTTTTGGTCCCAAATTGTTCTCATATAAAAGAAACGAGACCCAGTTTACATTGCGTTTGTTGCCTTTTGGCGGATATGCACGGATGGCAGGGGAAGACCCGGAACTGGTAGAGATCCAGGAAGGTCAGACCATTGTGGTAAGATCTGCAGACGACCAGGTGAAAATGATTTATCTGGATCAGTTGGATAACCGTAAAAATGTAATACGTGGTGAAGTCATCTCCATTGATATGGAGAGGGCCCTGAAGCTTCAACTGGATGTAGATGGTGAGATTCAGGAGTATCGCATACATCCTCAAGCCATGTTGGTGAGTCGTGGCAAACAAACACAGATTGCACCGAAAGATCGCCAATTCGGCAGCAAAACCGTTGGGCAGCGAGCATTGGCTATTTTTGCGGGACCCCTGATGAACTTTATCTTGGCCTTTGTGCTGTTTGCTGTATATGCACAGATGGCAGGAGTTCCGGTGGAAAACCCGAAAAATCTTGAGATTGGTGAAGTGCTTGAAGGTGGGGCAGCCGATCAGGCGAACCTGCAAAAGGGTGATATTATTGAAACCATCAATGGTACTGCTATTGGTACGGATTCACAAAAAATGGTGACAATGATTGCTGATTCCAAAGACAAGCCGATGGAGTGGACGCTGCGACGAGGCAGTGAAACGTTTAATATTACGATTACTCCACGTACCGTAGAAGGACAAGAGGGCGGGAAAGTGGGAATTGTGCCTACGTTACCTACCCGATCTGTTGGATTTGTAGAAACATTTACAGTATCCGGCGTAGCAATGGTTGATACAACCAAAGTGATATTTGAAGGTTTCAAACATTTAATCAATCAATTTAACATGGACGATATTGGTGGTCCGGTTCGTACATTTGAAGTGACAGGACAGATTGCAAAACAAGGAATTGAGCAGTTAACGAGATGGGCAGCCATTTTGAGTCTGTATCTTGGAATTTTCAACCTGTTGCCAATACCTGCACTTGACGGTAGCCGTCTTGTATTTTTGGGGATTGAAGCGCTGAGAGGCAGACCTGTTGATCCAAATCGCGAAGGCATGGTACATTTCATCGGATTTGCGATGTTGTTTGTCTTGATGCTGGCAGTAACATACAATGATATCTTACGTTTAATTAACGGATAATTACGGTTGGACTATGATCTGAGCATTCAGAGCTAGTCGTTATGGGAGGACGCTGGAGTCTTATGTCAAAGGAAAATGATAAACAATTCGTGACTGAAATTACACCACAGGGTGAGGATTTCTCGCGCTGGTATATTGATGTTATCAAAAAAGCGGATCTCATGGATTATGCACCCGTACGCGGTTGTATTGTGTTCAAACCAGACGGATTTGAAATCTGGGAGCATATCAAAGATGAGTTAGATCGTCGTTTCCGGGAAACGGGTCATCGCAATGCGTATTTCCCAATGTTCATCCCTGAGAGTTTCTTCCAAAAGGAAAAAGAGCATGTGGAAGGCTTTAACCCTGAACTACCATGGGTTACGGAAGCTGGCGGAGAGAAGCTGGAAGAACGTCTGGCGATCCGTCCTACATCTGAAACGATTATTGGTCACATGTATTCCAAGTGGATTCAGTCTTATCGGGATCTACCGGTACTGATCAATCAGTGGGCTAACGTGGTCCGTTGGGAAAAAAGAACGTTGCCTTTCCTTCGCACAAGTGAGTTCCTGTGGCAAGAAGGTCACACTGCACATGAGACTGAAGAAGAAGCGCGTGAAGAAACGATGAAAATGCTTGAAATTTATCGTGAAGTGGTTGAAGAGTATTTGGCTATCCCTGTAATTGTGGGTCAGAAAACCAAATCCGAGAAGTTTGCGGGTGCAGTGGATACGTACTCGATCGAAGCCATGATGAAAGATGGACGTGCTGTACAAGCAGGTACATCACACTACATGGGAACGAACTTCGCAAAAGCATTTGAAATTCAGTATCTTAGCCGAAACAATGTGCTGGAACTGGCTTACACCACTTCATGGGGGGTAAGCACACGTTTGATTGGTGCGTTAATTATGGTTCACGGAGATGACCGTGGTCTCGTGCTTCCGCCAAAAGTAGCACCGACGCAAGTGGTTATGATTCCAATTGGACCTCCGAAAACGCGTGATGCTGTTGTTGGACGTGCAGATGAGTTGTTCACTGAGTTGAAAAAAGCTGGCGTCCGTGTGAAAATGGATGACCGCAGCGATGTTCGCCCAGGTTGGAAATTCAATGAATACGAGATGCGCGGTGTTCCGATCCGTCTGGAAATCGGTCCACGTGATATGGAAAATGGCGTTTGTGTGCTCGTATCACGCATCACAGGTGAGAAGAAAGTGGTAGAACAAGCGAACTTGGTAGAAGAAATTCAGTCTATGTTGACACAGATACAGGTAGATATGCTGGAACGTGCTCGGACATTTATGTCGGATAACTTCTACTCTGTGGATACACTTGATGAGATGAAAGAACTAATGGAAAATAAACGCGGGTTTACACTGGCTGGCTGGTGCGGTTCAGAAACTTGCGAAGATAAAGTAAGAGAAGTTACAGGTGCAACAAGCCGGAACATCCCGTTCCAGCCTGCGGAAGAAAAGCATACGTGCCTGGCTTGTGGTGAACAGGCAAAACACACGGTTGTGTTTGCAAGAGCGTATTAAGTCAGGTTAACTTGACGAAAAGCACTTATTCACCGGTTGAGTAATGAATGGAGAGCTTCTGTCGGATAAAATGAGTCGGTGCGAGTTCGGATCGGTGACATTTTTGAATGCAGGGGCTTTTCATGCTTTAAGGGGGTACAAGGAGGAACACGATGAGCGGATTCGAAGAGAAGAGAAAACGGTTTGAGTTGTTGATGAAACAGGCAGAGCTTCCAGCTGGTCTGTTAGAGCCCTATTTTTTGGATGGATGGATTGAACAAGTAGAGACTAACCGCAGTAATCGGGAGTGGAATATCCTGATTGCGAAGGATACATTGGTACCCGCTCCAATTTATCGCACATTTTGTCTGCATATTCAGGAGAAGATGAATCATATCGCCAAGATCTCATTTGGCTTCAAATATACGGACCAAGTACAAAATGGCGATATCGTCAGTGAATATTGGAATCTGTTTCTGGAGTGGGTTACCCGTGAGATTCCATCTGTAAATGGTTGGATGAACCGGACAACCTTTGAATGTGAAGAGGATCTCCTGCAACTGACAATGAGTGATGCAACGTCGATGGAATTGGCTCGTAAGAAACAGATTGATCAGGCTATTACGAAATTCTATGACAAGTACTTCCATCTCCCTCTTCGCATCAAGATGCAAGTGGGCGAAGTGGCAAGCAATAAAGAGGCCATGGAACAGTTCCAGGCCCAAAAACGTGTAGAGGAACTTGAGGTCATCGAGAAGATGATGAGTGAAGTGGACACAGAAATCCCGGTGGATGAGGAGCAGGGCGATCTGCGTTTGCAGATGGGTTACGATATTAAGGAGCCACCAGTGCCCATGCAGGAAATCCAGGATGAAGAGAAAAAGGTCACGCTGCAAGGTTCTGTATTTGGTCTGGATCGCAAAGAATTGCGAAACGGAAATACGTTGTTTACCTTCTACCTGACCGACTTTACGGACTCCATGCAAATGAAGATGTTTGCCAAAACAAAAGAGGATGTTAAAATTCTCAGTTTGCTGGCTAACGGTAAATGGGTGAAAGTGCGTGGCCGTGTAGAGTATGACCGGTTTATGCAGATTCCTGAACTCGCCATGATCCCTTCAGATCTGATAGAAGTCAAAGCACCGCCGTCTCGCAAGGATAATGCACCAGAGAAACGGGTAGAGTTCCATTTGCATTCTACGATGAGCACGATGGATGCTGTAACTTCGATCGACAAATACGTGAAAATGGCAGCGGAGTGGGGACACAAGGCGATTGCTGTCAGTGATCATGGTGGTGTACAGGTATATCCTGAGGCTTCCAAGGCTGCCAAGAAAAATGGGATTAAAATGATCTACGGCCTTGAGGCCAATGTAGTGAATGACTCCGTTGCAGTCGTAATGGCTCCACAGCCATTGGATCTCCAAACAGCGACATACATCGTATTTGATATCGAGACTACAGGTCTTTCAGTTACACAGAACAAAATTATTGAGATCGCCGCTGTGAAGATGCAAGATGGTAAAGAAATCGACCGGTATGCGACTTTTGTGAACCCGCATGAACGCATTCCTTACAATATTCAGCAATTGACTAATATTAATGATGACATGGTAAAAGACGCGCCTGAATTGGAGCCAGTGATCCGAGAGTTTGTACAGTTTGCCGGAGATGGTGTACTTGTTGCGCATAATGCACGTTTTGATATGGGCTTTATTCAAGCTTCCCTGAAGCAGATTGGAATGCCAGAGCTTCCTAACCCTGTCCTTGACACGTTGGAACTGGCACGATTATTATTTCCAAAAAATAAGAACCACCGTCTGAATACGATGGCGGATAAATATAAAGTTGGACTTGAAAGTCATCACCGGGCCATTGATGATACGGTTGCTCTTGCAGGTATACTGATCGGATTACTAAATGATGCTGCCCAGATGAAAGGAATAACGAGGCTTGATCGCCTGAACGATTATGTAGGTGTCGACTTGTCGAATACAAGACCTTTCCATTGCGGAATCTATGCACTGAATGAAGTCGGCAAGAAAAATCTCTATAAACTGGTATCTCTCTCTCATACGGAACATTTCAAGCGGGTACCTTGCATTCCCAAGTCGAAACTGATTAATTTGCGTGAAGGACTCGTTATTATATCGGGTTGTGAAAAAGGTGAGTTCTTTGAAGCGGTGCTTAACAAATCGCTCGAAGAAGCGGAAGAGATCGCCGAGTTCTATGACATATTGGAGATCCAACCACTTACAATGTATATGCATTTGGTGGATAAAGGGTTGGTGGCTACACCTGAAGAAATCAAAACAGCGATCCGTAAAGTCATTGATATCGGGTCGAAATTGGGTAAGCCGGTTATAGCGACAGGCAATGTGCACTATTTGGAACCCCGTGACAAACTATATCGGGATATCACCATTCACGGCATTACAGGATTTAGTCCACTGAAAGATCAACGGAAACCGGATGCACATTTCAGAACGACGGAGGAAATGCTGGAAGAGTTCCAGTTCCTGGGCCAAGATAAAGCTTACGAAGTCGTGGTTACGAATACGGTGGAATTGTCTGACCGATTTGAAGAAATCAAGCTGTTTCCGGACAAACTGTTTACTCCGATTCTGGAAGGTGCCGACGATGAAATTCGTAATACCTGCTATGACACTGCCAAGTCCATCTATGGTGAGGAATTGCCTGAAGTTATCGTGGCACGATTAGAGAAAGAACTGATTCCAATTATTAAATATGGTTTCTCTGCCAACTATCTGATCTCGGAACGGTTGGTTAAAAAATCGAATCAGGATGGTTATCTTGTAGGTTCGCGGGGATCGGTCGGCTCCTCTGTCGTGGCTACATTCCTAGGTATATCCGAAGTTAATCCATTGCCCGCTCACTATATTTGTGTGAATTCAGAATGCAAGCACAGTGAGTGGTTCCTAGACGGTAGTGTTCGGAGTGGATTTGACCTTCCCGAGAAAGAATGCCCAGATTGTGGTGGCACACTTAAAGGAGAAGGCCAGGATATTCCGTTTGAGACCTTCCTTGGATTTAAAGGAGATAAAGTTCCCGATATTGACTTGAACTTCTCTGGTGATTATCAGCCTCATGCGCATAACTATACGAAAGTACTGTTTAGTGAAAAAAGTGTTTTTCGTGCGGGGACCATTGGTACGGTGGCTGAGAAAACAGCATTTGGTTTTGCCAAGAAGTATGAGGAAGAACATCACAAGAAATGGCGTGGAGCCGAATTGAATCGTTTGGCTTCTGGGTGTACTGGGGTAAAACGGAGCACGGGACAGCATCCCGGCGGTATTGTCGTGGTACCTGATTATATTGAGGTCGAAGATGTCACACCTGTTCAGTTCCCGGCAGATGACGTTAATGCGGAGTGGAAAACAACACACTTTGATTATCATGCTTTTGAGGAAAACTTGCTGAAACTTGATATTCTTGGGCACGATGATCCGACTATGATGCGGATGTTGCAGGATTTGACAGGTGTTGATCCTACAAGCATTCCGATGAATGATCCCAAAGTTATGAGCATGTTTAACTCAACCGAGGCTCTGGGTGTTACACCTGAACAGATTCGCTCCCCTGTTGCGACGTTTGGGGTGCCGGAGATGGGGACGAAATTCGTTCGTCAGATGCTTATCGAATCCCAGCCGACATCTTTTGCCGATTTACTTCAGATTTCGGGATTGTCCCATGGTACAGGTGTATGGCTTGGGAATGCTCAGGATCTGATAAAGAATGGAACATGTAACATCAAGACGGTAATTGGCTGTCGGGATGACATCATGTTGTTCCTGATTTATAAGGCAGGTATGGACGCGAGTCTGGCTTTCAAAATTACGGAGAGTGTTCGTAAAGGGCGTGGTCTGCCTCAGGAATGGATCGATGAGATGAAGAATTGTAAAGTGCCTCAATGGTACATCGATTCATGTCTCAAAATCCAGTACATGTTCCCGAAGGCCCACGCGGCCGCTTATGTTATTTCGGCAGTACGTACTGCGTTCTTCAAGCTGTATCATCCCATTGAATATTACGCAACTTACTTTACCGTTCGGGCGGATGAGATTGATATTGAACTCATGTGTCAGGGATATGAAGCGATCTATCGCAAAATTGTAGAGATCGAGCAATTAGGTTTCCAGGCACCACCGAAAGAGAAAAACATGTTACCTGTCCTTGAAATGGGTTTGGAAATGGCAGCGCGCGGATTCTCACTTAAACCAATTGACTTATATCGTTCGGAAGCTACGAAATTTATCGTTGACGGGAAAACATTAATCCCTCCGTTCTCCGCGTTGGCAGGAATCGGAGACAATGCTGCACGTAATATTGCTGCGGCAAGAGAACATGGTGAATTCCTGTCAGTGGAAGATTTCCAGCAGAAGTCGAAAGCGAGTAAGACGATTGTTGAACTCCTGTCGACTATGGGGTGTTTCCGCGGTTTACCAGAGAGCAACCAACTTTCCCTGTTCTAGGATTAGATTTGAATCATGGACAAGTGTTTGGCGGGGGATGCGTAATTTTTCCTTCATTAGTAAGTAAACTGTCTGAATCATCGCTTACTTGTCACTATTACCAGACTATGTTATAATTTTTGAAGTGAACGAGATAGTACGAATTTCTAAAGAGTGGGGAAACCCACTCTTTAGTCTTTGGTATACAAGAATCTTGGGTATTTAATAATCTGCCAGTGCTTTTTTGCTGGTGTAACCTAAGTTGGAGGTTATTGGTTTTGAGCACAACGAACATTAAATCTACCGTGGAAGAAATGATCCAACCCTACTTGAACGAACAAGGCTTCGAGCTGGTTGACATCGAATACGTCAAAGAAGGCAGCAACTGGTTTTTGCGGGTGTATGTCGACAAAGAGGGTGGCATCGACATCGACGATTGCGTCTTGATCAGCGAAAAGCTGAGCGCCAAGCTGGATGAGAACGATCCGATTCCAACCATCTATTTCCTTGAAGTGTCTTCTCCCGGTGCGGAGCGTCCACTGAAAAAACCTGAGGACGTTACCAAAGCTGTAGGAAAAAATGTTTTTGTTACAACCTACGAGCCGGTGAACGGATTGAAGGAATTTGAAGGCAAGTTGCTTTCTTTTGATGACGGGGAACTCGTGATCGAGGCAGGCAAGAAACAGCATGCCATTTCTTATGATAAGGTTGCCAGTGCGCGCCTAGCTATTTTGTTTTAAGTGCCTTGTTCACTTTATTAATGAAAAAGACACATCTCACGATAACGGCAAGGTGCTCACGAGTTCAGAGCCTTTCGCCGTTTTACGTATGAGATGCCATGTTTGAAAGGGGGATCAACATTCATGAGTATGGATTTTATTGAAGCAATGAATGAATTGGAACGGGAAAAAGGGATCAGCAAGGATGTGCTGTTTGAAGCGATCGAGGCTGCACTAATTTCCAGCTACAAGCGGAATTTCAACACAGCCCAGAATGTGCGTGTTGACATGAACCGTAATACGGGAGTTATCCGGGTGTATGCCCGTAAATTGATCGTGGAAGAAGTCCTGGATTCACGTACTGAAATTTCATTGCCTGCTGCACGAGAAATCAACCCTCACTTCCAGCTGGAAGATATTGCGGAGATTGAAGTTACGCCGCGTGATTTCGGACGTATCGCCGCACAAACTGCCAAACAGGTGGTGACCCAGCGGATTCGTGAAGCCGAACGCGGCCTGATCTACAACGCTTTCGTAGACAAGGAAGAGGATATCGTTACGGGAGTGGTGCAGCGTCAGGATTTGCGCAATATCTACATCGATCTGGGCAAAATCGAAGCGGCTTTACCGCTGACCGAATTGATGCCGAACGAGAAGTTTGTTCATGGTGACCGTATTAAGGCGTATATCACCAAGGTCGAGAATACGACTAAAGGGCCGCAAATCATATTGTCCCGTACTCATCCGGGCCTCTTGAAACGTCTCTTTGAACTGGAAGTGCCTGAGATCTTCGACGGTGTAGTTGAGATTCGCTCCGTCGCTCGCGAAGCAGGGTTCCGCTCCAAGATTGCCGTTCATTCCCGCAACGAGGAAGTTGATCCAGTTGGATCTTGTGTAGGTCCTAAGGGAATGCGCGTGCAGACCATTGTGGGTGAGCTGCGCGGTGAAAAAATCGACATCGTTCGTTTCTCCGATCAGGTAGACGAATATGTTGCTAATGCACTGAGTCCTTCCAAAGTATTGGAAGTTCATGTATTTGAGGAAGAAAAGATGGCTCGGGTTATCGTTCCGGACTATCAACTGTCGCTCGCAATTGGTATCAAAGGCCAAAATGCCAGATTGGCAGCCAAATTAACCGGCTGGAAAATCGACATTAAGAGCGAGAGCCAGGCGGAACAGGAATTCGGCAGAGAAAAAGATTCTTCTTCTGAAATGCATCAGGATTCCGTCTCCGTCGACTAAAGTAAAGTACGGGGGGCGCTGACGTATGAAACCAAAAAAAGTGCCGCTGCGCAAATGTGTGGCATGCCAGGAAATGATGCCCAAAAAGCAGCTGATCCGCATCGTTAAAACGCCAGAGGATGAAGTGCTGATCGATTTGACTGGCAAAAAATCCGGACGTGGTGCCTATTTATGCGGCAAAGAGTCCTGTTTTAAGCTCGCACTCAAAAACCGGGCTTTGGATCGGGCGTTAAAAGGCAAAGTCTCACCTGAAATTTACGAGCAATTAGCAGCTGATTTCATCGCAGTTGAGGATGAATTCATAGCAGCACAGGAGCGTGAACATGACTAATATTAAAACGCTGTCTTATCTGGGACTCGCTATGCGTGCAGGTAAACTTGTAACAGGTGAAGAAATTGTACTTAAAGCGATCCGTTCTTCCGAAGCTAAGATGGTTATTGTTGCGGGTGACGCCTCAGCCAATACACAAAAGAAATTTCGCGATAAATGTGGAACTTATAAGGTTCCTCTGTTAATCGGATTTGACCGGGATAGTTTAGGTTCAAGTATCGGTAAAGACACGCGTGTTGTTCTTGCAGTAACGGATCGAGGGTTTGCAAAAATGATCTCCAAGCAAGTCGGTATAATGTCGGAGGTGGAGTATATTGAGTAAACAGGAAAACAAGGATAAATTGCGAGTTTATGAATATGCGAAGTCCCTTAATATGAGTAGTAAAGAAATTATAACCATTCTTAAAAAGCTGGAAATTCCCGTAAACAATCATATGAGTGTCATGGAGAATGGATCAGTCGGTAAGGTGGAACAATTTTTTAAAGATATAAAATCCACTGCTGCTTCCAAACAAGGCAACGAAGCAAAACCAGTTGCTACTTCGGCAGTACGCAGTGACAAAACAGTGGACAGCAACAAGCCGGCCGGCGGAGTGAACACGCCGAATAGCAGTAACACATCCGGTAGTCCCGTACAAACAAAAATACAACAGGAAAAGCAGGTAGGTATGAACAATAGACCAAATTCCAACAATAACAATGGCACCCAAAGACCCAGCGGCCAAGACAGCCGCAACAGAACGAACTCTTCCCAAGGCTCAAGCCAAGGAGGACAATCAACTAACCGTCCTAGACCAGCTCAAGGTGGACAAAGCAGTACTGCATCCCGTCCGCAAGGATCGGGTCAACGTCCGGCTAACAGCGGTGGCGGCCAAGTAAGACCTTCAGGACCTAACAGTGGTGGCAATACAGGTACTGGCGGCAACCGTAGCGGTAGCCAAGGTCAGAGCCAAGGACAAGGCCAACGTAGAAGCGGCCCAGGTGGCACAACTGGCAACAACAATAATAGTGGCAACCGTTCTAACAGCGGTGGCGGTGGACGTCGTTATGATGACAATCGTGGCGGTAACTTCCGTGGTAACCGTGGTGGTAAGAACAACCGCAACAGAAATCAACAACAGTACCAACAACGCGAGAAAATTGATAACACACCTAAGAAAATCATCGTTCGTGGTGATATGACTGTAGGCGAAACGGCGAAGTTGCTCCATAAGGATGCTTCCGAAGTTATCAAAAAGCTCATCGCTATGGGTGTTATGGCAACAATCAACCAAGAGCTTGATATCGAAACGATCCTTCTGCTTTCAGGTGAATTCGGTGTTGAGGTCGAAGTGAAGATTGTGCTTGAAGATGACCGTTTCGAGACGCTGGAAGAGAATGATGATGCTGCTGACTTGCAGGCTCGTCCACCAGTAGTTACGATCATGGGTCACGTTGACCATGGTAAAACGACTTTGCTGGATGCTATTCGTTCCACGAATGTAACAGGCGGCGAAGCAGGCGGTATCACGCAACATATCGGTGCATACCAAGTCGAGATCAACAGCAAAAAGATCACGTTCTTGGATACTCCGGGTCACGAAGCGTTTACAGCGATGCGTGCGCGTGGTGCACAGGTTACGGATATGACGATTATTGTCGTAGCAGCAGATGACGGTGTTATGCCACAAACCATTGAGGCCATTAACCATGCCAAAGCTGCTGGACTTCCAATTATCGTTGCTGTCAATAAAATTGACAAACCGGGTGCCGATCCGGATAAAGTGAAACAAGAATTGACCAACTATGAACTCGTTCCGGAAGAGTGGGGCGGAGATACCATCTTTGTTAACGTATCAGCGAAACAAAGAATGGGTCTGGAAGGTCTGCTTGAAATGATTTTGCTCGTTGCAGAAGTGAACGAATACAAAGCGAACCCGGACAAACGTGCCCGTGGTACAGTGATTGAAGCTGAGCTGGATAAAGGACGTGGCCCAGTTGCCCGTATCCTCGTACAGCACGGTACATTGAAAGTCGGAGATGCTTTCGTAGCAGGTAACTGCTTCGGTCGTGTTCGCGCGATGGTCAATGACAAAGGTCGCCGTCTGAAAGAAGCTGGACCTTCGACACCTGTAGAAATCACAGGTCTGACTGAAGTTCCAGGTGCGGGAGATCCATTCATGGTATTTGAAGATGAGCGCAAAGCGCGTTCCATCGCTGACAAACGTGCGATTACGCAACGTGAATCCGATCTGGGTACGCATACTCGTGTAACATTGGATGATCTGTTCCAGCACATCAAAGATGGCGAGATCAAAGATCTGAACGTAATCATCAAAGGTGACGTACAAGGTTCGGTTGAAGCATTGAAAGGTTCCCTTGCGAAGATCGAAGTTGAAGGTGTACGCGTGAAAATCATTCATAGCGGCGCTGGTGCAATCACCGAGTCCGACATCATTTTGGCTGCAGCATCCAATGCCATCGTCATTGGTTTCAACGTACGTCCTGAAAACCAAGCGAAAGCAACAGCAGATCAGGAGCAAGTTGATATTCGTCTGCATCGCGTAATCTACAGTGTTATCGAAGAAATTGAACAAGCGATGAAAGGTATGCTTGATCCGATCTACAAAGAAAAAGTTATCGGTCATGCTGAAGTTCGGAGCACGTTCTCGATCAGTAAAGTCGGTACCATTGCTGGATGTATGGTTACCTCGGGTAAAATTACGCGTTCTGCGGAAGCACGCCTGATTCGTGATGGCATCGTCCTTTACGAAGGCAAGCTGGATTCCCTGAAACGTTACAAAGATGATGCTAAAGAAGTAGCCCAAGGTTACGAGTGTGGTATCACGCTGGATAAATATAATGATCTCAAAGAGGGCGACGTTATTGAAGCCTTCATTATGGAGACAGTACAACGATAAGCAAGGAAGCATGAGGTGAACAACAATGGCTAAGATTCGTACAGGTAGAGTGGGCGAGCAGATCAAGAAAGAATTGAGTCTGCTCATCCAGTCTGAACTGAAAGATCCACGTATCGGCTTTATTACCGTAACGGGAGTCGAAGTGACAGGAGACTTGTCGCAAGCCAAAGTTTATCTGAGTGTCTTCGGTGAACAGGAACAAAAAGATAACTCGCTCAAAGCACTGGCAAAGGCAAATGGATTTTTGCGTTCCGAGCTGGGCAAACGTATTCGATTTCGTCATGTTCCCGAGTTGATATTCAAGATCGACGAATCGATCGCTTATGGTAGCCGAATTGAGAAGCTGCTTGGCGATATTGGTTCCGACAAGAACGAATCCCAGTAACAGAATAGAGGAGACGGCAATGCACACTTATGAACAGGCGCTCCAGGCCGGAAAGCAATTTCTGCTGGAGCATGATGATTACCTGGTCGTGTCGCATGTACAGCCGGACGGTGACGCAGTCAGCTCGACGGTAACGGTGGGCTGGCTGCTGTCATGTCTGGGCAAGACATTCACGATGATTAATGAAGGTGAAATCCCGCAGCGCATGCATTTTTTGTGGGAAGCCGGCAACATTGTGAACATGACCGAACAACCACCGCAGCGAAAATATAAAGCTGTGATCTGTGTGGATTGTGCAGACTTTGCCAGAGTAGGCTTGACGCGTCATTATTTCGAAGAAGATGCTGTTATTTTGAATATTGATCATCACCCTACGAATGACGCTTATGGTACAGTCAACATTATTAAGTCCGATGCTGCTGCAACGGCTGAAATTTTGTTCGATTTTCTTAATCTGTTCCAAGTGGCATGGGATAAAGATGTTGCCACGGCAGTTTATACCGGATTGCTTACGGATACAGGTGGGTTCCGCTATGCCAATACCAGTCCAAATGTAATGACAACCGCTTCCAGACTGCTAGAACATGGCGTGGATGGACCTTATCTCGCCCAGACCTTGCTGGAGCAGGTGACTCTTCCACAAGTTCGGATTTTGAATCAAGCACTATCAAGCCTGAAGATGACAGATGATGGCAAGATAGCCTGGGTCGTTATTACACCAGATGATATGGTGGCTTGCGGAGCAGCTAATGAAGATCTTGAAGGAGTAGTGAACTATCCCCGCAATATTCAAGGCGTGGAAGTTGGTATCTTTTTCAAAGTCATCAATGATAATGCCGTGAAGGTTTCTCTTCGTTCGGCTGGCAAAATTGATGTTGCTGCGTTAGCACAGACCTTTGGTGGAGGCGGGCATGTTCTCGCAGCCGGATGTCGCCTGGAAGGCAATCTTGAAGATATTGTGGCTAAAGTGCTGAAGCAGGTGAATTCACAATGGTAAAACCATTTGAAGGTATACTTCCGGTGTATAAACCGGCAGGATTTACGTCTCATGATGTCGTGGCCAAAATGCGTCGTATTCTCAAAATGAAACGCATTGGTCATACAGGCACACTGGACCCGCAGGTTACTGGTGTTCTGCCGCTCTGTCTCGGAAGGGCAACACGCGTCGTTGAGTACATGCAGGAGCTCCCGAAGGAATACCTGGCAACGCTCAGATTGGGTCTGTCTACAGACACAGAGGACATGACTGGGGAAGTTATTGAACGGTCTGAAACGACTGTAGAAGTAACAGAGGAACAGGTTCAACAGGTACTTGAGCAGTTCCTGGGCACGATCTCTCAGGTCCCACCCATGTATTCTGCGGTAAAAGTAGATGGCAAACGTCTCTATGAACTTGCTCGTGAAGGGAAAACGGTAGAGCGTAAGAGCCGTGAGGTCACAATCTATGAGCTTGAGCTTACAGGGATTGAGACTCAGGGCGATACCATCGATATATCCTTCCGGGCCTTATGTTCAAAAGGTACCTATATCCGGACGTTGTGTGTAGACATCGGCCGACAACTCGGGTATCCATCGACCATGGTTCGACTGGAGCGTACGATATCAGCGGGTATCTCTGCAGATCGTTGTCTTCGAATTGAAGAAGTGGAACAACTTATGGCCGACGGAACTTTGGCAGATGCGCTGATTCCAGTTGACGAGGCAATTGCTTCTATTCCAGCCCACAAGGTTGGAGAAGAACAGACCAAAGGAGCACTCCAAGGTCAGAAACTGGCTGCACGTCTTCTGGAACCGCCTGTAGAGCAACCTGGTTTACTACGGTTGTACACTCAGGATGGTACGTTTCTGGGGATATTTGAACGGGATGAACTAAAACCAACGGTGAGGGCAGTTAAAGTCTTTTTGCCGGAATAAAGAGGTCTCGGGCTTGGAGTCATGGTGATGATCAAGTTTGGCCTATCAAGTGAAATGCAGGTGAATGATTGTGAAAACCGTAATGCTAACCTATCCGCAGACGTTACATTCGACTGAGCTGAGCCCACTTCCCCAAGTGCTCGCGATCGGTCAATTCGACGGACTGCATCTCGGACATGCAAGTGTCATTTTGTCAGCTGTCCGCATTGCGCGCGAAACGGGCATGCAGGCAGCGGTCATGACCTTTCATCCACATCCGAAGGAAGTTATGCGCAAAGGGGATTACGAGGGTAGTTTAACTCCCTTGAGAGATAAAAAAGACATCTTAGCAGGAATGGGCGTTGATGTGCTCTATGTGGTGGAATTCAATGAAGAATTCTCACAGCTGACACCTCAACAGTTCGTTCATGATCTGTTGATCCCTCTTCAGACACGAACAGCCGTGGTCGGTTTTGACTTCCGTTTTGGTCACAAGGGAGCAGGGGATGAACAGCTTCTTCGTACATTGGGAGAAGGACAAATGACGGTGGAGACCGTTCCTGCCTTTCTGTTAAATGGTCAAAAAGTGAGCAGTTCTCTCATTCGTGGTCTGTTGAAGCGCGGGGAGATGGATGAGGCCAGTCAGTGGCTTGGTCGACCTTATAGCATCAGAGGAACTGTCATTCACGGGGAGAAGCGTGGACGAACCATTGGATTTCCAACAGCGAACCTTGAACTCACGGATCATTACGTCACACCGTCAAAGGGTGTTTACGCTGTTCGGGTACAGTATGGCGAACAGGAACTGCATGGTGTGATGAATCTCGGTGTGAAACCTACGTTTCACGAAAGTGGCATGAAACCTACGTTTGAAGTGCACTTGCTGGATTTTGATGGACAATTGTATGATCAGGAATTAAAAGTTGAGCTTGTTCACTATATCCGCGCAGAACGAAAGTTTGACTCCATTGATGCATTGATTAGTCAGATTCGGGAAGATGCATTAACTGCTGGTCGCCTGTTATCTTAAGGTTCAGGAATCAATGCATGTTTACATTTACTTTGACTGGGCAATTATGATATACTGTACTACGTTGTCGTTTAGGACAACAATAACCTTGGCTTGGTTACTTGCTCTCACCGGCGGTGACGAGGCTAATGGCGATTATATTGAAGGAGGTGAACAGGATGGCATTGACTCAAGAACGTAAACAACAACTGATCGACGAGCACAAAACTCACGAGTCCGATACAGGATCTCCAGAGGTGCAAGTTGCTATCCTTACGGAAAACATCAGAAGTTTGACAGACCACTTGCGTACGCATAAGAAAGACCACCACTCACGTCGTGGACTTTTGAAAATGGTAGGTCAACGTCGTAAGCTTTTGGCTTACGTGAAAAACAAAGATGTTAAACGTTACAGCGCACTGATCGAAAAACTCGGATTGCGTCGTTAATTATCGTACATGTTTTCAAAACCAACCTGGCTGTTATCCGTCATTCTTTTGTCTAAAAGGACAAGCGGAACTTACAGCCGGGTTGTTTTGTAGATGAACATGTTGCCATATATTTGTAGATGGGGCTCCGTGAGGAGCTTTTGTTGTGCAGATTAGCATGTTTTAAGATCTTACATAGCTAATGAATGCAGGACAAGCAGGAAATACTGTGAATATGCAGAATCCATTGAGTTAGGACGAATAAAAGGAGGAATTTCATGGAACAGCGTGTTGAAATGCAGCTTGGCGGAAGAAAGCTTACGTTTGAAACCGGGCGTTTGGCCAAGCAGGCTAATGCTGCCGTTAAGGTAACATACGGGGATACCGTTGTATTGTGTACCGTGACAGCATCAAGTGAGCCGAAAGATTTGGACTTTTTCCCATTAACGGTGAACTATGAAGAAAGATTGTACGCCGTAGGTAAAATTCCGGGTGGATTTATTAAACGTGAAGGCAGACCGAGTGAGAAAGCCATTCTTTCAAGCCGTCTGACAGACCGTCCAATTCGTCCATTGTTCCCGGAAGGCTTCCGGAATGATGTACAAGTTCTGAATATCGTTATGAGTGTGGATCAAGACTGTGAACCGCAAATCGCTGCAATGATCGGTACATCAGCTGCACTGAGCATCTCGGATGTTCCATTCAGCGGACCTATTGGTGGCGTGAAAGTTGGACGTATTAATGGTGAGTTCATCATTAATCCAACGATTGCACAGCTTGAAGTCAGTGAACTTGAGTTGGTGGTTGCAGGAACTAAAGATGCCATCATGATGGTTGAGGCTGAAGCTAACGAATTACCGGAAGAAGTAATGCTTGAAGCAATCATGTTCGGACATGACGAGATCAAAAACATTGTTGCGGTAATCGAACAACTCGTACAAGTTGCCGGCAAAGAAAAAATGGCTGTTAAGTTGCATGCCGTTAATGCTGAAGTCAACAGCAGTGTACGTGATTTTGCAAGCGCTCGTCTGGTTGAAGCGGTTAAAATTGCTGAGAAGCATGCTCGTCAAGATGCAATCGATCTAGTGAATGACGAAACCGTTGCTCACTTTGAAGAGAAATATATTGAAAGTCCTGAATTGCTCAAAGACGTGAAGGAAGTCCTGCACGATATCGTTAAAGAAGAAGTGCGTCGTCTGATCACACATGACAAAGTTCGTCCGGATGGACGTGGACTTGCTGAGATTCGTCCAATCGAATGTGATACTTCCCTGCTGCCACGTACGCATGGTTCAGGTTTGTTCACACGTGGTCAAACACAAGCACTTAGTATCTGTACACTTGGTGCATTGGGCGATGTTCAGATTTTGGACGGAATCAGCCTTGAAGAAACGAAACGTTTCATGCATCACTATAACTTCCCACCATTCAGCGTAGGTGAAGCTCGTCCATTGCGTGCTCCAGGCCGTCGCGAAATCGGACATGGTGCTCTGGGTGAGCGTGCGCTTTCCAAAGTAATCCCTTCCGAAACAGACTTCCCATACACGATTCGTCTGGTATCCGAAGTTCTGGAATCCAACGGTTCAACTTCCCAGGCAAGTATCTGTGCCAGCACACTAGCTATGATGGATGCAGGTGTACCAATCAAAGCTCCAGTTGCGGGTGTAGCTATGGGTCTGATTAAAGATGGAGATCATGTATCCATTCTGAGTGATATTCAAGGTATGGAAGATCACTTGGGTGACATGGACTTCAAAGTAGCCGGAACACCTGAAGGTGTAACTGCAATCCAAATGGACATCAAAATTGATGGGATCGATCGTCAAATTTTGTCTGAAGCATTGGCTCAAGCCAAAGAAGGTCGTTTGCACATCTTGAGCAAAATGACTGAAGTGATGAATACTCCACGTGAGCAGTTATCACAATATGCGCCTAAAATTACGACTATGCATATCAATCCGGACAAAATCCGTGATGTTATCGGTGCAGGTGGTAAAATTATCAATAAAATCATCGAAGAAACCGGTGTTAAAATTGATATTGAACAGGATGGACGTGTCTTTATTGCTTCTTCCAACCAGGAGATGAATGATAAAGCCAAAGCGATTATCGAAGGTATTGTGCGCGAAGTATTGGTCGGCGAGATCTATGTCGGTAAAGTAAAACGCGTTGAGAAATTCGGTGCATTCGTAGAAGTGCTTCCAAATAAAGAAGGTCTGGTACACATCTCACAACTATCAACTGAACGTGTTGCCAAAGTTGAAGATGTTGTAGCCATTGGAGATTCCATTACGGTGAAAGTAACGGAAATTGACCCACAAGGTCGAATCAACTTGTCCCGTAAAGCAGTTTTGACGGCTGAAGCTCCGGCTCAATCTTAGGATACCGAAGCGGCAGGCTATAAATGGATAGATTGAATGAAGAGACAGAATGTGAATTTTCTGGCTCTTTTTTTAACGCATAAATATGTTAAGTAAGGATAAACCATGGCTTTGTAATCATATTCTTGCCCTTGTCCTCATATGATGGGGACAAAGACGGCGGGAGGATGGAGCTGTGGGAAACCAATCCAAAAAACTGGCGGCTGTTCTGGCGGGTGTGACTGCGGTCATATTGATCGGACAAGTTGGCAGTGTACGTACATACATTACGGAAATCCGTGATGGGCCAGGTACGCAGAATGCTTTTGATATGTTCAAAGAAGCGACCGGAGAAGATGCCCTGTTGTCGGCAATTCGGGATAAAGCGGCCGAAACGAGAATTGCTCCGGTGAATGCCAGAGTGGATCGGGTATGGAAAGCCATTCCTGGCTATAATGGCATGGAGATTGATGTGGAAGCGACATACCGTAAGGCATTGAGTGGAACGTTGAATACTAAGATAGCGTATGTCTATCGTCAGATTCAGCCGGAGATTCAGCTTAAGGATTTGGGCGCACATCCGATCTATCGGGGGAATGCGAGCAAGCCGATGGTTTCTTTTATGATTAATGTGGCCTGGGGGAACGAATATATTATACCGATGCTGGCTACGCTTGATGCCGAGAAAGTGAAGGCCACTTTTTTTCTGGATGGAAGCTGGTTAAGCAAAAACGTTGAGCTAGCCAAGGAGATTCAGAAGCGTGGGCATGAGTTATCCAATCATGCGTATTCTCACCCTAATATGAGTCGATTGAGCGCAGAACGGGCCAAGCTGGAAATTAGCAAAACCCAGGATCTGCTCCATAAAACACTGGGTGTAGAGAATCGTTGGTTTGCTCCGCCTTCCGGTGACTTTAATCAGAAGACCGTTGACATTGCTTCATCCATGGGACTGCAAACCGTGTTATGGACAGTAGATACTGTGGATTGGCGTAAGCCAAGCCCGGATGCCGTTGTTGCTAAAATTGCAAAAAATACCGAGGCAGGCACGTTAATTCTAATGCACCCTACAGCTGCTTCTTCGGGAGCTTTAAAGGGCATGATTCAATCCATACGGGCCAAAGGTCTGGTGCTCGGAACAGTAAGTGAGACGTTGTCTTCGGAACGTGTAAATACGTCTGCGGTTGAGTGAACGTGTTTTTTTTGTTAATATCAAAAAGTTGGAACCAAATGTCGATTTCAATTTTAATTGAGATCAAGGCAATTATAGAGATGTAGGAGGGCCAACCATGAAAAAAATTCAGCTGGGCAATGGCCTCAGAGTTGTCATGGAACAGATACCGACCTGCCGTTCTGTGTCTTTCGGAATATGGGTCAAGACAGGTTCGCGCAATGAGCAACCTGCAAGTAACGGAGTATCACATTTTATTGAACACATGTTGTTCAAAGGAACAGATCGTTATGATGCCAAGGCGATTGCGGAGCAATTTGATGCTATTGGTGGTAATGTGAACGCGTTCACTTCCAAAGAATACACATGTTATTACGCTAAAGTATTGGATGAACATTTGCCGATTGCGGTTGATGTGTTGTCTGATATGTTTTTCCGCTCCAAAATGGATGATGGTGAGTTGATCAAGGAGAAAAACGTCATTCTGGAAGAAATCTCAATGTATGAAGATACGCCGGATGATATGGTTCATGATCTGATGGCCTTGGCCGCATATGGTGAGCACCCGCTAGCTTACCCTATTCTGGGTACGGAAGAACGTCTTAAAGCGATGGATTCCAGCCATCTGCGTGCATATATGAAGGAGCACTACACAATTGAGAACACGGTCATTAGTATCGCGGGTAATATTGATGATAGTGTAATCGATCTGATGGAGAAACATTTTGGTGCTTTTGATGTAAATGGAGTAACGGAAGCAGTCACGATGCCGGCATTCCAG
The DNA here is from genome assembly GCF_037144955.1 of Paenibacillus sp. USHLN196. Classification (NCBI taxonomy): domain Bacteria; kingdom Bacillati; phylum Bacillota; class Bacilli; order Caryophanales; family Paenibacillaceae; genus Paenibacillus; species Paenibacillus sp. USHLN196. Next base: position 78,714 of record NZ_JBBCYH010000013.1, on the reverse strand, counting down.
AGCGGACAGCTTTTCCACAAAAAGAAAACGGAACAGAACCATATCTGTATCTCGTTCCCGGGTTGTAAAATCGGAGATCCACTGCAATTCGCTATGGTTGTTCTGAATAACGCTATTGGTGGAGGCATGAGCTCCAGATTGTTCCAGGAAATTCGTGAGAAACGGGGTCTTGCGTACTCCGTGTATTCCTATCATAGCTCTCATGCGGACAGTGGGCTTTTCACAATATACGCGGGTACAGCACCGAAACAGACAAAAGAAGTGCTCGATCTAACCAAAGAGGTTTTGCGTGACCTGGCTGTAAACGGCTTGTCCGAAGATGAACTTCGTAAAGGAAAAGAGCAACTGAAGGGCAGTCTGATTCTTAGCTTGGAAAGCACAGGCAGTCGCATGAATCGTCTGGGCAAAAATGAGCTGATGCTGGGCAGACACCATACGCTGGATGAGATGATCACTAAAATTGAGCAAGTTACAATGGATGATATTAACGCGGTACTCGATCTGATGTTCGCCGAGCCGTTTGCACTTGCCATGGTTGGTGCTTCAGATAAGACGATCGCTGGATTGAGAAGGGATGATTTTGTTGCATTACGTTCAAATACAGAAACTGCCGGGCAATGAAGATATTAAATTGCCACAAAAAATGTCGGAACTGGCATCCGGTTTTGATGTAGTAGCTGCACTGCAGGAAGAGGTTGTTCTGCAACCGGGACAGCGTACATTGATTCCAACGGGGCTTGCGATGGCAATGCCTGCTGGCTTAGAAGCACAGATCCGTCCTAGGAGCGGACTGGCTTTCAAACATGGAATTACCTGCCTCAACACACCGGGTACCATCGATGCGGATTATCGCGGAGAAGTTAAAGTGCTGTTGATTAATCTGGGTCAGGAACCGTTCACGATTGTAAGAGGAGAGCGTATCGCACAGATCGTCTTCCAGACTGTACCTACAGTTGAATTGACGGAAGTAGATGAACTTTCGGAAACGGTACGTGGCGAAGGCGGATTTGGTCATACCGGGAAATAAATAGCGTGAGTGCTCCCATTCTTTGGAGTCGTCCCTGACAGGGGCGGCTCTTTTTTACGTTCAAGATGCGGTAGTCGAATGCATTATTGTTTTCACCCCCCTGTGGGCCTCTGCATACGATAAGGCATACATGTGGTGAAAGGAGTGACGTCCCGATGCTGACCGGAGTCCGGATTGTAGTCCTGGGCGGAGATGCGCGGCAGCTTGAAGTCATTCAAAAGTGCGCTGAGCTGGATGCAACGGTAAGTGTGGTGGGTTTCGACAAACTGGAGCGTTCCATTCCAGGTATCGAACACCAGGAACTGGAGGACGAAGTGTTTGCTTCGGCAGATGTACTGGTGCTACCTGTCGTCGGTTGTGATGATCAGGGGAAAGTAAGTACTTCGTTCAGTGACACACCGATCTATTTGAAAAAGGAACATGTCGCAGCATTGCCGGAGCATTGCATTGTGTTCACGGGTATGGCAAAACCATTCTTGCGTGAACTTTGTCTAGATAACGGGTTGCGACTTGTCGAAGTACTTGATCGTGATGATATTGCACTTTACAACTCTATTCCAACGGCTGAGGGAGCCATCGCCATAGCTATTCGGGAGACGGACTTCACAATCCATGGTTCGGAATGCATCGTGCTTGGTATCGGTCGAACAGGGTTCACTATGGCCAAAACACTGCAGGGACTTGGAGCAAATGTACGGGTAGGAATCAGGCGGAAAGAGGATGTTGCCCGCGCTACAATAATGGGCTGGAAGCCTTTCATGACAACGGATTTGGCCGCTCAAACCGGGGAAGTTGACTTGCTTTTTAATACGATACCGACTATGATAATCACAGCACAAATCCTGTCCAGAATGCCGCAAAAGGCTGTCATTATTGACCTCGCATCCGCTCCTGGCGGCTGTGATTTCAGGTATGCCGACAAACGCGGTATCAAAGCGCTACTTGCACCTGGCCTCCCCGGCATTGTTGCTCCCAAAACGGCTGGCGGCATTATTGCCGACGCGTTGATCCGTTTGCTTTTGGAAGAACAGAACGCACGGGAGGTTAAATCATGAACTGGCAGGGAAAAACGGTAGGTTATGCAATTACGGGTTCTCATTGTACGTTTGAAGAGGTTATGCCGGTAATTAGCCGCTTCGTGGCTGAAGGTGCCAATGTCATTCCGATTATTTCGAATTCGGTTCTGACGACGGATACACGCTTCGGCACGGCGCAAAATTGGCAAAAACAGTTGAAAGATATAACAGGTAATGATATCATTTCTACAATTGTTGAAGCGGAGCCATTAGGGCCTTCCAAACTGCTTGATGTGCTGGTCATTGCTCCCTGCACAGGCAATACAACAAGCAAACTGGCTAATGCGATGACCGACAGTCCAGTGCTAATGGCAGCCAAAGCACAGATGCGTAATCAGCGTCCGCTTGTGCTCGCTATTTCCACGAATGACGGTCTGGGCTTGAATGCTGCGAATATAGCCAAACTGCTCGTGGCCAAATATTTGTATTTTGTGCCATTTGGGCAAGACGATCCAGTGAAAAAACCAAACTCGTTAGTCGCCAAAATGGAATTGATTCCAGAGGCTTGCTGGAGTGCGCTTGAGGGCAAACAGCTACAGCCGATGATTGTGCAGCGTTCTTTACAGGCTTGATGGAACAATGACAGGGTGACAACGTTTATGCGCTTGGAGAAATGAATAAGGGGTTTGAGAGACAAAGAAAATCATGGGGGACGATATGCTGGCTTGATCAGCTACTTGTGTCCACGTTCCTGCCTATAAGGGCATTCCTGCTTGCCGGTATCAAGGTTAAGCAAGCGGGAGAGGTCTAGTGTGAATGAATGCGTCATGATCTCGATAACAACCGCGACCTTTGATTTGCGATTGTCCCAGACAATTACAAAATAACAAGGAGCGGCATGGAATGCCGTATAAATTGCTGAAATTATCGCATCAGAACGCTCCCTAGGGTGATCCATTTGTTGATTTGACCCGTGTCCAGTCTTCTTGCGTACACAAATGGAGGAATAAAGATGCGTATCATGGTACAGAAATTCGGAGGCACGTCTCTCTCCACTGTTCAGGCGAGAGAGCATGTGCTCCGTCACGTTAAACGTGAACTTGAGGCAGGATTGAGTCTGGTCATCGTGGTGTCTGCGATGGGGCGCCGCGGCGAGCCATATGCGACTGATACGTTGCTGGACTGGGCTGCTCAGAACGGAAACGCACTATCCGCACGCGAAAAGGATTTACTGCTGTGCTGTGGTGAAATCATATCTGCAACAACGTTGAGCAGTTTGCTCGAACATGAAGGCATTCCAACTACAGTGCTGACCGGTGCACAAGCGGGTTTTGTGACGGACGACAATTTCGGGAATGCCCGAATATTGGATGTCCGTCCTGTTCGTGTGTTGGAGCAGCTTCAGCTTGGACGCGTCGTTATTGTAACCGGATTCCAAGGCCAGACGGAGAATGGAGACTTCACGACATTGGGTCGTGGGGGAAGTGATACGTCGGCAACAGCTCTTGGTGCAGCATTACGTGCCGAAATGGTAGATATCTACACGGATGTAAACGGGATACTCACTGCTGATCCACGGATTGTTGAGGATGCGCGCCCACTGACTGTTGTGAGTTATGCAGAGATCTGTAACATGGCCCACCACGGTGCCAAGGTAATCCATCCACGTGCGGTTGAGATTGCCATGCAATCACAGATTCCAGTGCGGGTAAGATCTACTTTTGCGGATACGGAAGGAACGCTGGTCACGCATCCGGAAGGATTCCAGGATGTGCAGACAGGCATTGTTGACCGTTATGTAACAGGTATCGCCTATGTAAGCAATGTAACGCAAATTACGGTGGATGTGCCTGGTGGTGCAGATCGATTGCAACTGAAAGTGTTCAAAACCATGGCTGAGAATTCGATCAGCGTTGATTTTATTAATGTTACCCCCTCGGGAGTTGTCTATACGGTTTTTGACAGTGATTCTGAGAAAGCCATACATGTATTGCAGGAGATTGGTCTTAAGCCACAAAGCTTGTCCGGTTGTGCCAAAGTTTCCGTCATAGGCGGAGGCATTAATGGTGTACCTGGAATCATGGCTCGTATTGTGGAGTCCTTAACACTGGCAGACATTCAGATCCTGCAATCAGCGGATTCGAATACAACAATCTGGGTACTCGTAAAAAAAGAAGATATGGTTCAGGCCCTGAGGGCACTTCACGCCTCGTTCGAACTTCATTTGTAAGTAACTGAAGTTAGAGGAGCCAAACCTGTTTTGAAGGAGGAATCGAATTGGACTTTGGAAGATTGATTACAGCAATGGTCACTCCGTTCAATGAACAAGGAGAGATTCATTGGGAAGAAACGGCACGTCTCATCGACTATCTGATTGTAGATCAAAAGTCGGAGACGCTCGTCGTTTCTGGAACAACAGGGGAGTCTCCAACACTTAGTGATACTGAGAAAGTTCAATTATTCGAATTTGCAGTGAAACATGCGGCCGGTCGGTGCAAAATTATAGCCGGTACGGGAAGCAACAACACAGCACATTCCATCCATTTAACACAGGAAGCTGAACGTGCCGGAGTGGATGGCATATTACTGGTTGTTCCGTATTACAACAAACCGAGCCAGGAAGGTTTGTTCAAACATTTTGAAGCGATTGCGGGCTCTACCAAGCTGCCTATTATGCTTTACAACGTGCCAGGGCGCACAGTAACCAGCCTGTCAGCTGCAACAACGCTTCGTCTTGCACAGATTCCTAACATTGTCGCTACGAAGGAATGTGCGTCTATGGAGCAGGTGACGTTAATCGCAGCAAGTGCTCCGGAGCATTTCAGAGTTTATTCCGGTGATGATGCTTCAGGCTTACCAGCGATCTCGGTTGGTGCTCATGGGATCGTCAGTGTAGCGAGTCATGTCGTAGGTGCAGAGATGAAGAAAATGATTGATGCCTTCTACGGTGGGGCGCCCCTTCAAGCTGCTCAGATTCATCAGCAGCTGTTTCCGGTATTCAAAGGTCTGTTTGAGTGTCCACAACCATTACCGAACCCCGTAGCGGTGAAATATGCGCTGACATTGCGTGGTTTGAATGTCGGGTCTGTACGTTTGCCTCTTATTCCTCCAACGGAAGAGGAGCAGGTATATATCAAAGGTCTGCTTAATTTGTAATCAGTAGTTGCATATGGAACTATTTTATTAATTATGGGATATCCATCAGATCAGCAAAAGAACCGCTCCTCTTAGTCGAGGTTGCGGTTCTTTTTTTGATGCGTAATGTGAGGTTTCTTTTTCATTGCTAAGGGGAAACCTACAGGTTAACGAGAGAGTGACTTGTTTTTTTTGTTTTTAATCATGTATAATGATGTCAAGTGACTGGGTGCGGTATTTTTTTGAAATTGAAAGCGACATCGTTTCGTGGTGTGGCTTTGCGGTGAAAAAGGAAGGAACGGCTAAGAGGGCATTTCAATCCAACTTGTTGGTATAAGGGAATAACTTCGAAGAACTTCTTCCAGATATCGTGAATAAAGGTGTTCTTTTGCATTCATCCCGATAGGTGGGCATGTAATGTATGGACTACTTTTCTTAACTTACAATAAATAATAAGGTACGACGTCCAACTACCATAGGAGGTTTAGATTCATTTGTCTAAGAAAAATAATAACGATAAACTGATGATTTTTGCTTTGGGCGGCGTAGGCGAGATTGGTAAAAACATGTACGTCATCCAATACGCTAACGACATTGTAGTCGTAGATGCTGGTCTTAAATTCCCTGAAGAAGATATGCTTGGTATTGATATTGTCATTCCTGACATTTCTTACCTAACTGAGAACCGTGATAAAGTAAGAGGAATTATCCTTACTCACGGACATGAGGATCACATTGGTGGTCTGCCATATGTTCTCAAACATCTGAATGTTCCTGTATACGGAACAAGACTTACGCTTGGACTTGTAGAAAACAAGTTGAAAGAAGCGAACTTGCTGGGTGAAACAAAACGTATTCTGATTGATGCTGATTCCGAGATCCAACTTGGATCTGTTCTGAAAGCATCGTTCTTCGCTACTAACCATAGTATTCCGGATTCCGTTGGTGTATGTGTCGAAACACCGGAAGGTGCAGTAGTTCATACAGGTGACTTCAAATTTGACCACACTCCAGTCAATGGTCAATATGCAGATCTTCAGCGTATGGCGCAGATCGGAACCAATGGCGTGCTTGCGCTTTTGTCCGATAGTACGAACGCTGAGAAACCTGGATTCACACCATCGGAGAAAAATGTGGGTATCGTTCTGGAAGATATTTTCCGTAAAGCAAGCCAACGCGTTGTTGTAGCAACATTTGCTTCCAACGTACACCGTATCCAACAGGTGATCAACGCAGCAGAAGTAACTGGACGTAAAGTTGCAGTTATCGGACGCAGCATGGTTAATGTGGTCGGTATTGCTTCTGAGCTGGGTTACCTTGAGATTCCGGATGGCATGATCATTGAACCTGAAGAAGTAGGCAAGATGGCTGCTGATCGTGTCGTGATTCTCTGTACAGGAAGCCAAGGCGAGCCAATGTCAGCATTGACACGCATGGCTCGTTCCACGCACCGTAAAGTGGACATCCTGCCAGGCGACACCGTAATTATCGCAGCAACACCAGTTCCAGGTAATGAAAAATATGTAGGCCGTACGATTGATGAACTGTTCCGTCTGGGTGCTAACGTGCATTACAGCGGTGCTAACAGTGGCGTTCACGTATCTGGTCACGGTAGCCAGGAAGAGCTGAAACTGATGCTCAACCTGATGAAACCGAAATTCTTCTTGCCAATTCACGGTGAATTCCGTATGCAGCGCCGTCACGCAGTTCTTGCTGAATCTGTGGGTGTTGAGCCGGAAAATATTTTCATCACGGATATTGGTGAAGTGATTGAAATTCAAGGTGGAGCAGCTCGTAGAGCAGGTAAAGTTACTGCAGGTAACGTGTTGATCGACGGCTTGGGTGTAGGTGACGTAGGTAACATTGTACTTCGTGATCGCAAATTGTTGTCACAAGATGGTATTCTTGTTGTCGTAGTAACACTGAGCAAACAGGATGGAAAAATTGTTTCCGGTCCTGACATCATCTCCCGCGGATTTGTGTATGTACGCGAATCGGAAGGCCTACTGGATGAGGCTAACCGGATCGTAAGCAGCACATTGCAGAAGTTGATGAGTGAGAACGTTAACGAGTGGGCTTCACTCAAAACGAATGTCAAAGATGCACTGGGACGCTTCCTGTATGAGCAAACTCGTCGCAGACCGATGATTTTGCCAATCATTATGGAAGTTTAAAATAGGCTAAACAAAAAACATATATTCAGGCACACAGTCGCCCCTTCTCTACGAGTAATATTGGACGGTTCCTCGTAGAGAAGGGGCTTTTTTGCGTTTTTCAAGGAGATCGCCACAATGTGAAGCAATTTAAGGTTGCGGGTATAAGGCGGTTGGAAAATTCCCCATACTAAGGAAATACATTAAATGTTTCTGGAGAAGGGGATTAATGAAATGAATGAACGTATGAATGACAAGCAGGCGTCAAAATCCAATCAGCCGGAGGTTGAAGCACCGGAAATGCCGATCAGGGAGGAGAAGGACATCTCTCCCGTGACGGAGGCTATTCAGCAATTTGGGCAGACACAGTCGCCAGCAGGCGAATCGAACATCTTCTGTATGACCATTATTGGACAGGTGGAAGGGCATTTAATTTTGCCACCACAAAATAAAACAACAAAGTACGAGCATATTATTCCACAGCTTGTCGCTGCAGAGCAGAATCAGCGTATTGAAGGTATTCTGATCATTCTGAACACGGTAGGTGGAGATGTAGAGGCGGGTCTGGCTATTGCAGAGATGATTGCTTCTCTGAGCAAACCTACGGTTACTGTGGTCATTGGAGGCGGGCATAGCATTGGAGTTCCGATCGCTGTAGCTTCAACGTATTCTCTCATTGCTGGAAGTGCCACGATGACGATCCATCCCATTCGTATGAACGGTCTTGTCATTGGTGTACCTCAGACATTTGAGTACATGGAGAAAATGCAGGAACGGGTTGTTCGTTTCGTCACTTCACATTCAAATATATCTGAAGAGATGTTCAAGGAACTGATGTTTAAGACCGGTGAGTTGAACCGGGATATTGGTACAGCTGTAGGAAGCGCAGATGCAGTGAAATATGGACTAATGGATGCAGTTGGCGGCATTGGTCAGGCAATTGCGCAGTTAAATCAGCTCATAGGCGACAACAGACAGACCCTGCAAGCGGGAGGTTATACCCAATGACACTATACACCGTGATGCCCCCTGAACAACTATGGTCAGGTATGTGGAAAGAGAGTGAAGATACGAGAGAGATCAAGATGAATGGATTATTAATGCAGGTGAGACCAGTGAATGATAATGAAGCTGTTATTGTACGATTGCTGGATTGTCCACTTGAAGCCTATCTCAATCCTGCCAATATGCCGGGTTCAACCATCCCGCTTTCCGGTAACTCGGGTTCAGCATAACACGACGAATTCAGACAAATTGAGCAGAAAAAGAACATATGTACGGATTATATTTGTATGGTATAATATTCTTCTGGGGGTGACCTGATTTTGGCCAGAAGAAAAAAGAGGAAAAAAAAGGGCGCTGGTTTTAGTGGCGTTTTAAAATATGAGATATACGGGATTGTGCTTATAACCCTTGCTGTGATTGCATTATCGGGTGAAGCCACCGTTGGACGTTCGCTTTCCAAGATGTTCGGACTGATGCTTGGTAAGTTTTATTTTGCGATTCCACTTGTCGGTATATATTATGGCCTTATGGTGATGATTCATCGGAAATGGCCTAGTGGTTGGACCACACGCAAGACAGGACTGGTACTGCTGGTTTTTGCCTTAACCTTGATGAGCACCGTCTCTGCGATGCACCAGAAGCTCATTCCGGTTGGTGCGCTTGAGCCTGGTGCTGTTATTACACAGGTACATAATGATATGCAAACCGAGTTGCTAACTCCTGCTACGCCAGGTGAGAGGGACTCCATGCTTAACAAGGATATCAGCGGTGGTTATATTGGAGCGGGGCAATTTGCTCTGTTCTTGTGGCTATTCGGCAGCCTTGGGGCAAGACTCATCATGATCGTAATGTTTGTAATCAGCTTTATGCTGATTACGAGTCTTTCTTATGTGGATCTGATTCGAATATTCAGAACCAAGATATGGGATGCGGGGAGTACCATGTACAAGAAGCTGGAGTCCAGGCCAACTGCACGTTCTGCTTCAGCCGTTGATGGCAGGAAGAAAGGGAATGCTCGTAAAGTGGTACCTGTTCCTGTTGAAGATGATGAAGACGAATATGAGGATGAATTAGAGGAACAGCATCTGCCAAAACGAAAAGCACCAATATTTTTCCAACTGTTTGGAAAATGGGGAGCTGATCGCGAACGTGCGAAGTCAGAACGTGAACTGAATCAGGTGGATTCAGAGGACGCGGAACAGATTGTTTACCGGGCCGTTCAGAATCACGATTCGGAAGCATGGCAAGAAGAAACAGGAGACGTAGCGAACCACATTGCCTCACCGCCTGTTCCTGTACAAGCTAAACCTAACTCTGCACCGATCATTCGAGACTTCTTCGAGCATGTCAGAGCGGAAGATGCGAGTATCGAAGATGATCTGGACGATGCATATCCGTTTCCGGATGATCTCACTGATTCCAACTCAGCTCAAGAGGGCGAGCGTGCTATTAAAATAACGGATGAACTGGTTGAGACGGAGTGGTCTGCATCCGATGCGGGCACGAATGTGCCGAATGCTGTGGATAACATTCAGAGTGGAGAAGTAGTCCCAAGCGATGCAACGCTTGGGACAGATAGTCCAGTTCCTGAGGGACAGGACGCACAACCAATCAAACCACCGCCTCCACCACCGAAGCCGTACAAGCTGCCGTCATTCCGTCTCCTTGCTAAGCCGAACAATGGTGGCAAGGCGGGTGACCAGAAGGATTATATGCAGACAGCACGCAAGCTGGAAGCCACACTGGAGAGCTTTGGTGTTCGCGCCAAAGTGCTTGAAGTGGTTCGGGGCCCTGCCGTTACCAGGTACGAAATTCAACCCGATATTGGTGTCAAGGTCAGCAGGATTGTCAGTCTGACTGATGATATCGCGTTGGCCCTTGCGGCAAAGGATATCCGGATGGAAGCACCGATTCCCGGAAAGTCCGCTATTGGTATTGAAGTGCCTAATGGCGAGGTATCCGTTGTAACAATGCGTGAAGTGATGGAGACGGCAACGTTCCAGGATGCCGAATCTAAAGTGACCATTGCATTCGGCCGTGATATCTCCGGACAGACGATCATTGGTAACTTGGCTCGTATGCCCCATTTGCTGGTTGCGGGTGCTACAGGTTCCGGTAAGTCGGTATGTATTAACGGAATTATTACCAGCATATTGTACAAAGCGAAGCCAGATGAAGTGAAGTTTCTGATGGTCGATCCCAAGATGGTTGAGTTAAACGTATATAACGGAATTCCCCATCTGATGGCACCGGTAGTAACAGATCCTAAACGAGCGTCACTTGCTCTCAAAAAGATCGTAGTCGAGATGGAGAAAAGATATGAACTGTTCTCCAAATCAGGCACACGGAACGTTGAAGGTTATAATAATCTGATGAAAGATAATCCTGCAGCGGTGCTTCCTTATATCGTTGTCATCGTGGATGAGCTAGCAGATCTCATGATGGTTGCAGCCGGAGATGTGGAAGATGCCATTGCGCGACTGGCCCAGATGGCTCGTGCAGCCGGAATCCATCTGATTATTGCAACACAACGTCCATCTGTTGACGTTATTACCGGGGTAATTAAGGCCAACATTCCATCTCGAATTGCCTTCGGGGTATCCTCTCAAGTGGATTCCCGGACGATTCTGGATATGGGTGGGGCTGAGAAGCTGTTGGGCCGTGGAGACATGCTGTTCATGCCAATGGGTGCATCAAAACCGGTGCGTGTACAGGGTGCCTTCATGAGCGATGAAGAAGTCGAGAATATTGTTAATTATGTACGTGGTCAAGGTGAAGCGCAGTATGATGAGTCCATTGTACCTGAGGTGGATGACTCCGTGCAGGCAGCAGACGAAGTACAGGATGAGTTATATGAGCAGGCTGTACAGATTATATTGGAGGCAAAACAAGCTTCAGTATCCCTGCTACAACGCCGTATGCGGGTGGGTTATACCCGGGCAGCGCGATTAATTGACTCCATGGAAGCCCGGGGTGTAATTGGTCCTTACGAGGGTAGTAAACCACGGGAAGTGCTGGTGTCACTTGAACAGTATCAACAAAATAAAATAAGCTCGTAGTTTGGTCTAGATACAATGGATCGTTTAGCCCTCAACCTTATTGGTTGAGGGCTTTTTGCTTGCCCACCGAACTGAAGTTTTGCCATCTACTCCAAAGATCGGATGTTTTGGTGCATAGGAAGCAAGCAGGCTTGTCATAATAACCTTAGCGATTCTGTTAATCCCACAAGAGAAAGGTAGAGCACAATCGATGCGAAAAATGAATCTTTGGCTTTTCACTGCTATTTTGCTGATATCCGCATTGGGAATTCGTTATTTGCTTCCTGGGAATGCAGCAACTGAAAGTTCCGCCGAGCGTACACCGCAGGTAGAAGAAAAGGCCTTGCCTACGTTTAGCAGCAATACAGTGAAATATGGTAGTTACGGTCAGGATGTATATGAGCTTCAGGGTCGTCTGAAGTACCTGGGATTTTACAATGGTAAAATCGACAGTAATTTTGGCAGCAGCACGTTGAAATCCGTCAAATGGTTTCAATCCGAGTTTGGGATGAAAGCAGACGGTGTGGTTGGTGCTGAAACCAAGCTAAAGCTGTATAACGCTTCAACCAAATGGTCGCCAACAGAACCACCATTGCACAAGGATTCCGCAGGTGGGGGTGGGGGAGACGGCAGCAACAACACAGCAGACAAAGAGCAAGATAATATGGGTTCTGCCAATGCACTCGGTCTCTCGGAGAATGAACTCAAAATTATGGCTAACGCAGTATATGGTGAGGCTCGGGGGGAACCGTTTGAAGGTCAAGTCGCAGTAGCAGCAGTAATTCTGAATCGCGTAAATTCACCAAGTTTTCCAAATACGCCTTCTGGCGTAATCTTTCAGCCAGGTGCATTTACGGCTGTAGCAGACGGACAGATCTATCTGGAACCGAACGCACAAGCCAAAAAGGCAGTTGAACAGGCATTGAATGGTTGGGATCCATCCGGTGGATGCCTCTATTATTTTAATCCGAAGACAGCAACATCGAAATGGATTTGGACCCGTCCACAGGTGAAAACAATCGGGCAGCATATTTTTTGTATGTGATGATGTTGGAAGCAACCAGAAGGCGTGACTTCGGTTGCTTCTTGCCTTTTGATTGGGTTAAAATGGTTGTTACGTTTAAGCTTCAACACAGTGCACGATAAATGACGCCGTAAAGGGGTTTTGACATTTGAATACATCAGGATTCGAACGAGGCAGCAAGAGAGAGTTTCGTATACATGTGCTACCGACCAAACGTTTCAAAACGTTCGCGATATCGCTATATGCAGGAGTTCCTTTGCGGGAAGATACGGTAACCAAAGTAGCACTGACACCTTTTGTTCTGCGGCGTGGCACGGAGTCATATCCCGAAACAACGCAATTCCGTGAGCAATTGGAGCATTTGTATGGAGCGGGCTTTGGTTTCGACGTCTATAAGCGCGGAGATTACCAGATTGTACAGTTCCGGATGGATACCATTAATGATTCTTTTGTTGGTGGAGATGAGCAGCTACTGGATCGTTCATTTGCCTTCCTTGGAGAGGTTCTTACCCGACCTGCACAGGAAAATGGACATTTCAGGACGTCTTATGTACAAGCAGAGCGAGAGACGGTTCGCAAAAAACTGGAGTCCATCGTGAATGATAAAATGCGCTATGCCGCTGAACGCAGTATCGAGGAAATGTGCAAGAACGAACCATACCGTCTTCATCCACTGGGTGAGCGAAAGGATCTGCCTGGGATTGAACCTGACACACTGACTGCATCTTATCAGGAGTGGCTGCAACAGGCGAGTATGGATCTGTATGTGGTGGGTGACACGACATTGGAGGAGGTTGAGAACCTCGTTCAGCGTCATTTCAACGTAGATCGAACATCCTCCTCCGATTACAAGACACAGGCAGCAGTACGAGGAGATAAAGAAGTGGAAACCGTTGTTGAGCGACTTAACGTGAGTCAGGGAAAACTCAATATGGGACTACGCACATCGATTACCTATGGAGATCCTCAATATGCAGCGGCATTAATGTACAACGGGATTCTCGGCGGATATCCGCATTCCAAGCTATTTGTGAATGTTCGTGAAAAAGAAAGCCTGGCGTATTACGCGTCTTCGCGCTATGACGGACATAAAGGCATTGCGACGATTCAATCCGGGATTGAAATCCCCAACTATGAAAAGGCCGTAACCATCATCAAGCAACAGCTGGAAGAAATGAAAAGTGGAACAATCAGTGATCTCGAAATGTCCCAAACCAAAGCGATGATTCGTAACCTGCTTAAGGAAATGCAGGATTCTGCCTTTGAGATGATCGCTTATGACTTCAATCGGCAGTTGTCTGGCAAAGAGAGAACGGCTGAAGAACTGTTGGCTCAAGTAGAACATATCAGCAAGGAAGATGTTCGTGAGGCGGCAGAACAATTCCGTCTGGATACGATTTATTTCTTGCGGGACGAGAAGGAGGAATAATCGGTGGAGAGCATTCGGTATGAGCATCTGCAGGAAACACTATATTACGAAGTGATGGATAACGGACTGCATGTCTATATTTTGCCTAAACCGGGATTCCAGAAAACGTATGCTACGTTTGCAACCAAGTATGGGTCAGTGGATAATCATTTTCAGGTTGAAGGGCAGGAAGAAGTGAAGGTCCCGGATGGGATTGCCCATTTCCTGGAGCATAAAATGTTTGAAGAACCAACGGGCGATATTTTTGCCACGTTTGCATCTCATGGTGCTTCAGCTAACGCGTTTACGAGCTTTGATCAGACGGTTTATCTGTTTTCAGCGACTGAACATGTGAATGAAAATATACAAACATTAGTCGATTTTGTGCAAAATCCTTACTTCACGGATCAAAATGTGGAAAAGGAAAAAGGCATCATCGGACAGGAAATTGACATGTATGCTGATAATCCGGATTGGCGTGTTTATTTTGGATTAATCGAAGCCATGTATCAGAAACATCCGGTGCATATCGATATTGCAGGAACGGTGGAGTCCATCCGTACGATTACGAAAGAGATGTTATATGAGTGCTATAACTCCTTCTATCACCCGAGTAATATGCTCTTGTTCGTGGTGGGTGGTGTAGATCCACAGGAAGTCATTGATATGGTTCGTTCGAACCAGAAACAGAAGGATTATAAGCCACAGGGAAGTATTCAATGCTTCTTCGAACAGGAGCCTGAGCAGGTAGGAGAAGCCAGACGGGAATCGAAACTGGCTGTTTCACTGCCCAAATGTCTGTTTGGATTCAAAGAGACGGACGTTGGACTTACCGGAGAACAATTGTTGCGAAGAGATACGACAACACAGTTAATGATGGATCTTCTGTTCGGTTCAAGCACACGGTTATTTCAGAAGCTTTATGACGAGGACCTGATCTCCGATAGCTTTGGACATGAGTATAACAGTTCGCCGCAATATGCCTTCTCGGCTATCGGTGGTGATACGAAAGACCCGGATCAACTCCTCGCACGTATTCGTGAAGAAGTGGATGCTATTGTGGAAAAAGGATTTGAATCCACGGACTTTGAGCGTGCACGTAAAAAGAAAATAGGTGGATATTTGCGCATGCTCAATTCTCCGGAGAACATTGCACATGAATTCACACGTCAGCAATTCCGTGGCGGTGATTTCTTCAATATGCTCCCGCTCTATGAATTGATTACACTGGAAGATGTGAATCTCAGACTGAGAGAGCATATTCGCTGGGATCAACTGGCTGTATCGCTAGTCGTGAGTCCTTGATATGGAGAGGGGAACAGGACAATTGAAGGCAATTGGGGAAATGACTGTACTGGTTACTGGAGCAAGCGGTGGCATTGGAGCAGCTATCGCAGAACGTTTCGCCAGAGTGGGAATGAATGTCGTTATACACTATATGAAATCGCATGAAGCAGCGAATGAAGCGGCCAGACGATGCATGGAACAGGGCAGTGGCAAGATCATGACCGTGTCTGCGGATCTTCGCAGCCGTGAACAGATTGAGCGTATGCGTGAGAAGCTGGAGTCACACAATCTCATGCCAGATATCCTTGTGAACAACGCAGGGATCTCGCACTATGGAATGTTGTCTGATGTTACAGAGGAGATCTGGGACGAAGTGATGGCCATTAACTTGAAAGGTACATTTATGTGTACACAGGAAATGATGCCTCACATGATCTCCCAAAGGTATGGCCGAATTATTAATGTGTCGTCGATTTGGGGATTGTCAGGCGCCTCTTGTGAGGTGCTGTATTCCACAACCAAGGGCGGGGTGAATGCATTCACCAAAGCGCTCGCGAAAGAACTCGCGCCATCCGGAGTAACCGTAAATGCTGTGGCACCCGGCGCAGTTCAGACCTCCATGTTGAATCATCTGGATCAGAGTGAACTGAAAATGCTGGAAGAGGAAATTCCGGCAGGTAGACTTGCCCAACCTGATGAAATCTCATCACTGGTTTATTTTCTGGCGCTCCCTGAATCGGGTTATATCAATGGCCAGATTATTAGTCCAAATGGCGGTTGGTTAACGTAAAAACAGCAAGAAAACTTGACTGGTTGTGGACGAAACAGGTGAAGATTGCCTAAAAGCAACCGTCTTTGGATTATTTTCAAAATGCTCGTATATAAAATGTCTCGAAAGCACATATTACAACTGGTTGATTTTAAATCTCATGCGACAGCTAAGGAGGATTTATCATGTCAACAGAAAAAACAGTGCTCTCCAGTTTTGACACATGGAAGAAGTTCTTGGGTGACCGCGTACTGCAAGCAGAGAAGATGGGAATGAGTGAAGATACCATCAACAAACTTGCGTATGAAATCGGCGATTTCCTCGATGAGAAAGTCGATCCGGCGAACCATTCCAACCGGGCATTGAAAGAATTATGGGATGTCGGCGATGCTGATGAGCGTCGTACGATTGCGACCCTGATGGTCAAATTGGCCAAACAAAACGCATAAGATTACAGATGAAGAGCTCCCGCAAGGGGGCTTTTCTCTAATGATTACAAACGGATTACAGAGCTGTTCTTGTAATTCATTTTCATTTTATATATCATTAACGTGACCCATTTTTAGAAGATGTCTCAGATTGTTGTCCAGTGGACGCGTTCTGTTGCTGTCGAATAATGTGGAATAATGCATTACGGGGTGTTGAAATGGAATCTAAACAATGGTACATGGAATATAAAATACATAAGAACAGACCCGGCTTGCTAGGCGATATTGCCTCTATGCTGGGGATGCTTGAAGTGAATATATTGACCATTAACGGTGTGGAAGGCAAAACCCGAGGCATGCTCCTTGAATCGGATGATGATGAGAAAATTCGTTTGCTTGGTGAAATGCTTGCCAAAGTAAACAGCATCACCGTATCGGCTTTGCGTCAACCTAAATTGGTGGATATTCTGGCCGTACGTCATGGCAGATATATTGACCGTGACTCGGATGATCGCAAGACATTTCGTTTTACACGAGATGAACTTGGGTTACTTGTGGACTTTTTGGGTGAAGTATTTAAGAGGGAAGGCAATCAGGTCATCGGTTTGCGTGGAATGCCTCGTGTTGGCAAAACGGAGTCCATTATTGCGGGTAGCGTATGTGCAATGAAGCGATGGACATTTGTTTCCTCCACACTTCTTCGTCAGACCATAAGGAGCCAACTCTCCGAGGACGAATTGAACCCAAACAATGTGTTCATTATCGACGGTATTGTTAGTACCATTCGCTCCAGTGAGCGGCATTACAATTTATTGCAGGATATTATGACCATGCCTAGTACCAAGGTTATTGAACATCCGGATATTTTTGTACAGGAATCCGAATATGATTTTAATAATTTTGATATTATTATTGAACTTCGCAACAATCCGAATGAAGAGATTATTTATGATACGTTTACGGCGAGCTACACCGACGAATTGTAAGGACCCGTACGGAATCATGGAATAGATTAGCAACAACTCAAGAGATAAACATAAGGGGGAGATGGCATGTCTGAACTGGGTCAGCAGTTAAGAGAGGCCCGGCTGCAAAAAGGGATGAGTCTTGACGATGTACAGGAAATGACAAAAATTCGCAAGAGGTATCTGGAGGCCATAGAAGCAGGAGACTACAAAGTGCTGCCGGGCAGCTTCTATGTGCGTGCTTTCATTAAAACCTATGCGGAGACCGTGGGACTGAACCCTGATGAGCTGCTGGAGGGACACAAAAAAGACGTACCGGCAGAAGAGGCGGAAGCAACAATGGAACCGGTTATTCAGAAGCGTTCCAGCCGCCCAGTTGAACGTAGTAATCGATGGATGTCTGTTGCACTGATGTGGACATTCCCCGTCTTAATCGTAGTTCTGTTGTATGTATACGTGGTGTATAACAATGGTGATGAAGCGGATAATCAGGGGCTGGATTCGGTTAAAATTACAGACAGTCAACAACAGCCTGAGGATAAACCGGATCAACCTGCCGATAACGGACAGGCATCTAATCCGCCTGCGACAGACTCGGGCGCTGAAGGTACTGGTGAAGGCGACGCTGGTGGTAATGGTGGCGGTACGGACACAGAAGGACAGACAGACGGTCAAACGGATGGACAGACAGATGGACAGACAGATGGAACTGAAGAAGAACCACCTGCCGACAATTCACCGTCTACTGTAACGGTCGCAGAAGATGGAAAATCAGGAAATATTACGAACTTTAAAGTTAACGGAAGTGCAGGCCAGCCTGTAACGGTTACGATTAAAGCAACAGGCAATAGCTGGCTGGAAGTTTACAAGGGCGAGAACTCCAGTGGAGAGAAGTTGGAGTATGGCAATACAGCCGATGGCGACAGCTATACCTTTGAGCTGGATAGTGCGGGAATGTATATTAAGTCCGGTTACGCTGCAGCGACCACGATTGAGGTTGGTGGGCAAGTTGTAACGGATGGCAAGGCCACCAATCGGATCCGTCTGAAACTTGGCGAAGACAGTGGTAGTACAGCTTCATCCACAGACGTTGAAAATGGTTCAACGGATGGTACAGAAGGTACCAATTAAGGGATTACCACGGGTAGCGAATAACCGAGTTTACTGCAGGAGACAATAACAGTGTCTTAACTTGCAGTTAACTTTTGGTGAAGTGGGGTGGATGGCTGTGACAGTCAGCTGGATCGTAACAGGTTTAGGGATCATTGTCAGCCTCCTGGGTTATTACTTGACTCCAAGTGCTTGGGGTTACGGAATTTTGGGTTTTGGACTTGCGCATGTGCTTTTGGGTGTGCTCGATATGTTCAGACAGCCCAACCGGAGCCGCTACTAGTTGGAAGCTGCACGAATAAAGCATTTTTGGCAACCACTTAAGTGGAGGTCAAAAATGCTTTTTTCTTTGAAGAAAACCTCTTGAAATTAGACTTTTGCTTAAGGTATCCTCTATAATGTTACAGAACATACGATTAACTGAAAGGGTGACTGGTTTGAGTTCAGAAAATTCATTTGATATCGTGTCCAAAATGGACTTGCAAGAACTGACAAATGCCGTTACACAAACCGAGAAGGAAATTGGCACTCGTTATGACTTCAAGGGCAGCAAGAGCAGTCTGAAACTGGATAAGGATGCGTTAACGATCGTATCTGATGATGAGACCAAACTCAAGGCTGTCATTGATGTGCTGCAATCCAAAATGGCAAAGCGTGGTCTACCATTGAAGAACATTGATTACGCCAAAGTAGAACCGGCTTCTTCTGGAACAGTCCGCCAGCGTTTGAACTTCAAACAGGGCATTGACCAGGATATCGCCAAAAAAATCAATATCCTGATTCGTGACTCCAAGATCAAGGTGAAGAGTCAGATTCAGGGAGACCAGCTCCGGGTAACAGGTAAGAGTAAAAATGATTTGCAAGCGGTAATGCAGCTGCTAAACGGTGCTAACTTGCCTCTGGATTTGCAATATACAAATTTCAAGTAATAGGGCCTTTTTGTAGCAGTGTTTTTTGACACTGTATTGGGGCGTATATTATACTAAGTGTGCATTGCTGGCAGTCATGCATCAAGTCCAGTCCTCATCGTTTGCTGACTTTGTGAAAAGCAGTACATCTTCTGGAAGTCACCGGAACGTTTAAAGCGGTTTTGCTTTTGAGCGGTTGACTTTATTTTTTGCGTTTCTACATAGTGGGATCATGTTAATATGGATTGACATTGAAATTGTACATTTCATGTTCCGGATGATGATAACGGGATTAAGATGAATGTTTGGAGTAATGAGGATATGAGGGAGGGCGTCTTGTGAATTTACCCAACCGGATTACGCTTGCACGAATTTGCTTAATCCCTTTTTTGATGGTGTTCCTGCTCGTGGATTTCCCATTTTATCCAGAGCCGTTGCAACTTGGAAGCCTTTCGCTTCCATATAATCAACTGATTGCTGCTGTTATTTTTATCATCGCTGCAAGCACAGATGGAATTGACGGATACCTTGCACGGAAAAATAATATGGTTACCAATCTGGGAAAACTGCTCGATCCACTTGCAGACAAGCTGTTGGTTACTGCAGTTTTGATTTCGCTTGTAGAGATGGGCAAGCTGGATTCCTGGATTGCAGTCGTTATTATTAGTCGTGAATTTGCAGTTACCGGCTTGCGTCAAATTGCGTTGCTGGATGGTTCAGTTGTCGCCGCCAGTAATTGGGGCAAGCTGAAGACTGTAGTGCAGATTGTGGCGATTGTGTTGTTGCTGTTGAACAACTTCCCGTTTTCATACACGGGTATTCACGTCGATATTATCGCAGTATGGGCAGCAGCGCTTATTACCATCTGGTCGGGTATCGATTACTTTATCAAAAACAAAAATTTGCTTCATTTAACGAAAGCATAACAGTTGGCGTTAAACTGGGTAATCATGAAGGAAGCTTTGGGTCAGGGGCAATAGGAAAATATCCTATTGCCCTTTGATCACTCAACACGTGCACAGGAGGATACTTAATGAAGGCAGAAATCATTGCAGTTGGCACAGAGCTGCTGCTCGGACAAATCGTCAATACCAATGCCAGATACCTATCTCGTGAATTGGCTGCGATCGGGATCGATGTATATTTCCAAACGGTAGTTGGTGATAACCTGAATCGACTCAGTGAAGCCATTCGCATTGCGCAGGGCCGCGCAGATGTTATTTTATTTTCCGGCGGTATAGGGCCTACCCAAGATGATCTGACCAAGGATGCGCTGGCAGCCGTTCTTAACCGGAAACTGCATATAGATCGAATGGCCATGGACAAGATTGAGAGCTTTTTCAGAGATCGTAATGTGGACATGACAGAGAATAACCGACGTCAAGCGATCGTTATTGATGGTGGGACACCTCTCGCCAATGAAACCGGTCTAGCCGCAGGAAATGCGATTTCTGACAATGATAAATATTATATTGTGATGCCTGGACCACCTAAAGAGTTGATTCCAATGTTTGAACAGGAAGTCAAGCCTTGGTTGTTCCAGCATGTACTTACAGAAGAAATGCCGATCTATTCCCGAATGCTTAAATTCGCAGGTATTGGTGAATCTGCTCTGGAAGATCGACTTCTGGATCTCATTGACGCGCAGACAGACCCTACGATTGCTCCTTATGCGAGTGAGGGAGAAGTTACAGTACGTGTCTCCACAAAGGCTGCAAGTGAGGGAGAGGCGATGCTGAAGCTGGATGCGATGGAGGTCCAGATTCGTGAGCGGTTGACCGAACATCTCTACGCGAACGAGGATGTGCCTATAGAGTACACAATTGTAACCATGATGTCTGACATGGGTCTGACGCTTAGCGCTGCTGAGAGCTGCACTGGAGGGCTTGTCATGCAAAGTCTGACATCTGTACCTGGAAGTGCATCGATGCTTAAGGGTGGAATTGTCTGTTACTCCAATGAGATTAAAGAAAAGCTGCTGAATGTGCCTCATGATTATCTGGAAGGTGAAGAGGCGCCAGGGGCGGTAAGTCCAGAGGTTGCAAAAGTGCTTGCTGAGCAGATCCGAATGATTGGCGATGCTGATTTTGGTCTGGCTGTTACCGGTGTAGCGGGACCGGGATATTCGGAACGCAAGCCACCAGGACTTGTCTTTATCGCTCTCGCTGAACGAGGAAAAGAAACCGAGATTCATGAGCTGCGCATCAATGGTAATCGCGAGACTGTTCGCATTCGCTCAGCCAAAGCAATTCTCTATCGCTTATGGCAAAAACTTGTGGCGATGGATTGATTAGTTAACAGTGTGGATTGCATTTAGAGTTCCAAGCAAGTATAATTAAGGAAGACGGAAGAACCGTAGAATTAGGCGTAACAGCCTTGTTTACGGTTCTTTTTTCTGTTTAATGGAAAGTTTCTTAGAGGAAGAGGCGCCTCGGCCTTTACAAAAAAAACGAATGTATGTTCGAAAAAAAGCTTGGCAAACGTGTTAAAACAAGGTATCATTATCTTATAAACAGTAAAGGGTGTGAGCTTATTGTCAGACCGTCGTGCCGCGCTTGATATGGCGCTCCGTCAAATAGAGAAGCAATTTGGTAAAGGATCCATCATGAAACTGGGTGAGTCCACTCATATGAACGTGGAAATTATTCCCAGTGGTTCCTTGGCTTTGGATATTGCATTAGGAACAGGCGGCTTGCCTAAAGGCCGTATTGTTGAAATATATGGACCTGAGTCTTCAGGTAAAACAACTGTCGCATTGCATGCGATTGCTGAAGTACAACGCGTTGGTGGACAAGCAGCATTTATCGATGCCGAGCATGCTCTTGATCCTCAATATGCAAGCAAATTGGGTGTTAACATTGATGAATTGCTTCTATCTCAGCCAGATACGGGTGAGCAAGGGCTGGAAATTGCAGAAGCTCTTGTGCGCAGTGGTGCAGTAGATATTGTCGTTATTGACTCTGTAGCTGCATTGGTTCCAAAAGCTGAGATTGAAGGCGAAATGGGTGATTCACACGTCGGTTTGCAGGCGCGTTTGATGTCCCAAGCGCTACGTAAATTGTCCGGTGCAATCAGCAAATCCAAAACAATCGCAATTTTCATTAACCAGCTTCGTGAGAAAGTCGGCGTTATGTTTGGTAACCCGGAAACAACACCTGGTGGTCGTGCCCTGAAGTTTTATTCCACAGTACGTCTGGATGTACGTCGTATTGAGAGTATCAAATCAGGAAATGACATGATTGGTAACCGTACTCGTATTAAAGTGGTGAAAAACAAAGTAGCACCTCCGTTCAAACAAGCGGAAGTGGATATCATGTACGGTGAGGGTATCTCGAGAGAAGGCAGTATCATTGATATTGGTACAGAG
The DNA here is from genome assembly GCF_037144955.1 of Paenibacillus sp. USHLN196. Taxonomy (NCBI): domain Bacteria; kingdom Bacillati; phylum Bacillota; class Bacilli; order Caryophanales; family Paenibacillaceae; genus Paenibacillus; species Paenibacillus sp. USHLN196. Next base: position 56,074 of record NZ_JBBCYH010000013.1, on the reverse strand, counting down.
CTGGACATCGTTAACAAGAGTGGTGCATGGTACTCATACGAAGGCGAGCGTTTAGGCCAAGGCCGTGAGAACGCGAAGCAGTTCATGAAAGAGCATAAGGACATTGCTGAAATCATTGAACAAAAAATTCGTGTAGCTAGCAACTTGACTACTGCAGTTCCTGCGCCAACTAGTGAAGAGCAACAAAAAGAAGCAGAAGAAGAACAAGAATTATTCGAAATCAACGAGTAATCTTCCTAAACCCTTCCTTGTAGGGAGGATCCAGAGGGCGCTGCCCTTTGAATTTCGCAAACCTGTCTGATTGAGCTTGGCTCGATTTGGATAAGGAATTGTGGTGGAGTGTCTCGGTGTGCAACAGCCCCTGTCCCAATGGACAGGGGCTGTTGCACAATGACTGTGAGAGAAAAGGCCGGGCTGAGTTCCCGGCTTTTTGTATTAGCGTTCTCTATCTTCTGTGAATGTTAGCGTAAAGCTCAAACATAAAGAGTTATGAAAGGGGAGACCTGAATGGATCAACATGACGAGGATTTATATGAAGAAGCAGAAGGGGATGGCCTTTCCCAGTTTCCGGACAACGAAGAACTAACCATTACACGGGTAGAACGAACGAAGAGCAGACAAGCTCGTTATCGCATCACTTTTGGCATACACTCCATTACTGTCCTTGAAGACGTGATGATTAAATACAGGATGACGCAGGGCAACACGTTTATGAAGAAGGATCTGGAAGAAATCATCGTAGCTGACGAGCGACAACGGACCTATGCACAATCTCTGCGTTTTTTGGAGCATAAACCTCGTACACGGCATGAGTTAAGTCAGAAACTTCGTCAGAAGGAGTTTGCTGCACCATTGATTGAAGAGGCACTGGATCGGCTTGAGCGTGAGAACCTGGTAGATGACGATCTATTTGCGAAGGAATGGACAAGACAGCGTATGGAGGGCAAGCGGAAGGGAAAACTGTGGATAAGGCAAGAGCTGCGTCAAAAGGGCATTGCCAATGATCTCATTATTGAGGCACTCGAAGGGATCAGTACAGATACGGAATTTGAGACTGCTCTGAGCGCCGGACGCAAAAAGTGGAATCAGGTCAAAGGAGACGTCAAAGAGAAGAAACATAAAACGCTTCCCTTCCTAATGAGACGTGGTTTTTCAATGGATATGGTGCGCCGTGTCGTGAATTGTTTAATTGAAGAAGATGAGGCTGGAGACCCTGAAGATGACGAGGCGTTGTTATGGGATTAGCAGACAGGAGTCTCTATACTGCATTCTCTTGACAATTTCTTTCGTCAAATACTAAAATGGACATGAGTCTGTAAGAAATGGACAACCCTTTTTCCTTCCAAAAAAGCGGTTTCGGTTTCTTAAGATTTATACCATTCTTAATTATGGGTTCGCTGGCAACAGTGAATAGTACATGGTGACATGTACATGTGAAATGAAAATCGGCGGGGGATCGCCGTGAGTATTCGTTATTCCCAAACATATGTAAGGTTTTGAAAACTGCAAATTGACCCAAGGAATGCCTTGGAGGAACCAACGAGGAGGTGAACAGTATGGAAATTGCAATCACGATCGCTCTCGTTGCAGCCGCGCTATTCATTGGGTTCGGAGTAGGATATTTTATTCGCAAATCTCTTGCAGAGGCTAAAATCTCTAGTGCGGAACAAGCTGCCGTACAAATCGTGGAGAACGCGAAGAAAGAGGCAGAAGCACTGAAGAAAGAAACGGTGCTGGAAGCGAAGGATGAAATTCATCGCATTCGCGCCGAAGCTGAAAAAGACACTCGTGAACGTCGGAATGAAATTCAACGACAAGAAAGACGATTGTTGCAAAAAGAAGAGTCGCTGGATAAAAAATTGGAATCACTCGAACGTAAAGAAGAGCAAGTGGCTAACAAAGAGAAACGAATTGATGAGACACAGCAGCAGATCGAAATGATCTACAAAAACCAGGTGACGGAACTGGAACGTATATCCAACCTCACTATGGAAGACGCACGCAGTATCATACTGTCCAACGTAGAACAGGAAGTTCGTCATGAGACGGCTCAAATGATCAAGGACATTGAACAACAAGCGAAGGAAGAAGCGGACAAAAAATCCCGCGAGATTATTACGCTCGCTATCCAACGTTGTGCGGCTGACCACGTAGCGGAAACAACGGTATCTGTTGTTACCCTGCCAAATGAAGAAATGAAAGGCCGGATTATCGGTCGTGAAGGACGTAACATCCGTGCGCTTGAAACCCTTACAGGGATTGACCTCATTATCGATGATACGCCAGAAGCTGTTATTCTGTCGGGCTTTGACCCGATTCGCCGTGAGATCGCCCGTACTGCCCTGGAGAAACTGGTGGCTGATGGACGTATTCACCCGGCACGGATTGAAGAGATGGTTGAGAAATCCCGCAAAGAAGTGGATGAGCGCATCCGTGAATACGGTGAGCAAGCTACCTTTGAAGTGGGCGTGCATGGTCTGCATCCGGATCTGATCAAAATCCTGGGCCGGTTGAAGTTCCGTACAAGTTACGGTCAAAACGTCTTGAAACATTCCATGGAAGTCGCTTATCTGGCTGGACTGATGGCTGGCGAACTCGGAGAAGACGTAACTCTGGCAAGACGTGCAGGTCTATTGCATGACATCGGTAAAGCGCTGGATCACGAAGTGGAAGGATCACACGTCGAAATTGGCGTGGAACTGGCGAAGAAATACAAAGAACATCCGGTTGTAATCAACAGTATCGCGTCCCATCACGGAGATTGCGAAGCGACTTCGGTCATTGCCATGTTGGTTGGCGCAGCAGATGCGCTCTCCGCAGCAAGACCAGGCGCACGCCGCGAAACGCTGGAAACGTATATCAAACGACTGGAGAAGCTGGAAGAGATTTCGGAATCCTTCGAAGGTGTCGAGAAATCGTACGCCATTCAGGCCGGACGCGAAGTTCGCGTTATGGTACAGCCTGAGAAGATCGATGATGCTGAAGCCTTCCGCCTAGCCCGTGACATCACGAAGATGATTGAGAATGAACTCGACTATCCGGGTCACATCAAAGTCACCGTCATCCGGGAAACCCGTGCGGTTGAATACGCAAAATAGAGCATTACGGAAAAGTGGCCGCAGTAGTGGGCCACTTTTCCTGTTGATAGCCTGTTATAAGGTTAATAGTAAACTACACATCATGAAGCATGAGATAGAGTCCTGCAAGGTTCAACAATTGAAGTAAAGGGAATTTGCAGGGATTGAGGAGGCAGTAATCAATGAAAGTTTTGTTTATTGGTGACATAGTGGGCAATGTGGGACGTAAGGCATTAAAGGAAAATTTACCGTACCTAAAATCGAAGTATAAGCCGCATGTGGTGATTGTTAATGGTGAAAATGCAGCGGCAGGTCGCGGCATTACAGGTGCGATCGCGAATGAGTTTTTCAACTGGGGTGTACATGGCATTACACTTGGTAATCATACCTGGGACAATAAGGATATTTTTGATTTTATAGATGATGAACCGCGCATGATTCGACCAGCGAACTTTCCACCAGGCACACCAGGACGAGGGTATACGGTTGTCAAAGGTGAAGGCAAGGAGCTGGCCATTGTCAATCTGCAAGGAAGAACGTTCCTGCCTGCCCTGGATTGTCCATTCCGTGTAGCTGATGAGATCGTAGATGAGCTACGCCAGGACTACAAATGTATTCTGGTCGATATGCATGCTGAAGCGACTTCAGAGAAGATTGCCATGGGATGGCATCTGGATGGGCGTGCATCGCTCGTTGTAGGTACACATACGCATGTACAGAGTAACGATGATCGGATTTTGCCTGGAGGAACGGCTTACTTAACGGATGCGGGCATGGTAGGGCCGCGTGACGGCATATTGGGCATGGAGCGTGAAGCCGTGTTGCGCAAGTTCTACACCCAGCTACCTGTGCGATTTGTTGTTGATGATGGCAAATGGCATTTCCATGGTGTCTTAGTAGAGATTGATGAAGCCACAGGTGCGGCAACACGCATCGAAAAAATTCGTCTGATGGAAGACGAGTGGCGCATGGAATAGGGGTATTGTCCCATTTTGCAGGGAAACCCGTCTAAAAAGAAGGAATTTTTTTGCCTCCCGCGAATAACATCTAGTAAGTGGAAACAAACTTTCAACATTCCCAGGGAGGTACTTACCATGGATGTATTAAAAGTTTCAGCAAAGTCCAATCCTAATTCTGTAGCCGGCGCTCTTGCAGGGGTTCTTCGTGAACGTGGAAATGCTGAACTGCAGGCAATTGGAGCGGGAGCACTGAACCAAGCCATTAAAGCGGTAGCGATAGCCCGGGGATTTGTAGCACCAAGCGGAGTTGACCTGATTTGTATTCCAGCTTTTACAGACATTGTGATCGACGGCGAGGACCGAACGGCCATTAAGCTGATTGTGGAGCCCAGATAATACATGCAGTATGCATTGAACCTGTTTACGATGTAGACAGGTTTTTTTGCGTTTTTTTGCAGCGAATCATAGAAGGAGGGGTTAACGATGTCCATGTCTGATTGGCGTATAGCCGATTTTCACTGTGATGCACTGAGCAAAATCTTGATGCAGCCGACACTTTCATTTGAAGATGCTCCACAACTGGATGTGAATGTGCAACGTTTGAAAGAGGGTAATGTAGGGTTGCAGGCTTTCGCGATCTATTTGCCCGAAGTACTAGGCAGAGGCAAGTTTGAACATGTGATGGGGCAGTTGGATATTTACCGTAAGCGCGTAGAGAGAAGTCAGGAGCGGCCTGGCGGCACACAGACGTTGTTGTGGCGTGAACAGGTGGCTCAGGTGGGGCAAACAGAGGGTCCGTGGGGATTAATCACACTGGAGGGTGTGGATGGCCTGGAGGGCAACCTGTTCTATCTGGAGTTGTGTTATCAGATGGGAGTTCGAATTGTTGGACTTACCTGGAACTATGCCAATTGGGCAGCTGATGGAATCATGGAGAAGCGTGGAGCGGGTCTGACCGAAAAGGGAAAGGAACTGGTGCACCTGTGCAATGAAGTCGGCATGCTGTTAGATGTGTCACATTTAACGGAGAAAGGTTTCTGGGAACTGGCTGACTTGAGCAAACGTCCTTTTATCGCATCTCATTCTAACAGTTATAGCGTATGTTCCCATGTACGTAATCTGAAAGATGATCAGATTCAGGCCATCATTGCCCGGCAAGGGCGGATCGGACTGACGTTTGTCCCTTGGTTTGTTAAACAGGAGGGGGAAGTTCGGATAGAGGACCTGCTGCCTCATATCGAGCAGATCTGTTCTCTCGGCGGGCAGCATCATCTGATGATGGGGTCCGATTTTGATGGAATTTCAACGTATATTCAGAGACTTGAACACTCAGGACACTATCCGAGACTGACGGAAATCCTGCTCAAGCATTATGATGAACAACTGGTACGTGGTTGGTTGTGGGGGAATGCAATGAGTTATCTGGGGGAACACTTGCCAGAGAGCAATCCGAAGATGCAGATGAAGGGGAATTCCATGAAATAGTGAACTGGTGTGTGTGATTAAATGGGTTAAATTGAAACTTGTTTTCCATATAAAGGAGAGGAATGATGGCGAAATAAGTGTATTTCATGAATTTTCACCACTTCGTTTTCATTTCACTCCAAAAAGGGGTATAATACCATTGGATTGTTAAGAGCCTGAGTACAGGCCATAGATAAACAAGGAGTGAAATTTACGATGAGTAAAACAGTACCTGTGGGCGTATCTGCCCGTCACATTCATGTATCCCAAGAGCACGTTGAAATTTTGTTTGGTAAAGGTTATGAACTGACTGAATTTAAACCTCTGTCTCAGCCTGGCCAATATGCTGCTAACGAAACTGTAGCGGTTATTGGTTCGAAAGGACAGTTTGATAAAGTGCGTATCCTTGGACCTGTTCGCCCTGAAACGCAACTGGAGATCTCGATGACAGATTCATTTGCTATTGGTGTTAAAGCACCTGTACGTGAGTCCGGAAGCATTGAAGGTACACCGGGAATCACGATTAAAGGTCCTGCTGGCGAAGTTACGATTGAAAAAGGTGTTATCGTTGCTGCTCGTCACATCCACTTCCACACTTCTGATGCTGCAAAATGGGGTATCGAGGACAAACAATTGCTGAAAGTTCGCCTGAGCGGAGATCGTGGTCTGGTACTGGAAAATGTACTGGCTCGTGTATCCGATTCTTTCGCACTGGACATGCATATTGATACAGATGAAGCAAACGCTGCTGGCGCTCGTAATGGCGACACTGCTGAAATCATCGACTAATACATGAACAGCCTTCAGTCGCGAATTAAAGCGGTCTGAATACCGTATAAACCTGAGCTCAGCCAACAAGGTCGGTTAATTCCAACCCTGATGGCAAGGCTCAGGTTTTTTTATTGGTTTCGGAGAGTTCTTCTGAGCCTTCTATGTTTCGGATTAGACGAAGGGACAGGCTGTTTGGATGTGGAACTACAGCCCAATTCATGCTATAATTTGCTGTAATGCTCTTTTGCTGTTCCAAGCAAGAAAATCACGTGGAACAGGGATGAATGAACGATTTTTTATTAATTGAGGCTGTAAGGAGTGACCGAAGGAAATGGCTAAAGACTCAAAAAAGGATTACTCCCAGTATTTTGATTTCTCCGATGCCAAAGTAATTTCGCAAGATGAATTCAGCAAAAAGATAAGAATCCGGGGCCGTGAGATTAACATCAAATCGGAACCCAATCATCGTCAGGAGAAACAGCGGGGCAAGGAAGACGTTCAGGTGCTTTACGAAAATGCCGTTCCCGATGAACTGAAAAACATAGGAAACGGAAAACACTATATTGTATATACGTATGGATGTCAGATGAACGAGCATGACTCGGAGACCATCAAAGGACTGCTTGAGTCTATGGGATATCAGGCTACAGAGGATCGCAAAGAGGCTGATGTTATTCTGCTCAATACGTGTGCCATACGGGAAAATGCGGAAGATAAGGTGTTTGGTGAGCTTGGTCACCTGAAAACGCTAAAACTCGAACGTCCAGGATTATTACTTGGCGTATGCGGGTGTATGTCTCAGGAGGAAGGCGTCGTCAATCGAATCATGCAGAAGCATGGCTTTGTGGATATGATCTTCGGTACACATAATGTGCATCGGTTGCCACACCTGATTCAGGAAGCGCTGTTCAGCAAAGAAATGGTTGTTGAGGTGTGGTCCAAAGAAGGCGACATCATTGAGAACCTGCCGAAGAAACGTGAGGGGATGCGCGGCTGGGTGAACATTATGTATGGCTGCGACAAGTTCTGTACATATTGCATCGTTCCGTTCACACGTGGCAAAGAACGCAGCCGTCGCCCGGAAGATGTCATTGCCGAGGTTAGGGATTTGGCACGACAAGGCTTTAAGGAGATCACGCTGCTTGGTCAAAATGTGAATGCGTACGGCAAGGACTTCACCGACCTGAACTACAGCTTTGGCGACTTGATGGATGCCATTCGCCAAATTGATATTCCGCGAGTACGGTTTACAACCAGTCACCCACGTGACTTTGATGATCGTTTGATAGAAGTGCTGGCGAAGGGCGGAAACCTGGTGGAGCATATTCATCTTCCGGTGCAATCTGGCAGTTCGGAAGTACTCAAACGTATGAGCCGCAAGTATAGCCGGGAACACTATCTGAAGCTGGCTGACAAAATTAAAAAGGCCATCCCGGATGTTGTGTTGACAACGGATATTATTGTTGGTTTTCCGGGGGAAACGGAAGAACAGTTTGAAGATACACTTTCCCTTGTCCGTGAAGTAGGGTATGATTTTGCCTATACCTTTATTTATTCCCCACGTGAAGGTACACCGGCTGCGGTGATGGAAGACAACGTACCGATGGAAGTGAAGAAGGAACGTTTGAAGCGCTTGAACGAAACGATCAACGAATACAGCCAACGAAGCAATGAACAGCAACGCGGCAAAATCGTTGAAGTGCTCGTTGAAGGCGAGAGCAAACGGAATTCCGAAGTTCTGGCAGGACGTACGCGCAGCAACAAGCTGGTGCATTTTGAAGGACCCAAAGAGTTGATCGGTACTTTTGTACAAGTGGAAATCACCGATCCGATGACTTTTTATATTCGGGGCAACCTGCTCTCTGAGCCGGTAGCTGCCAATCAGTAATACACACACCAATAAGATGAGTATTTATGGGGTCAAATTCAGGTTCGGACATTCGCGCAAGTAGCGGAGGGGACGGAATCGGTCTGTAGAAGCGAAGCGTTCGCCTTTGTCTCCGGATTTTAACCTTGAACAATTGTAATCAGAAAAATCCGGAGACAACAGCGATCAAAAGAACGATCCGTACCCGCAGCGGTCATGGAGCAAACGTTTGAACTCATTTGAGCCCAGGTTCTCATCTTATATCATCTCATAGAATGGAGCGATTTCAGTGGCGCAGGAAGAAGTGCAGTACAATCATTATGGAATGCCTACCTACGATACTCGCAATCTGGTCATACGCGACGACATTATGGGAAAAGCCAAAGAATTGGCTGATATGCTCGGGACGAGTGAGGAAGTTAGACAGTTTCAACAGGCTGAAACCAAAATTCGTGATCATGAGCGCATTCAACAGTTGATTGCAACCATCAAGAAGAAACAAAAAGAGATCGTTGCTTTTGAAAGCTTCAAAAATGTTGAGATGGTCAGCAAAATTGAACAGGAAATTGACGATCTGCAAAGCGAACTGGACAGCATTCCATTGGTTACGGAATTCCAGCAGAGCCAGAGCGATATCAACTACTTGCTTCAGCTTGTGATCTCTGTAATCCGAGATACGGTTTCCGAAAAAGTGAACGTGGAGGCTGGAACGGATTCACCTCCGACCAGTTGCGGTTAAATGACGGAAGGGTGCGGACGCGGTCCGCGCCTTTTTTGACATTACATTATTATCGTTAACATGGAGTGGCTATCGCCAGTATTCGGAATATACTTCCAAGCAAAGCTCCACACTGTGGGGTTATTTTGTGTGGTGCGACGTTTTTTAAAAATGATAAGGCACATGACATCAAGAGCTTGATACGTACAGTGCAATAAAGGAGAAATGAATAATGAGCATTTTGGACAAAATGGTGGAAGACGGAGATGGACGGTTCTGGGGATTTCTCGGCTGTCGTTATATAAAAGGGGACGGAAAAGAAGTGCAGATCGCGCTGACGGCAGGTGAACATCACACCAATTCCATGGGGATTATTCATGGGGGAGTATTGACTTCACTGATGGACCAGGCGATGGGGATGGTAGCCACAGCAGCCATGGAAGTAGACGGCTGTGTGACAACGAATCTGAATGTACATTTTCTTGCACCCATGAAACAAGGAGAATTGATGGTGACAGCTACGGTATTGCATCAGGCGGGACGTAGTGTTACGACTCATTCGGAAGTACGTGATGCATCAGGTACATTGGGATGCATGGCTACAGCGACATTCCGCATTGCCCGTCCAAGAACGTAAAATAGGAATCCCGCAGTTGACAAAAGATATTATTATGTCATAATGAAATTATCAAAATGAAAATAGTCGGTGGTGCCCATGAGCGAAAACTACGAACACTTCAATGCAGAGAGCGACGAACAAGCAGCACGTGCCTATAGTTCCAAGAAATATCGTACCCCCGATGGTGTTCCTGCGGATATCGTTATGTTCACCTTGACCAAGCGGGAGCGCAAGACGGTGACCAAGACACTTCCCATTCGGGAATTGAAAGTGATGCTGATTAAGCGTAAGGGCTGGCCTTTTGCAGGTAGATGGGCATTACCCGGTGGATTTTGTCAGGAGAATGAATCCATCTACGGTGCAGCAAAGCGTGAGCTGATGGAAGAGACAGGTGTAGACGGTGGACATCTGGAGTACTTGAATGTATACAGTCAGCCGGGTCGTGACCCGAGGGGCTGGATTATCTCTCATGCATTTTTTGCGCTTGTGGAAGAATGGATGCTGGATCAACGCCAAGCAGCAGATGATGCTGAGGATGTTGGATTGTTCACCATTCAGGAGGCGCTGCAAGAACTGGAACTGGCCTTTGATCACAGAACAATCATTGAAGATGCATATCGACGTATTCAACAGCAGATGCTGGAAACGACGATTGCTAGGCAATTCCTGCCACGGGACTTTACGTTAAGTGAATTATATCAGGTTATTCAAAGTGTTGTACCGGATTTTGAAGAACCAAACTTCATTCGCAAGATTACGTCTACCCGCAGTCGCAAAGGCATAGTGGAAGAAGTACGGGATGAAGAGGGGAACCTTGTGAGTTCCAATCAGTATTCACAGCGTCCGGCGCAGCTATATCGATTTACAGAACTCGTACCACGGCTGTCGATCTATACGTAATAATGTGTAGGTGTGTCAATCTGAATTGAATCAGGATCAAATCATTCTGGGCCAAGGGAGTGTTGACGATGAAAGCACTGATTGTCATTGATTTTACACAAGATTTTGTGACAGGTTCTCTACCTGTAGGCCAGCCAGCGGTTGAGATCGAAGAGACGATCGCAGCTGTAACGGAAGCTTATTGTAATCATAAACATGAAGTGATTATGGCTGTGGATCTGCACGAAGAGAATGATCCGTATCACCCGGAGACAGCCCTTTTCCCGCCTCATAACATCCGAAATACGGAAGGAAGGCAGTTATATGGTCGTCTTGCCCAAGTGATGGAAGAACGGAAAGCGGATATTCGGTGGATGGATAAGACAAGGTACAGCGCATTCTGTGGTACAGACCTGGAACTCAGACTGCGTGCACGTGGCATTACAGATATTGCACTCATTGGGGTATGCACGGACATTTGCGTACTGCATACAGCAGTGGATGCTTACAATAAAGGGTTTCATATTACGGTATATGAAGATGCTGTTGCCAGCTTCAATCCGGCAGGACATGAGTGGGCACTTGGACATTTTCGTTCCAGCCTTGGTGCTTCGGTGGTTAAGGCGAGCGAGACAGTCCTGGCTTAATTTACTCGACAATCATGTCTGTCTGACCTAATGTTAGGAACCCGATGAATGTGCTGAATGGTATATAGAGTTTGTACGGGAGACTTGTTTGTTAATACGATGAACAGAATCATGAAGAATAAGTCTCCTTATGTTAACCCGTGTCCACAGGTGAAATCTGCGGGCGCGAGCGGAAGTCAGAGAGGATGAGACAAATGCAGACAACTAGCCTGGCTTTACATACGGATAAATATCAGATCAATATGATGTACGCCCATTGGGTGAATGGTACACACAAACGGAAGGCAGTATTTGAAGCCTATTTCCGTAAGCTTCCATTTGGCAATGGATATGCGGTATTTGCCGGATTGGAACGGATTGTGAACTATATCAGCCAGCTTCGGTTCACGATGGACGACATCAAATTTTTATCCAAACAAGAGGAAAATTACGATCCGGTCTTTCTGGAAGAGTTGCTCCAGTTTTCATTTCAGGGGACAATTCATTCCATGAAGGAGGGTGCAATTGTTTTCCCTGACGAACCGCTCATTCGGGTAGAAGGCTCCATTATGGAGACACAATTGGTGGAGACGGCGATACTTAACTTCATGAATTATCAGACGTTGATTGCAACCAAGGCTTCACGGATCAAACAGGTGGCACAACAGGATACCTTACTCGAATTCGGTACACGGCGTGCACAGGAAGCGGATGCTGCTATCTGGGGCGCACGTGCCTCGTATGTGGCAGGCTTCCATGCAACGTCCAATATGCTGGCCGGAGAGCGCTTCGGCATCCCAACAGCAGGTACACATGCCCATTCCTGGGTACAGAGCTTTATGAGCGAGCAGGAGGCGTTTGACGTGTATGCCAAAGTGTTGCCTGATCAGGTTACGCTGCTGGTTGATACCTTTGACACGTTGAACAGTGGGGTACCTCACGCGATCAAGACAGCCAAGAAGTTGGAGAGCCAGGGTAAAAAGATGAATGCCATTCGTCTCGACAGTGGTGACCTTGCGTACTTGTCGATTCAGGCACGTCAGATGCTGGATGAGGCTGGCTTGGATTATGTGAAAATTGTTGCATCCAATGATCTGGATGAGAATACGATTTTCAACCTGAAGGCTCAAGGAGCGCGGATTGATACATGGGGTGTCGGTACACAGCTGATTACCGCTTCTGACCAACCATCTTTGGGTGGAGTATACAAATTGGTGGAGCGTGAAGTAGACGGTACTATGCTGCCTACGATCAAGATATCTGCCAATCCTGAAAAGGTATCTACACCAGGTAAAAAGGAAGTGTTCCGGATCATTGATCCGAAGCATGGCAAAGCGATTGCAGATTATATCTGCTATCCAGGGGAAGAGCAGCCGCTACAAGGCGGACCGCTCAAGCTGTTCAACCCGCTACACCCTTATCTGAAAAAGACCGTTACCCGCTACGAAGCGGTAAATATGCTGGAGCCGATCTTTGTGAACGGACGCAAAGTGTATGACTTGCCTAATTTGGATGAGATTCGGGCGTATCATCGAGAGCAGATGGACCTTTTCTGGCCTGAATACCAGCGGAAACTCAACCCGGAGATCTACCGTGTGAATATCAGCCCGGCGGCTTGGAATATGAAGCAGAAGCTCATTGCGGAACATGTGAAATCCACAGAGGAATGATCCACACATAAGATATACAGAGAGGCATAACCAGTGAGGAATACTGGCTTATGCCTTTTTAATATGATCTTGATGATCTGGACCAGGATGTAAGAAATCTCATGGACAGACTATCTAGGTAGCAGGCTATACTGGAGTTTAGCTTGCCCAGCTTAAAGGGGAAATGCAGTCATTATTTCTCGGGAAAGCGCAGGAGACGCCAAATTCTGCATCTTTCGCAATTTTAAATTTCTTCAACATATTAGAACAGTTCCTTCAGTGCCGATTGAGTGTGCTGGTATTGTTTCAATACCATTGTCGCAGGGGATGAAAGTAAGAGGAGGTGCAGACATGAGATGGATATTAGGACTGGTCTGGATCGCTTTTATGGCCTATGCATTGTTGTTGGCACCGGGGCAGTCACCTGGAAGTGATCCGATATTCAAAGAACTGATCACAATGCAAAGCAAAGAACCTTGGTTACTTACGGTGTTTTCGTGGTTAGGTATTTTTCCGGCAGTGTATGCTTGTATGCTGTTAAGAACATCTGTGAAAGAACGAGGTGGCCGTGTACCTGCTTGGCCTTTTGTTATACTTTCTTTCGGACTGGGTGCTTTTGCCCTGCTTCCCTATTATGCATGGTCATCATCCGCGAATAGATCTTCGGGCTACGTAAGCTTGCATTTTGGTCGTCAGCGGGAGTCGGGAATTGGACGGGTAGCCGCCAATAAGTTGACGCATGTAGCCCTTCTGCTGTTGACGCTGGGGACAGCATTCTATGCCGTGACGCAAGGTCATCCGGATGTATATATGGAAGCATTCAAGCAATCTGCCTTTGTACATATCATGACGATTGATTTTGTACTGTTGACCTTACTTTCGGTACTTGGGATATACAGGGATACTGAAGTGAGTCGACGTTCATTTGCTTGGGCTGCGGCAGGGATTATCCCCATTGTGGGCCCGCTAATCTATCTGTTGACGCTTAGGAGACACTGAGCTTGAACAGGAATTATTAAGAAATAATCAATAGGTAGCTGTTAAGCCTGAATGCGAACAATTCATGTGCTTAATGGAAAAATATAAAATCCAAAGAAGGAGTGGCTATCGATGAAAAATCATTTTAACGCATATGTAGTCCGCAAAGAAGACCAGGGGGGAGTAAAAGTAGCTATAGAGCAACTGAAGAAGGAAGATCTGCCGAATGGAGATGTAACGGTACAGGTGCAGTATTCCAGTGTCAATTATAAAGACGGGCTCGCTACCCTTGAGAAGGGTGGTGTCGTTCGTGAATACCCCATGGTACCTGGAATCGATCTGGCAGGAACGGTAGAGGAATCGGTAAGCGGACGTTTTGCACCGGGAGATCGGGTGATCAGTACAGGGTTTGAACCAGGCGTATCCCATTATGGGGGTTACAGCGAGTATGCTCGTCTGCGCAGTGAATGGTTGGTACCTCTGCCACCGGGTCTCAGTGAAAAAGAAGCCATGGCGATTGGGACCGCAGGATTCACCGCTGCACTTTCGGTAGATGCGCTGTTCCAGGCTGGAGTTACACCGGAGATGGGCAAGGTTCTGGTTACGGGTGCAACGGGTGGTGTTGGCAGTATGGCAGTTGCGATCCTGGCGAAGCTGGGCTTCGATGTAACAGCCAGCACAGGCAAGAAGGATCAGGAGGAGGCATTGCTCCGAAACTTGGGCGCCTCAGAGGTTATTACTCGTGAAGAAGCTGATGCTCCGGCTAAAGGAGCGATGGGGAAACAGCTATGGGCAGGAGTTGTTGATCCAACAGGAGGCCCCGCTCTTGCGGAGCGATTAAAACAGATTCAATACGGAGGTGCGGTAGCGGTATCCGGGTTAACTGGAGGCACAGCTTTTGAATCCACGGTACTTCCGTTTATATTGCGCGGCATCCAGCTTATTGGCATAGACTCTGTATATTGTCCAATGGAACGTCGGGAACGACTGTGGAAACTGCTCGGCGGAGATTGGAAACCGGAGCGTGCGCTTGAACTTGGAATCCGGGAAATCTCATTAGACCAATTGCCTCATACGCTGGAGACGATACTCCAAGGTGGTGCAGTAGGTCGTACCGTGGTCAATACGATATCAGATCTGCCAGCCGAATAAGATTCTTAGTCCTTAGACATGCTAATTCTACCTGATTGGGTCACAGTACACGTGGCTGGAAAGGAAGGATTGGCATGTGGTTTGGCAGAAAGGTGCGAAGTCTGATTGGAAGAACAATCAAGTCGGTACTTGTAAGTGGTGTGTTGATCACGAATGCCTGGGCCCTGGTGGCTTGTTCGGCATCATCCATTGAGCAGGAGCGGAAGGTCTATACACGTGAAGCGACGGATGAAGGAAATATGCGGGCACAGAGTCAAGGACACGGATTAAACGGTGCATTGGCGAATGAGATGAGTAAGAGTTTTGAAGCAAAGGGCATCCAGCTGATGAATAACATGTCTGCCGATGACGGCCATGGTGGGATCTCTTATATGTATTTGTTGAATGGAAGTGGCAGACACATCGTGAAAGTCCATATTTTCAGTGATAAGGCTGCACGAGTTGCCGGCATGAAACAAATGTATAGTGAGCATAGTGATGAGGCTGTCTTGGAAAATGTGCTTGGCCGAACAACGATTCGCAGCAAAGATTACGTTTCGCTGGTCTATACGGCTTCCGGTGGCGAAAAGGATGAGTATGAGCAGGACGTTATGCAGGTGTTCCAACATGTGCTGGAGCAACTAAGGTAGTAGAGCGAGATACCTTGCGTACCTTGCCGTATAGCTGAAAATAAATCCGAAAAACCCGTCTGATTCTTCAGACGGGTTTATATATTTCACGCATGACATGTCGCAGTTCAGGCAAAATGAGTTTTTCCATGGCCAATTTGACAGCTCCTTTGGAGCCCGGCATGGAGAACACAGCTGTTCGTCCAATCGTTCCAGCGACGGCTCTGCTCAGGATGGCAGCGGAACCAATATCTTCGGTGTAACTGAGAAAACGGAAGATCTCACCAAAGCCCGGAAGTTCTTTGTCGAGCAGTGAAGACACTGCTTCGTAGGTTGTATCTCGGGGTGCAATCCCTGTTCCGCCGCTAAGCAGCACGGCTTCGATATCATCACGAACGGCTGCATCTTGCAGGATGCTTCGAATGTTCTCCGTTTCATCTGGTGTAATGATGTATTCAACAATCTGATAACCCGCTTCATTCAGAAGCTGGTGCATGAGCTGGCCACTGGTGTCAGTGTCTTTGGTGCGTGTGTCCGACACCGTAACAATCATGCACGATACCGTGTCAGGGGCTTCCTGGCGATGTTGTTCCACTGAATTAGTCATGAAACTTCCTCCTTCAATCAACATGTCCTCATAGCATAGACCATCCGAAAGAATCAGGCAATGTACTGGGAAAGAGTTGAACATTATTGCACAACGAATGCGGGATAGTGTACACTCGCTAGATATAGATAGATCAGGTTACAAGAGGACAATCAGAGAGGTGTTTAAGGATGAACGAAACGATTTCAAAAGAAAAATCCATACCTGTATATATACTGTCAGGCTTTTTGGGAAGTGGCAAAACAACACTGCTTGTTCAGTTGATCGAACATTGGCAACAGCAGGGTTTGCGTCCCGCAGTGGTCATGAATGAGTTAGGTGAAGTCAATCTGGATGGTCAGATTGTGGATTCTACCGTTCCGATGACGGAGATGTTAGGGGGCTGCATCTGTTGTACCGTACGTGGCGACTTGGGATTGCAACTTGCCGAGCTCGTTCAAGAGGAATCACCGGATGTGATCATCATTGAAGCTACCGGTGCCGCGAACCCAATGGAGATTTTGGATGCAGTCACAGAGACTTCACTCTACATGCGATTGGAACTAAAAAGTCTCATTACCGTTGTGGATGCAGCACATCTATCTGGTCTGTATCAGGAGCAGAAGGGGCAGACCTTCAAACTAATGCAGGAGCAGATTCGTTGTGCGTCTGTGCTTCTCTTAAACAAAACAGATCGGGTGAATGCACAGGAACTGAAGGATCTGGAGCAGCTTTTGGCAAAATGGAATGGCTTCGCACCTGTAATTCCTACGGTTAAATGTGAGGTGGAGATGGATCTGTTGCTTCGCAGCGGTGCAGACGTGCACGTGCGTGATTCAGCTTCTGAAGCAGGTAAGCCGGCTCACCAAGAGCATCATGTGCATACGGAAACCTGTGGTACACATGGATGCAATCATGGACATGAGCATCACACGGTCCAAGGCGATGCTAAGAATACTGACGCATCTCATAACCATAGTCATGACCACGGTCACGAGCATTCTGCTCCTCATGTCTCACACGAACATGTTATGGTGTATACGCATTATTTCAGTCATCCGGTGAACAGTGAGGCATTTGAACAATTTGTATCTGCTTTGCCACGAGACGTGTATCGAGCGAAAGGCATTTTATCGTTTAGTGACACGGCGAGCCGTTTCTGGTTCCAGTATGCTTACCGTGAATCGGACTACATGAAGATCACACCTCAGGGAGATGTCCCTAATGTTGCTGTGTTTATAGGTGAACATTTTGACCAAACTGTCATTCGTGACCAATTACTGGAATTGGAAGCGATAAAGTAGGTTAGATGATTCAATATTCCTCCGAACTGGGTATTAAGATGCATAGCAAACTTTGCCTGGGAGGTAACTTTAAATGACACAACAACAATATCAACAATGTATCGATGCTTGCCTGGAATGCATGAATGCTTGCAACGTATGTTACATATCGAGTCTGAAAGAATATGATCTGGCGATGCTGCGTGATTGCATTCGTTTGAATCGGGAATGTGCGGAGATCTGCAGTTTTGCTGCACAAGCGATGACACGTGGAAGTGATTTCATTGCTGAAATATGCGAATTGTGTGTGAAAGCTTGTGAAGCTTGCGCCGCAGAGTGTGGCAAACACCACCATGATCACTGCCAAGCATGTGCAGAGGCTTGCCGCAGATGTGCAGAAGCTTGCCGGTTGATGGCAGCAGTAGCGTAAATATTAATTCACTGGAATATATAATTAATATCGATAATGACCGTTGTCCCCTAAGGGAAGGCAGTGAACAGAGGCATCTGAGACGATGTGCCTATGTGTTGCCTTTCAGTAGGGGATTTTTAATGCAGGTTGCCAAGTCTGATCGTGGTATGTATAATGATGGCAATGAATTGAAACGAAGAATATCAATGATCGGGAGAGTAGCCAGATCCATACATGACAGCGAGCCGGGAGAGGTGGAAGCCGGTATGACATGACCTGAGTGAACCGCACCCGTGAGATGGTTATCCGAAAAGATGTAATGAATCCTGATCGTGGATGTACTATATCTGTCTGAGGGTAATCCGGCTTGCGACCGTTATACGCATCGAGCGGAACAGGTTCTACGGGTATGCATGTTGATGCATATTAGGAGTAGCTGTTCACCTAGAGTGGTACCGCGGGAACTGTTAAGTCAGCTCTCGTCTCTTATTTAGAGACGAGAGCTTTTTTGTGTTTATTTTCAGCCAATAATGAATGGATAAGGAGTGTTTGACATGTTGATGAAGCAGGCTGCGGCCGATATTGCCCCTTTAACGGGATTGAATGAAGAAGAGGTTCTGAGATTACTGGAAGTCCCACCACAGGCGGAGATGGGGGATGCAGCATTCCCTTGTTTTGCATTGGCGAAGTCATTAAAGAAAGCACCGGCAGTCATTGCGACCGAGCTCGCAACGGGATTGCAGGCAGAAGGACTTGAAGCGACTCCCGCCGGGCCGTATGTGAATATCCGTTTCAATCGGGAGGAGCTTGCGCCGAATCTGCTGAAAGAACTGGGGGATGCCGCATTTGGTAAGCTTCTGCTTGGTCAAGGTTCACGAGTTGTAATTGATATGTCTTCCCCTAACATCGCAAAACCCTTCGGAATCGGACATTTGCGTTCTACTGTAATTGGTGCAGCGCTGTATCGGTTGTATAACGAAGCGGGTTATACCTCTGTAAGTGTGAATCATCTGGGAGACTGGGGAACCCAGTTTGGCAAGCAGATCGCAGCGTATAAACGGTGGGGCAATGATGAAGCGTTGCAGGCAGACCCGATCCGTACGTCACTGGAACTGTATGTGCGCTTCCACGATGAGGCGGAGAACGATCCTTCACTGGAGATTGAGGCACGCGAGTGGTTCCGCAAGCTGGAGCAAGGGGATGAGGAAGCACAGCGGTTATGGGCGTTCTTTGTGGAAGTGAGCATGAAGGAATTCAACCGGATGTATGAACGTCTGAACGTACAATTTGACCATACGCTGGGGGAAAGTTTTTACAATGACAAGATGGGCGCGGTGGTTGAAGAACTCAAGGTGAAAGGCTTACTTGAAGAAAGTGATGGAGCACTCGTGGTTCGGCTGGAGGACGAGAACATGCCCCCGTGTCTGATTATCAAAAAAGACGGCACAACAATCTATCCTACACGGGATTTGGCTACGGCAGTCTATCGTCATGAGGTGATGAAGGCAGATCGGTTGTTATACGTGGTCGGAGGTGAGCAGAAGCTTCATTTCCGTCAGGTATTTGCAGTTTTATCCCGGATGGGGCATGAATGGTCTGCAAATTGTGAACATATTCCGTTTGGATTAATGCGTTTTGAGGGACGGAAAATGTCTACGCGTCGCGGTAAAGTCGTCTTTTTGCAGGAAGTATTGGATGAGGCAGTCGCTCGTGCACTGCAGATTATTCAGGAGAAAAACCCGAATCTGGAGAACCCTCAGAAGGTGGCAGAGGCGGTCGGTGTAGGTGCCATTATCTTCGGTGATCTGCGTAATAATCGGCTTAACGATGTAGACTTCTCTCTGGAGGATGCGGTGAGTTTTGAGGGGGAGACCGGACCTTATGTGCAATATACCCATGCCCGGATTCAAAGTGTACTTGCCAAAGCTGAAGAGGCGAAACGTGTGGAAAATGAAAACCAATTACCTCAATCCAGCCTTGCGGAAGGTGAGAATGACACAGTAACCACTCCATCCCGTATCGGAGATACCTCATGGGCGTTGCTGAAACTGCTCGGTGAATACCCCGAGTATCTGGAAAAAGCAATTCATCGGAATGAGCCTTCGGTCATTGCCAAATATACAATAGATGTCGCTCAGGCTTTCAACCGCTTCTATCACGCCGAACGGATTGCGGATGCGCCATCTGAAGTAAGATCCTTCCGAGTGACATTAGCTGAACGGACTGCCGAACGCCTCGCGTACAGTTTGCATTTGCTAGGTGTGCAAGCTCCAGAACGGATGTGATCCCAGTGATATGGAGTAAACGTGGACTTTTCAAGAAATCCGATCAAGCTATATCAGATTCATCAGGTCGAGGTTTGCAGCTTCAACAAGTGAGCAAAAGACTAGATAATGCTCAAGTACTTGATCAAATTAATCTGGAAGTGAAGCAGGGAGAATGTGCTGTACTTGTTGGCAGAAACGGTTCTGGCAAAAGCACGTTACTACGTATACTGGCGGGTATTTTGTTACCTGATACAGGATCGATTCAGCTCACGATGAAAGGTTCTGAGAGGTATGCAGTAGATGGCTTACCACGTTTACCTTTTACCTCAAGAGAGTACTTGTGGGACATGGGACGGATTCGGGGCATTCGCCCCGAAATACTGCGTGGGCGGATTAGAGAACTTAGTGAACTTTTATATCTGGATACCGCGATCGATCAGAAGTTACCCTTATTATCGAAGGGCACACTGCAAAAAGTGAATTTGATTCAAGCTCTATTACCTGGGCCAGGGGGGCTTTTGCTGCTGGATGAACCGTTGTCAGGCTTGGATATTCCAGCTCAAGAGGCGATAGTATCCTTATTGGGGCAATGGAAGCTTGAAGGGACATCCATCGTTACAGCTTGCCATGAACCGTTGCTCATTGAACGTTTGGCAGACCAGGTGATTGTGTTGAAGAAAGGCAGCGTGCTCCGCTACTGGAGTCGTGAAGATATACTTCAAGCTGGCGAACCCGTTGTACGTATTCAAAGTCTGACGGAAGCTGGAGAGGATATGGCTAACGATCCATCCATTTTACAACAACCGGGAGTACTGTCTTTAGTTCGTAATACGAGCTTGGAGAAATCCAATTCTTGGTTGTGGGATTGGAAAGTAGTTCAACAATCAACAGATGATGTCCTCAGAATGATTCTGGCATCAGGCGGTTCGGTTGTGTCTGTACAACAGGAGGAAAGTCAATTACATATGGAAAGTCTGTTGGAAGGACAACATCCAGCTGTACATACGAGTCGTGGATGTGTCACAGATCCTGTGGACTTAAGCTCTTCCATGGATGATGCGGGGGGAGAAGTCGAATGATCTATCTGACCCGATATTTGTTAAGGAATCACATTCGTTCACAGAAATATTTTGCACCGGTTATCTTTTATATCATCGCCATGCTGCTGATTTATTCCTACAAACCCAACCCTATTGCGGACAGTTACAGTGTCACGGCTATGCTGTTATTTCTGGCAGCTGCTTGGCTCGGAGTAATGGTGATGAATACCGAACCTGCAAAGCAGTATCAATTACTTGTCCTTCATACAGGAAGCAGGCGTAAAGTTGTATTAAGTCAACTCATCTGTGCCTGGATAATGCAATTCATGCTCACCGTAATCACTGTGTTGTATCCCGTGTTCGCTGGAATGTTCGAGAGACAACCCACAGGTGAGGAGTGGATAATGACTTGGTTAGGACATTTGGGGTTATCGTTGCTGGGTTTGGGCATCGGTGTATTCTTTCAAAAATCGTATATCCATTTACTTAGTCGTAGCATGCCGGCCCTCATTATTGTATTATTACTATCGTTTGTCCAAGGTTCCTTAAGTGAACGTCTGCCTGAATCGATACAATGGCTTGGGCGCATTCTGCCACCAGCCTTTTATCTGGTTCGTGAGATGATGTTATTTGAAGATTCGAAGATGGGCGCCTTTGTTTCGGTTACGCTGTGGACTGTTCTCTATGCATTGGGGCTACTCGTCATCCATGTATGGCTGTCCGGAAGAAGAGATCTACGGAGTTAGAAGCCGCGCTTCCCGATAACTTGAATGTTGCTCTTGGTTTGGTTAGGATAGAGGGACATGAATGGATAACATTGTACGGTTGAAGGGGGGCGCTCGCATATGCAAAATACAGACATCCAGAATGGTGACATGCTGGACAGCGAACACTCCAGGGAATTGTTTGCATATTACGGATTGGCCGTGTACTACGGGCAGGCGCTTGAACAGCAGCTGGTCAATCTGATTTTATTAATGAAATTGTCTCAGGGTAAGGCTGTGTCTGAAGAGGATCTGGAAGATCTGTACGAACGAAAAATGAGCAGTTCACTAGGGCAACTCATTCACGAAGTGCGCCATCATTTTACATTCTCCGAGGAAGAAACTCTTCAATTGAATGAATTGTGGCAGCAACGTAACCGTATCGTTCATCATTACTTCAAGGAACGAATCCATGAGACATTCAGTCCGGAAGGACGATCACGCATGATTAAGGAGTTGGAGGATTTCAAAGACCGTGCTCAGGAGCTGGAGATCAGTCTTCAGCAATATACGGGTGCCTGGATTGCAGAGCTTGGTTTGGATGCCGAATCGGCAGCAGCCCTGCAAACGCTGGAGCGTATGCATGCCGAGAGCATGCAATCACGGGCTTTGGAAGAGGATCAATGAGCAGCAAACGCAAAACGAAACGCTGGATTATAATTACGACGCTGGCCGTAGTATTGGTAGGAATTTTATGGACTGTGGTTACGGCAGTACG
This sequence comes from Paenibacillus sp. USHLN196, assembly GCF_037144955.1. Classification (NCBI taxonomy): domain Bacteria; kingdom Bacillati; phylum Bacillota; class Bacilli; order Caryophanales; family Paenibacillaceae; genus Paenibacillus; species Paenibacillus sp. USHLN196. The sequence goes on along the minus strand of NZ_JBBCYH010000013.1, from coordinate 33,637 downwards.
TATATCAGCCTATACGAATGAGGACTCATCCAGGATATCGGATGCAGCGATCATTCTGGGCGCAGCCGTGTCGGGGGATGACCCTTCACCTGTATTTCGCGAACGTATTGAACACGCGATTGAATTATACCGTCAGGGTACCGTTCGTAATCTGCTTTTTACAGGCGGGTCAGGTGATGATGGAGAACATACGGAGGCTGAAGTTGGTCAGAAGTATGCCATTGAACATGGAGTAGATCCAGCGGACATTCGTGTAGAGATCGAATCCAGAATTACCGAGGAGAATCTGATCAATTCAATTCCAATAGGTGAACAGGCCGGTTACGAAACGTATACGATTGTGAGTGACCCTTTACATATGAAACGAGCCATGAAGCTGGCTGCCGGACTGGGTATGGATGCTGTACCCTCTCCGACACGAACTACGGCGTATCGAACCTGGCGCAGCAAGTTTCCTTTTCTCGCAAGAGAGACCGTGATGTACATGGGATATACGATCAAAGGATGGATAGACAATCGGCAGCAGCCGTGAGGTTGCGCGCGGATTGTTTTTTTATTCGGGCGAAATGAACAATATCGGAACCTGGCTCCAGATGAAAAAACGATCTACACGCAAACCCCTAAGGTAGCCATGTAGATCGTTTTTTTGTGTTGCCTGTTGAGCGCACATCATTTCTAATTGGTTTTAAAAGAAGTTTCTGTTTAACTCTGTTATGCATTTCCTCCGGCAAAGGAGGTTGAGGTTGGAACGGAATCGCCTGACGGACTCTCGATAATTGCGCCTACTGCTGCTTGTGCACCTTGCTGAAGCTGATACATCTTATAATAGCGCCCTTTAAGCTCCATCAGTTCATCATGTGCACCTTGCTCTACGATACGACCGCGATGCAGAACCAGAATCTGATCTGCCGATCGAATGGTGGACAGACGGTGAGCGATGATGAAGGTAGTACGTCCTTTTTTGAGGACTTCGAGTGCGTTCTGAATCAAAGCTTCTGTTTCCGTATCAATATTGGCTGTCGCTTCATCCAAAATGAGGATGGCGGGATCGAACGCCAGTGCCCGAGCAAAGGAGATCAATTGGCGTTGCCCAGCAGACAATGTACTTCCTTTTTCGATGACAGGTTCGTCAAAGCCTTGAGGCAAATGAGCCAGTATGCGTTCAGCGCCTACATCACGCAACGCCTGTTCAATTCGTTCACGGGAGATCTTCTCATCACCGAGACTGACGTTGGAAGCAATGGTACCTGTGAACAGATAGGGGTCTTGCAGTACAATCCCCATATGCTCCCGAATCCACTGCTTGGGCAGATCCTTGACGTTCTGACCGTCAATCGTGATCTTGCCTTTTTGCGGATCATAGAACCGGAATAGCAGATTGATGATCGAACTTTTACCCGAACCGGTATGACCGACCAGAGCGACCGTCTGACCTTGGGATGCTTTGAACGAGATATTGTTGAGTACGAAGTCCTTTTTATAAGCAAAGGATACATCGTCAAATACAACATTTCCCTTGTATCTTGGCATGGAGCCATCGGTAACGGCTTCTCCCTTTTCATCCATCAGCTCAAAGACGCGTCCAGCGGATACGAGGGAGGAGTCCAGGTTGGCGAGCTGATTCACCATGCCGGTGATCGGTTGGAACAAGCGGCCCAGAACATCGACGAAGGCATATAGAACACCCAGTGAGATAATACTTGTGCCATCCAGCACGCTTGAACCGAAGTACCACAGGACAACCGCAAAAGCGATATTCCGTAATACGTTAACCAGGTTGTGTGAGGTGAAGGCATTCAGGTTGAGCATTTTGTTCTGGTGCTTCATATAGTCATCATTCAAATCTTCGAATTCCTGCTTGGTTTGTTTCTGATGGCGGAATACGCGGATAATGGACATCCCCTGAATGGACTCGTTAATGATCGCATTGATCTCACTCAGCCTTGACCGAATGATCGTGTTGTAGCGAGTAGCGAATTTGCGATAGAGCACAATCCACGCAATGAGCATCGGCACGACGAATAATGAGATCAGGCCGAGGCGAACATCAAGCAGGAAGAGTGCGACATACACACCTGTAATCGTGATGATTCCTGAGAAAAAGTTCGAAAGAACGGCAACGAACAGATCCTTGACGGCTTCTGTATCGTTCGTGACCCGAGATACAACTTTACCAGCGGGCAGATTATCAAAAAAATGCACCGGGAGTCGCTGAATATGGGCATACACATCGTTGCGCAGTCTTTGAATGACTTTGTTGGCCGAGGATTGCAGCCAGAATGTTTTACCAAACTCCATAATGACCGAGATCACGAGGAAGATCATGTAATACACAATTAATTGATAGATGCTGGGCATCTCCGGTTTGTAAAAAGCAAAGAGTTCACCAGCAGACAGGGGTGCTGCCGCATATTGGCCTGTCACTTCGCCTGCGCGTGTAACCGTGAGGGTTCCATCCGCATATGTGCGGTCCCCATCAGGTGCGCTTACCGGTTCTTTTACAAAATAAAAGCTTCTACCTGCTTGTAGTACCCGCACTTCGGGACCTTTGTTTTCATCGGGTTCGAACAAGCCTTCGCGTTTGTAGTTCTTGCCGTTGTAGACTGCGGCTTCATCCGAAGCAGTCGTCTCATAGAAAGGCTGCTCAATCGCGAGCAAATGATTATCGATCATGGATTTGGCGATGAACGGTCCGGCGAGCTCGGCTGCAACACCAATGGTAAGCATAATTAATGCGGCTATAAATGTTCCTTTGGCTTTCAAGGCGTAATCAAGCAGCCTCTTGCCTGTATTAGACTTCAATGAATTGACCTCCTACGTGGACAAATTGGACTCGACCTGTTGCCGTTCATACTGTTCACGGTACCAGCCGTTCGTGGCTAACAGTTCCTGGTGAGTGCCTTCTTCCGTAATTTTCCCGTGCTCCAGTACGATGATTCGATCTGCGTGTTCGATAGCGGACAGACGATGAGTCGAGATCAGCGTGGTTTTGCCCGAGCGTTTGTTGCGTATATTTTCAATAATTTTGGCTTCCGTGCGTGCATCGACGGCAGACAAGGCATCATCCAGGATCAGAATATCAGGATTAGCGATAAAGGCACGTGCCAGCGATACGCGCTGTTTCTGTCCACCGGACAGAGAGATTCCCTTTTCACCAACAAGTGTATCCAGTCCATCGGACAAAGTCCCCAGATCTCCGTCAAAAGCGGCGGTACGAATGGCCTCCATAATCACTTCATCACTGGCACCAGGTTTACCGAATTGAATGTTCTGACGAACTGATTTGGAGAATAGAACTTGTTCCTGTGGTACGTACCCGATCCAGCTGTGCAAGTCATCTTTGGCGATATCCTGAATCGGATGACCCGAGATACTTAATGTGCCCGAACCGGCAGGATATTCATGAAGCAGCTGTTTGAGCAAAGTAGACTTACCGCTACCCGTACGACCTACGATACCCAATGTTTGACCACGTCGCAGCGAAAAGCTGATATGACTGAGATTGTCGACAGTGGAACTTGGGTAACGGAATGTAACATCCTGCATCGCAATTTCTTCCGGATTCGTAACGTGAGCAGGTTGCTCCACATCTTGTACGGCAGGTTCTACCGATAAAGTCTCGTTGACCCGATCAAGCGAAGCGCTACCACGCTGCATCAGGTTAATCAATTCCCCGATAGCGAACATGGGCCAGATCATCATCCCCAGGTACATGTTAAACGATACGAGATCTCCCAAGGTAATTTCATTATGAAATACAAGATATATGCCGTAGGCAAGTGCAATCACATAACTGAGTCCTACGAAGAGCCGGATGGTGGGTTCGAATAGGGCATCCATTCTGGCAACAGCCAGATTTTTGCGATATACATCTTCAGTCACGTCGGCGAACCGTTTCTCGTCCAGACGTTCCTGCACATAGGCACGTACGACACGGATACCGGCGATGGATTCCAGCACCTGGTCATTCATATCTCCGAATGCATCTTGTGCCAGGGTGTAACGTTGATGTACAGCTTTACCATAGATCATCATGGCAATGGCGATAAAAGGTAGAGGCAGGATTGCTGCCAGGGTCAGTTTCCAGCTGACCAGAAAACCCATGGCGAACAATACGGTGGCCAGAAAGGCCGTAGAGTCTGTTAAGGTCAGCATGCCGAAGCCTGCTGTGGTGGCAATGGAACGAAGATCATTGGTGGCCCGAGCCATCAGATCACCGGTTCTGTTTTTCTCGAAAAAGGGAGGAGTCATTCGTAACAAGTGGTCCATGAAGCGTGAACGAAGCAGGCGCTCCACCAGATTGGCACCACCGAATAGCTTGTGCATCCAAACGTATGTAACAAGATAGATAATGATGACGGTTCCCAGAATAAGCAAAATGTAACGGGTGAGTGAGGCCCCTGTAATCGAACCACGCACGATCTCGTCGATGGCATTGCCAAGAAGACGGGGAGGCAGCAGTTCGGCAACGCCCACCAGAATAAGCAAAATGACACCGGTCAGGTATCGTTTGCGTTCCAGCCGGAAGAACCAGGCCAGGTTTTTAAGTACAGAGAACAAGTGTTATCCCTTCCTTTCAATGTCCGTGAAATACAGATTCCGTTCATGTATGCCGATATATACCCACAAAAAAAGACATACCGCACGCAGGCGGTATGTCTTGATATATTCATACGCAGCATGGCTCCATGAGCAGAGCCGCCACCATATCGTTTCACTGTGAGTAAACATAACAGAGTTTCTCAATAAAGAGACTCCTGTGATGCCGACTTATGAACGGAATAATGATTTCGGGTGTGCTCCGGTATTTAGTTGTGTGCTGAATTGACCTATCATATGTTTGTTAAACACCGTAATCACCCTTTCTTTTTTTGGAAATAAATACAATGTAGACCTCGTATGTTTGCATCTTAACACCGGATTTTACAATCTGTCAAACATTTTTCACAACTTAATTTGTCTTTATGTGGTCACTCGGGTTTGTATTCAAGTCTTTGTAGAGATATGATGGAACATATATATACAGAAGGAGCTGACACCAAATGAGTACCATACATGTATCCGATCAAGCTGCTCGCTGGTACAAGGAAGAACTGAATTTGAACGAGGGAGACAGCATCCGATTTTTTGCTCGTTATAGCTCTGGCGGAGGTCTTCACCCTGGGTTTTCGCTGGGCATTGCTGTGGAGAAACCAAGACACCCTGCGGATCAAACCGAAGTGTCGGGTATCCAATTCTTTATGGAAGATCATGATTATTGGTATCTGAAGGGGCACCAACTGCATGTGGATATCGTTGATGAAGGTCAGGATATCGAGTATCGTTATACCGAAATCTAGGGTGATTTTGAGACATGCCCTAATTCTTGAAGTATTCTGCAAGGCAATAGAGGAGTCACAGGTCGCCACCGGCTTCCAAATAGGAGGAGGGGATAAGCAGTGAATCTGCCAGCCCGAGATTTGGCCCAGTATATCGCAAAACGCTCTCATATTGTTGTAAAGGCGGCTGTGCGGGCTGAGAACGAACAAGGTGAATTGCTGCTGATTCAGCATGCTGAGCTTGGTCATTGGCGGATGCCAAACGGTGAGATGCGCCCGGGTGAGGCCATTGAGGATGCCGCACATCGGGAGCTATGGGAAGAAACAGGTTGGACAACCGATAACATGACACTCGAAGGGTTGTATTCAGGACCTGATCTTCGGTATCTGCATTCAAGCGGAGATGAAGAGTATTATGTTATTGCCCTGTTTCGGACCGTAATCTTTCAGGATGACCTTGTGGAAACACGTGTAAATAGTGATGCAGGTCTGAAGTTCTTTGCTCTGGAGTCATTACCACCTCTGAATCAGATTAGCCGAATCCTGTTAGCCCGTGATATTGCAGAATAAATAAGCATGCGCAAAAATGACCTCGTCATCCACGATAAAGTGGGTGACGAGGTCATTTTTTTGAATTTGACTCACATATTCAAGTGCCTTATTTATACCTGATCGAGAGGTTCATCATCCATCGCAAAATCAAAATCATCAATATCGAATACCTGTACAGGTGATTCCGATTCAATAATACGTGCGATCAGTTCAACCTGATCGGTGAGAATCGGAATACTGAGGCGCTGAGATGTCAGGAGCAATTCGGTCTCAATGGGATCGAAATATTCCCCGTATTGTGCCGTATCTATTGCATTGATAATGGCAATGGATACTTGATTACCAAATAGAATGGAGGGGCTTTTTGCCCATGGAACAAGCAACGCACGCTCTATTTTTTTCTTATTCAATGGTTCCTCGAAATAAGAAATCATTTCATTGATTTTGGATTTGACATGCTGGTCGTCTGCCGGGTTATCCATCATAGGATCAGGACTGGTCTGAAATTCATATAGCTCAAGGATGGTGGTATAAGGAACAATATATTCTACAGGCGCGGGCGGCGCGAGCAATTGACCGTAAATGGCCACCATCACGGCTTCTGTAATAAACTGACGTGACATGGTTCCTGAATCCTCCTGCGCCATTAATAGTTGCAAAGTGAATCTATACGATTATGCAACAGCATAACCACAATATGGATGATTCTGCTGTAGACTCGTGTACATGATTTGCATGAATAGAAGTATATCACACAACGGTGGGAAATACAGCCAATCTGCAGACCATGTCAGGTCACAACCATCATAACCTGCATCAGGATTTTCCCAGTAGCAGCGATAATATTCCTGCCGCAATCAATGGCCCCACAGGCACACCTTTGAACAGGGCAACGCCAAGAACCGTTCCAATCAGGAGCCCCGCAACGATAGTTGGTTGTGTTCCCATCAGCGTAGCGCCTCGTCCACCGAGATAAGCCACTAGTAATCCTACACCAATGGCGAGCAGTGATTTCCAGTGCAGGAAAGACTCGCCGATGGTCTGCAGACTCATCTTGCCACTGGCAAGTGGTGCCATTACGCCAATAGTCAGAATGATGATACCCAGTGTGAGTCCGTATTTTTCAAGCCATGGAAAAGCCTGATTCAGGTTCAGGACCCGTAACAACAACAGAAATACCATCGCTACGGTCACAGGTGTGTTGCTGCTAATAATCCCAAGGGCCGCAAACACGAGCAACAGCAGGGAAGTCATGTCCATGGTTTTCATTTCCCTTCAGTCTGACCGCGTCGTTTGCTAACGATATGTTCCGCGATGTACCGTCCATGCCAGCGTCCGGATTCAATAAAGACTTCATTGGCATTACGCCCCGAAGCAATGACTCCACCTACATATACACCAGGTACGCTGCTTTCCATCGTTTGTGCGTCGTATAGAGGTTTATCCATATCATCAGACATCTCCACACCTACCGATGTGAGTAGTTGACGATCCGGACGGAAACCGGTCATTGCCAGTACAAAGTCATTCTCCAATTCACTAGTGGAGCCATCTGTGTGTATCAGACGAATCGAATCATCCCATATTTCATTCACGCGTGATTCCAGATGCAGTGTGATACGGCCTTTCGTCACCATGCTCTCAAATAGCGGACGTACCCATGGTTTAATATGCTGGGACAGACCACTGCCGCGATAAACCATATCGATATGCGCTCCGACACGAACCAGTTCCATGGCCGCATCCACGGCTGAGTTGCTCCCGCCAATAATGGCGACACGCGTACGAGTATAAGGGTGGGCTTCCCGGAAGTAGTGGGTTACTTTATCTTTGTCTTCCCCGGGGATACCCAGATAGTTAGGATGGTCAAAATAACCGGTAGCAACAACGACATTGCGTCCAACATGTACGATGGCCTCCCCGCGTCGATTGAGCGTATGTACCTCAAACGTGCCATCATCCTTGCGTTTGATCTCACGGGCTTCCTCATAGTTATGAACACGCAGGCCAAAATGTTCGGCTACCCTGCGATAATAGGCGAGTGCTTCATAACGAAACGGTTTATCATTAGGTGTGCTGAATGGAACGTTTCCGATCTCAAGCAGCTCGGCTGTGCTGAAAAACTGCATATGGGTTGGATACAGATAAATAGATTGGACGATATTGTATTTCTCAACAATCACAGCGGAGAGTCCCAACCGCTCGCATTCAATGGCAGCAGACAGACCGCATGGGCCTCCGCCGATAATAATGACATCTTCCATATTCTTAATCCTCCTTATTTCAAGCAATATAATCCTACCGTAAAAAACGGACCAATGCCAGTTCAAGCGTGAGTTTAACTCAGGCAGACAGACTTGACCTCATAGGAGTTGACTTGAAAAGAAGAATAGACTAATATCGAATTAGATATTTATCTAAACGAAAGCGAGATGAACGATGATGCAGCTGGAGAAAATTGTGGCTTATCATAAAGCTTTGGCTGACCCGACCCGGCTTCGCATGCTGCTGTTATTGGCACAGGGTGAACTGCACGGGCAGGCACTTGCCGAGCGGCTCAATCTGTCACAGCCAACCGTGACACATCATGCATCCAAGCTGAGAGAGGCGGCGCTGATTAAGGAACGACGGGAGAAAAATACAGTGTATTTCACACTCAATCCTTCGTTTATCCGCGAGAATGCACAGGCTTCGGTTGATTTTATCTTTAAGCGAGAGGAGGTTACGGATATGAGTGAAGTGAATGAAACATTGAAAGCGTCAGTCATGAGAAATTTTTTCTCCAAAGATGGACGATTGCGTCAGATTCCGGCTCAATACAAGAAAAAACTGATAGTACTCGGTCATCTGGTGGAGCAGCTTGAATTCGGTCGCAAGTACACGGAGAAAGAGATTAATATATTTATACAGCAGTATCATGAGGATTTTGCGACCATTCGGCGGGAATTCATCATGCATCAGTTCATGTACCGGGAAGAGGAGATCTATGAATTGAATCCGAAGGAAATGTGGACGCGCTGGGATCAGGTCAAATAGAGTAGGCTGGTAAAAATAGTTTGGGCTTGACAACTGCAAAGCTCAGTGTGTAACATAATGGATAATTCTACAAGGGAGGCGATTGTTTATGACAAACTTAAATGCTGTATACGTTAATTTGAATATGAACAGCGTCTCCGGAACGGATCAAAGCATGTAATTTTACGTTAGGTGGATAGTAATATCCAATGGTAACGTAAAATATCGCATGCTCAGATGAAGCCACGGGTGACGAACCCGTGGCTTTTTTGTCTGCAATAAAGGGTGTTCCTTGAATTGAATGTAGCGGATGATCAATGCTCTATCCGTTATATCGATAACAAGGGCAGTCTTTCATTCGGATAACTACGTATTGCCACGGGTGTGTTTATACTCGTGGTTTTTTTGTTTTGATCTGGAACCGGAGACTAATGTTCAATCGGCTTGAACGAAGTAAATAACTTATTTTGGGAGGAATTTTTATTTTAGATAACCATATTGAGAAGTACGGCTGGTCTGCAAAGTGGCAGGAGCTATGGCAAGAGACAGGGATGAAGGATCAGGAGAGCAAACCAGCCAGAATTATCGCAGACCATGGACATCTGCAACGTTTGATCACAGAAGAGGGCGAGTGCTGGGGAAGAATTTCGGGCCGAATGCGTCATGATAGTCTGGAGACCAGCTTGGTGCCAGCAGTTGGAGATTGGGTGGCGATTACGGGCCAGTCAGGCGAAGAAGCAATTATTCACAATCTGGTGCCACGCCAGAGCCGGGTGTCTAGACAGGCCGCAGGTCCGGTGACCAAGGAACAATTAATCGCCGCAAACGTTGATACATTGCTGATTGTTGCTGCACTTAATCATGACTTCAATCTTCGACGGCTCGAAAGATATGTGATGATGGCTTGGAATGGTGGCGTAAGACCGGTCATTGTTCTGAGCAAAAGTGATCTGTGCCCGAATGTGGAAGAGCAGATCCGAAGTGTAGAGGGAATTGCTCCAGGCGTCGAAGTGCTGGCGATATCCGCTGTAGAGGACCAAGGTAAGTCTCTACTTGAAAGATATCTACAGCCAGGGTTGACTGTTGCACTGACAGGTTCTTCTGGTAGCGGTAAGTCTACGCTTGTGAATTGGATGATGGGCGAGGATGTACAACTTACCCAATCCGTCCGTGAGGGAGACAGCCGTGGAAGACATACCACAACTCATCGGGAGATGTTTGTGCTTCCACAGGGAGCGGTATTGATTGATACTCCGGGAATGCGTGAGCTTAATCTCTGGGATGAAGGCAATGATGGACTTTCGCATGCGTTTGGAGAAATTGAAGAGCTCGCGGCTACATGCAGATTTCTGGATTGCAGTCATACACGGGAAGCTGGATGTGCAGTGAAGGAAGCCATAGAGGATGGCTCATTGGATGAAAAACGGCTGAGCAATTATCTGAAAATGCAGAAGGAATTGCAATATCAACAACGTAAAGAAGAGGTAGCAACAAGAAGGCGAACAGCTTCCAGCAAACCGGCCAGTAGTCGCAAACCCAAACACTCCCGTAGTGTGAAAGAGTGGGAAGAAGTCTGAAATCAGGCGGGCAACATCCTTAATCTTGCATAAGATAGGTCAGGAGGGATGTCATTATGCCAGATTACAGGATCATTGTGGATCTATCCGACCACATGTTATATCTTCTGGATGGTAACCAGGTGATTAAGGGCTATCCAGTGGCAACCGGCAAGATGCTCACGCAGACTCCTAGCGGGGAGTTCACTATTATTAACAAACAATCCAACCCAGGAGGGCCATTTGGCGTGTTGTGGATGGGACTGTCTGCACCCCATTATGGCATACACGGAACCAATGAGCCTTGGTCCATTGGCAAATCCGTCTCCCATGGTTGTATACGCATGTACAACTCGGATGTATTGGATCTGTCTTCCAAGGTTTCTGTAGGCACGAGAGTAACGATCCGGCCGTAGGGCCGGATTTTACTTTATAAGTGCGTGTTCAAAAATACTGGTTTTCAGTACCGAGAAGATGGGATGAAGCTAGAAATGGAGTAGCAGAGCGTAGGGAAAACTACGTGAGCAACGGACATTTCGGGGATTCCATATTCGATGCTGATGATGCCGTTAGGCATCCTTTGTAATCAAAAGCGGGATTTTTGAACAACCTCTATAAGAGGGACTGAAGTGGATGAATTTGGAATTAAAGAAAGAAGAACATATAATATGGTAAAGCTACGGCAGTTACGAGAGAAAGCGAGTGATAGCCATGCAGATCAGGCAGGCGCGTGAAGGGGATGCACAGGGAATAGCCCATGTACATACAGAGAGTTGGAAAACAACGTATCGCGGAATTGTGCCCGACGATTTTTTGGATCATTTGACTATAGAATCAAGATTGTCCCAGTGGGAAAAGACGATTCGCTCTGACGAAAAGGATCAGATCCTGGTAGTAGCTGAACAGCATGATGGGAACATTGTCGGATTTGCCTGTGGGGGTAGGGAGCGTGAAGGCAAATTAGCTTATGATGGAGAGTTGTACGCCATATATTTGCTGAAGGAAATGCAACAAACGGGGATAGGTCAGCAATTGGCTACACATGTTGTTAATCATCTGCGAACCCATAATATGAAAAGGTTGATCATATGGGCTTTGGAGCGTAATTCAGCGTGCCGCTTCTATGAAAAGATGGGAGGCTCTCCAGTCCATACACAGTCCATCCGCATCGGGGGTCAAGATTTGATTGAAGTTGGCTACGGATGGGAAGACTTGAGCCTCTTTGGAGAGAAGAGCCTGCCTGAAAGATGAAAGGCGTGTAGGGAGCGACGGAATTGGTGCATTGTATTGTTTCCTTAAGCCCAAGGAATGGAAGAGTTAATTCAGGTCTGCACGTTTGCGTAATTCTGAACAAGGTTAATGATGTATTACACTGTTTTGCAGGTGTGACATTCAATCTTGATCAGGAGGCGTATTCAGATGACTTTAATGGACACCGAACATACAACATGGACGAAACAATATATTAATGGCCAATGGGTAGATGGCTCCGGCGAGAAAACAATGGAGAATATCAACCCTTATACGGGAGAAGTTATTGCCACATGGCGCTCTTCCAATAAGAAAGACATAGATAACGCTTATGAATCAGCTCAGGAAAATTCGATTGAATGGGCAAAGTCTCTACCTGCTGTGAAGGAAGAGGTACTGCGTAAAGTTTCATCCCTGATGGCAGAGCGGAAAGACGAGATCGTTCAACTGCTGATCACGGAATCCGGGAGTACCCGAATCAAATCGGAGGCGGAGTTCGCAGCGGCTAAACGCATTGTGGACGAAGCAGCCTCATTTCCTTATCGGATGAAGGGGGAGATTATCCCTTCCAACACCACTGGTAAAGAGAACCGTGTGGTTCGTGAGCCAAAGGGAGTGATTGGTGTCATCGGACCATGGAATTTCCCTTTGCATCTATGCCTGCGATCCGTAGCTCCGGCAATAGCCCTTGGTAATGGTGTGGTTATTAAACCGGCATCGGACACTCCGATTACGGCAGGCTGGCTCATCGCCGATTTGTTTGAACAGGCGGGACTGCCTGAGGGCGTGCTGAATGTGGTTGCTGGAAGTGGCAGCGAGATTGGGGATTACTTTGTCACTCATCCGGTTCCTAAAGTGATCTCATTTACGGGTTCTACGGAAGTCGGACAGGGAATTGGCAAATTGGCTGGTGAACATTTAAAAGAAACGGCACTGGAACTGGGTGGTAACAATGCCATGGTTGTGCTGGAAGATGCCGACATTGAACGTGCTGCCGAAGCAGCGGTCTTTGGCAAGTTTCTGCATCAGGGACAGATCTGTATGGCTCTGAATCGCATCATTGTACATGCCGATATTTACGACAAGTTCGTTGAATCATTTGTTGCCAAAACGAAGAATATCCAGTCAGGTGATCCATCGGATGCCAAAACACTGGTTGGTCCTCTCATTCGGGAAAAAGAGGTAGAGCGATTACTGGAGCTTGTGAACAAAACCAAAGCTGAAGGAGCACAGTTATTGCTCGGAGGGACCAGCAAAGGCAGTGTGTTATCACCGACTGTACTTGCGGATGTCAAACCTGAACAAGATATTGTGCAGCAGGAATTGTTTGGTCCAGTGGCTGTGATCATGAAGGCAAGTGATGAGCAGGAAGCTGTGCGTCTGGCGAATGATACCCCGTATGGACTCAGTGGTTCGGTATTCACCAAAGACCTCAATCGAGGATATCAGGTCGCCCAGCAGATCGAATCCGGCATGGTGCATGTGAATGATCAGTCCGTGAACGATGAAGCGCATGTGATGTTTGGCGGTGAGAAAGCTTCGGGAATTGGACGCTTCGGCGGAGATTGGGCGATTGAGAAGTTCACACGTACTCGCTGGATCAGCATTCAGCACCAATATCGAGACTATCCGGGAGTACATTAAGTCGAAAAAAGTTGAATTAGCAGGGTTAATTGTGGAGGGTTAGAACGGTTCACCTAAAGATCGACAATTCATGCGAAATTCCGTCTCCAGCCTGAAGGGACAGGCTGTTTGCACGATTTTACACCTCAGAAAAATACTGCTTAGCCTAAGGGCGAAAAAGCTGTTTGGGGCTGTCTTTATCTGGTTATTTATGGATACACGGAAGAACCGATCCGTAAATCCAATGGAAAAGGGGCCCAGAAATTCATGTCCATTGACCGCTTTATTCTGAGGAAGCTGGATACCTGTCAGGAAGAACATACACGTGCCAATTTGGTTCGGCTGTTTGTCATTCGTATTCGTAAAGCCGAGATTGCGGAAGAACATGATGCCACCTATGTCCTAAGCAAACTGCATTAAATGATGACTAATATGGATCCCAATCTGCGGTTAACGTGTATACACAAAAAAGGAAGCTTGTCTTTAGCGACAGCTTCCTTTTTCATGTCTTATAATGAATGTAACTTGATGAACTCCTTTTAATATAACGATAAAGCAAGGGAGTCATTTTCACTTCGACTGTGGAGAATAGCTTCTCCGTTAACAATCTCAATACTAATCAAAGAATGCAGACATTTTTGAATGGCGCGTTTACCGTTGCTAATTTTATGCTCAAGAGCACTGCTAAGCAATCTTAATGTCTTCTGCATCGGTTGTTTGTTTTCTTGATTAAAATATACAGGGATTGATTTGTTTTGAAAGGTTATTAGGGTTCTCACTTGAAATCACCTCACGGGAGTTATTTCATACAGCTAATATTAAATTCCAATGCTTAAAATTACCTTAAAATCAGCTTATGAAAACATAAAGGTGGGTAATGTTTGAAAAGTGTTCACAATTAGATTGTGGGCGAAGTAATAAAAGTCCTGAAAAACTGAAGTTATTTCCCATTTAAATGGAACAAAAACAAAAAGTTTCGCATCCTCGCAATATTTAAATGCATAACTGCCACGAAAGTTCTGAGTCGAATGTACGATATTTTAATATATACGTGGGTCATATGTAACAAAATTACAGGAGGTACATTGCAAACAGGGTGTTTATGTAAGAAAATAGGGTTGGTATAACGATTCATTCTCTTTTTTTTTGATTTAATCTGACATTAGGACAATTTACATATGAGACCATGGGAGGGATTCGGATGATTCTTACCGTGTATTCTGGCCGCGAGGAAGGCGAATGGTTCGATATTGAGGTTCCGGACGAGTGTACCATTGAACATTTGAAGACATTACTCGGCGTTCGTATTTTCGGACAGGCACCGGGAGACGGCATTCAGTACATCCTTGAAGCAAAGTTCCCGGAAGGTCTGTGGTTCTCTCCACAGAACACGCAGCAGTTAATGGAAACCGGGTTGCGGCAAGGCAGTTGCGTACGTGTCCAGCGGGCATTTTCAACGACTTCAGAAGAAGCGCCTGTATATGGAAGACGTTCATTGTTTCAGCACGACAGCAACAAATAGGGCTTTTGAACGTATACATTCATTATTGAACGAACTAAAGGAGGTCTTCTCTTCGTGAATGTGTTATATCAGCGTTCTCCAAGAATGACACCGGTTCTCAAGGAAGAAGGGCTTGAAATACTCAGGCCTCCAACAGAACCGAGCAAACCCACGTTTTCCATGATATCCATTATTGTGCCGATCATGATGACCATGGTCAGCATTGGTTTCTACGTATATATCAACATGACCGGCAAAATGGGCAACAGCAATTATATGATGTTTCAGATGATGACGGTCATGATGATGCTTACTTCTTACACCATTCCATTCTTCGTGTATCTGAGCAACAAGAAATCATATCGCAAAAAATTGGAAGAACGCAAAGTCATGTATCTTGCTCAACTGGACAAACACCGCGAAGAACTGAAGGAAGCACAGGCAGAGCAAGTGAAGAGTCTGTACGAGATTCACGGTGATCCGGGTGTGTGTCTTCAAGTGGTGAAGAATCGGAACAGTTCCTTGTGGGAACGTTCACCGGAGGACGATGATTTCCTTCAAGTGCGTATCGGTACGGGAGAGATTCCATTCCGAATCAAGCTTCAGGTTCCACGGATTGATGGCTACGAAAAGGATGAGCTCATCGAGGCTGCCCATGAACTTGCGGCCGAATTCCAGACGGTACCGGATGCTTCCATCACATTGCCACTGTTTCAATCGAAAGTTATGGGGCTGGTCGGTGATCGGGATGAGGTTCTCGCTTCCCTGCGAGTCATTATCTCACAACTGACGGTACGGCATTCACCGGATGAACTCAAGCTTGCTGCATTCTATGAAGAGAAAGACAACAAAGAATGGGATTGGCTTCGCTGGATGCCTCATATCTGGGATGAAGACCAGGGACAACGCTATATGGCCGACAGGCACAGCGGTGCGCATCAATTGGCGGACAGCTTGTTTTCCGTGTTGAACCGGCGCCGTAACAATAAGGAAGAGCG
This sequence comes from Paenibacillus sp. USHLN196, assembly GCF_037144955.1. Classification (NCBI taxonomy): domain Bacteria; kingdom Bacillati; phylum Bacillota; class Bacilli; order Caryophanales; family Paenibacillaceae; genus Paenibacillus; species Paenibacillus sp. USHLN196. The sequence goes on along the minus strand of NZ_JBBCYH010000013.1, from coordinate 17,823 downwards.
TTACAAGAAAAGCGTGCAAACGCCGTGTTACGTTGTGATTCTCTCCGATACACAATTGATTGAAGAAGAACCGCTACTTCCGCTACTATTGGAGTCGGCGCAGGAGATCGATGTATGCACCATTATACTGGCTAATCGCAAGGAATCTCTTCCAATGCACTGTCAATTGATTATGGAAGCCTCCAAGGGCAAAGGTGTGTATATCAAAAAAACCGAAGATGCGGATGTTATTCAGCAAACGTACAAGCCTGATGTAATCTCGAAGGAGATGGCAGAGGCACTTTCCCGATATATGTCACCGATTCGTTTGAAGCGTTCATCTGCTTCGGATATCCCGCAACTGCTCCCGTTATTCGATATGCTGAGCACATCACGTGTGGAGGATCTGGATGTGGTGTCCAGGTGGGGACAGACGAGATATCCTGACACACTTCCCGTACCTATGGGCGTAAGAGCTGGTGGGAAAAAAATTGCTCTTAACCTGCATGATAAAATCGAACGTCAGGGTCATGGCCCCCATGGTCTGATTGCGGGTACAACCGGTTCAGGTAAAAGTGAGGTCATTCAGTCCATCGTAGCCTCACTGGCTGCTGAATTTCATCCACATGATCTGGCGTTCATGTTGATTGACTACAAAGGTGGCGGGATGTCCAATACATTTGTTGATCTGCCACATGTAGTGGGTACGATCACCAATCTGGATGGAAATCTGATTGAGCGGGCGAATATTTCCCTTCGTGCCGAACTGGTCAGAAGGCAAAAAATATTAAATGATGCGGGAAACCTCCAGCACATTGATGAATATTACAAGATTCTGCGTTCCAGACATGAGCAACCACTTCCGCATCTGGTCATTATCATTGATGAGTTTGCTCAATTGAAGCGGGACCAGCCGGAGTTCATGGATGAATTGATCAGTATAGCGGCCATTGGACGGACACTTGGGGTCCATCTAATCCTGGCTACCCAAAAGCCAGCTGGCGTTGTGGATGATAAAATATGGAGTAATTCTCGCTTCCGGATCTGCCTACGCGTACAGAGTGAGGGAGATAGCAGGGACATGATCAAGATTCCAAATGCTGCCTGGATTACGAAGCCGGGGCGTGGATATTTCCAGGTCGGTAGTGATGAAGTATTTGAAGAGATGCAATTCGCCTGGAGTGGTGCGCCGTATAACCAGCAGGAGGACGCAACGACTGTATTGCCTGTTATGGAAGTGCGCCTGAACGGTAAGCGGGAACCCCTGCTAACCGGAGAGCGGAGAGCCGTTCTTAAAGGGGAAGATGTTCCGAAACAGCTCCAGGTCTTTATTGACTATGTAGCGAAGGCTGCAGCAGATGCAGGTATCCGTCGTTTGCCAGGACCGTGGTTGCCACCTTTACCAGAGACACTGGAATGGGAAGGTCTTCAGGACTGGCAGGAAGAAGAGAATCGCGATGTGCTGCTTGATGGCGGCGCGAGTGGTCTGAAACCACTGGTTGGATTGCTGGATGACCTCCCTAATCAACGCCAGCAGCCGCTTGCATTGCCTGTGGATCAAGGCCATCTGGTCGTTTACGGCATGCCGGGACTCGGAAAAACATCATTTGTTCAGACCTTGTTGATGTCCTTGGCACGTTCCCACAGAACTGAACCTTGGCATGGTTACATTATCGATATGGGACGCATGATGAAGGATTTTGCAGCACTTCCTCAGATCGGTGGCGTGATGATGGCTGAGGAGGAAGACCGAATCAAACGGTTATTCCGCTATATTCTCAAGCTGTTAGCACAACGCAAAGATATCATCTCGGAGGCGGGCGTTAAAACGATTTCGGCCTACCGTCGGACAGCTCATGCGGCCGTCCCGCAGATTGTGGTGGTTATCGACGGTTATCTTTCATTCCGTAATGCCTACCCGGAAGAAAATGAACTTCTGGAGACGATCCTGCGTGAAGGCGGCAGTCTAGGCATCACATTTGTGCTAACTGCCAATCGGGTAACGGATGTATTTGAGAAATTCAGAAGCAATATTCCTAATGCAGTTTCATTTGAATTATCCGATCCAAGTGATTATTATTATGCCGTGGGAAGACCCTCCAAGGCACCAAACCAACTTCCGCCAGGTAGAGGTCTGGTTAAAGGGCAGGTGCCACCGTTGATGTTCCAGGCGGCATTACCTTCTGCTGGAGCAGATGAGGGCAAGCGTTCCTCGGCACTGCGCCGGACGATCGCTGAGATTCGCCAAGGCTGGACAGGGGAAGAAGCACCACAGATTGCTCCCCTTCCGGAAGAGATCAGACTCAAGGATCTACTCATTCGGACAGGAACATATGGTCAGGCTTGGGATACTTCGTCTGTAACTGTACCTGTAGGGCTGCTTACGGACGATCTGGAACCGTTCCAGCTTAATCTTCGTGAAGGCCCGCATTTCATGGTAACGAGTCCGATGGAAGGCGGCAAAACGACATTTTTGTTAACCTGGATGTTATCACTGGCTTATCATGCTTCTCCGGAAGATGTGCAAATATACACGGTAGATATGCGTTATGGTGCAGGTGGGCTGGGAGAAATCAGCAGTTTGCCCCATGTCCGTGGACACGTATCGCGAGAAGAACAGCTTGCACCTGTGATTCAACAGTTGTACGATGAAGTTCTGAAAAGAGGCGAGACTTCCGGTGGACCGGAACTTGTGCTCGTCATCGATGATGCGGACACCTTGTCCAAGCAGCTAAACGATTTTAATGTAAAAGATCAATTGGGAGCGATTGTTCGTCAAGGAAGGGATCGCGGTGTTCATGTCATTCTGTCAGGGGTACCCGCAGACTTCCCGACCTTTGGTTCTGACTGGGTAACGGATGTGAAGGCTTCCCAGAGCGGAATGCTATTCGGGACTTTAGACCCTAACGATCTCTCGTTCTTCCGTATACCTTATTCCGAATCCGGAGGTAGTTCAGCTGGGCTGAAGGTACTGCCTCCAGGTCAAGGTTATTATGTAAAACGTAAATATTCCAGGGTTAAAGGTGCAGTTTCATGTGATGACAGCTGGAAAATGACCGATTGGATTTCTGAAATTCGTGACCGATGGCATGTTGTAGTTTGAGGGGAGGTGGCTCATAATGTTGACGGTTCATGATTCTAAGCAAAAGGTAGTCACGTTGCAAACAAAAGAACTTTTTTTCCTGGCCGGTATTCTCGGTTCAGACCGACTGCTTGGTGTGGAAGATCCGTTTCGAGGCTATATGGCGGAGGATATCGCGATGGAGTGGGAGCGTGTCAAGACCTCCCTGCTTGACAAAGGATATCTGATTCAGGATCAGGAGACGGATGAGCTGATCATGACACCGACCGTTTTCTCCAGAGTAGCCATTGCCGGATTGTCCGACAGAGCTTGCTGGATTCGCTACACGATCAACGGCAAGTCATATGAGAGTTATATCCATTGCACGGATGAGCGGGTCGTTGAAGTTTCCCGTGTTGACGATGTACCAGACTCGTTCCGGCTTAACGATCTGGGAAGTGTTCGTGAGGCCATTGATGTCCTGATTCAGCGGATGAAATGGAGCGGCCATTCTCCTGCGGAGAAACCGGCATTAATGTGCTCCAAGAAAAAGTTTTATGATGTTATGAATGAACTGGAAAACAGCAAGGTAGAGACCGTAGCAGATGAACTCGCACAGGAGACAAGTGATCCTGAGGGGTCACTTGCGCTGGCACGCTGTCTGGTGGGTAAGGAGTCAGATGGGGAGCTTCGGTTGCTTGTATGGAATGAAGACGGGTGGAAGTCGCAGTCGGCAGCATTTGCTGCAAGTGCGGTATCCAACTGGTTGTTCCGGATGAGCACCGCCGCTTCAGATGATTGGCTTGTTGCAGCACTGACGACTAGAGAACAGTTTCACGAGATGCTGCTGGACTGGCTTAAACAGCCTGCAGGGGAAGAGGAAAGGTGATGGTAAATGCGCATTCGTGTGGAACCGGATGTGCTTCGGGCACTGAGCAGGCAGATTCAGTATGCAGCGGAGCAAATACAGCAAAAGATGACAGTGTTGGATCAGGCGATTCATTCGCTGGAGTGGGAGGTTGAATCCCGCGCAGCGGTGATGAGTGAATGGAATCACAGTAAACGACTGGGCGAGGATGCGCTCCGTCGTTTGATGGACTTGAGCGTACAGCTGGGACGCAAAGCGTTGTTATTCCAGCAGGCAGACATGGAGTATCGTTCCGTGCTGAGTCATGTGAACACAGCCTATGGTAATGCGGTCAATATGCTGAATGTTCTTCAGAACAACCGTACAGGAGAAATCATGCCTGCACATTCTGCAACTGTAGCTGTAGTATCCGATCCCCTTTCCGCAATGGCGGCCGTATACCGTGTGCAGGATGCCGCGCCGCCTGATGGCTCCCCCGCTACACTGGTGCAGGCCATGCAGCCTGAGCCGGTAGCATGGAGATTCACAGATCCTTCCTTTCGCGGTAGAAGAGGAACCGAGCCTGTGGTCTCCTGATCAGGGAGAATAAATGGACAGCAGAAAGTGAATTTTTTTGTAAATAGGCTGTTAGGAGAAGTTTCAAGTGCTGAAAATGGGGTAAATAGGAGTAGGTCCTTCGGCTTTTGTCCGATTGATCCTGGTATAGTACAATTTGAACAAGTAAAAAATTAATTGCACAAACCAAGGAGGAATTTACCAATGGCAGGACGTATTTTAGTTACCCCAGAGCAGCTTGATCAAGTTTCTAACCAATTTAAACAAAGCGGTGAGCAAAGTCAGCAAATCGTATCTACATTGACTCAATCCATCACAAGCATGGAAGGACAATGGGAAGGTATGACAAAACAACGCTTCTTCCAGGAGTTCCAAGAAGCTAGCAAACAAATGCAATCATTCGTTCAAACGCTGAACAGCATCAGCGCTGAACTTACAGCTATTGCTAACAAATTCCGTACAGCTGACCAAGCTCGTTAATCTGCTTTACATAGATCAGGCCGATTTGAAGTCTGAATTCGCTCTGAATTATAGGTGGGTAGCAAGCTGAAGATGTACAACTACAGCAAAAACCGGGCGTTTTCACAACACCCGGTTTTTGTTGCAACTATGACACTAGGACAGAGAGAGGGATAAGCATGTCTTTTCAACCAAATCCCGGGGATGAAGTGGTGATTAACGACATTGCCTATACGATTGGGCAACATCCGGCTGCGCCGGGTCTGGCTTACGCCCAAGCCGGAAGGCAGGGGATTGTTTATCAATTGATACCCCGTAATGGTTCCATTCATGGGGCCAAAGCACTAAAAGTATTTTTTCCTAAATTCCGTATTCCGGCTATGGTATATCAGTCTGAGCATATGGAGTCCTATAGTGAACTGCCAGGTTTGCAGGTATGCAAGCGTGATGTGCTCACTCCGGAAAGAAACGGAGCGCTCATTGGAAAACATCCCGATCTGTTATATGCGGTATTGATGCCATGGGTGCAAGGTCAGACCTGGTTCGACGTGATCAGTGATCAAAGACAGTTGACGGCAGAAGAGAGCCTGAAGCTGGCCAGAGCGCTTGCCGGAACGGGTTCGGCGATGGAGCAACGCGGGTTGGCTCATTGCGATATGTCCGCACCCAATGTAATGATTCCGTTTTTTTCCGAAGTGGAGAACCTGGGGAAGACGTCTGCGGTAGAACTCGTGGATGTCGAGCAGATGTACGGTTCAAAGATGGATCGTCCGGATGCCCTGCTTGCCGGGTCACCCGGTTATGCGGCCCATCGAACAGTGCACAGCGGTTTGTGGAGTTCGTATGCTGACCGATTTGCCGGAGCCGTAATTATTGCTGAGATGTTAAGCTGGTCAGACCCGGTTATTGTAGAGAAAGCTTGGGGCGAAAGCTATTTTGACCAACATGAAATGCAAACGGTGAGTGAACGCTATTATGCAATGCGGGAGTCACTGGAGAAGCGTTGGGGTTCGAAACTTTCCGATCTGTTTATTCGCGCCTGGGAAAGTCACGATCTGAGCAGTTGTCCGACGTTTGGTGAGTGGTATGTCGCACTGGCGGCAGTAGACGTCCAACAGGCTCATGCTGCGGCTGCGACCTCAGAAGAAGAAGTTGCTGAGCAGCCAGATGCTGTGAATAGTAATCTGAAAAAAAGCTCAGACCTAGCAAGCGAAACGACGAATGTTCAAGAGGGGAACAACTCTCAAACACATCAATCTCCTGATCAGGAAGCGGTTGTGAACCGTTTATTCCTGCAAGCAAGAGCCCTTGAGGATGAAGACAAGCCGGCTGCTGCTCTGGAAGTGTATCGTTCGCTGTATCATTTCATTCCGCATAACAGTGCGATGCAGATGGAAGTAGAGGCTGCAATCAAGGAACTGGATGCCAAGCTCCATCCAAAAGAGGATACAAGTAAGCCTGTACCGGTCCCTTTCTACAGATCCAAAAAGTTCATGATCTCTTCTGCTGTGCTTATTGTATTGCTGGCAGGATCCGTGCCAACGGTCAAAATACTCGCGGATCAGGCAGAGGTGAAGCAGAAAGAACAACTGGAAGCTACACGACTGGCCGAGGTCAAGGCTGCAGAAGAGGCTGAAGCTGCGAAGGCGGCAGCGCTCAAACAGCAGGAAGAACAAGAAAAACAAAAGGCTGCGGAGGCCGCAAAACTGGACGCAGAGGAAAAGAAAAAACTCGCTGAAGCCAAGCAAAAGGAAGCTGAAGCGAAGAAAAAAGAAGAAGAACGCAAGGCATTACAGGCCAAGTATGACAAGCAAGCGAAATATGAGGCCTATCTGGTGAAGCAGGAGCAGCAGAAGAAAGAAGCTGCCAAGAAAGCACAGCAGGAGAAGTATGATAAACAGGCAAAATATGAAGCTTATCTGGTCTGGAAAAAAGAGAATGATGCCAAGCTTGCAAGACAGGAAGCGGAGCGCAAGGCAGCAGCTGAAGTACAGCGTCAGCAGGAGATTGCTCGGGCAGCTGCGCTCAAGAAAAAACGTGCCGAGAATGTGGTCACGCTGATTGCTCATTACAATAAAACGTATAATGCGCAAATAGGCAGAAAAATTGAAAATGCGGAATCGTATGCTCGTGATTTCAAAAAACTTTACAATACCGATGCTGCCTATTTCAAAGGGGTCGGCAAAGTAGCGGCTCGAATGAGTGCCATTAACAAATTCCTGAGCAACAACAGCTACACGTTGCCCAACCTATAATAATAACTTGAACGACGGAGGTGGCTCACCCTAGATGAACTACACGATTCAAGCATCACAGCGTACACCCGCACTTATTATATATTTAATTGATATTAGCGCCTCCATGAATATGGTTCTGGAAAATCGTCGGCGGATTGACGTTGTCTATGATGCACTATCACTTGCAATCCGCCAAATGGTGTTTCGGTCCACGAAGGGAAATCGTCTGACACCTCGCTATCGCATAGCGATATTAGCATATAGTGATGATGTATATGACTTGTTGAACGGAATCAAAGGGATTGACGAAATCGCTGCAGTCGGTTCGTTGCCTGACCTGACACCGAGACGGTTTTCGGATTCTGCGAAGGCTTTCCTACAGGCGGAAAAGATTCTACAGGCCGAAATTCCGAATATGCAGGATTGTCCTGCGCCGCTTGTATGTCACATGACCGATGGGGTGGCTACAGGTGAAGATCCCGAGCCGATTGCCAAAAGAATCATGGGCATGAGTGTGCCGGACGGCAATGTGTTGGTCGAGAATATTTTTATATCCGATCATCTGCTGGAAGGACCGATTGCTGAACCTAGAAGATGGAAGGGCATCTCTCCGGAAACGAGTCTTCAGGATGAGCATGGAGAGAAGCTGCGTAACATGTCATCCGTCCTGCCCGAAAGTTATCGGGAAATGCTTGTTGAAGCTGATTATTTGCTTGCTCCCGGTGCACTCATGATGCTGCCAGGTACCTGTGCAGAATTGGTATCGATCGGGTTCCAGATGTCCGCTGCTACGCCTGTGAGATAGGAGGGGAATCATGAGAGCGATGCGATTGGCAACATTGTCTGCTGGTGATAAGGGGGGCCATGTCGAGCAACGGCATGGCAACTTTCGGTATGTGAGTGTGCAGACCGGAGAACAGCCATTAACTCGTTATCAAGGTGCATTCAAGTGCAGATATGGTTACGGCAGAGCCGCAGAGACGGTTAATCAGGGTGATTCCGGACAGGATTTTGCTGCGGTCCGCATGAATGGGAATGTCTGCAATTTTGTATTATGTGATGGAGTAGGCATGAGTTATCTGGGCGACTTTGCGGCACGGTTTCTGGGAAATGCTTTGCTGGATTGGCTGGAAACGACGCAGCACCCGACGGTTGAGGCCGTGGAACGTCTTCTTCATGATCTGACCCTTCCTGCATCCGAGCAACTGGAGAAATTACAACCATTGGAAAGTTCCCCTCTGTTGCTGCGTGAAGTATTAATGGAAAAACGAAGCCGTGGGAGTCAGGCCATGTATGTCTGTGGGCGGATTGAGCTCACGGGAGGAGGACGCAAAAGCCGTGTATGGTTAGCGTGGCAAGGAGATTCACGTATTCGTCTCTGGCGCAATAATCAGGAACAGTCTGACATGTTCCAGGCACATTGCAAAACGAATGAGCGTTGGTCTACACTTGATGGTCCCGTGGGTGGCAAGCCGCACATCTATGAGACAAAAGGTACAGCAAGTGACTCGCTACGTCTTCAGTTATATACAGATGGACTGAACGACCTGGATGCGATCCAGGCCTACGTGCCTGATGAACACATTCAGGTATTGCTGGATGCTACACATACGGGTGGTCTTGAAGATGATGCCGCTTTCATTGAGTTGGAATGGTGAACTGCCGGACATAAAGTGTTGGATAGACCTGATGTAGCCGTAACAGTGGTGAAGATCAACTGTGAAAAAACTTGCTGGTGTTGATTTAAAAGACACTCTTTTTGGGTAATATTGTGAAGAATTGACTTTAACGATGAGCTTGACCTTACATTCTTACATAATTGCTAAATTGAAGGAGTGGATGGATAATGACACAACATAACGGCAAGTCACGGTTTCAAGGCAAGGTGGCGATTATTACCGGAGCAGGCTCAGGAATTGGGAAAGCCACTGCGGTTAAGTTGGCCAAGGAAGGTGCACAAGTTGCACTGTTTGATCTGGTGAATGATCGGATCTCGGAAACAGAAGCAGAGATTAATGCGGTGCATCCAGGTGCGGCGCGAGCATTCGATGTTGACATTTCCGACCCGGCACGTGTGGAAAAAGCAGTACTTGAAACCGTCGAGTTATTCGGCGGGTTGGATATTGTTTTTGCCAATGCGGGCATTAATGGGGTATCGGCACCCATTGAAGAGATTCAGGTTGAAGATTGGCAGCAGATTATTACAACCAACCTGGATGGCACATTTTTCACCGTTAAATATGCATTGCCTCACTTGAAAAAACGGGGTGGCGGCAGCATTATCATTACAAGTTCGATTAACGGCAATCAACGCTTCTCAAGCTTTGGTATGTCGGCGTACAGCACATCCAAGGCAGGACAGGTTGCTTTTGCGAAGATGGCGGCGCTTGAGCTCGCGAAGTTCAAGATACGTGTAAACGTGATCTGTCCAGGAGCAATTGCGACCAATATCGATCAAAGTACGGTCAAAACGGATGATCTGCAACAGATCATTATTCCAATGGAGTTCCCGGAAGGCCAGCAGCCACTTGCAGATGGACCTGGTCAGCCGGAACATGTTGCGGATCTGGTAAGCTTTCTCGCTTCGTCTGAATCCAGACATATTACCGGAGCAGAGATTGTCATTGATGGTGCTGAATCACTGCTGAGCTAAATAGGTATGTTGCGTAATTTCATGATGCTAAATAAGTGTGTCTTGGATAGTCGTTCCTCTGGAACGGCTTTTTTTGTTATAATGCTAACATTCGAACAGTGATACTGAAGAGCAGTAGGGTACATTCATTAGGAGCGATCATATGCATATAGAGTTACCGATACAAGAGATTATTCCGGAGCTAAGACAGTTATTTCGGGATCAGGATACAGGTGTGTTAATTGCAGAACCGGGTGCGGGAAAAACGACTGTCGTACCGCTCGCTATGCTGGAGGAGCCGTGGGTTGCCGGACGGAAAATCATTATGCTGGAGCCCCGAAGGCTGGCCGCACGTTCAGCTGCGTCGAGGCTGGCGGCTTCGCTTGGGGAAAAGGCTGGACAGACCGTAGGATATCGGGTACGCATGGATACCCGGGTGAGTCAAGCGACACGCATTGAAGTTGTGACGGAAGGCGTGTTGACCCGGATGTTGCAGCAGGATCAGGGACTTGAGGACACGGCGATGATTATATTCGATGAATTCCATGAACGTCATCTACATGGGGATTTGGGTCTGGCTCTAGCATTGGAATCCCGAGCGATGTTGCGTCCGGATCTGAAGCTGCTGGTGATGTCGGCAACCCTTGATCCTGTTCCCGTGTGTGCATTGCTTGGCGAAGATACAAGATCAATTCACTGTCCGGGACGTACGTTTCCGGTGGAAACACGATATGTGCCGAGACCAGCAGCTATACAGCTGGAACCATTCACGGCTCAGACCATAGTCAAGGCATTGACCGAACAAGAGGGGGACGTGCTTGTTTTTCTTCCTGGCGCTAAAGAGATACACCGTACAGAGCGGGAGTTATTGAAGGGTTCTCTTCCTGCACATGTGAAAGTTCATTCTCTGTATGGCAGTATGCCGGTGGAACAACAGGATGAGGCCATACGGCCAGCCGCTGAGGGGTCGCGCAAAATTGTGCTCTCCACCTCTATTGCTGAATCCAGTCTCACACTCCCTGGAGTTAAGATTGTGGTAGACGCGGGGCTGAGTCGAGCATCGGCATTCTCGCCGCGTACAGGCATGAGCAGACTTGTCACCCAGCCGGTGTCCAAGGCGTCAGCCGATCAACGACGGGGGCGTGCAGGGCGAATCGCCCCGGGTGTATGTTATCGGCTGTGGAGCGAAGAGGTCCATGGCGGGCTGCCTGAGGCAGCTCGGCCAGAGATCACTTCCGCGGATCTTGCGCCGCTGGCGCTGGAGCTTGCCGTCTGGGGTGTTCAGTCCCCAGCAGAGCTGCAATGGCTGGACACCCCGCCTGACGCCGCCTACGGCCAGGCACAGGCGCTGCTGCGCCAGCTGGGCGGCCTGGACGACACAGGCCGCATCACGCCCTTCGGGCGGCGGATGAACACGCTTGGCGTGCATCCGCGACTGGCCAGCATGCTGCTCCGCGCGGCGGAGCTTGGGCTGGCCAGCTACGCCAGCATGCTGGCGGCACTGCTGCAGGAGCCTGCCGGCCTCCGCAGCAGTGGAAGTGCAGGCGCGGGCACGGACCTCCGCCCGCGCGTAGAATCGCTGCTGACCGCGGACAGCAGCGGCATGCCGCAAGCGGCAGCGGCTGTCGCAGACGGCGCGGCCGTGCGGCGCATGCTCCAGGAGAGCCGCCAGCTGCGCTCGGCGCTCGGCCCGGCGGCCGATCCGGTGCGGCCGGATGAGGACAGCTGCGGATTGCTGCTGTCCTTTGCCTATCCGGACCGGATTGGGCAGCGCCGGGAGGACGGCCGCTATCTGCTAAGCAGCGGCCGCGGTGTACGGCTCGCAGCGACAGAATCGCTGAGCCGTTCAGCTTATCTGGTCGCAGCCGAGGCAGACGACCAGGGCGCAGATACGCGCATCCTGCTGGCTGCGCCGTTGCAGGAGCACACTTTGTTGCAGGCAGGCCAGCACCTGCTGCACAATGAAGTGCAAGTGGCTTGGGATTCCAACACTCGAAGTGTGCGGGCACATAAGAGACTGCGGATCGGAGCCATTGTAATCAAAGATAGCAGTATTGCACAGCCGCCTGAAGATCAGGTGCTCGAAGCACTGCTAAGAGGAATACGAATGGAAGGACTGGACTGTCTGCCCTGGAACAAAGCATCCAGACAACTTGCGGACAGGCTGCGGTTCCTGCATCTCCATCTACCCGAGTGGCCAGACCTTATCGAAGATGATCTGACCGAAGAGCTGGCAGAACATCTCACACCTTATCTGACAGGCATGAGATCTGCAGCCGACCTGAAGAGATTATCGATGCATGATGTATTGCTCGGTGGACTGAGCTGGGGTCAGCGACAACAACTGGACGATGAAGCACCAACGCATATACAGGTGCCCAGTGGTTCCCGTATTCCCGTGGACTACAGCCGTCCGGAAGATCCTACGCTTGCGGTAAGACTACAGGAAATGTTTGGACAACAGGAGACGCCTCGCATAGCTGGAGGGCGAGTTCCATTGACCATCCACCTGTTGTCACCAGCCCAGCGACCTGTACAAGTCACGCGAGACTTAGCTAATTTCTGGCGAGAGACATACTTTGAGGTTAAAAAAGATCTGAAAGGCCGTTATCCGAAGCATTACTGGCCGGATAATCCGCTTGAAGCAGTCGCGACCAACCGAGCCAAACCACGGGGGAAATGATGAATTAATTTGTCTTTTCAGATTAGTATATTGGCTTGCAAGCGTTTGAAAGAAAACAGGGCGGGTAATAACATAGCGAACCACTCAATAAGATGAGGAGGGATTCACTATGCAGAAGAAAATCGTAGGTGTGTTTAATACAGAACGTGAAGCATCGCAGGCTATCGAGGGTCTGAAAGCACAAGGATTCACTTCAGACGAAATCTCCGTGGTGACGCAAGATCGGGATGAACTGAAGGCGATTCGGGAAGAGACAGGTACGAAAGCCCCTGAAGGCGTGGCTGCTGGTGCAGCAACAGGTGGTGTACTTGGTGGCGTAGCTGGTCTGCTCGCAGGTATCGGTGCACTGGCCATACCCGGCATAGGACCAATTCTGGCCGCAGGCCCCATTGCAGCAGCATTTACCGGTGCAGCTGTAGGTGCGGGAGCTGGTGGACTGGTGGGTGGATTAGTAGGTCTTGGTATTCCGGAAGAGGATGCCAGACAGTATGAGGAGTATGTACAAAATGGTAAAATCCTGCTGCTCGTAGATTCTACGGATCGGGACTCTGATGTGTACGATGTGTTCAGCGGCAACAGTCAGATTAATCGGGACAGAGCCGAAGCAGCTCATCGCGGAGATGTGCCTGCCGAACGTCCGGATCTGGACATGGAAGAACGCAGATTGGAAGCCCAAAGCAAGGCAGCTCGATTGGGTAATAATACGTTCCTGTAAATAAAATGACATATATGATCCACAAGATGGTCATTAGCCGGTTTCCTTAAGGGAAGCCGGCTTTTGTCCCTGTGTTATAGTTGTGCATACTAAAATGATGATGTTTTTTTACTTCCTCAAGCAGGGAATAACAATACATACAGCAGAATAGCCAAAGCGAGTCCAATCACCAGTAGCATCATGGTAAGAAACCGGATTAATCCGGTCGATGCCTGAAACGTCTGTTCATTGATTTGTGTACGCTTCCGATGATAGGCTGCTGCCGAATATAAAATGATGGATATACCGCCAACCAGGGAAGTGATACCTGTGATAATCGCGGCAATGTGCGCAAGACGGTCATAAGCCGAGGAATTGAAGCCAAATCCTGCAGCAAGAAAACCGATGCCTGCCATGGCAATACCGGTGCGTACCCATGCCAGAAAAGTTCGCTCGTTAGCCAGATGTTGCTGCACATACTTGGAGTCGGTAGTGGTTAAGTCCTTGTCAGTTAAAGAAATATGAATCACTCCGTTCATCAGATCTACGGCTTCATTGTACTTTGTTTTTATCGCAAAACCAAGAAAGGACGGCTGAATGTATGCCTCGCAGAGAACGTATTACAGAAATTGAGAGCTTGAGGGGAATAGCCTTTGCAGCAGTGGTTCTCCAGCACTCCATTGCACATTACTCCCTTGTACCGCAAACGAGACTGGAGGATGGCGTGTTATTGGCTATACTGCTGATGCTCTCCAAATTTGCAGTTCCTTTGTTCATATTCATAACAGGTATGGTGCTTTTTTATAACACGGGAGACAAGCTGCATTATGGCCAGTTCATGAGAAAAAGAGTAACCGATGTCATCGTTCCTTATCTCATCTGGTCACTCATATATTTTACACTTGCACCGCGGGGCTGGACCGGATTTGGATGGAATGACATCCCAGACCTTGGCCTGAAGCTGATTACTGGCAAAACGACTTCACACTTCTGGTACATTATTATGCTGATCCAATTTTATCTGTTATTTCCGCTCTTCTTGCGAGCCATTCGTTATGTATATAACCGATATGAGGCCAAGGGCCGCATGATTGCGCTGCTGATTACGGGTGCTGTGTATCTGGTGCTCGCAGATCAATTAGGTAACATCGCCAGATTCATGGAATGGCTGAATATCCCGGTACTGACGGATGCTTTTACAACGTATGCAGACCGCAATTTCCTCTATTTCTTTATTTATTTTGTGCTTGGTGCAGCGGCGGGATTATCTGTCCAGCGCTGGAATGAATGGATTCATCGGTTACGTTGGGTATATTGGACGATGTTTATTGTGCTGGGTCTTCGGTTTACATATTTATTAATGCTGGAGTTTCAGAAGCCGGAGGGAATCAAAATTACGTTTTATACGGTCAGCCTGATTCGTCCTGATATGGCACTCTTTCTGATTGCTTCGATTATGGTCATGTATCAGCTAGCTGGTAAGTTGCACAATCTCAGGACTATACAATTGCTTGGATGGATTGGTGGTGTATCGTACGGCGGATATCTGATGCATATGTTGATGCTGCGGTACAGCTACATTCCGGATGAACTGTTTTATGTCGCTATGGGCTTGAACCCTGTCGTTCGAATGATTATCACCTGGTTGTTGGCTCTCGCCTTATCCTGTGTGCTGACATGGCTCATCTCCCGCGTAAGCTGGGGGAAATGGATTGTGGGAACCGTACCAAAGTCTGTTCGCAATAAATGAATATAACAACATATGAAAAATTCATAACAAGGTAAAGGCGTAAAGGAAGTATTGCAGAAGCACAGGCATACCGATGCGAGCAAAATTGCGAGCGTTGCATCATTGTGTTTAATACATGGAATTGGCGTGGCTCACATTAATCTCCTGGATACACCAACTTTTATAATTATTTTAAAATTTCATTACATGAAAAATTCACAAAAGTAAACCTTTTACTGTGCTTCCTCTATGTTGGTGCGTATTCACACCATTACTTTCTCGCCCTCTTATACGATCGATAAAAGGGAAGCAAAGCGGAGAAAGATGGCAGAACCCGAACATAAGTTTTATAATACTAGATATATAGGTTCTGACAGGAGGGGTATGAACGTGGCTTTTATGATTGCACAACGGGCATTTATCAAGCTCTATCTGATTACGATGGTTGAACAGCACAGGGGATATGGTTACGAGATGCTGGAGGCGATGAAGCAGGAATTCAAAGACTACGGTTATGTACCACCCCAGAGCGAAGTATATCGGGCATTACATGAATTGGTACAGCAGGGTGTATTTTATCGCACGAAGAAGCTGAAGGGCAATGATCCAAAGGTCGATTTTCAGGAAATCGTTCTATATCACTTCACGGATGATGGTGCAGAGAAAGCTGAATTATACAAGAAACAGGTCAAAACGGATCTGGATCGTTGTCTCGGCATGTTACACAAGGCAGATGAGGACAATTACGGTACGAAAGGAAGATAAGCATGGATAAACAGTTACAGTGGGGTGTACTCGGTACGTCGACCATAGCCAAAAATGCAGTCATTCCAGCAATCCAGCAGTCCGAACGTGGTGAAGTCTTGGCGATTGCTAGCCGCAGTAAGGAAAAAGCGGAAGCCCTTGCCGAAGAACTCGGCATTGCGAGATCCTATGGCAGTTACGAAGAACTCATCGCTGATCCGGACATCGAAGCCGTCTACATTCCTTTGCCTAACCATATGCACAAAGAATGGACCATCAAAGCGGCACAGGCTGGCAAGCACGTGTTATGTGAGAAACCAGCTGCCTTGAATGCTGATGAATCGGCAGAAATGATTGAGGTATGTCATCAGCAAGGCGTTCTATTTGCAGAGGCGATTATGTATCGATATCATCCCAAGCACAGACGTGTACAAGAGATTATAGCCAGCGGGGAGATTGGCACTGTAAGAGCCATCCATGGCAACTTCACCTGTAATACCGCTGATGATAAGGAGAATGTAAGATTCAAAAGAGAGATGGGCGGCGGATCTTTATTCGATCTTGGCGTATATCCGATCTCGGCGGCCCGGATGTATCTGGGACAAGAGCCGGAAGCGGTGACAGTACACGCTCTTTTTTCGGACGAGCATGATGGAGTGGATATGATGGCCTCGGGACTGGTAGAATTTCCGAATTCGGTAGCTTTAACTTTTGACTGTGGCATGTGGGCTTCAGGAAGAGCAGAGATGGAGATCCTGGGTACGGATGGGCGAATCGAACTGCCAAAAGTATTTGGCTGGGAGAACAGTGATATTCCACCTCAGATTATTGTGCACACGGATTCGGTCAGTCGTGAGGAACGTGTATCGGTATCCAATTCCTATGTGCTTCAGGCGGACACGTTTGCAGCTGCTGTACTTGAAGGGGAAGCCTTGCCTTTCAGTCCGGAAAATACCATTCAGAACATGCGTGTCATTGATGCGTGCCTGGAATCGGCACGAACTCGTCAACGTGTGCAGCTGATCGATTAGACCCATTCAAACCAAACATACTAGAACATGTAGACTCCATATTTAGATATGAGAGTCTTTTTTTCTGTCTTAAAATGTTGTAATTATAATATTTTACAATTTAAACTCCTTGATTTGATATTTCTACCAAAATGGTGTGATATAAATAGTCATGAGATGACTTGTTTACTATAATTTAGCAGAACATCCAACTAGAGCGTTGCGGCTTACAGAACATATATCGTGACATGTTCATCTACTTTGAAGGATCGGGAGGCCGGATTGATGAAAAAGTTGATATCCACCGCATTACTGGCATTGTTGCTAACGTTTGTTTTCCTCACAGGTTCACAGTTCACTCCAGTCGGACAGCAGAAGGCATCTGCTGCAACATGTACCATTATCAATACGTTTACGGGTGTAGCAAACTATTTGAGTGCAAACGGAACGTTACCATGTAACTTTATTACCAAATCACAGGCAACAGGACTCGGCTGGGTAGCGTCAAAAGGAAACTTGGCTGTCGTCGCTCCCGGGAAAAGCATCGGCGGAGACACATTCGGTAATCGGGAGGGTCTTCTGCCCGCAGCAAGCGGACGTACATGGCGTGAAGCGGATATCAACTATACTTCCGGTTTCCGTAATTCGGATCGGATCGTGTACTCCAATGATGGACTCATCTACAAAACGACAGACCACTATGCATCATTTACACGGATGAAATAAAGGAAGGAACAGCCATGAATATTGTGATTCTGGATGGACAAGAATTTGCTAGTAGCGCTGAACTTCATCAGCAATTAAAGGCTAAGCTGCATCTGCCGGATTTTTATGGCGGTAATCTCGACGCCTTGTGGGATTGCCTGACAGGTGCGATTAAACTTCCACTAGAGCTAAAATGGACCAACTACCGAATCAGCCAAGAACGACTGGGGAATGAAGCAGACCGGGTACGCGATCTGATGCTCGAGGTACAGGCTGAGCAGTCCGGATTTCAATTGCATGTTGAGAAGTAGGCAGACAATGAAGGCAGTTCAAATACGATTAGCCCAACCTAACAGACTGAAGTGCTCCCTGTCAAGTAGACAGACTAAAAAAACAAAATCATTAGTATTCAATATCCCCTCGGTTATATTGAGGGGATTATTTTCTTAATTAAACTGCTCGTCGAT